>NZ_CALIZP010000051.1 GCF_938028825.1 uncultured Cardiobacterium sp. | reverse complement strand
TAGAGGAAATCCTGCGCGCCACCGCTTGCGGCGCGGTGCTCTTCCTTGTCTTTATACCCGAACGGGGCGTTGATCGCGTAATCCCCTTCGTCACGCAAAATCTTGATGCTCCAGCCGACAAGCTCCGGGGGCAGATTGGCGGTATTCTGGTTGCCGACCGTCTCCCACGATTTGCCATCAAAAGTGTGATCCAGCGCAGGATAGTTTTTGGCCTGCTCCGAGAGTATCTCCGGCGTGATGATGGTTACCCCGCCGGGACCGTAAGAAGGCGTGTATTTCACGGCAGCATCGAAAGGCAACGGATGAAACTTCCGCTTCATTTGCACATCGGCGCGCATCACACCGTCGCCGAGAATAATATCGTTGCCGGCACCGCCGATGACCGTGTCGCTGCCTTCGCCGCCTTGCAGGAAATCCTGATTGACGCTGCCGAAAAGCTGATCGTTTCCTTCGCCGCCGAGCACCCCAGTCACCCTGCTCCGTGATAACGACATTGCCCTTCTCCAAATGGCTTTCCTGCTTGTCGGCATAGAGCACATCATCACCTGCCATGCCGTTGATGAAGTCCCCGCCACCGCCGCCGATGATTTCATCCCTGTCCTCCTTCTTATCATCGTCGCTGCGCCTGTCGTTGTCCGGCAGAATGAAGCGGCTGCCGTTCAGAATATCGGCATCATCGCCGCCATGGATCCAGTCGCGCTCAAAACTGCCGAAAACAAGGTCGTTGCCCGCGCCGGTGCGTGCTACCAAGGCAAAACCCGTATCCTTATCCGCCTTCAACGGTCCGGCATCTATGCTGTCACGCAAAACCGTTCCCCTGATTTCGACATTGTCGGAAGACTTGAAGCCGTAAGTATGCTCCTGCTCCTTAAAGGCACTGAAATCAAAGATCTTGGGCGCTCCCGGAGAAGTCTTGTCCACGTCACTCTGCTTCAGCTCAATACCGAGCGGATGCCCTTCGACCTTTCCGACCTGCTTGAAATAATTCTTGATTGTTGCTTTATGCCCGCTGCCGCTTTGGGTAATGATCAGGTCATCATTATCCTGCCGGGCAACAAACTTGTTATCCGCATCTCCTTTTTTATTTACACTGAACCATAATCCGTCAGAGGCAAAGGCATTGTCTGTGCTATTCGAAAACAAAGTCGGGCTTTCGCCTTTTTCATTGTCAAATATCAGCCGACCCTGGCCGTCGACATCCAATACTGTATCTTTACCTTGGATGATATAGGTGTCAAAGTCTTTGCCACCTTCCAGGTAGTCATCACCTTCTTTGCCATCAAGGATATCTTCTCCGCCACCGCCAAAAATGTAATCACCGCTCAAATTACCGCCTTGTAAAGATTCTTGGCTGTCTGCATCATTTGTGCCGAAGATAACTCTTTTGGCTTCTCTTTTTCCTATTCCGGCAATAGCCGAAGCAATCCAAGAAATAATTCCTCCTACCACGCCGACAATCGCACTTACCACCGGTATATCTCGTTTACCAATGCGTATATTATTTTTTCCTGATGCTAGATCCTTATAAATAACAGTGTATTCTTCATCAGTAAATATATTTTCTTTTCCTAACATCTCAGCACTATAGTGCAAATACTCATTAGTCATTCCATAATAAGTTTCTTGATTACTGGGATCAAATATTATCAATTCCTGATATTCATCTTTTAGCCTTTCTTGCGTATATATATCTTTATCTACAAGAATAAAATCCATCTTGTGCTTTAGAGCATAACGGGTGGCTATTCCTAAATTATTCTGTCCTTTTGCATAAGTTACTAAAAATTCCGAGGATTCTGTAGGTATCAATTTCCGCCCTTCTTTAAAAAAGAAAAGTTTGTGAATCTCGGCTGTATCTAAAAACTGAGACAGCGAAGCCTCATCATTTATTGCCCCTTGCGGAAGAGGCAAGTTTGTAATCAGTTTATAAATCTCTCCAAAAATTCGTACCGTTTTTTCATAATCCATATCCTTATAATCCTCATCACCGAATAGTGTACCTATATCTTCAAAAGGCAAAACCTCTCCTCCGCCATCTCGGAAGCCCTTTGAGATAAGATGCGTTATCTTTATTACATTGTCTAACTTATTTTGAGACAAATCATTAAATAAAAATGGGGTTATAGAATCTATTGTATTAATATACCATTCCGCATCATATAAACCTAATTTATCAAAAACCCATTCTGCAGAATTATAAACCGCTTTAAAGTATAAATCTGTAGCAATTCCTGCAAAAACTCCTCTTGCTGTTATTCCAAGCAGGTTTTTTGCCGACAGAAAAGGAAATCTCTTTATTTTCTCTAATATTCCGACTGATTTACCAGAGATAAAATTACCTTCAAGTGGCGTTACTATTGCAGAATTCCAGGCGGCACCGTAATCCTCAGCATTATTAGGATCAAATTTTGTTAACATTGCCTTTAGATAGCCACCATAATTGAAGAGTTTATCTAATTTGGAATACAACAAACTCTCAAAATTCGGACCAACTAATTTGTTGAAAACAGCAGATAAAGATTTTTTATTTGCATCAAAATCAATTCCTATTTTCTTGAGAAGGGCTTCCAAATTATTGTTAGCATTCTTGATATTTTGATTTAAAACGGAGCGAAGGCGTTCCAAAACTGAATTCTTTCCTTTATATGAACTATTCTCTACATAATCATCTAGGACCGCCAACATCTCCATACTACTGCGTCTTTATACAGCAGTGACTATAACCTTTTCAAAACCAGGCTTAAGATCTTTAATTGACTTAAGATCTGGTTTATGATAATCAAGTATTATTTCACCAATAAGAACCGCGCCCAGACGGGTAACATTGCTGAATGCAAATGTCGCTGCATTATTTCTTACATCACATATTGTGTTATCTCGCACGGCTTCAAACACGGTTTCAACAATGTAATCTGTCAAACTATTGTTTTGATTACTCATCACTTACTCCTTTTGCTTAAGGCTTTTTTAAAATAAAAAAGCCAACTGATAATAAATTTTACGCCTACAATTATAGAAACAAAACCCAAATTAACCCAAAGTTCATATGGCCACGCCCCCTTATATACCATGTTTAATTTAAAGTCAATACTATTAACCAAGGAAAGTAAACCACCTATCAGTACAAACGACATTACCAAGGTGGCAGTTAGAGACCATAAAAGTGCTTTAACTGAATTAGCATTGTATAGTTTCAACGCTTCCAACCCTGCTGCGTCAAAAAAATCCCATAATAATATGGAGAATGAAGCCAGCATGGGAACAAAAAATAATGTTCTAAAAAAATTAAATAATAACACAGAATCTCCTGCCTTTGAGAATAAAAACTCTCTTTCTGTAACCAACCCACTAACTACCGTCCTGTTTAAAGATATTGAGAATAATTTTATGCTTCTAGTTTTTTCAGAAGACAAAGAGGTGTTATCAATCATCCAGGCAACAATGCTCTTAACCAGGGAGGGTTCCCATATGAGTTGAAAATTTTTTACCCAAGCGCTGATATAAAATATCTCAAATAAAAAATAACAACCAAGAAAATACAGTGCTATTTTTTGATACTTTCTACGTAGCAATTCACCTTTATTTATTAGGTATTCCTTAACACTCATTGCCAATTCTTTATTTTCTATTTGACATACTGCCAAAAGAATTTTATTTTTCAGCTTTTTATTTGTTGCAGCATTAATGAAAAATAGAGAATACCAAAAAGGGGTTAATAAAACTGCTGCACACAGAAGAAGGAAATAGAAAAAATTCAGCAGCAAGTTTTGTTGCAAGCTATAAATTGATATTTCAAAGCCTAAGGTATAGTATCCCAATACTATCCAAAAGCATATTATGGCTAAATATATTAACAGACTTTCCTTATAAAGCCCTTCATTATCCAACCAATTTAAAGCGATCTGATTTCTTGTTTTCAACAACCTCTCCCAATTAATTTAATCCATATCTATCTCAATACAGGGTGTCAAAAACTGTTGCCAAACGCCCTCCCAGGCTGTATCCGGTCAGGCTGATTTTCTCGCCATCACCAATAACCTTATTTTCACGCAAAGACTGATACCAGCGTTCCATATCATCAATTTGACCAAATGCCCAACCTTTTTCAGCAATTTCCAGCGTATTGGTTGCCTGGTTGTCACGCGTACTATCATCAATAAATTCAGTACTGTGGAAAGACATGACCAACTGGTCTTTTTCAACAATCACGTTACCTTTATTATCCTCGATAGGCTGCTTTACCCTAAACAGGGTGCCGGAAAAACCGGTATCGGTGATTGGCATATAGGAAATGACTTCCCAGTTATTTAGGAATTTTTCAGCTTGAATTTCAGTTAACTTACTTGTGTAATTATTTCCATATGTCAGTAAGTCCTTATTTATTCTTATGTCGTCTTTCTCATAGGACTTCCTAGGAGAGGGAACCCTATTTTCATTATCTTCAAGCTTTCCTTCTAAAAAATTTTCTGCTACGATTTGTAGCTTTGCCATTTCTAACATTTCAGCTGCAGAAGGAATGTTTTGCAATTGTTCATCAGGCATGGCTTAGTCTCCTTGCTTGGGTTTAACAACTTGATCAACGAAAAAGCGAATAACATCACGTTGATTTTGATTAGAACTAGGACAAACATTAGCAAATGCCCAAGGCACCCGCTGGTTTCTATTTCCTTGCCCAGGCTCCATACTATACCAAGTCTTACTTGCCATTAAAGTATCAGTCTCATTATCGTAAATATTGATAGTTAATCCTGCAACCCAGTATTGACGATCAGCAGGATTAATAATGGGGAATACTCTACGGCATAGCGCGCAGGCTTTCTATCCAGGGGAGTTGTTATTATTGTATCCCTATCTTTTCTTTCACTAGCACTTGGATATTGATAACGTAAATAAGAACCATCCGGTTGTCTGACATCAGTATAACTGTATCCATCATAAACTCTATCATCAATTTCTAACTTTTTTTCATACCCAAATATGCGTTTAAACGTTTCTTTATTTCTTGGGCTGGGATCAACATCTCTTAGAGAACGTTGAGGAGTATTAGACTTACTTCTTAGTTCCCAATCTAAGAAATTTCTTATATAATTATTACCCCCACCAGAATAAGGTAATGCGGCCCCTTCCCACATTGGATCATCAATTAATGCATGTGTATATTCCTGTGGTACATTCAGGAGCGTAATTCCCTCTACGCCTTCCACGGTGTGATAAATCTTTTCTCCTGCCGTTTTGCAGCGTTCATCAAAAATGGCTTTGGCTTTGTTGTAGCGCGCCTGAAATTCATCCCGTTTGGCTTGCTGTTTACGGATATAGGTTTGCCGCTCTATATAGTCTTTGCCGATGGGGATCATAAAGAGTGCGGTAACAGCAAGGCAGGCCACGCTTTGCAGCCGTCGTCGCCATCGATGATTCTCCATCGCTTTGCCGACGATTATCCATGCGATAAGCAGACAAAGCAGGAACGTGAATAAGTATGTGTAGAACAGGATATTGCCCAGCAGGGCCAGTGCGTTGAAGATATTGGCAGGAGTTAGCATAATGACATCTTGGCTATTTCATCGTATGATGGCTTGTTATTAGGCCATTTCCAGCATTTTAGCGGCAGAAGGAATATTTTGCGGTTGATTGTTGGACATGATTAGTCTCCTTGCTTGGGTTTAACAACTTGATCAACAGAAAATCGAATAATATGCCTCCTATCTTCTTCAAATGGAGGACACATATTGGCAAAAGCCCATGGGACACGCTGGTTACTATTTCCCTGTCTAGGTTACATACTATACCAAGTCTTGCTTGCCATTAAAGTATCAGTCTCGGTATCATAAATATTAATGGTCAATCCCGCAACCCAGTATTGACGATCAGCAGGATTAATAATGGGGAATACTCTACAGCATAGCGCGCAGGCTTTCTATTCAGGGGAGTTGTTATTATTGTATCCCTATCTTTTCTTTCACTAGCACTTGGATATTGATAACGCAGATAAGAACCATCGAGTTGTTTGACATCTGCATAACGATATCCATCATAAATAACATCATTTTTTTCTAATCTTGGCTCGTATCTAAATATGCGTATAAAAGTTTCTCTTGCTTGAGGCCTAGTATCAACGTCTCTTAGGGTTCTCTTTAGTTCATTAGTTTTATTCCTGACCTCCCAATATAAAAATTCACTAATATAGTTTTTTCCTGTGCTTGATTGCGGTATTCCTGCGCCCTCCCACATTGGATCATGCCCTAACGCATCTGTATATTTCTGCGGCACATTCAGCAGCGTAATTCCCTCTACGCCTTCCACGGTGTGATAAATCTTTTCTCCTGCCGTTTTGCAGCGTTCATCAAAAATGGCTTTGGCTTTGTTGTAGCGCGCCTGAAATTCATCCCGTTTGGCTTGCTGCTTACGGATATAGGTTTGCCGCTCCATATAGTCTTTACCGATAGAGATCATAAAGAGTGCGGTAACAGCAAGGCAGGCGGCACTTTGTAGCAGACGGCGCTGTTTATGATCTACCATCGTTTTGCCGACAAATTTCCATGCCGCCCGCAGGGAGAGCAGGAATACGGCCAGATAGACGAGAGACAGGATATTACCCAGCAGGGCCAGTGCTTTGAAGATATCGGCGGGGGTCAGCATGACAGATTCCTCCCGGTGCAGGGGATGGCGGGGGAAACGTAGAGATGCTGCCGGATGGCGTAGGGATTCCGCAGCAGCGGAAGGTGAGGGGCGGTGTTGGCAGTGGGCTGTTGCATGAACGCCTCCTTGCGATTGGTTTATTAGATTATTCTCTCAAGGTCATATCACGTCAATGTGTTTTTTTTTACGATATTTACATCATTTATTCAGGTTCTCTATTTGTTTTTGTTGTTCTGAGTGTTTTTGTTTGCCCGGTTACGGTTGCCTGCCGCCGATGTGTTGCGCGCAGTAGCGTTGAGTTGTCGTCAGGTGGGGCTTCAGCCGCAGTAATAATGCCGAGGCGGGCTGAGAAGCCCGCCCTGCGTAAGTTATTCTTTTCCGGGAATTATTCCGCCTTGATGCGGCAGGCGCCGTGTGTTTGTTCGTCGCAGGGTTCGCAGTGCTCGCGTTCGTGGTAGCTCGCGGCGAGTTCGTGCAGCGCGGCTTTGCCGGCGGCGTGGTCGGCACCTTTGCCCAGTTGCAGCACGAAGAAGTCGAGGGTGTTTTTGCCGGGGAAGTAGGCGGCCATTTCTTCGACATCGGGGCCGGCGTAGCCGGTGTAGTGCCACAGTTCGCCGTGTGCGCCGTCCCTGCCCGTGATGTCGGCTTCTTTGGTGGCGCTAACCGTCTGTTTGGGTTCGGAATCCCGGTACATGGCGATGGTTTCGTCCACCTGCTTCTTGATGATGGCCTGCGCGTCGGCGGCGGTGTCGTTGTTTCTGGTGCGGGTGTACATGACCATCGGCGCGTTTTTCCAGGCGCTGCCTTCGGGCAGGAAGATCATGGGGATGCCTTCGGCGGCCAGGGTGGTGTTGTCCATTGTCCAGCCGCCGGGGGCGGTGAAGCCGTAGCAGTGGTTTCCACTGTGGGCATAGCCGGAAAGCGGGGTAATGCCGCTTTGTGGCGCGCTAGCGGCGGTGTGGGCAGAGGCAGCAAGGGCAAGCGCGCAGGCGGTGATGAGGGGTTTGTGCATGGTGTTTTCCTTATGGCTGGGGGGCAGTTGATTGACCGGGCGACGGGCGGGTGGTGTCCGGTCGGTGCCAGACGTATGTTAGCGCTTTTGCGCGCGGGTTGGGCTAACGTTTGGGGTTATGCGTTCTTTATATAGGGATTTTCGTGGGTCATTGTGGTTATGCGCGGTAGTACTTGTTACCGTTTTCCGTCTTGTTCCGTGATTATAAAATTTTTCGTGTATCTCTTTGTTTTTACAGGGATTGACTTACGTGGGTTTTTCTGTATAAATTGTTAAATGCACGTTATCTTCTGTGCAGGTTAACGTTGCTGTACCCGTCCGCGCTGCGGATTTTTATCTCAATATTTATTCATGATGAGGGCTTTTTTATGGGTAATTTCAATGCGATGCACGTAACTTTCGGTCTGTATCTGATTGTCGTGCTGTTAATCGGAATTGCGGCGTATTTTTCGACACGCGATTTTAATGACTATATTCTCGGCGGGCGCAGCCTCGGCCCGTTTGTAACCGCCATGTCGGCCGGTGCTTCCGATATGTCCGGCTGGTTGTTGATGGGTTTGCCGGGGGCGGTGTTTCTTTCCGGCCTCAGCCAATCGTGGATTGCCATCGGCTTGATGGTCGGCGCGTATTTTAACTGGCTGCTGGTAGCGGGCAGGTTGCGGGTGCATACGGAATTGAACAATAACGCCCTAACGCTGCCGGATTATTTTTTTCACCGCTTTGGCTCGCTGGGCACAGTGATTAAGGTGGTTTCCGCGACGATTATTTTGTTCTTTTTCACGATTTATTGCGCGTCGGGTATTGTTGCCGGGGCGCGTCTCTTTGAAAGCCTGTTCCATGTTTCTTATACGCAGGCGATGTGGCTCGGTGCGGGGGCAACGATTGTTTATACCTTCCTCGGCGGCTTCCTCGCGGTGAGCTGGACGGATACGGTACAGGCGACTTTAATGATTTTCGCCCTGATTCTGACGCCTGTCATGGTGCTGATTGTGGTCGGTGGTCCGGATGATGTGTCGCTCTCGATTGCCAATATGGCGCAGGAAACGGGCAAGTCGTATAGCGGCCTGTTTGCCGGCACGACTTTCCTCGGCATTGTCTCCACGGCCGCTTGGGGATTGGGCTATTTCGGCCAGCCGCATATTCTTGCCCGCTTTATGGCCGCCGATAATGTGCCTTCATTAAAAAGCGCGCGCCGCATTGGCATGACCTGGATGATTTTGTGCCTGGGCGGCGCGGTTGCCGTTGGTTATTTCGGCATTGCCTATGCAGGCGTGTTTGGCGATAAGCTCAATGCGGAATTGCAGGGCAATCACGAGCGGATTTTTATTGCCCTTGCAACGCTTTTGTTTAATCCGTGGATTGCCGGGGTGATTCTCTCCGCCATTCTTGCCGCCGTGATGTCCACGCTGTCCTGCCAGTTATTGGTGTGTTCAAGTGCGATTGCCGAGGATTTTTATAAGGGCTTTTTGCGCCCGGCGGCGAGCCAGTTTGAAATGGTATGGGTTGGCCGCCTGATGGTTTTGGCGGTCGCGGTGATTGCCATCGTGATTGCCGCCGACCCGAACAGCCGCGTGCTGGGGCTGGTGTCCTACGCCTGGGCGGGTTTTGGTGCCGCTTTCGGCCCGGTGGTGATTCTCTCGCTGTTCTGGAAGCGGATGACCGCCGCCGGCGCGCTGGCCGGGATGACCATCGGCGCCATCGTCGTCGTCGCCTGGGCGGAAGGGGTCAATCCGTGGCTCGCCGCACACGGTTATGCGACGATGTATGAAATCGTTCCCGGTTTTATCGCCTGTGCGCTCGCCATCGTGCTGGTGTCGCTGCTCTCGCCCGCCCCCTCTCGCGCCGTCATCGAGCGCTTCGAGCAGGGCGACCGCGAATACCACAGCAAAAAACACGGCCAATCCGCATAAATCACCATATAATGCGTTTTAACGCATTTATTTTCACAACGAAGGAGTTTCATCATGTTCGCATTTTCCCATCCTCAATCCGCCCTGCGCGACGCTATCACTACCGCTTATCGCCGCGACGAGGCGGAGGCCGTCGCCGATATGCTGGCGCGCGCGCAGTTAAGCGAGGATGAACGCCGCGAGGCGGAAGCGCTCGCCCGTCGTCTGGTCAAGCAGGTGCGCGAAAGCCGCCGCAAGGCCAGCGGCGTGGACGCGCTGATGCACGAGTTTTCCCTGTCCAGCGAGGAAGGCGTGGCGCTGATGTGCCTCGCCGAAGCGCTGCTGCGCATTCCCGATGTCGAGACGCGCAACCGGCTGATTCAGGACAAGATTTCCGGCGGCGACTGGAAAAGCCACCTGGGACACAGCCCGTCCATGTTCGTCAACGCCTCCGCCTGGGGGCTGCTGATTACCGGCAAGCTGACCGCGCCAAGCGATGAAAAATCGCTGGGCAGCGCGCTCACCCGCATCATCGGCAAGGGCGGCGCGCCGCTTATCCGCCAGGGCGTGAACTTCGCCATGCGCATGCTCGGCAAACAGTTCGTTACCGGGCAAACCATTGAAGAAGCGCTGAAAAACGGCAAGGCGCGGGAAAAAATGGGCTACCGCTACTCCTTCGACATGCTCGGCGAAGCGGCGATGACCCAGGCCGACGCCGACCGCTACTTCCAGGACTACGTGGATGCCATCCACGCCATCGGCAAAGATGCGGCGGGCGCGGGCGTCTATGAAGGCAACGGCATCTCGGTGAAACTCTCCGCCATCCACCCGCGCTACTGGCGCGCGCAGCACGAGCGGGTGATGACCGAACTGCTGCCGCGTCTGAAAGAACTTTTCCTGCTCGGCAAACAATACGACATCGGCATCAACATCGACGCCGAAGAAGCCAACCGCCTCGAACTCTCGCTCGACCTGATGGAAGCGCTGGTTTCCGACCCGGATTTGGCGGGCTACAAAGGTATCGGTTTCGTCGTGCAGGCCTATCAAAAACGCTGCCCCTTCGTCATCGATTACCTGATCGACCTTGCCCGCCGCAGCAAGCAGAAACTGATGATTCGTCTCGTCAAGGGCGCGTACTGGGACAGCGAAGTCAAATGGGCGCAAGTGGACGGCATGGACGGCTACCCCGTCTATACCCGCAAAGTCCACACCGACGTCTCCTACCTCGCCTGCGCGCGCAAACTGCTTGCCGCACAAGACGCCGTCTTCCCGCAATTCGCCACCCATAACGCCTATACCCTCGGTGCCATCTACCAGATGGGCAAGGACAAAGACTTCGAGCACCAATGCCTGCACGGCATGGGCGAGACCCTCTACGACCAGGTCGTCGGCCCGCAAAACCTCGGCCGCCGCGTGCGCGTCTATGCCCCGGTCGGCACCCACGAAACCCTGCTCGCCTACCTCGTCCGCCGCCTGCTCGAAAACGGCGCGAACTCTTCCTTCGTCAACCAGATTGTGGACGAAAACATCAGCATCGACGAGCTGGTCAAAAGCCCGCTGGATGCCGCCGCCGCGACCCACGGCAAGATGCACGCCGCGCTGCCGCTGCCGCAGAACCTCTACGGCGACAAACGCGCCAACTCGCGCGGCGTCGATTTCAGCAACGAACACGTCCTGCAACAACTCGAACGCGACATGAACGCCGCCGCCGCGCGGCCCGTCCAGGCGGCAAGCATCGCCGCCGTGCCCATAGAAAGCGACGCCCCGCACGACGTGACAAACCCGGCGGATCACCGCGACATCGTCGGCAACGCCGCCTTCCTGCAAGCCGCCTCCGTCCCCGCCATCATCAGCGCCGCCAAAGACGCCGAAAGCCGCTGGGCCGCCGTCGCCCCCGCCGCACGCGCCGCCATCCTGCGCCGCATCGCCGACCTCTTTGAGGCCCACGCCGCCGAACTCATGACGCTCGCCGTCCGGGAAGCGGGCAAAACCCTCGGCAACGCCGTCGCCGAAGTGCGCGAAGCGGTGGATTTCTGCCGCTACTACGCGAACGAGGCAGAAACTACCTGCGCCGCGCGCGCACCCGTCGGCACCATCGTCGCCATCAGCCCCTGGAACTTCCCGCTCGCCATCTTCACCGGCGAAGTCGTGGCCGCCCTTGCCGTGGGCAACACCGTCATCGCCAAACCCGCCGAACAGACCGGCCTCATCGCCTACCGCGCCGTGCAGCTCATGCACCAGGCCGGCATCCCGCGCGACGCCCTGCAACTCGCCCTCGGCGCGGGCGACATCGGCGCGGCGCTCACCGCCGACCCGCGCGTGAACGGCGTCGTCTTCACCGGCTCGACCGAAGTCGCCCAGGCGATCAACCGCACCCTCGCCGCGCGCGACGACGACCCCGTGCTCATCGCCGAAACCGGCGGGCAGAACGCCATGATCGTGGACAGCACCGCGCTCGCCGAACAAGTCTGCGCCGACGTCATCACCTCCGCCTTCGACAGCGCCGGCCAACGCTGCTCCGCCCTGCGCATCCTCTGCGTCCAGGAAGACGTCGCCGACCGCACCATCGCCATGATCAAAGGCGCGATGGACGAACTGCGCGTGGACAACCCCGCCAAACTCGCCACCGACGTCGGCCCCGTCATCGACAAAGAAGCACAGCAAAACCTGCTGGCGCACATCGACAACATCAAAAAAGTAGCGAAAAGCAGCCATCAGAGCAAACTCGCCGCCGACATCAACCCCGCACACAGCACCTTCGTGCCGCCAACCCTGATCGAACTCACGAACCTCGACCAGCTCACCCGCGAAAACTTCGGCCCCGTGCTGCATGTCCTGCGCTACAAAAACAGCGGGCTTGACCGCCTCATCGCGCAAATCAACGACAAAGGCTACGCGCTGACCGGCGGCATCCACAGCCGCATTGACGGTGCCATTGAGCACATCGGCGCACACCTCGAAGCGGGCAACCTCTACATCAACCGCAACATCGTCGGCGCCGTCGTCGGCGTCCAGCCCTTCGGCGGCCACGGCAAATCCGGCACCGGCCCCAAAGCAGGCGGGCAAAACTACCTGCAACGCCTCTCACGCGGCGGCCACTGGCAAGCCCCCGCCGTTACCCGTGCAGGTGAAGCGGACGAAGCCGCCCTCAGCCAAATCCTCGACGCCGTCGCACAAAGCGATCTCCCCGGCGACGTCAAAACCCGCCTGCAACAAAGCGCCGACGACGCCCGCAAGAACACCCTGCGCCTCGCCGTCGAACGCCTCGGCGGCCCGACCGGGGAAACCAACGAGAACCGCTGGCACATGCCCGCAACCATCGCCCTCTACGGCGGCGACCTCGCGCAAAGCCTCGCCGTGCTCATCCCCGTCGCCGCCGCCGGCGGGCGCCTCGGCGTCGGCAAAGCGCACCCGCTCGCCGCCTGGAAAGACCGCCTGGGCGGCCTCGTCCGCGTCAGCGACCAACCCGTTGCCGACGACGCCGGCCACGTCATCGCCCTCACCGCGCTGCCTGCCGAAGAAAAAACCGCACTGGCAGCACGCGATGGTGCCATCGTCAAAATCCACTCCGCCGATGCGGATGGCAACGTGGACATCCTGCCGCTCTACCGGGAAAACAGCCGCAGCACCAACACCACCGCCGCCGGCGGCAACGCCAGCCTGATGGCGATGGCCGAAGTCTGAATCTGAAGCGGCATCTGCTAACAAAAAACCCTTCCGTCCGGAAGGGTTTTTTCATGGATGCCGCCAGGCGGTGTCATGCCGTGAAGATAGGCATCAGAAGTTGTAGGTCGCGCCGACCATGCCGCTGTATGCGGCCTTTTTCTCCGTCATCGGGCTGTCCTTGACCGCGCCGGATAGTTTCTCGGCGCGCACGCCGGCAAAGGCGCTGATGTGCGGGCTGATGTGGTATTGCGCGCTGAGGTCAACATAGGGGCTGATGCCGCCTTTGGCGTGGTAGGCGGAGAGGCCGCTGCGTGCCGCTTCTGTCTCGCTCACGCCGTAGTAGTACCGGTTGTATTTTTTGCCGGCCCAGGTCGCACCCACGGCGGGGGTGATGGCGAGTTGCGGACTTACCGCCCAGGTGTAGTCGTATTGCACTTCGATTTGCGTGCCTTTGCTGTTGCCGGAGATGTCCTGCGAGAGGGTGGTTTGCAGGCTGCCGTAGCCGGTGTCGAGGCGGTAGCCGAGGTCGGCGTTGATGCCCGGTTTGCGCCGGTCGAGCTGTTGCAGGCGGGGATCGCGGCTGCGGTTCGGTTTGAACGCGTTGCCGTCGTAGCTCGCGCCCAGGGTGAGGGTCTGCGTTTCGCTGTTGTAGAGTTTGACGCCGGCCGAGGCACCGTCGAGGTAGATGTGCGGGCTTTCGTAGTGCAAGAGCGGCGCGGCGTGCCAGTGGTTGCCGTCGTAGTCTTTGTACACGCCGCCGGTGTAACCGGCGGCGATGCCGAGGCTGAAGCGGCTGTCGCTGTCTTCTCCGGCGGCATGGGTGCCTGCCGTGAGGGCAAGCAGGGCGAGTAGTGCGGGTTTGCTGTGGTGCATGGTGTCTCCTGATTGACTTAGAGGATGCCGCCATTCATCGGCGGTAGCGGGTTTTTGCGCGGTGCCAGCGGGACGCAGATATCGACGCGGTATTGTTGTTGCGGGTCGTCGTGGTGGGCGTCGAGGTATTCGAGATGGATGGGCGCGTCGGCGGCGGTTTCGCCGCACTGCGGCAGGTAGTGATGCAGCAGCCAGTCGCCGGCGTGGTCGAGATCGGCATAGGTGCCGTGATAATGCAGCACGGCGTGCTCGCCACCGGCAATGGTGCCGCTGTGCAGCGGCGGGGCGATGTGTGCGGGCGGCAGGGTCACGGCGATGTAGCAGCCGCAACGGGCGAAGACAGGCGGGATGTGGATGGAAAAAGCGCGCGATTCCCGGCAGGAGTGGCCGCGCAGGCTGAGGAGGATGCGCAGTTGGTGGAAGGTGTCGGTGAGGCGGAGGTAATGGCCTTCGTGCTTGAGAATGGCGACGGGGACGGGCGCGAGGGTGGTGATTTCGACGGGGTAGTGGTCGCGGCGGTGGTAGTCGCGGTAAGCCTGCGGGCTGAGGCCGTAGGCACGGGCGAAGATGCGGGTGAAGGATTGGGCATTGCCGCCGTAGCCGCAGGCACGGGCGATGGCGGCGATGGGGCGGTTGTTGTTGCGCAGCAGCCAGGCGGCGTGGTGCAGGCGCTGCCATTTCAGGGTTTGGTAAGGGGTTTCGCCCATCAGGGCGCGGTAGCGGCGGTGCCAGTGCCACGGCGACAGTGCCGCTTCGGCGGCGAGGCGGTTGAGGTCAATGTCGCGGTCGTAGTGGCTGTGCAGGTAGTGCAGGGCGCGGCGGAAACGGTGTTCGTCGTGTGTGTTCATGCGGGCAGGGTAGGGCAGGACGATGGATGGTTCTTGCGCTTTTGTACGGGATGTCGTACTGCCGTTTTGCCGTCAGCCCGCCCCCGGCCGCGTTGTTTTTGGGGACGGGTTTCAGGTTTTTTCCAGTTTGGCGTAGGCCAGTACCAACCATTTTTCCCCGGCGTCGGCGAAGTTGACGAGGATGCGGCGGTGCTCGCCGCTGCCTTCGAGTGCCATGACACAGCCGTCGCCGAATTTGGGGTGGCGCACGTTCGTGCCGATCGGGTAGGGGCTGCCGTCGTCATGGGCGGGCGCGGCGTGGCGGGTCTGCCGCATTTTGCTGATGCCGCTGTACACCATCGGGCGCACCGCTTCGGTCAGTTCCGCCGGGATTTCGTGGATGAAGCGCGAGGGCTGCGGGTAGGTGTCCTGCCCCTGGAAGCGGCGGCGTTCGGCGAAGCAGAGGGTGAGGTGCTGTTCGGCGCGGGTCATGCCGACGTAGGCGAGGCGGCGCTCTTCTTCGAGTTTTTCCGGGCTTTCGCAGGCGCGCTGGGTCGGGAACAGGCCTTCTTCCATGCCGACGATGTACACGTTCGGGTATTCGAGGCCTTTGGCGCTGTGCAGGGTCATGAGCTGGACGCTGTCTGTGCCTTCTTCAGCCTGACCGTCGCCTGCGTCCAGCGCGGCGTCGGCGAGGAAGTCCATGATGCGGTCGCTGTCGGGGTCGGTGGTGAGGTCTATGTAGCTGCCGGCGTTGATGAGTTCGTCGAGGTTGTCGCGCCGCGCTTCGGCCTGTTCACTGTGCTCGGCTTCAAGGGCAGCGTAAAGGCCGCTGTCATGCACGGTGTATTCGAGGGCTTTTTTCAGCGAGGGTTCGTGATTGATTTTGTGCGCGAGGTCGTCGATAAGGCGGACGAAGTCGCGCAGGGCGTTTTTGGCGCGGGCGGGGTAGTGGCTGTTGATGAGGGTGTCGTTGGTGAGGATTTGCCACAGGCTGGCGCCGTGCTGTTGCGCGTGCTGACGCAGGTCGGCCAGGGTTTTCTGGCCAATGCCGCGCGGTGGGGTGTTGATGATGCGTTCGAGGGCGCCATCGTCATCGCGGTAGCGGGCGAGACGCAGGTAGGCGAGCGCGTCTTTGATTTCGGCGCGCTCGAAGAAGCGTAGGCCGCCATAGACGCGGTAGGGCAGGCGGTGCTGCAAGAGCATTTCTTCGAAGACGCGCGATTGGGCGTTGGAGCGGTAGAGGATGGCGCAGTCGTCGTAACGGCCGCCTGCTGCCTGCCAGCGCTGGATTTCGGCGCAGATGTAGCGTGCTTCGTCGTGTTCGTTAATGGCGGGGTAGATGCGCACCGCCGCGCCGCGCGCGCCATCGCTCCACAGGGTTTTGCCGAGACGCTGGCTGTTTTGCGCAATGACGGCGTTGGCGGCATCGAGGATGGTCTGGGTTGAACGGTAGTTTTGTTCGAGGCGGATGGTGGCGAGGCCGGGGTAGTCGTGTTCGAGTTGCAGGATGTTTTCGACGCGCGCGCCACGCCAGCCGTAGATGGACTGGTCGTCATCACCCACGACGAAGAGTTGCGCACCGCCCGCGCTGATTTGTTGGACAAGGCGGTATTGCAGGGCGTTGGTGTCCTGAAATTCGTCCACAAGGATGCTCTGGAAACGCTGCTGGTAGTTACGCAGCACGTCGGCGTGGTGGGTAAAGAGTTCGACGGTGAGCAGGAGCAATTCGGCGAAGTCCATCGTACCTTGCTGGCGGCAGAGGCGCTCGTAATCGGCGTAGAAATCGCGCACGGCGATGTTGGTCGGGTGCGGATTGGGCGGGATGTCAGCCGCGCGCAGGCCATCTTCTTTCCAGGCGTTGATTTGCCAGACTAGCGCTTTCGGCTTGATATGGTTTTCGTCCCACTGCCGCGCGCGCATCATGCGCTTCACCATGCGCAGCTGGTCATCGCTGTCCATGATGATGAATTGTTCCGGCCAGCCGAGCAGCATGGCGTGACGGCGCAGGATGCGGTGGCAGATGCCGTGGAAGGTACCCATCCACAGTTGCCCAAGCGGACGTTCCAGCGCGGCTTCGAGACGCTGGCGCATTTCGCGTGCGGCTTTGTTGGTAAAGGTGAGCGCCAGCAGTCCGTAGGGCGAGATGCCTTCAACCGCCATCAGCCATTGCATGCGCTGCACGAGGACGCGTGTTTTGCCGCTGCCCGCCCCGGCGATGATGCGCAGGGCGCGCGCCGGATGGGTGACGGCTTCGCGCTGGCGTTCGTTCAGGCCGCTGAGGATTTCGCTGACATCCACGTGTGTTCTCCGCAAAAAGGCGGGCATTATAGTGGCTGGTGGCGGCGGGTTTGGTAATGTTTGCCGGCAGGGCTTGACACTCTCCCGCGCGCTCGGCATAATCGCGCGCCTTCTTCCTTCCTCTTCTCCATTAAGGCTACGTAGCTCAGTCGGTTAGAGCACATCACTCATAATGATGGGGTCCCCTGTTCGAGTCAGGGCGTAGCCACCAAATCCCTTCTTCCATTCCCGTTTCCGGCACCGGTTTGTTGCAAATTCATTGCAATTACTTTAGTATCCGCCGCCTCAAACACGAAACGGTAAATCTCAATATGTTTTTCAAGAAACCCGACACTGAACGGGCGGTTACTTTTGCCGATTTTGAACACGGCGAAGATTGCCCCTGCTGCACCCGCAATGCCCGACGCACTTTCCTGAAAACTGCTGCGATCGCGACGGCGGGTCTTTTATTGCCTGCCGACTGGGCCAAAGCTGCCATCAGCCGCGAGCGGATGATCAAGATGCACAACCCGCACACCGGCGAAAATATCCGCGCGGTCTTTTGGTCTCCGGAATATGGTTATATTCAGCCTGCCATGGATGAAATCAGCAATTTCTTCCGCGATTTCCGCCAGAATCAGATTGTTTCTGTGGATATCGACCTGCTCAATATCCTCCACTACATGCAAAGCAACGTTGGCAATAATGCGACGATCGAATTGCATAGCGGCTACCGCTCACCGGCTACCAATTCCATGTTGGCGCGTCGCTCCAAGAATGTCGGCAAGCAGAGCTATCACATGAAGGCTCAGGCTGCCGACATTTCCATTCAGGGTTATAACGCGCGGCAGTTGCGCGCGATGGCGCAGCGCCTGAACGCAGGCGGCATCGGCATTTATCGCGGCTCGAATTTTATTCACGTGGATTCCGGTCCGGTACGCACCTGGTACTACTAACGAATGAATACGAAAAAGCGGGCGTTCTGCCCGCTTTTTCATTTTGGTGCAGCCGGATTCAGATAATGCGTTCTTCCGTCCCGAACCACATCACCGATTGCGCCATATCGACGAAGCGCAGTTCGTCCGCGCGCAATTCGGCAAGCGCAGCCCGTCCTGCGGCGGTGCTGCGGGCGCGCAGGAAATCATCGCGGCTGTCGTACCACAGTTCGCCCATCGCGTCGTAGGCAAAGGGCAGGGTGTCGCGCATGGTATCGGCGGCTTCCGGCAGGGTTTTCGCATAGGCACGGATGCCGAGTGCCGCCTGATGATGCAGGACTTTGGCGGCATGTGCGCGCCAGCAGGCGAGAAATTCGTTCGTGTCGAGTTCGGCGCGTTTTTTGACGAACATGATGATTTTAAACATGATTTTCTCCGTTGATGCAGGTTTGCAGGGCTGCCCATGCGGCGGGTAGCCGGGTAATGCCGTCGGTGCTTAAAAAATGGCCGTGTTGCGGCAGTTCATGCACCGTGCCGCCGAGTCGCGCGGCGAGGGCATGGCTGTTGACGGGGGCGACGACGTAATCGTTGTTGCTGATGAGGTGGTGCATTTGCGCGGCATGGCGGCGCAGGGTGGCGTCATCAAGATGGCAGCGGTCAATGTAGGCATCTATATTGAAACCGCCGATGGTCGGCAGCGTCGGCAACCGCGTACCAAAGCCTGCCACCAGCACGAGGCCGCCCACCGCTGCGGGACGGGTCGCATTCAGGTAATGCAGCAGGCTGATGGTGCCGAGGCTGTGCGCGATAAGCAAAGTGTTGCGATCGGGCATGCCGACGGTTTGCGCCAGCACCGTCTGCCAGGCGGCAAAATCGGGATGCTCGCTGTCGGGTAGCGGCGGGACGATGGTTGGAATGCCCGCCGCCTGCAAACGTGCCTGCAACCAGGGGAACCAATGATCGGTCGGGCCCGCGCCGTAACCGTGGATGATGTAAGCGTGCATGGCATGCTCCTGTGTGAATGACGACGCAAGGGTAGACTATGACACCTTGTCAGGGTCAAGCGGAGGACGCATGAAAATAGGGGAATTGGCGCAGCGCACACAGGTGAGCATACGGATGCTGCGTTTTTATGAAGCGCAGGGACTGCTGGCGCCCGCGCGCAGCGCCGCCGGTTATCGCCTTTATGGCGAGGCGGATGTGGCGCAGGTGGCGAAAATCCGCCTGCTGCAACAGGCGGGGCTGGCACTGAAAGATATTGCCCTGCTGCACGATTGCCTGCACGACCGCCCGCAGGCGTTCTGCCCGGCGCTGCGCGACAAGCTGCGCGCCTGTCAGGCGGAGACGGCGGCGCGCATCACGCAGTTGCAGGAAACGCAGGCGCTTTTGGCACGGTTGCTGGTGGGGTAACGCCCGGCAAGGTTAAGAAAAATGACGGTTTTGTTCACCACCGCTTCATGTGGGTGGGCGGATAATGCGTCAAGTGGCAACCGCCGCTTTTTCAGTCATTTACGGAGCATTACGATGAACAAACCCACTTTCGCGCTTATCGCCGCAACGACCCTGCTGCTTGCCGCTTGCGGTGGCAAGGACGACAAAAACAATACCCCGGTTGATCCGCAGCATCCGAATAACGACAATACCGGCCGTTACAATAAAGATGCGTATCACGGTACCGCGTTCGCCATTCCCAACGGCGCGACGTTCAACAGCGCCAGCCACGCCAAAGCCCTGAACAGCACCAGCCTCAATGTGCTGCATATCGACGGCAAGTACTTCCCGTCGCAACAGAGCGGCATTTACTCCGGCGGTCTTCCCAACATCCGCAGCAATTCAATACAAATTAACGGCGTCAGCTACAAGAATTTCCTGGTCAGCGGCCACAATTACCGCAACAGCCGCTTCGGCTACATCACGCATGACAATACCGACTACATCTTCAGCCAGGGCGCCTTTACCACCAATATGCCAAGCCGAGGTATCGTCGAATATGACGGCGATGCGGCAGTTGGTCGTAATGGCGTCGCCGGTGTCGCTGATGCCGATTTCACCGTTAACTTCGGCAATAAGACTGTGAGCGGACGCATCAAAGCGGAACGGGACAGCAATATTCAATTCAACCCGATCTATCTAACCGCGACCATCAACGGCAGTCATTTTTCCGGCAGCACCAACAGCGCCGGGGTCAGCACCGCCGGGCATTTTTACGGCGACAACGCCCGCGAATTGGGCGGCATTTTCCACGACAGCACGCAGAACTTGAGCGGCAGCTACGGTGCCGTGCGTGATGATGAATGAAGGCCGTGCCTGATAAACAAACCCCGCCACGGCGGGGTTTGTTTTTGGGCGTGCGCAGACGGGCAGGCGGTGTGTTCAGCTTATGTCGCGGGCGGCGCGGTACAGGTCCTTCCAGTCATCACGCGGTTTGACGGCGGTTTCCAGGTATTCGCGCCAGACGATGGCATCCTGCACCGGGTCTTTGACGACCGCGCCGAGGAGTCCGGCGATGAGGTCGTGCGCGCGCAGGACGCCATCGCCGAAGTAGGCGGAGAGCGCCATGCCGTTGTTGACCACCGAGATGGCTTCGGCGGTGGAGAGGGTGCCGCTGGGGCTTTTCAGTTTGTTTTTGCGGTCGGCAGTCGTTCCCTCGCGCAGTTCGCGGAAGATGATGACGATGCGGCGGATTTCCGCCAGCGCCGGTTTTTCGGCGGGCAGTTGCATGGTTGTGCCGTAGTCTTCAACGCGGCGGCGGACGATGTCCACTTCTTCGTCCAGGGTTGCCGGCAGCGGCAGGATGACGGTGTTGAAGCGGCGTTTGAGCGCGCTTGAGAGGTCGTTCACGCCTTTATCGCGGTTGTTGGCGGTGGCAATGACGCTGAAGCCGCGCACTGCCTGCACTTCGTCGGTGAGTTCGGGGATGGGCAGGCTTTTTTCGGAGAGGATGGTGATGAGGGTGTCCTGCACGTCGGCGCCGATACGGGTCAGTTCTTCGATGCGGGCGATTTTGCCGTCACGCATGGCGCGCATCAGCGGGCTTTCGACAAGCGCCGCGCGGCTCGGCCCTTTGGCGAGCAGTTCGGCGTAGTTCCAGCCGTAGCGCAGCGCTTCTTCGCCGGTGCCGGCGGTGCCTTGCACGACGAGGGTGGAATCGCCGCTGATGGCGGCAGCGATGTGTTCGCTCACCCAGCTTTTGGCCGTGCCGGGCAGGCCGTAGAGGAGGAGGGCGCGGTCGGTGGCAAGCGTAGCGACGGCGATTTCCATCAGGCGGCGGTTACCGATGTATTTGGCGCTGATGGTGTAACCGTTGTCGAGTGTGCCGCCAACGAGGTAGGTGACCACGGCGGCGGGCGAGAGTTGCCAGTTTTCCGGACGCGGGTTGTTGTCCTGTTTTTGCAGTTCGTGCAGTTCTTCGGCGTTTTGCTGTTCGGCGTGTTGGCGGAGGATGTTGTTCATGGTTGGGGTTCCTGTGGGTTGGGATAGGGGCGCTCCTGCGGTAGCAGGGCTTGGGCTTCGTCGTAGCGGCGTTGTTGCACCAGTTGGTGGATGTTGTGGGCGAGCGCGGTGATGTCGGTGATGCGCGTGATCCAGTCGTTGCAATAATGTTCAACGGCGACGCCGCTCAGGCCAATCTGGATGGCGCGATGCGGCAGGGGTTGAAGGTTGAGATCGCGTTCGGGATCCCATTGGATGCGCACCGGCGCACGGGCTTTTTCGGCCTGCCAAGCTTCCACATCCATGCCGGGCGGCACACTGCTCGGCGCACTGTGGGACAGCGCCCAAGCAAAGCCGCTGCGGCGGATGTCGATGGCGAGGATGCGGCGCTGGTTATCGTCTTTCTGCGCCCAGCCGCTGCGGTACATCATCCAGAGGAAGGAGGGCTTTATCCAGGTCATGCGCGTTTTTTTGTACGGCGGCGAGACGAAGGTGCCGTGGGCAAGGGCGCTATCGGCGATAGCGTCGTTATAGGCTTGATAGACACGGATGGTATCGGCGTCGTACACGGCGCGAATTTGGCGGACGGGGATGGTCATGATTGGCTGTCCAGCAGGTCGAGGAAGGTTTGTTTTTCGCCCGCGTATTGATGAAGGGCGTCGATAAAGGTGCTGTGCGGATAGGCGGGGTGCGCGGGCAGTGCAGCGATGGTATCCGCCGTGGCGCGGGTGTCGAGGCAGACAGCGCAGCGCTCGGCGTCGTTGGTGCTGCCGTATTTTTGCAGCAGGGTGCTGTGCAGGATGCCGTCAAATACCGCCCGGCTGTACAACGGCCCCCAGGGCTGGGCGGGTTCGAAGGTTTCGCTGTTGTTGTAGCTGCGGGATAGCAGGCCGTGGTCAAGGCCGGGCGTGGCCAGCACGACTTCGCGTTCGGCAGGGGTGAGGCGCGCGAGCAGGCGGTGGCGGATGTCGTCCGGCAGTTGTGGCCAGCGTGCGGTGAGGATGGCGCGGGTGAAACGCGGGTCGTCCATGCTGTCCACCCAGTATTCGCGGTGCAGGTTGCGCAGCAGCGGGCGGTGCGTAGCGAGGATGGTGGCGGCTGTGGCGGCGTCGGTGTGCAGCACCTCCGCCCAGGCGTCCAGCGGCAGGGCGAGGATGAGCTGGCGCAGGATGTAGTCGTCGTCGCTTTCTTTTTTATCCGGGCTGATTTGCTCGATGCCGAGCTGTTTCAGCGTGTCGGTGTAGGGCTGCGGCGTGTAGTGCCACGGTTTTTTTGCGTCGCCGCTGTATTGCAGACGGGCGGCGAGTTCGCTCTGGTACTGGCGTTGCAGGGCGCTACCGGGCAGGCGGCGCAGCAGGTCGGCGGCGGTGCGGCGCACGCTCTTGCTGCGGTCGCTCAATGCCTGGGTCAGGAAGGCTTCATCGTCCGCGCCGAGGCCGATGGCGAAAAGGGCCAGATATTCGTCGCGCCGCGTGGCGGGGGCGCTTTGCCACCACTGCCCGACTTTATCGCGCGCGGCGGCGGGGTCGCTGGCACGGACGCGGCGCAGCCAGTGCTTGCGCCCGCTGTGGTTGGCTTCGTCCGGGTCGGTGGCGGTGTCGTTTTCATAATTGCGCTGCCCCAGTTCGCCAAGTAGCCAGCGCCCCCGGCTGCCGAGGAGGATGGCAGGTAAAGTAGCGGGATTGAGGGTGGCAAGCAGCGCGGGAACGGCATCGGGCGGCAGGCTGAAGCCGCGCGCGGCGAGGGCCCCGCAGGCCCAGGCGGCGAGATGACGCTGCCCGCCTTCAAGCCAGCGCAGGAGGATGGCAGTAAGCGCCGGGAGGGGATGGCGCTCCTGCGGGTCAACCGGCGCGACGGGAACGGCCTGCCATGCCCCGCCCGTCTGCACCGGACTACCGCCGCCGTAAGCGTAGGCGAAGGCGAGGGCTGCGAGGCGGTAGTGCGCCGCTTCGGGGTTATCCCCTTGCAGCTGCGGCAGATAGGCGGCCAGTGCGGGCGGCAGGTCGGGTGTGGCGGTTTGTTTGGCCGTGCCGAGCAGGGCGGTGTTGAGGATGGCGGGCGGTAGCATGGTTCAGGCGCGGTGGTAGTAGCGGTAGCTGCCGTCGCAGCAGGTGGCGAGCAGGTGGCAGCGGCGATCGAGGTGGTCGTAGCGGATGAAGGCGGTGAAGGGGCTGCCGCCGGTGTGTGCGAGTAGGGCAGCGGTTTCATCGCCGGGGTGGGCGAGGGGCAGGATGCTGCCGTCGTCGCCGAGGGCGTAGTCGTCGCCCAGGCGGTAGAGGCGGATGTGGTCGAGGCGGCCGGGGGTCATGCTGCGGAAGGGGTTGTCGCGCGCTGCCGCGTGCAGGCGGGCGGTGAGGGCAGCGAGGGTGTAATCGCCATCCGGCAGCGGTGGCAGGGTGGGTAGCGCCTGCCATTCGCGCGGCTGGGCGCGTTGGGGGGCGATGCCGGGGTAGTAGCAGAGTTCGCCGTCGTAGGCGATACCGGGCAGGACAGGCGCCGCTTGTGGCGGTGCGCCGGGGATGCGGAATTCGAGGATGTAGGCGTAACGGCCACTGTGGCTGCCGTAGAGCCAGTGGTAGTGGGCTTCGCCCCGGTCGAGGTCGATACTGTGGCTGCCGATGTTGTGCCAGTGGTCGTGCTGCGGCGGGTTTTGCAGGACGGTTTCTTTGGCGACGGGGATGCCGAGGCGTGCGGTGATTTCAGCCTGCCAGTCGGGGTCGAGGCGGTCGTAGCGGGTGTAGGTGTCGGCAAGCAGGTAGAGGGTGGTGTAAGCGGCGAGCAGGGTTTCGTGAGCGGTGGCGGGGAGGCTGGCAGCGTGTTGCAGGCGGGCGGCGATGCCGGGGAGTTGCGCGTCGTTCATGCGCCGCGCGAGGTGGTGCAGTTGCTGGTAGTATTCGCCGCGTTGGGCAAGGCCGTTGCGCAGTTGGTCTTCCAGCCAGCGTTGCAGGTCGGCAAGGCCGTCGGCAGCTTTGGCATGGCGCGCCCGGCGGCGTTTTTCCTGGACGGCGGGATCGGGGGCTTTTTCGGCTTTTTCGGCTTTGTCGGCGCGCTCGGCTTTGGCTGCGCGGGTCTGCCGGCGTTTGTCGAGCCAGGCGGTGACCCAGTCGGGTGGCGCGGCTTCCTGGAAGCGTTCGGGGCTTTCAGCGTAGCGCAAGAGCAGGGCGAGGCCGTGTTTGCAGGGGAATTTGCGGCTGGGGCAGCTGCATTTGAAGGCGGGTTCGGCGCTGAGGTCAACGGCGGTTTGGTAGGGGTTTTTGCCGCTGCCCTGGCAGTGACCCCATAGGGCGTCGCCCTGTTTTTCGAGCAGGGGCCATTTGTTGGCGCCGAGGGCAGCGGCGGCTTTGTTGGAGGCGGCGTCAGGGGCGAGGTGGGCGATTTGGGCGACGGTGTAGGTGGGCATGTCAGAGGGCGTGGATGGTGATGCCTTTGGGGGCAGCAAGTTGTTGTAGTGCGGCAATGTCTGCCGGCGCAGCGTGGATGTAAACGTGGGCGTTGCTGTGGCCGTTGTAGTCGTTGAGCGCCCGTTTGAGGGTGGCGAGGTTGACGCTGCTGCTTCTGCCGCTGATGCCGATATGGACGTTGTCGGCGGCGAGTGCTTGCAGGATGTTGTGGACGGAACCGGAGGCGGTCATGCCGCTGCTTTGGGCGGCCACTATCATGCTGTTGGCGAGGAAATCGGCTGATGCGGGGACGTCCGCGATGAGGATCTGGCTGCCGGGCGGTGCGCTGCGGGCGATACCGGCGGCGACGGCGTCGGGGGATACGCCGCCGCCCGTGGCACAGGCGACGAGCAGGCAGGCGGTGAGGGTTGTGGGCAGGATATGGCGCATGTGGTTCTCCTGGTTGTTTGGGTAAAAACCGCGTAGTTATCCCGCTTGGCGGGTGTTGGCGTTTATGGTGGCAACGCAGGACGGCGGGTTTGGGCCCGCCGTGCGAGGCAGTCTGTTCAGGCCATCAGCGGATTTCCAGGCCGTTGCTGCCTTGGGTAATCTGGTCGCCGGATACGCCCAGCATGGAGAGTATCGAGCGGGCATCGTTGGCAATGATGCCAAGTGCCTGGCTGTCGCCATTCTTTTGGGCTTCCATGTACATCGCCATTTCCAGGCTGCCTATCCAGTACAGGGTCTCGGCCATTTTCTGTTTGTCGGTATTGGACAGGCTTTGCATGGTGCTGTCTTCTTCCATGACTTCCTGCAACTGGTGCACCAGCCCGTGGGCTTTGAGCTGGCTGAGATCGAGGTTGTTGGCGATGCCGTAGCTGATAGTGATCGCATAGGCGGTTGCAGTGGCAATGCTGGTTGTGTCGTAGCCTTCAGATTCGAGAGCCTGCCGGACCTGTTTGATGAGATTGGCGTTTTTCAGGGCGGTGAGTTGCTGTTCGCTTTGATCGTTATAACTGCCTTTGTTTTTGAGTTGCTGCGCGAGTGCGGCGAACATGGCTTCATTGACTTCGTGCGTCGTGCTGTCGCTATGTTTGTATTTATGGACGTTTTGTGTGGTCGTAGCCTGTTTGGCAGATTCGCTGCTGGTTGAATGGCTATTTTCACTTTTTAATTTTTGTAGGGCTTTTTTGTTGCGTTCGATATTCTCGTTTACTGTCTTGTCAATCCAGAAGGTATCGCTCCAATCGTAAAGTATTTGTGCCTGGACTTGCGGTGTGGTGAACAGAATGCCGGTGCTGAAGAATGCGGCGAGCAGGGTACGTTTCATTGTGGTCTCCCAAATGGATTTGTGCAGGATTGCGCATCCTAATGTACGTATTTGTATGTGCCGTCGGGATTACGGTTTTTAGATGTTAAAAAGCCCGCTGTTGTCTCTCTTGGCGGGCTATCAGGTCAGAGTGAGACGCTAAGCTGTTTTTCAATGAGGCGGAAGGTGGCGACGATGCACAGTGTGATGGCGAGGTAGATGGCGGCGGCGGTGAGGAAGGGGCCGAAGGGTTCGTAGGTTTTGGTGTAGAGGGTGTTGGCGACGCCGGTGATGTCGAGCAGGGTGGCGGTGCTGGCAATCGCCGAGCCGTGCAGCATGAAGATGATTTCGTTGCCGTAGGCGGGCAGGGCGCGGCGCAGCGCGCCCGGCAGGATGATGCGGGTGCGGATCTGGTTGCGGCTCATGCCGAGGGCTTTGGCGGCTTCGATTTCGCCGCGCGGGGTGGTCTCAATCGCGCCGCGCACGATTTCGGCGGTGTAGGCGGCGGTGTTCAGGATGAAGGAGAGCATGACCCACGGCCAGGCCTGGCGCATGAGCGGCCACAGGGCGAGTTCGCGTACGCCGGGGATGCGGCCGATGACGAGGCCGATGCCGTAGTAGAAGATGTAGAGCTGGACGAGCATCGGCGTGCCGCGAAAGATGTAGCTGAAGGCCATCACGGGCAGTTTCCAGAGGATGGCGCAGCGCGCGGCGAGCAGGACGCCGCAGGGGATGGCGATGGTGAGGCCGATGGCGAGCGAGAGGCCGACCAGCCACAGGGTTTGCCACAGGCCGCCGAGCCACATGAGGAGTTCGGAGTGGTTCATTTATTGTCCTTGTTGTTCGTAGCCGACGGAGTAGCGCCGCCGCAGCCACCAGAGGATGGCGATGGAGAGGGTGGTGAGGAGGAGGAAGTAGCCCGCCATCGCGCCGTAGAACCAGAAGCCGGCGTAGAGGTCTTTTTTTTGCGCGGTGCGGGCGGCGGAATTGGCGATGCGCACGATGTCTTGCAGGCCGATGATGGAGACGAGCGCGGTGTTTTTCATCAAGACCAGCCAGTTGTTGCCGAGCGACGGCAGGGCGTAGCGCAGCATTTGCGGCCAGGAGATGTGCCAGAAGATGGTGCTGCGCGGGAGGCCGTAAGCACGCGCGGCTTCGATTTGCCCTTTGGGGATGGCGAGAAAGCCGCCCCGGAAGGATTCGGCCATGTAGGCACCCATGACGAAGCCGATGACGAAGATGCCGGTGTAGAGGGGGCTGAGGTCGAGGTGCGGCCAGCCGAGGGCGGTGGTCAGCGCGTTCAGCAGGTATTGGCCGCCGTAGTAGATGAGGAAGAGCTGGATGAGGTCGGGCACGCCGCGCACCAGGGTGGTGTAGGCGACGGCAGGCAGGCGCAGCCAGGGGTTTTTGTGCATGCTGCCGAGGCAGGCGAGGATGCCGAAGATGAGGGAGACGAGGAGGCCGCAGACGGCGAGTTCAAGGGTGACGAGTGCACCCTTGACGAGTTGCTCTTTGTAAGCGAAGAGGATGGTGTAGCCGTGCATGGGTTATTGCGCCGTGCCGCCGGAGATGTCGTATTTGAAGTATTTGTCGTTGACTTTCTTGTATGCGCCGTTGGCCTTGATGGCTTTGAGGGCGGCGTTCAGGTCTTCGCGCAGTTTGTCGTCGTCTTTGCGGATGGCGATGGAGATGCCTTCGCCGAAGTAGGTTTTGTCGTTGACTTCCGCGCCCGCCTGTTCGAAGTCTTTGCCGACATCGCGTTGCAGGAAGCCGTCTTCCATCACGATTTTGTCGGCAAAGAGCAGATCGACTCGGCCCGCGACGGCATCCAGATTCGCTTCTTCCTGCGAGGTGTAGCGCTGGATGTTGGCGTCGGAGAATTTGTCGGTCACGTAGTTGTCGAAGATGGAGGCGCGCAGCACGCCGATGGTTTTGCCTTTGACGCCTTCCGGGGTCGGCTCGATGTTGCTGCCTTTGGCGCGGACGAAGAGGCCGGGGTTGCTGTAATAGGGATCGGTGAAGGCGACGCTTTCGCGGCGTTTCGGCGTGTCGTTCATGGAGGTGACGAGGGCATCGACTTTTTTGGCTTTGAGCGCCGGAATCAGCCCTTCCCAGTCCATTTGCTCGAAGCGGCACTGGCGCTTCATCTCGGCGCAGAGGGCGAGGCCGATGTCGATGTCGAAACCGGTCATGTGGCCGCTGCCGTCGATTTCGGAAAACGGCGGGTAGGTGCCGTTGGTGGCGAGGATGAGGACGCCGTCATCGGCGGCAAAGGCCGGGGCGGTGATGGCGGCGGCAAGCACCAGGGTCAGGATTTTTTTCATGTGTCCACCTTGGGGTTATGTAGGAGCGGGGCGGTTATACCAATCCCGGAAAATTATCTGAGTGTGTTGGCGCGTCTCGCCGTACTATCTGTACTGTCTTCGCCGCGCCGCCTTCTCGGCTTAATTCCCGGGATTGGCATTATTTGGCGGTGCCGCCGGAGATATCGTACTTGAAGTATTTGTCGTTCACTTTTTTGTATGCGCCGTTTGCCTTGATGGCTTTCAGGGCGGCGTTCAGGTCTTCGCGCAGTTTGTCGTCGTCTTTGCGCACGCCGATGGAGATGCCGTCGCCGAAGTATTTTTTGTCGTTGACGTCGGCGCCTGCCTGCTCGAAGTCTTTGCCTTCGTCGCGTTGCAGGAAGCCGTCCTGCATGACGAATTTGTCGGCAAAGATCAGGTCAAGGCGGCCGGCGACGGCGTCCAGGTTCGCTTCTTCTATCGAGGTGTAGCGCTGGATGTGGGCATCGGGGAATTTGTCGGTCACGTAGTTGTCGAAGATGGTGGCGCGCTGCACGCCGATGGTTTTGCCTTTGACGCCTTCGGGCGTTGGCTCGACGCTGCTGCCTTTGGCGCGGACGAAGATGCCGGGGTTTGAGTAATAAGGGTCGGTGAAGGAGATGCTCTCACGGCGCTCCGGCGTGTCGTTCATCGAGGCAACGATGGCGTCGATTTTGTGTGTTTTCAGCGCCGGGATGAGGCCTTCCCAGTCCAGTTGCTCGTAGCGGCATTCGCGCTTCATTTGCGCGCAGAGGGCAAGGCCGATGTCAATGTCGAAGCCGGTCATTTTGCCGTCGCTGCCGGTTTCGGAGAACGGCGGGTAGGAGCCGTCGGTGGAGAAAACGAGCACGTCACCGGCGGCGATGGCCGGGGCGGCGAGGGCGGCGAGGACGGCGGTGAGGGCGAGGGTCAGGATTTTTTTCATGGTTGCACCTTGTGGTTTGTGGTGTGGGAGCGGGCGTTATTGCGCGGTGCCGCCGGAGACGTCGTACTTGAAGTATTTGTCGTTCACTTTTTTGTACTCGCCGTTGGCGCGGATGGCTTTCAGCGCGGCGTTGAGGTCTTCGCGCAGCCGGTTGTCTTCTTTGCGCACGGCGATGGAGATGCCTTCGCCGAAGTATTTTTTGTCGTTCTCTTCCGGGCCGACGGCTTCAAAATCTTTGCCTTCGTCGCGTTGCAGGAAGCCTTCTTCCATCACGACTTTGTCGGCAAAGAGCAGGTCAACTCTGCCCGCAACGGCGTCCAGGTTGGCTTCTTCCTGGCCGGTGTAGCGCCGGATATTGGCATCGGGGAATTTGTCGGTGACGTAGTTGTCGAAGATGGAGGCGCGCAGCACGCCGACGTTTTTGCCTTTCACGCCTTCGGGCGTCGGCTCGATGCTGCTGCCTTTGGCGCGGACGAAGATGCCGGGGTTGGTGTAATACGGGTCGGTGAAGGCGACACTTTCGCGGCGTTCGGCGGTGTCGTTCATGGAGGCGACGATGACGTCGATTTTTTTGGTTTTCAGCGCCGGAATCAGGGCTTCCCAGTCGATTTGCTCGAAGCGGCATTCGCGCTTCATTTCGGCGCAGAGGGCAAGGCCGATGTCGATGTCGAAGCCGGTCATCTTGCCGTCCTTGATTTCGGAAAAGGGCGGATAGGTGCCTTCGGCGGCGAGAACGAGAACATCACCGGCGGCGAAGGACTGGGCGGCAAAGCCTGCTGCGAGGGCAAGGGCGAGTGTTTTTTTCATGATTTATCCTTTCAGGCTGTTGGACAAAAATTGCCGGACGCGCTCGGATTCGCTGTGGAAAAACAGCTTTTCCGGCGGTCCCTCCTCTTCGATCTGCCCCTGATGCAGGAACATCACATGGCTCGATACCTCGCGGGCGAAGCCCATTTCGTGGGTGACGACAATCATCGTCCGCCCTTCGGCTGCCAATTCCTGCATCAGGCGCAGCACATCGCCGACCAGTTCCGGGTCGAGCGCCGAAGTCGGTTCGTCGAACAACAGGGCATCCGGCTCCATCGCCAGCGCACGGGCAATCGCCACCCGCTGCTGCTGCCCGCCGGAAAGCCTGTTCGGATAATAATCGCGACGGTCATACAGACCGACCTTGTGCAGAAGCGCCGCCGCGCGTTCCATCGCTTCCGCCTTCGGCACTTTCAAAACGTGCACCGGCGCCTCAATCAGATTTTGCAACACCGTCTTGTGCTGCCACAGGTTGAAATTCTGGAAGACCATCGCCAGCTTCGAGCGTACCCGCTGAATCTGGCGCAGACTGCCCGCTTCGCGCGTCCCCTTCTTCTCCCTGATTTGCACCACCTCGCCGGCGACGCGCACCTCGCCGCGATCCGGCATTTCCAGAAAATTCAGACAGCGCAGGAACGTACTCTTGCCCGAACCGGAGGAGCCGAGGATGGACACCACATCGCCCCGGTGCGCGGTCAGGGAAATCCCTTTCAGCACCTCGACCTCGCCGAAGGACTTGTGAATATCAACAGCTTGCAAAGCAGGAATCTCGCTCACCGGGGCCTCCAAAAGAAAGAAAGGGGGGCAATTCTACACCAAGCCCCCTGCATGTCTATACAATGTCAACCCCCTCCGGAAGCATCCTCATGAACCCCACCCTCGACCTCCTGCACGACCTCATCCGCCGCCCTTCCATCACGCCCGACGACGCCGGCTGCCAGCAACTCATCGGCGCGCGCCTGCAAGCGGCTGGCTTCACCGTGCGCCACCTCCGCCTCGGCGACACCGACAACCTCTGGGCGACGCATGGCAGCGGCGCACCGCTTGTCGCGTTTGCCGGCCACACCGACGTCGTCCCGCCCGGCGACGAAACCCTGTGGCAATCGCCGCCCTTCACCCCGACCCTGCGCGACGGCAACCTCTACGGACGCGGTGCCGCCGACATGAAAGCGGGCGTGGCGGCGATGACCGTCGCCCTCGAACGCCTCGCCGCCGCGCCGCACAGCGGCACCCTCGCCCTGCTGCTCACCGGCGACGAAGAAGGCGACGGCATCCACGGCACCCGGGCCGTGCTGCAACAACTGCATGACGAAGGCACCCGCATCGACTATGCCCTCGTCGGCGAACCCTCCTGCCACGCCCAGCTTGGCGACCGGGCGCGGCACGGGCGGCGCGGCTCGCTGCACCTGCACCTCACCATCCACGGCAAACAGGGGCACGTCGCCTACCCGGAAAACGCGCGCAACCCCATCCACGCGCTTGCCGCCGTCATCCAGCGCCTCGGCACCACCGTGTGGGACAACGGCAACGCCCACTTCCCGCCGACCTCCTTCCAGGTCAGCAACATCGCAGGCGGCAGCGGCGCGGAAAACGTCGTCCCCGCGACCGCCGCCTGCAAAATGAACTGGCGCTACAACAACGAACACCACAGCGGCCACCTGCAACAAAAAACCATCGCCCTCATCGAGCCGCTCATGGCAGAACGCGAAACCCGCGCCGAATACCGCTGGAAACTCAGCGGTGAACCCTTCCTCACCGCAAACACCGCTCTCAAACAGGCACTGCGCAGCGCCGTCGCCCGCCACTGCGGCATCGCCCTCGATTACGACACCGGCGGCGGCACCTCGGATGCCCGCTTTCTCGCCAAAAGCGGCGCGGCGGTCATCGAATTCGGCCCCGTCAACAAGAGCATCCACCAAACCGACGAGCACGTCCGCATCGCCGACCTCGCCCCGCTCGCCGCCATCTACGAAGACACCGTGCGCGAATTGTGGCGGCGGATCTGACAAACAGCTTTCCCAACAGCACAAGGAATCCAGCATGAAACGCCGTACCTTCATCGCCCAGACCGCCGCCTTGCCCCTGATAGCACTGCCCGCACACCGGGCGCTTGCCGAACAGGGCTACCGCGTAGAAGCCAAAGAAGAACCCGGTGCCGCTTACCAATCCTACCTTGCCCGCACCGTTGACCTGCTGTCCGGCTTCGACACCCGGAACGCAGACCCGCAGAAAAACGCCTTCGGCGGCTGGCAGGCGGGCAACCCCTTCGCCCGCACCGGCCGCTTTCATACAACGAAGGCCAACGGCCGCTGGTGGCTGGTCGACCCCACGGGCAACCCCTTTATCCACGTCGCCCCGGCGGCCCTCTTCACCGGCCCGTCCAAACGCAGCCAGAGTGCGCTCAAGCAAAAATACGGCTCCCTTGCCAACTGGGCGGAGCAAACCATACAAATGTTGCAGGACGCGGGTTTCAACGGCGGTGGCGGCTGGACCAGCATCAACGAAATCAAGGCGGCCCGCCGCCGCTTCACCTACTGCGCCTACATCGAGCCCATGCAGAAATTCCGCGAATACCTCAAACAGCAGGGCGATTTCCGGGGCAAAGCAGGCTGGCAGGGTTATCCCAACGACATCGTCCGTGTCTTTGACCCACGCTTTGACCGCTTCGTCGAATCCGAAGCCCGCAAACTCATCCCCTATGCCCGCGACCCCTACATGATCGGCTACTTCACCGACAACGAATTGCCGTGGAAAAATGATGCCCTTGACCGCTTCCTCACCCTGCTGCCTGCGGGCGATCCCGGCCATATTGCCGCCCAACGCTGGCTGGATGCGCGCAAAGGGCGCAAAAGCACGACTGCCGACATCGGCGACAGTGACCGTCGGGATTTCCTGGGTTACTACATCCGCACCTATTTGGAAAAAGTTACCCGCGCCACCCGCCGCTACGCGCCCGACCGCCTCTACCTCGGCTGCCGCTTCAACCAGCACCGCGAAGAACTGGCAAGCGAAGCCATCTTCCGCGAAGCGGGCAAATACATGGACATCATCTCCATCAACCACTACCACAAATGGCAGCCGGAAGCGGTGCAAATGCGCGACTGGGAACGGTGGGCGGGCAAGCCGTTCATGATTACCGAGTTTTACGTCAAGGGTGAGGACACCGGCATGGCGAACACCTCCGGCGCGGGCTGGATCGTGAAAAGCCAGGCCGAGCGGGGCTACTTCTACCAAAACTTCATCATGGAACTGCTGAAAAGCCGCGCCTGTGTCGGCTGGCACTGGCTCGCCTACCAGGACAACGACCCGGAAGGCCAAAGCGACGAATCCAACCGCGATGCAAACAAGGGGCTTGTTACCTGGGATTACCGCCCTTATCAGGCTGCGCTGGAACAGATGAAAAGCGCGAACCGGCAGATTTACCGGCTGATTGAATATTTCGACAGAGGTTGAAACGGCTGTATCGCCGATTACCGGGGCGTGATTATTTGTGCCAGCTGCTGCCACTGCCACCACCGCCCCAGTTGATGCTGCTGCCGGAGTAACTGCGGCTGCCGGGCGTCGTGCCGGGCGTCGGGTTGCTCAGGCTGTAATTGATGGCGGTACTGGTGAAGAGGGCGATGATGGCGATCAGACGGTATGTTTGCGGATTCATGGGAATGCTGCCGGGGGCAAGGGATGCGGTTCAATCATCATCCTCGCCGCTATCCGCGCGTTTGCCGATGCGGTAGAGGACGGTGAGGATGATGCCGCTGATGGCAAGTGAAGCGATGAGGGCATCGCCGTCCATCGCCAGCCAGGCGGGGAAATTCAGGATGAGGTAGATGATGAGCAGGAGGTAAAAACAGCCGAGGCGGCTGTTCTGCCCGGCGTTTCCGCCGGCCTCTTTCAGCTTGAGACCGAACCATTCTTCAATCTGCTTGCGGCCGGTCGGCACGCTGCGGCTCCAGTTGAGCTCGTGCGCGTTTTGTTCGGCGCTGAGTTTTTCCTGTTTGCCCGCGTCAAAATCGTGGTGCACGAGTTCGTCGCCTTTCCGGATGTGCCAGTAGAAGGCGCCGGCGGCGTGGCGGACGCGGCTTTTGTAGTCGTAGAGTTCGGCCATGCCGCGCGGTGCGCCGCTCGCGTCCAGCGGCGGCCAGTCGTTCAGGGTCTCGCTGACGCTCCATTCGCCGTCGTCAGTCTCGACCAGCCAGAGGAAGCCCTGTTGCGGGTGATAGAGCAAATATTCCGTCCAGCCGCTGTCTTCGCCGATTTCTTCCTTATAAATCAGGCCGATGAGGGTGTATCGATTGCCGTGGATGGCGGCTTCCGCGCCCAGCGGCAGGCTGTGGCGTTCGGCAATTTTCTGCTGCCGTTCGCCGGTGGCGCGGGCATTGGCGATGAGGCTGTCGCTCGCCAGATCGCTGCCGCAACTGGGGCAGATGATGGTCGGGGTGAGGCCGCGCAGCCAGTTGACCGGCGCGCCGCACTGCGGGCAGTTGCCGCTGGCGCGGCTGCCTTTGAGCGCCCCCGCGCTGTCGAGGATTTGCGCGTCGCTGCGGGTGTTGGCGAGATTGAGTTCGGCGAGGGTAACGCCGCGTCCGGTGAAAATTTCCGGCGGGTCTTCGCCGTAATCCAGCGTCAGGAAGTGGTTTTCCGCGCGGTAATCGGCGACGCGGTTGTGGCGGGTGCCGCTGAAAGGGTAGGGCAGTTCGCCCTCTGCACCGGCGCGGTCGAGGGTGATGTCGCGCACGTCGGCGGCGAGATAAACATGGCCATCCACGGTAAGGCGGCTGTCGCCCGCGCGGATGTCGGCGAAGCGGGGCAGGGCGGCGCTTGTCGTGGCAGGGCGGGTGAGGACGTACTGATCGCCGCTTTCGGAAAGCCAGCCGCTGCCGCCGTCATCATAGTAGAGATACCATTCGTTCCAGACACCGGCATCGTAGCGCGCTTGCAGGCGGCCGACGAGGGTGAAGCCCTGTCCCCGGTCACGCCCGGTGGTGCCGATTTGCAGCGGGCTGAAATCTTCAAAAGGGGCGCTGTCTTCGCCGCTGTCGCTGACGCTCGCGCCATCGCGGATGAGCAGGCTGCGGCAATAGGGGCAGACGAGGGTTTTGGCGCTGGCGCTGTGGCTGTGCACGGGGCCGCCGCAGCTGGGGCAGGTGGTGTGAAAAAGACCTTGGGTCATGGCGGGCTCGTAGCGGGCGGTGATTCAGGAGAGTGGCGGACAAGCGGCAGGCTGCCTGTCCCGGCGGGCAGTATAGTACGGAAAATTCACGTCGGAACAAACCATACCGCCGTGCCTATGCGGCGGCTGACGGCATTTCCTTTTGGCCGGCTTGAGCGCCCGGATTGCGGCTATGCAATAGCCGGGAAGCCATAACGATTGCCAGCCGCCTGAATCAGGCTAATGGATAACGTCTTGGGTAATGCTGATACCAAAGGCAGAAAATAATCCGCCGCAGGGCGGGCTCAGCCGACCGCGTAGATGGTGATCAGGGTGCCGATAGCAAAGAGGGTGATGATGACGGCTCTATCCATTATGGCTTTTGGGGTGTTCTGAATGGGTTTGGGCGATGGATGGGCGAGCCTTCCCCCGGTGCTGGGGGAAGGTTTTGTGCCTTTATTTGAAGGCCTTGATGCCCGCCGCGATGATGGGTTGGGCGCGGAAGTCGGGGTAGTTCTGCTGGCCGAATGGCTGGTGGCGTTCGCTGTGCCCCATTTTGCCAAGGATGCGGCCGCAGATGCTCGTGATGCCTTCGATGGCGTGCAGGGAGCCGTTCGGGTTGTGCTGCGGTTTCATGCTCGGCATGAGGTCGCTGGGCGAGGCGTACTGGAAGGCGATTTGTCCGTTTTTGATGAGGGTTTTCAGCACGGTGTCGGAGGCGGCGAAGCGGCCTTCGCCGTGTGAGAAGTTGACGTCGTGCGCTTCGCCGATTTGGCAGTCCGCTAGCCACGGGCTGTGGTTGTTGGCGACGACGGTGGTCGCGACGCGGGCGATGTGGCGGCCTATGCGGTTGTGGGTAAGGGTGGCGTCGCCCGGCTGCGGCGCTGCAATGACGCCGTTCGGCAGCAGGCCGCTTTTGATGAGCGCCTGGAAGCCGTTGCAGATGCCGAGGATGAGGCCGTCGCGTTCGAGCAGCGCCATCACGGCATCGGCGATACGCGGGTTGGCGAGCAGGTTTGCCATGTATTTGCCGGAGCCGTCCGGTTCGTCGCCGGCGCTGAAGCCGCCCGCGAGCACGAGAATTTGGCTCGCGGCAAGGTTATCGGCGAGGGCATCCAGGCTGGCGGCGAGTGCATCGCGGTTGCGGTTGCAGATGACGGTTTCGATGACTTCGCCCCCGGCACGGCGGAAGGCGCGCGCGGTGTCGAGTTCGCTGTTGGTGCCGGGGAAGACGGGCAGGCAGACGCGCGGGGTGGCGAGGCTGCTGTGGTTACGCGGGCGGCGCGGTGCGTCTTTGGCGGTGGCAAGCGGCGGGCGGGTGCTGTCGTTGTCGGCGGGGTTCGGCGGGTACACGTCGGCAAGGACGCCGCTCGCGATAGTGTAGAGGTCTTGGATGGCGGCGCTTTGGCCGTTGATGGTGAGGTTGCCGTCGTCGGTGGTGTAGCCGAGGTGGTGCAGGTGTTCGCTGATGCCGAGACCGCCGTCGCTGGTGATGAGGTAGCCGCCGTATTCGGGCTGGAAGGGGTCGTCGAGGCGGTCGATATGTACGCCGATGTGGTTGCCGAGCGCGCTTTCGTAGAGCGCCTGGATGATGCCACCGTGGCGCACGGCGCGGATGCTTTTGATGTTGCCTTCGCGGATGGCTTCAAGGATGAAGCGGTTGTTGGCGGCGAAAGCGGCGAGATCGGGGCGCCCCAGCGCGTCTTGCGGGCAGCGCAGCCAGTAGATTTGCTGGTTTTTTTGTTTGTATTCGGGGCTGATGACGTGGCGCACGTCCACAGTGCCGACGGCGAAGGCGATGAGGGTCGGCGGGACGTGCAGGTTGTGGTAGCTGCCGCTCATGCTGTCTTTGCCACCGATGGCGGCGCGACCCAGGGCGGTGAGGGCGTGGTGCGCGCCGAGCAGGGCGGCGTAGGGTTGACCCCAGTTGGTGGGATCGTCGCCGAGGCGGCGGTAGTATTCTTGCAGGGAGTAGTGGGCGCGGTCGGCGTCACCGCCGCAGGCAACGAGGCGGGCGGTGGCATCGACGATAGCGAGCAGACCGCCGTGGTAGGGCGACCAGGCGCTGACGGCAGGGTTGTAGCCGTGCGCGAGGATGGAGGCGGTGTGGGTTTTGCCGTCGGTCGGCAGTTGGTACACGCTGGCCTCAACCGGGGTGCGCTGGTGTTTGCCGCCGTAGGGGAGGAGGACGCAGGAGGCGCCGACGCTGTGGTCGAAGCGGTCGCCGAGGCCTTTCTGGTCGGCATGGGCGAGGCTGGCGAGTTGGGTTTTGAGCGCGTCCACCCAGTTGTCGGTTTTCGCGACGTTAAGCGGGCTGGCAGCGGGATCGGGTTCGGCGGGGGCGACGCCGTGCTGGTGGTTTTCCGCGCCGTTGCTGTCAAGCAGGCTGCGTTTCAAGCTGACGATGGTGTCGCCCTGCCAGCGCATGGTGAGGGTGTCGTCGGCGGTGACGGTGGCGACGTGGGTGGCGTCCAGGTTTTCGGCGGCGGCGTGTGCCTGCATCACGGCGAGGTCTGCGGCGGCAATGACGATGGCCATGCGTTCTTGGGATTCGCTGATGGCGAGTTCGGTGCCGCTGAGGCCCTGGTATTTGACGGGGACAGCATCGAGGTTGATGTCAAGGCCGTCCGCCAGTTCGCCGATGGCAACGGCGACACCGCCCGCGCCGAAGTCGTTGCAGCGTTTGATGCGGCGGGCGAAGTCGGGGTTGCGGTAGAGGCGTTGCAGTTTGCGTTCTTCCGGCGGGTTGCCTTTTTGTACTTCGGCGGCGGATTCGTGCAGGGAGTCGGTGTGCTGGGCGCGGGATGAGCCGGTGGCGCCGCCGCAGCCGTCGCGCCCGGTCGCACCACCGATGAGCAGGACGAGGTCGCCCGCCTGCGGGGTGTCGCGACGCACGTTTTCGGCGGGCACGGCAGCGACGACGGCGCCAACTTCCATGTGTTTGGCCTTGAAGCCTTCGTGGTAGTACTCGACGATTTGCCCGGTGGCGAGGCCGATCTGGTTGCCATAGGACGAGGCGCCCGCTGCCGCGCCTTCGGCGATGACGGCCTGCGGCAGTTTGCCGGGCAGGGTGGCGGCGTAGGGTTCGCGCGGGTCGGCGCTGCCGCTGATGCGCATGGCCTGATAGACGTAGGCGCGGCCAGAGAGCGGGTCGCGGATGGCGCCGCCGATGCAGGTCGCCGCCCCGCCGTAGGGTTCGATTTCGGTGGGGTGGTTGTGGGTTTCGTTTTTGAATTGCAGCAGCCACGGGCGGGTTTTGCCATCTTCGTCCACGTCCACGTAAACGGAGCAGGCGTTGATTTCCGCCGAGACTTCCACGTCTTGCAGGCCGCCGGTGGTGCGGCGGTGTTTGGCGTCGATGGTGGCGAGTTCCATCAGGGTGTCGGGGCGAGCAGCCGCAGCCTCGCCATAGACAGCTTCACGCTGGGCGCGGTAGTCGGCGTAGTCGGCGGCCAATGCCTGGCCGAAGGCGCTGTCAGGGAAGCGGATGTCGTGCAACTGGGTGGCGAAGGTGGTGTGGCGGCAGTGATCCGACCAGTAGGTGTCGAGGACGCGGATTTCCGTTTCGCTGGGGTCGCGGCCTTCCGCCTGGTAGTAACGCTGGATGTGGGCGAGGTCGGCAGGCGTCATGGCGAGGTCGTGCGCAGCGTGCCAGGCGGCGAGGCCGTCGCCATCCAGCACGCGGAAGCCGTCGTAACGCGGCACGGGGGATGCGGCGTGATACGGCGGCAGGCTGGTGTCGGCGAGGTTCTTTTCGCGGCTGTCGATGGGGTTGATGAGGTGGGCGCGCAGTTTTTCCCGCGCAGCGTCGTCCAGGTTGCCTTCAAACAGCCAGGCGGTGGCGCTGGTAACGACGGTCGGCGCGAAGGCATCGTCCAGCAGGCGCAGGCATTGTCCGGCGGAATCGGCGCGCTGGTCGTACTGCCCGGGCAGCGGCTCGATAACGAGGGTGTAGTCCGCTTCCGGCAGGGCGTCGCGGGCGCGGTCGGTCACCGGGTCGGTGAAAACGCGGCTGACAGCGAGGTCAAGCAGTTCCGCCGGGCAGTCGTAGAGGTCATACACCGCGAGGCGGCGCACCCGCTGTAATCCGGCGAGGTCGAGGCGGGTTTTCAGGCGTTCGGTGAGGGCGTGGTCGTCGGCGTATTCAGGGCGTTTTTCGATGTAGAGGCGCTGGTGCATGGCGGTGTCCTGTGAAGAGAAAGTGGCGGGGATTGTACTGCGGCGGGGGGAATCTGCGGCTTTCTTAACGCGGCGGCGCGCTGTTGGCAGACGTGGTAAAGGTTTGCAGGCTGTAGTAGCACTGGGCGGCGGTGCAGGAGGCCATGATGACGCTGGCGCGGTATTTGCCGCTCACTGTCGGGGTGTAGTGCAGCACAGGAGCCTTGCTGCCGCCGCTGGTATCAACGGCAAGCGGCTGGCTGAGGTTGTCGCTGCGGGTCAGCGCCAGGTCGAGGTCGTGGCAGTCTTCGGTGCAGTTGGCAAAGAAGGTGTAGGGTTTGCCGGCGTCCAGTTCGATTTCGATATCCGCCTGTTCGCCGGGGAAGAGTTGGCTGATCACGGGTTTGTGCGAGAGTTTGCCCGGCTTCATCCGCTCGCGGTTGGCTTTCATCAGGTGGTGTAGCTGGGCGAGGTTGACGTCGTCGGGGACGTGTTCGATGACGGCGTCTTCTTCGTCGATACGGGGCTGAAAGAGCTGGCAGGCGGCGAGTGGCAGGCAGATGAGAAGGATGAAGGCGTGTTTCATGGCGTTCCTTGCGATTAGTAGATGACGTCTTTACCGTAGCTTTTGACGATGTCGGCGATGTGGGCAACGGTTTCTTTCGGCGGCGGGTGTACGCCTTCGAGCTGGTAGGTATCGCCGCACAGCGCCCATTTGTGTGCGCCGAGTTCGTGGTACGGCAGCAGCTCGACTTTTTCGATGTTGTCCATCGGTGCGATGTATTCGCCGAAAAGGTGGGCAGAACGGTCATCGTCGGTGTAGCCGGGGACGATGACGTAGCGGACGCGGGTAAGTTGCCCGCGCTCTTGCAGGTGTTTGGCGAACATCAGGGTACGGGTGTTCGGCACACCGACGAGTTTTTTGTGGATTTCGTTATCGAGCTGTTTGAGGTCGAGCATGACGAGATCGGTGTGATCCAGCAGCTCTTTCAGGGTGTCGTCGTAGTGGCGGGCGTAGCCGTTGGTGTCGAGGCAGGTGTGGATGCCGTAGGCCTTGCAGGCGACGAACCAGTCGCGGATGAATTCGGGTTGCAGCAGGGATTCGCCGCCGCTGGCGGTCACGCCGCCGCCGGTGGCTTTCAGGTAAAAGCGGTACTGGATGACCTGCTGCATGAGTTCGTCCACGGTGACCTTGCGCGATTTGTCGGTTTCCATGTCCCAGGTGTCGCGGTTGTGGCAGTAAAGGCAACGCATCAGGCAGCCCTGGGTGAAGACGACGAAGCGCAGGCCGGGGCCGTCCACGGTGCCGCAGGTTTCGATGGAATGGATGATGCCGTAACGCATGGGAGTTCCCGGATGGTGGATGGCGTAATTTTAACGGATTGCGCGCTGGGCGGCGTGTGTCGGGCCCGCCAACGGGTGCGCGTCGGGCAGATACCCGGGTAAGGGATAATCAGGCGGTTTTGCCAAGCAGGGCGTAGAAGAAGCCGTCGCCGTCGGCATCGGGCAGGTGCAGACTGCCGCAGCCGGTGTCGCGGCAGGCGGGCAGGGCGAGCGGTTGCAGGCGGGCGTCGGGGTGGGCGGCGAGGAAGGCGCGGATGTTGTCCTGGTTTTCCGCCGGCAGGATGGAGCAGGTGGTGTAGAGCAGGCGGCCGCCCGGCTTCAGGGTCGGCCAGAGGCGGTTGAGCAGGTGGCGCTGTTGGCCGGGCAGGCGGTGCAGGTCGGCGGGGGTGCGCAGCCAGGCGATGTCGGGGTGGCGGCGCAATACGCCGCTGCCGCTGCATGGGGCGTCGAGCAGGATGGCGTCAAACGGGGTGCCGTCCCACCAGGCGGCGGTGTCGGCGGCGTCGGCGTGGAGGAGGGTGGCGTGCCGGTGCAGGCGGTCTAGGTTTTCTTGCACACGGGCGAGGCGGGCGGCGTCGTGGTCGAGCGCGGTAACGCGGGCGTCGGGCGCGAGTTCGAGCAGGTGGCAGGTTTTGCCGCCGGGCGCGGCGCAGGCGTCGAGGATGCGCTCGCCGTCACGCGGGGCGAGGAGGGTCGCGGCGTGCTGGGCGGCGGCGTCCTGGACGCTGGTGTCGCCGTCGTGGAAGCCGGGGATGTGCGCGACGTTGCTGCCCTGGTGCAGGGTGACGGCTTGCGGGTGCAGCGGGTTGGCGCGGGCGTCGGGGTGTGCCGCCAGCCAGGCGGCGCGGTCACGGCGCTGATGCAGGCGCAGGGTGAGCGGCGGTGGCAGGGTGTTCACTGCGGCAATGGCGGCGTTTTCGGTGGGGTAGTGCGGGCGCAGCCAAGCGGGCAGGTTGTGCTCGCAGGCGGCGCGCAGGGCGCGTTGCCAGTGCTCGCGTTCGCGCTGGACGCGGCGCAGGATGGCGTTGATGAGGCCTTTGGCGCGGATTTGGCCGTTATGCGCGGCGAGGTTGACAGTTTCGTTGATGACACCGTGGTCGCCGAGGTTCATGGTAAGCAGCTGGCAGAGGCCGAGGTTGAGGATGATGGCGAGCGGGTGGCCGGGGCGCGCCGGCGGTTTGGTCATCATTTGCGCGCAGAGGTGGCTGTAAGCGCGGTATTGGCGCAGGGTGCCGTACACCAGCGCCTGGTAGAGGGCGTGGTCAACGGGGGCGGTGTGGCTTTTGTGCTGGGCGATGAGGGTGTTGAGGGTGCGGTGCTGGTTGATGACGCCGTGGAGGGTGGCGTAAGCGGCTTGGCGGGCTTTCATGTGAGGGTTTTTCCGCTGAGGTTGCGGCCATGACGCAGGGCGGCGGCGTCGGTGGCGGGTTTGCCGGGCTGTTGCAGGCGGGTGACGCGCAGGATGCCGTCGGTGCAGGCGATGTCGAGGCCGCCGGCGTGGTGGGCGGTGATGGTGCCGGGGGCGGCGGCAGGCGCGGTGGTGCTGTGGATGTGGGCGTCGTAGAGGCGCAGGGTTTCGCCGTCCAGGTTTGCGCAGGCGATGGGGACGGGGTTGTAGGCGCGGATTTTGCGCGCGAGGGTGGCGATGGGCTGCTGCCAGTCGAGGCGGGCTTCGGCTTTGCTCAGTTTGTGGGCGTAGGTGATGCCGTCTGCGCTTTGCGGGATGGGCGCGCGCTTTTGCGCGAGGATGTCGGGCAGGGTGCGCAGGAGGGTGTCGGTACCGAGTTGCATGAGGCGGTCGTGCAGGGTGGCGGCGGTGTCGTCGGCGGCGATGGTGAGGCGTGCTTCTTGCCAGACGGCACCGGTGTCCAGGCCTTCATCCATTTGCATGATGCCGATGCCGGTTTCAGCGTCGCCCGCTTCGATGGCGCGCTGGATGGGCGCGGCACCGCGCCAGCGCGGCAGCAGCGAGGCGTGGATGTTGATGCAGCCGAGGCGCGGGTAGGCGAGGAACCACGGCGGCAGCAGCAGGCCGTAGGCGGCGACGATGATGAGGTCGGGGCGGGGCAGGCCGGGGAAGGGCGGCGTGTCGGCGTGCAATTTTTCCGGCTGGGCGACGGGGATGTGGTGCGCCTCTGCGGTTTGTTTGACGGCACCGGCGGTGAGTTTGCGGCCGCGTCCGGCGGGGCGGTCGGGCTGGGTGAGGACGCCGTCGATGGTGTATCCGGCGTCGATGAGGGCGTGCAGGCTGTGCGCGGCAAAGGCGGGGGTGCCGGCGTACCAGAGGCGGGGGCTGTTCATGTGTCTTGTTCTTTATAGACCTGGCTTTTGGCGAGTTTTTTTTCGATGCGTTCGCGTTTCAGGCGGGAGAGGTGATCGATGAAGAGGACGCCGTTCAGGTGGTCGATTTCGTGCTGGATGCAGACGCCGAGCAGCCCTTCGGCTTCGCCTTCGCAGCGCGCGCCGCCGAGGTCGTAGTAGGCGTAGCGGATGGTTTTCGGGCGTTTGACATCGGCAAACTGGCCGGGCAGCGACAGGCAGCCTTCTTGCCAGACGGCGGTTTCCGCGCTGTGGCTGATGATTTCGGGGTTGATGAGGATGAGTTTGGTGTGCGGCACCGGGATTTCCGGCGGGGTGTCGCTGTCTTTGTCTTCTTCGCGTTTGTCGGGGACGTCCATGACGACGATGCGGCGGTGGATGTTGACTTGAGTTGCCGCGAGGCCGATGCCGTGCGCTTCGTACATGGTGACGAACATGTTGTCGGTGATGGTTTGCAGGCGGTTGTCGAAGGTTTCCACGGGGGCGGCGGTCCGGCGCAGGCGCTGGTCGGGGTGAATGAGGATGTCGAGCAGGGGCATTGGGTGCTTCTCTTGATTTTTTTTTACCGGAATATGAAATTTTGGTAGGAAAATGGTTACGAAAAGGCTATTATACGGGAACGGCCCCTCGCGGGCGTAATGGAAACCGATTGTTCAGATAGGAGTATTTATTGTGTTAAAAACCCATATTACAGGACTGGGCCTTGCCCTCGCCGTCGTCATCGCCGGTTGTACCTCCGCCCGCGATCCGTTCCAGAACCGGCAGGAGCGCCCGACGGAGCTGTGCCTCAACGACGGCAGTTTCCCGAAGGTGCTTGCTAATACGGATGAGGCGTTCCGTCAGGAATCGGAAGTGCCGATGCGCTATGTGGTCAAGAAGGGCGATACGCTGTGGGGTATTTCCAAGCGCTTCCTGATCCTGCCGTGGTACTGGACCAATATCTGGTACGACAATCCGCAGGTGAAAAACCCGCACCTGATTTATCCCGGCGACGTGCTCAGCGTGGTCTCCATTAACGGCTCGAAACGCGTCACGATTGTCGAAGCGAATGAGGAATATCACGGTGTCGATACCGGGCGCAGAACGCGCGACGGCATCCCGATCGTCCGCTATTCGCCGCATATGCGTGTCGATAACTTCGGCTCGCGTCCGGTATCCATCGCCGCCGATGTGGTGCAGGCGCATGCCTTGAAGACCCGCATCCTGAAATCGAACGAAATCCAGAATCTGCCGTTTGTCCTCGGCGATGCCGGCGATTACCTCACCCTCACCGAGCAGCAGGAAATCTTCGCCAAGGGCCTCAATAATCCGCAGCAGGATCAGGAATACGGCGTCTTCCGTGTGGTCGGCGATCCGATTCTCAAAGACGGCCGCAAAGGGCGGGTAGTCGGCTACGAACTGCGCCATATCGGCGATGTCGCCGTGACCGGCTACGATGTCGCGACCGATATGACCAAGCTGCAAATCCTTGAAGCGGTCGAACCCATGCACGAAGAGGATGTCATCCTGCCGATCAACGCGCATGACGAACCGGCCAGCTATTTCCCGAAAATGCCGAGCGGCCAGTGCTCGCGCGGTTATATCATCCGCAGCTCGAATATCTACCCGACCATCAAGGAATTCGACACGGTCATCACCAGCTTCGGCCGCGACAACGGCGCGCAAGTGGGCGATGTCTGGAAGATCGTCCGCGAAGGTCCGGGTCGTGTGATGAAAGGCCAGCCGGTACAAGTGCCGGGTAAAGACATCGGCTATCTGATGATTATTCGTGTGTACGATGACGTCAGTATCGGCTTTGTGCTCGATTCTACCCAGAGCATCTACGAAACCGACACGCTCGTCCATCCCTGATGACGGCGAACCTACGCGCTTGGTGTGCGCTCCTGCGCGCGCCGGGCGTCGGCAGCAAGACCTATCAAACGCTTCTGGAAGCTTTTGGCTCGCCGGAAGCGTTTTTTCATGCGCCGACAGCAGAAATCCGCAAACGCCTGCCGCAATACCGTGCCGAACAAATCAGCATCTGGCAGGCGGCAGAACATGATGTAGCGGCGAATGCCGACATGGATTGGCTGGCCGCAGGCAATGGCTCGCGTCACATCATTCCTTATGATGATCCCGCCTACCCACCACTTTTGCGCGAAATTCCCGACCCACCGCCACTACTTTTCGTGCAGGGCAACCCGGCATTGCTTACCACCGCACAAATTGCCATCGTCGGCAGCCGCAACGCCAGCGAACCGGCATTGCGCACCTGCCACGCCTTCGCCGAAGCCTTTGCACAAGCGGGATTGACCGTCACCAGCGGCCTCGCTCTCGGTATCGACGGTGCCGCACACGAAGGTGCACTCAGCAGCGGCAACACTATTGCCGTGGTTGGCACCGGCCTCGACCGTGTCTATCCCGCCCGCCATCGTGATCTTGCCCACCGTATTGCCGCGCATGGCGCTATCGTCTCCGAATATCCTATCGGCACCGGCGTGCGCGCTGGCAACTTTCCGCGCCGCAACCGTATCATCAGTGGTCTTTCGCTCGGCGTCCTTGTCGTCGAAGCCTCGGCGCAAAGCGGTTCGCTCATCACCGCCCGTCTCGCCGCTGAACAGGGGCGGGAAGTCTTCGCCATTCCCGGTTCCATCCACAACCCGTTGGTCAAAGGCTGCCACCGCCTCATCCGCGAAGGCGCCAAACTTATCGAAACCGCGCAAGACGTGCTGGAAGAACTTTATCCACTTGCTCTCGCCAACCTGGAATTGCAACAAAAACAACCGGAAAACGCTCCGGAGGCTACCGTAGCAGCCGCCGATACTCCTGAAGAACGTCTGCTGCAAGCGATGGGATATGACCCCTGCCGCGTGGACGACCTCGTGCCGCGCCTGGAATTGACGAGTGCGGAAATTTCGGCCATGCTGATAATACTTGAGCTGGACGGGCGCGTCGCTGCGCTGCCAGGCGGCATGTTCCAGCGCGTCACCTGAAACCGCAAAGCGACAGTATCCCCATGAGCAAGAACCTCCTCATCGTCGAATCGCCGGCGAAAGCCAAAACCCTGCACAAATACCTCGGCAACGATTACGAAGTCATGGCCTCCTACGGCCATGTGCGCGACCTCATCCCGAAAAACGGCGCAGTCGATACCGACGACGACTTCGCCATGCACTACGAAATCATCGAGCGCAACGCCCGCCACGTCAACGAAATCACCAAAGCGGCGAAAACCGCCGAAAACATCTACCTCGCGACCGACCCCGACCGCGAAGGCGAAGCCATCTCTTGGCACCTCAAAGAAATCCTGCACGAACGCGGTGCCCTGCGCGACAAAAACCTCTACCGCGTCGCCTTCCACGAAATCACCAAAAACGCCATCCGGCAGGCCGTCGCCCACCCGCGCCACCTCGAGATGGATCTCGTCAACGCGCAACAAGCCCGCCGCGCACTCGATTACCTCGTCGGCTTCAACCTCTCGCCGCTCTTGTGGCGCAAAGTCCGCCCCGGCCTCTCCGCCGGCCGCGTCCAGTCGCCCGCCCTGCGCATGATTGTCGAACGCGAGCGCGAAATTGAAGCCTTCAACAGCGAAGAATACTGGGACATCGCCGCCGCCCTCAGCCACGCCGGGCAAAACTTCCCCGGCAAACTCACCGTGTACAACGGCGAAAAAACCAAAAAATTCAGTTTCACCAACGCAGAAGACACCCAGACCGCCATCGACACCCTGAAAGCCACCGCCCAGGGCAGCTTGCTCGTTGCCGACATCAGCAAAAAAGACAGCAAACGCAACCCGGCACCGCCTTTTACCACCTCCACCATGCAGCAGGCGGCGGCGAGCAAACTCTACTTCGGCGCGCAAAAAACCATGCGCGTTGCGCAGCGCCTCTACGAAGACGGCCACATCACCTACATGCGGACCGACTCCGTCAACCTCGCGCAAGAAGCCATCGCTGCCATCCGCGACTGGGTCGCGCAACAATACGGCATGAACTATCTGCCCGACAAACCCCGCCACTACAAGACCAAATCCAAAAACGCCCAGGAAGCGCACGAAGCCATCCGCCCTACCGACTGCGGCCGCGACGGTGCCTCGCTCGGCCTCGGCGGCGACGAATACAAACTCTACGAACTCATCAGAAAACGCGCCGTCGCCTCGCAAATGGCCTCCGCCATCCTCGAAAACATCAGCGCCGACCTGCACGCCGGCAGCGACAAACACCAATTCCGCGCCAGCGGCAGCACCATCAAATTCCCCGGCTACATCAGCGTCTATCAAGAAGAACGCGAAGACAACAAAGAAGAAGACGACGACAACCGCCTGCTGCCGCCGATGAAAAACGGCGACCGCATCCGGCTGCACGACATCACCGGCAGCCAGCACTTCACCCAGCCGCCGCCGCGCTACTCCGAAGCCGCCCTCATCAAGGAACTCGAAGCCAACGGCATCGGCCGCCCCTCCACCTACGCCAGCATCATCGGCACCCTGCAAGAGCGCGAATACGTCGAACAAGAAAACCGCCGCTTCATCCCGACCACCATCGGCAAAGTTGTCAACGACTTCCTCACCAAACACTTCGAGCGCTACGTGGACTACGACTTCACCGCCCGCCTAGAAGACGATCTTGACGCCGTCTCACGCGGCGAACGCCAGTGGAAACCGCTGCTCGGCGACTTCTGGGGCGCCTTCTCCAACCGCCTTGACGAAAAAAAAGACATCCCGCGTGAAGAAGTCATGCAGGCGCGCGAACTCGGCACCGACCCGAAAAGCGGCAAGCCCGTCACCGTCCGCTTCGGCCGCTTCGGACCCTTCGTGCAAATCGGCAGCAAAGACGACGAAGAAAAACCCCAATTTGCCAGCATCCCGCCCGAGCGCAGCATGGACACTATCACTCTTGAAGAAGCGCTCGAACTCTTCAAACTGCCGCGCGTTATCGGCGAAAGCCCGGAAGACGGCGAACTCGTTGCCAATATCGGCCGCTACGGCCCCTACATCCGCTACGGCAAACGCTATGTCTCCCTGCCCAAAGACGAAGACCCGCTCACCGTCACCCTCGAACGCGCCCTCGAACTCGTTGCCGCCAAAAAAGAGGCCGATAACCAGAAATATATAAAAGAGATAAAAAATGGCGAAGAGATATTACAAATATTAAATGGTCGCTTTGGTCCATATGTAACAAATGGTAGTATTAACGCATCTATCCCAAAAACGATAGAACCCGCCGACCTCGAACTTGATGCCGCGCTTGAACTGCTCGAAAAAGCCAAAGAGCGCAAAGCCAAGCGGGGCGCGGGCAAAACAGGCAAAACGGCAGCCAAAACCGCGACAAAAACCACGACCGCGAAAAAAAGCGGCACAACAGGGAAAACCGGCCGCAGCAAAACGGCTGCGACAAAAAAAGAGACCAAAACATGACAGAAGAACACCACAGCCTGGACGACCTGCGCCACGGCTTCGGCTTCCTGATGCACGACACCACGCGCCTGATGAACCGCTACTACGACCGGCGCGTGCGCATCTACGGCATCACCCGCACCCAATGGACATTGCTCACCTACCTCTCGCGCTACGAAGGCGTCAGCCAGACCAAACTGGCCGAATACATGGATCTTGCGCCGATGACGCTGACCCGGCAAATTGACAAGCTTGAAAAAGACGGCCTGCTCGACCGCCGCCAGGACCCGCAAGACCGCCGCACCAACCTCATCTTCCTTACCGAAAAAAGTCAGCCGCTGATGAACCGCATGCACGAAATCGCGGTAGAAGCGAAAGAAGCGGCGCTGAAAAACTTCGGCGAGAGCGAACGCGAAATCCTGCGCGATTTCCTCGGCCGGATGCGGGAAAACATGGCATCCGCCTGAACAGAAAACATGGCCGCCCCCGCCGCAAGCGGGGGTTTTTCATGCCGGGCAAACCCTACAAAACCTCAACCCCCGGACGAAAACGCCGCTATACAATGCCGGGCAGGCACACAACCCGGTAACGACCATGAAAACCCTGACCCTGACCGCAATCCTTCTCACACTCGGCAGCCATGCCGTCGCAGAAGACAACAGTACCCCGCCCGCCCCGGAGCCAAGCCCCGTGTACCGGCAGGTCATCACCCTCGACAAGGACGGCGAACCGCTTATCCAGTGCGGCAGCGGCATCCGCGCCGGACAAAACAACAGCGACGACCCGCTGCCGCCCGACGGCCTCAACTGCTACTTTCATATCCCGCTCACCAATCCCGCCCTCGGCAAAGAAAAGCCCGCCGACTGCCCGCTGGCCAGGCAAGCCGTCTTCGTCCTGCCGCCCGCAGGCGAGGCAAGCCTCCACTGGCAATGCCGGGGCGACAGCGATTTCAGCGGCTTCGGTACCACCATTGCCGACGGCGAGACCCTCGACAACCCCAACTGGCATTGCACTCGCGCAGGCGACAGCCTGAGCTGCACCAACAAAGACGGCCACGGTTACACCCTCGCGCCGGACAACCAGCAAATCAACTGACCCGCCCATGAAAAAAGCACTCCTCACCCTCGCCCTCCTCGCCGCCCCGTTTGCCGGTGCCGAAGACCGGTCCGCGCCGCCGCCGCAGGAAACCCTCGACACCATCATGCAGAACCTCAAAAACGGGCGCAACACCGCCGCGATGGTGGAATACATCGACAGCATCAACCGCGTCCCCTTCGCGGACGACATCTACGAAATCACCTACAAAGACAAAAACGACGAAATTCTCTACGTCAACAAGGACGGCAGCTACATCTTCCGGGCCGACATCATCTCCGTGCCGGATGCCGTCAACATCACCCGCGAGCGGCGCGAAGCACTCGCCGCCGCCAAAGGCATCGGCAGCGCGGACGAGGGCGAAGCCCAAACTGCCGCGAAGAACCCGGACGATCCGCCGCCGAAAGCGGGCAAACAAAAAGGCGACGGCCAGTTTGCCGCCCTGCCCGTATCCCTCGCGCAAAAAGAAAAAAAAGGCGACGGCAACCGCCGCCTGTGGATCGTGACCGCGCCCGACTGCGACATGTGCAAAACCCTGGAAGAACAGCTGGGCAGCATCAGCGACGTGACCCTCTATCGCTACCTCTACACCGCAAGCGACGCCGAACGCCGGCGCGCGCTTGCCATCAACTGCCACCACAACCCGCCGGAAGCCCTGCGTGACCACTTGCTCTACGGCCTGCACAGCGAAGAAGCGCCGAAAGAAGACTGTGCCGCGCGTGAAGGCGAGAAACTCAAACAAATCAAAGAAGAAACGGGTGATGCCGACCGTGCCGAGTTGCCCGTACTCGTATTCCCGGATGGTTACGAGACCCGCGTCCTCGCCGCCGGCAGCGAAGAACTCGACAGCTGGATCACCATGCACCAGCCCGCGAAAAGCGACGATAAAGCCGGAGAGACTGGCAACAGCGGCGGTTCCGCATCATCTGCCGGCGACGAAGACAGCGACCCCGCCCCGGATAGCGCCCAAACTGCCGACACTCCCGCCGCCCAACCCATCAATGCCACAGAACAACCCGTGCCGGACGAAACCCCCGCCGCCAACCCGAACGGCGGTCGCGTCAAAATCGACGCCCCGCCCGTCCGTCCGCGCCCATAGCAGGCGGCCGTTTCCACACCATGCCCCACACCGCCACCCTGCCCGCCGGAGCGCTCGACATCATCGGCGACATCCACGGCGAATACGCTGCCCTGCAACAACTGCTCGCGCATCTCGGCTACCGCCCGGACGGCAGCCACCCGCAACACCGCCACCTCGTCCTCGTCGGCGATCTTGTCGATCGCGGCAACGACGTCCCCGCCGTGCTGGACTGGTTCATGCGGGCTCACGCCGCCGGGTACGCGCAGATGGTGCTCGGCAATCACGAAATCAACCTGCTGCTGGGTGACGCCAAGCAGGGTTCCGGCTGGTATTTCACGCAGCGCGCCGATAAAGACGCTGCCGATTTCGCCCCGTGGCGGCATTACCCCGCCGCCGGCAAAGCCGCCTTGCACCGCTTCCTCGCTGCCCAGCCGCTTGTCCTGACACGCGGGGATCTGCGCATCGTCCACGCTGCCTGGCTGCCCGCCGCCGTCGCCCGCCTGCATACGGCAGCGGGTGATGACCTCGTCGCCAACCACCGCCGCTGGGAAGAAGAACTGGACCGCGCAGCCGCCACGCAGCCGTGGTATCCCGCCTGGCAGGCGGAAGAGGCGCGCGGTGACGACCTGTACGACCCCGCGCATCCGCCTGCTTACCGCCCCGCCACCGCCGCCCGCGACAGCTATTACAGCCGGGGCAACCCCATCCGCGCCCTCACCTGCGGCAGCGAAAGCCCCGCCGCCGCGCCGCACTATGCGGGCGGACGCTGGCGCTTCGTCGCCCGCACACCGTGGTGGGACGACTACCGCGACGCCCCCGCCGTTGTCATCGGCCACTACTGGCGCCGCTGGCACGGGGAACATCCGCTCTTTCCCTGCCCGCCGCAGCAGTGGTTCGGCGCCCGGCACAATGTCTTCTGCTGCGACTACGCCGTCGGCGCGCGCTGGCGCGAGCGCAAGGCGGGCATCGCACCGCCGCACTCCGCCTATCGCCTCGCCGCCCTGCGCTGGCCGGAAAAAACGCTTGTCTTTGACGACGGCGCTACCGTCGCCACCGCCTGAACCGCCACAGCACGCCGCCCATGCAGACTCTCGACATCCCCTACCAAAACCACGCCTACCGCATCCACCTGCGCCCGCCGCGCCGCAACAACCGCCGCCTGCGCCTCAGCGTGGACGGCGGCGGCACCCTCTACCTCTCGCACCCGCCGCGCAGCCGCCGTGCCGACATCGAACACTTCATCCGCAGCAACCTTGCCTGGATCGCCGCCCACGCCCATCCGCAAGAAGAGCGCCCCGCCGCGCCCTACGCCGACGGCAGCCTGCACCACCTGCTTGGCGAGCGCTACCGCCTCATCCTCGACCCCGCCGCCACCGCCCGCATCCGGATAGACGGCAGCACCTTCATCACCCTTCCCGCAGCTGATGCCACCCTTGCTGCCCGCTTCCGTGCCTTCCACCGCGTGCAAAGCATGACGCATTTCCCCGTGCTCGTCGCCGCTGCCCTGCTGCATTGCCCGTGGGTCGCGGCCATGCCGCCGCTGCGCTACCGCCATATGCGCCGCACCTGGGGGAATTGCAGCCATGACGGCATCATCACCCTCAGCACCGCGCTTATCCAGTACCCGCCCGCGCAGATTCACCACGTCATCATCCACGAACTCTGCCATCTCCAAGAACACAACCACAGCGCCGCCTTCTACGCCCTGATGGACGCCGCCCAGCCCGACTGGCGCGCGCACAAGGCGGCACTTGCCGCCTACCGGCGCGAGCACCGCCTCTGAGCAAAAAGAAGCTGATACACTGCCACCCGTTAATCTTCCCGCAACACAAGGAAACCGCATGAAAAAGAACCTGCTTGCCGCCGCCCTCGCCCTGAGCACCGCCACCCTGTCCACTGCTAACGGCAACCCCACCTACGACGTGGACAACTTCGACATCTCCGGCATGAAACTGGGCATGGATGAAGCAGCAATCAAAGCCGCGCTCAACACCGCGCTGGAAATTGGCGACAGCGACATCAGCGGCGGCTACGACGATGACATCGAATGGCAGAAAGGCAACCATAAAGTCAAAGTCCATTTCATCGCGGACGCATGGCACGGCAAAGCGGACAGCCGGGTAGCCGATGAAATCCAGTACAGCCTGCCCTACACCGACGAGAACCGCCAAATGCTGGCAGAAGCTGCCGTGCAGAAATACGGCAAACCCACCCAGACAAGCGGGCTGGGCAGCTACTGGTGCACCGCCGGCGGACTGGAAAACGGCCTGTGCATCAACAAAGCAGCCGAATTGACCTTGCGTGACAGCCGCACGGCGGGGGCGGTTTACCTCACCCTGACGGACACGCGCTACAAAAAAGCCGTGCAGGCCGCGCAAAACCAAAACAAAACCGAAAAACCCAAAATCTGAAAACAAAGCCGGGGCAACCCGGCTTTGCGGCAAAAGCACCCAGAATCCACCCCCCGCCTTCCGCTTTTTATAAGCGCAGGAGTCCGTCATGACCATCATCATCATCACCGCTGCCGGCGGCAATGCCACCGCCATTGACACACTCGCCGCCCCGCTGACGCGCGCCGCTTATGCCGCGCACGGACAGGCGCTGGTCGCTGCCCACGCCGCGCAAGGCGTGGAGCAGGCGGGGTTTCTCATCAGGACGGCAAACGCCGCCCATTTCGAGATGGCAGGCGGCGAGTTCTGCGGCAATGCCGCCCGTGCCGCCGCGTTGTTGCTGGCGCCGCAGGGCGGAGCGGTGTCGTTTTCCATGTCCGGCTTTGCCGGACGGGTGCAGGCGGAAGTGGCGCGCCGTGCGGCGGATTTTTGGGTGCGCTGCCGTTTCCCCGGCATGCGGGCGGCGGTGCAGTCCGCCCGCCTCGATGACGGCAGCGCAGCGGCGTTGGTAGATTTGGGCGGCATCGTGCATGTCGTGCTGGAAGCGGCGTTCCCCGCCGCCGCAGACGCGTTCCGCGCCCGCCATCGCGCGCTGTGTGCGCAACTTGATTTGCTGACGCGCCCCGCCGTCGGCGTAATCTGGTGCGAACGCGTGCAGGGGCGCGTCGCCATTCATCCGCTGGTGTGGGTGCGCGCGGTGGACAGCTTTTTTTATGAGACTTCCTGCGGCAGCGGCTCCATCGCCGCCGCTGTGGTGTGCGGAGTGGGCGAAGTGCGCCAGCCGAGCGGGCAGGAGATTGAGGTCGCCCAAGATGCGGCGGGCATCGCGCTGGCGAGCGGAATGGCGGTGCTGCCGTAAGGTCAAAAGCAAAAAACAACTTGCCGCAGGGCGGGCTTCAGTCCGCCATTATCCGTGTTGCAGCAAGCTGAAAGTCAGGCTGTTTCCCGGGACATCATCCTTACCATTCCAGTGTTCTGCGTTTGCGGGTGCGGAAGGTCCAGCGTTCGGTGTGCTCTTTGCCGTCCTGGGTGTAGTGAAATTCGGCGGTATATTCGGTGTCGTAAGCGAGCGGTTCCGGCGCAAACAGGGCAAATTCGTTTGCCTGCATCAGGTGGTGGCGGTCGGTCGCGGCGGAGAGGATGGTCGGGTTGCGGATTTCGCCCTGATGGGAGCGCAGGGTGAAGGCGCGCATTGCGACGGGCGTTTGCTGCCCGTAAAAGGCGATGCTGACCGGGTTGCCGACGGCTTTTGTGCCCGGCATGGGGTTGGGGATTTCTTTGCCGTCGTAGGCGGGTTCGATGTTGCCGCCGGCGGGGTATTTGACGGCGCCGGTGTAGCGGCGCGGTGCGGCATCGAGCGGGATTTTCACCATTTGGCCGTTGCACTGCATGGTGAGGATGTAGCGCTTTGTCGCCGGGTTGCCCGCCTGTGCGCACAGTTCGCGGTCACGGCTGCTGCCCTGCACGATGACGAAGGCGGCGTGGCGGCCGCGCACCCAGGCGGCGCCCGCTTCGTCGTCGTCGGGGTTGAGCAGGGCGAGGCGGTGATAAAGCGCGGTCATCAGGCTGTCGGTATTGCGGATGCCGCTGCGCGCGAAATTGCCGGTGCTGAGGTTCTCCACCACCGGCGCGGGATAACCGGCGGCGGTGGCGCGCGCCTGCGGGTCGGCACCGGTGTAATGCGGATTGCTGCGGTTGGTTTCGTTGTGGCCGTGCGCGTCCTTGCCGAGATAGGCGGCATGATGCTGCGCCGCTTGGGTGAGCGCGGGGTTCGCGCGCAATTCCTGCAACCCCGCCTGCGCCCGCCAGCGGTTGAGGCGTTCCAGCCCCGCTTTCGCTTCTTTGTCGGGATCGAAATGCCATTGCGAGAACCAGGCGAGGCCGAGAAAGATGGCGGCAAGCGGCAGCCAGAATTTGACGATGCGCTGCATCATGGGGGAGTGTTGCGACATGGGATGGGCGGGTTGTGGATGGGCGGGGAATTGTACAGGGATTGGGGCAGCGGGCGGTTGTTGTGTCCGCATGGGCGCGTACCCAATATGCGGGGGGGCAGGGCACCATGACGCCAATGCGGGGAGGAACGGCGGCAGACGCTGCCGGGTGGGGAAAACGCCGTTCACCAATCCGCGACCGCTGCCGCCACCCATTTCACCACCGGCCGGATGATGACACGCGCGCAAGGGCCGCAGCGGATAGCCCGCGTCCGGCCCCGTGCGCACCGCGCCGACAATCAGCACCATCACTGCCGGGGTGTAAAGGGCAAACAGCATACCCGCGTATTTCCCCGGCAGTTTTTGCACGGCGTCAGTTCGTCGTCAAGCCGCCGTCCACCGCCAGCACCGCGCCGGTTATCCATTGCGCGTGGCTTGAAGCAAGGAAAACCGCCGCCCGGCCGATGTCGTCCGCCTGGCCGATATGCCCCAGCGGGTAGATGGTGCGGATCATTTCGGCAAACGCCGCCTGTTTGCCGGCGGGCATCACGGCGAGATTGTGCCGCAACTGCGGCGTTTCCACGCTGCCGGGGGCGATGGCGTTCACGCGCACACCCGCCGCGCCGAGCTCAAAGGCCAACGCTTTGGTCAGCGAATTGAGCGCGCCCTTACTGGCGGAATAGATGCTGGTGGCGCGGTCGGGCAGCATCCGCTGCGCAAAATAGGATGAGATGTTGAGGACGTTGCCGCGCGCGGCGGTGAGCGCGGGCAGCAGCGCCTGGGTGAGGAAATACGGCGCTTTGACGTTGAGGTTGAAATGCGCGTCAAAGAGCGCGGCGTCGCAGGCGGCGAAGGGGACGAAACGCCCCAATCCGGCGTTATTGACGAGGATGTCCACCTGCGGCAGTGCGGCGGTGATGCGTGCGGCCAGCGCGGGGATGGCGGCGGTGTCGGCCAGGTCGGCGGCGATGGTGTGCACGGCGGCGGGGCAGTCGCTCAGGCTGCTTTGCGCGGCGGCGAGTTTGGCGGCGTCGCGGGCAACGAGGCCGATTTGCGCCGCACCCGCTGCGGCGAAGGCACGGGCGATACCGAGGCCGATGCCGTCGCTGCCGCCGGTGATGACGGCGTGTTTGCCGGAGAGTAAGGGCATGATGAAGCTCCGTGAAGTAAAGGGGTGGGCAGTCTAGGCCGTTTGCAGATGCAGTAATACGCGATAAACCGACGGTGTCTGCCGAAATTTGCACAGAAGGCGGCGGCAGGCGGGCGCGCAGGCGGCTTTATTCCGACCCTCGCAGAGAATGATTAGAATGCCGGGCGGGAGCGCAGCGGGACCATACCGTTGCGCGTTCACCATCCACCCGTCAGATAAAGGAAAAGCCATGACAGCAACCGTCCCATCCAATGCGTCGCCAGACGAACAAAATCCCCCGCGTTTCGCCACCGGCTGGCTGATCACCGTGATGGCCGTCGTGCCCGGCATGCTCTTTCTTGCCGTCTATGGGCAGCGCGGCAGGGCCGTGTGGCTCTATTTCTCCATGCTGGCCGGCGCGGGGTTGATTTCCGCCGGCGTTATCGGTTGGCTGGCCAATCAAATGAAGCTGCGCCGCGACCTTGGCGGCGTCGTCATCTTTATCCTGACGGGCGCGGTCGTGGGCTGTCTGCTTGGCGGGATTACGTTTTACGTCATCACCTTCGCCATCGTCTTCACCTACCACCTGCCGCTCAGCGCCTTCATCAACAGCGTGCTGGCCACCTTCACCTACGCGATGATGGCACTGGCGGCGGGGCTGCTGGTCGGCTGCTTCCTCTTGCCCAAAAACAGCCGCGACGGGGACGGCGAATAAAGCCCGGCCGGGAGCATGAAGAACGATGGAACCCGACTGGAACGGCATCCGCCACTTCACCGCCCTGGTGGAAAAAGAAACGCTCACCGCCGCCGCCGAACACCTGGGCGTGCAACACAGCACCGTGGCGCGGCAAATCGCCCGGCTTGAAACCGCGCTCGGCCTGCGCCTCTTCGACCGCATCGGCAAACGCTACCTGCTTACTGCCGACGGCGAACGGCTCCATCGCCACGCCTGCAAAATCTGCAAAGACATGAACATGTTGCAGCGCGCCGCCCGCGAACAGGCGGCGCTGCGGCACAACGTCGCCATCTCCGCGCCGCCGTTCGTCGCCCGCCTGCTCTTGATGCCGCATCTGACGGCTTTCTGCCGCCGACACGCCGACATCCGCCTGCACCTGCTCGCCGAAGCGGCGCTGGCCGATCTGCACGAACGGCGGGCGGACATCGCTCTGCGCCTCGTCCGCCCCACGCAAAACGACCTCGTCGTGCGCCGCCTGCGCGGCTTTTCCTACCGCCTCTACGGCCACGAAAGCTATCTGAAAAACACCCGCCGCGAACATTGGCAATACGTGCAAATCGCCGTGGAAACCCGCTTCGCCCGCTGGTTTGCCGAACAAATCGGCGAAGAAGCGGACATCACGTTCGCCAGCAACGACTTCGCCGCCGTCAAACAGGCCGTATGCGGACAAATCGGCATCGGCATCCTGCCCGACTTCGCCGTTTCCCCCGCCGACGGCCTGCAAACGGTGGCATTGGCTGACGGCGAACCCCCGCCTGCGTTTGCGGCGGAAATCTGTCTGGTCATGCACGAAGACGTGCGCCGCAGCCCCGGCGTGCGCGCGGCGGCGGATTTCCTGGGGGAAGTGCTGGCGGACGAATGAGCGGCGGGCGATACCAATGCACCCTACGGCGGGAACGGCGCCAAGCGGCGTCGTTATAGGTCTCGTAATGCTGGTTCCGTGAGCGGCAGCAATACCGGGGGATGAATGGGATAGGCTTCAAACAGAGGCCGTCACCGGCGCAGTGAAAGCTATATGGTGGTGGGACGTTTTTCGGGCGGCAAGAGTATTTTCATCAGGGCAATATTGATGTAGTAATTGCTTCTGCTGATTTTTTCTTTTTGCAGAAAGCCATGGCCTGTTAATTCGTCCAGATATTTGCTGGCACTGGGACGGGATATATTCAGGCTCTTCATCATGAAGTCTATTTTTGTATAGGGATGGTTAAATAGGTGATTAATAAGATCCTGGCTGTAAAAGCTGAATTTTTCTCTAATGCCGTGTTTGTAGTTCATCATGGCCTGTTGGATTTGTTGTACGGTATCAATACCGTCTTTTGCTGTTTGTTCTACGGCTTTCAGCATATATAGCAGCCATGATTCCCATTGGCCTGTTTCGCGCACATATTGCAGCTGATGATAATATTCGTTTTTATGCTGCACGAGATAGCGGCTCAGGTATAGGACGGGAATATCCAGCAAGCCGGTTAAAACCAGATACAACACATTGATAATCCTGCCTGTTCTGCCGTTGCCGTCGTAAAACGGGTGTATGCTTTCAAACTGGTGGTGGAGCAGCGCCATGCGAATCAACGGGTCGGTATTGTTGTTATTGGTATTGATGAATTGTTCCAGATTTCCCATCAGGCGGATGATGTCGTCCGGGTGTTGCGGCGGCATGTACACGGTTTCCCCTGTCCGGTCATTTTTCAGTATGGTGCCGGATTGTTTGCGGAATCCGGCGTTATTTTTTTCCAATGTGGCTTGTATTGCCAAGATGTGGTTATTGGTAAGGATGCCGTGTTGACGGATAAGCGTGTAGCCGCAGTGCAGGGCAGCGGAATAGTTTTGTACTTCTTTGATGGCCGGGTTGCTTGGGGTTTCGGATACTGCGGCGCGATAGAGTTCATCATGGGTGGTTATGATGTTTTCGATGGCGGAGCTGTCCTTGGCCTCTTGCAAGGCCAAAGTATTGATTAATATGCCCTGGTTGGGAATGCTGCGGCAGATGCCTTTGAGTTCGGCCAAGTAGCGGTGAGCGGCCGCGAGTTGTTTGAGGACGGCAACGCTTTCAAAATCGTCTGGCGGGGGGAATTGGTCAATGGTGTACATGGCGGTGTGCTTCTTGGTGTAAAGAAAAGCCCGTTTTTTTGTCATGTCGCGGTGGATATGTAAAAAAATCGGGCTTTTTGTTTACATGAAGGGTTTAATGGGCCTGTTTTTACGGTAGTTACCGCTTCAGCTTGGCAAAGGCATCCGCCATTGCCGTGTTGGTCATTTTTTCCTGCTTCTGCGGCGGGCGTTTGTCGCCGCGTGGGCGGTCTTTTCGGCCGTTTGCCGCCGCGCCCGGTTCGTCATCCAGCCGCATGGTCAGCGCGATGCGTTTGCGGTCGGCATCAACTTCCAGCACTTTCACTTTTACCACGTCGCCGGCTTTCACCACTTCGCGCGGGTCTTGCACAAATTTATTGGACAGCGCGGAAATATGCACCAAGCCGTCTTGATGTACGCCGATGTCCACGAACGCGCCGAAGTTGGCGACGTTGGAGACCACGCCTTCCAAAATCATGTCGACCTGCAAGTCGCTGATTTCGTGGATGCCTTCGGCAAACGATGCCGTCTGAAACTCGCCGCGCGGGTCGCGGCCGGGTTTTTCCAGCTCGGACA
>NZ_CALIZP010000050.1 GCF_938028825.1 uncultured Cardiobacterium sp. | reverse complement strand
AGAACTGCATTTGTTTGCCGACCACCATCGGGCTGACGCAGCAGGCGATGGCGTAATCGTCGCTGTTGAAGTCTGGACGCATCAGGTCGTCGTTTTCGTACTGCACGGAGGAGGTATCGATGGAAACTTTCGCGCAGAAGTGTTTGAAGCCGACCGGCAGCTGTTCGGACCAGAGGATGGTCATGTTCGGTTCCGGCGACGGCCCCATGTTGTAAAGGGTGTGCAGGAAGCGGAAGCTGTTCTTGGTGACGAGGGTGCGACCATCAAGACCCATGCCGCCGATGGATTCGGTTGCCCAAATCGGGTCGCCGGAGAAGAGCTGATCATATTCCGGGGTACGCAGGAAGCGGACCATGCGCAGTTTCATGACGAGGTGGTCAATCATTTCTTGCGCTTCGCTTTCGGTGATGGTGCCGTTTTTCAGATCACGTTCGATGTAGATGTCAAGGAAGGTGGAAACACGGCCAAAGCTCATCGCAGCACCGTTTTGCGATTTGACGGCGGCGAGGTAGCCAAAGTAGGTCCACTGCACGGCTTCTTTGGCGTTGGTGGCCGGACCGGAAATGTCGTAACCGTAAGCGGCGGCCATTTCTTTCATCTGGCCGAGGGCGCGGTGCTGTTCGGCGATTTCTTCGCGACGGCGGATGGTTTCTTCAAGGTCTTTGCCTGCTTCGAGGTCGGCCTGGAAGGAATTGAACTGTTTGACTTTGTCGGCCATCAGGAAGTCGATACCGTAAAGGGCGACACGGCGGTAGTCACCAATGATGCGGCCACGGCCATAAGCGTCCGGCAGACCGGTCAGCACGCCGGATTTGCGGCAGCGGCGGATGTCCGGGGTATATACGTCGAATACGCCCTGGTTGTGGGTTTTGCGGTATTCCGTGAAGGCTTTCTTGACCTGCTCATTGAGCGGGGTTTCATAGATTCTGCAAGAATCCATGACCATTTTGATGCCGCCGTAGGGCATGATGGCGCGTTTCAGCGGTTCATCGGTTTGCAGACCAACGATGACTTCCAGGTTTTTGTCAATGTAGCCCGGTGCATGGCTGGTGATGCCGGAAACAATGTCGGCGTCAATTTTCAGCGGGGCTTTGGTGCGGTTTTCTTCTTTCACCCCTTCCATCACGCTGTCCCACAGTTTGGTGGTGGCAGGCGTGGCGGGGGCAAGGAAGCTGCCGTTGCCTTCATACGGGGTGTAGTTCTTCTGGATGAAGTCGCGCACGTTGACGCTGTTTTCCCAGTCCCCGGCGATGAAGTTGACCCAGGCAGCGGGGCGATTTTCTGTTTTGGTTAGCATGATTTACTCCTAAGTTACATGAAAATGAAATGATTACAAACGGTTGCCATTTCCCTGTTCTCCGTTTGGACTGAGATATTATAGTTTTTTTATAAAATTATGACAAATTGGTTTATTTTCAAGTCATTGATTGATACAAAATATTTGGCAATAATCGGCTTGTATTACAAGGTAATACGCTTTTGTAAAAATTGCTGCGAATGCTTCTCTAATCCCGCTGATGCCGGTCGGCAGCGGGTGCATGGCAAAAAAGCCCCCTTGCGGGGGCTTTCTCAATGCGGTTCATCAGCTTTTGAGGTAGTCGATGATGGCAGTGGTGGAGGGATCATGTGCGCCGGTTTTGCCCGCAAGGCTCGCTTCGGTGCCTTTCGCCAGCACTTTGCCGAGTTCGACGCCCCACTGGTCGTAGGCGTTGACGTCGTAGAGGATGGCCTGCACGGTCACTTTGTGTTCGTACAAGGCGATGAACGCACCGAGGTTTGCCGGGGTCAGTTCGTCAAGGATGATGGTGGTGCTGGGGCGGTTGCCCGGACAGGTGCGCTGGTAGCGTTCGTCTACCGGGATGTTTTGCAGGTCGCTTTCGTCACGCCCGCGCATCAGCGCCTCGGCTTGTGCGGTGCAGTGGCCGTGGATGATGCGTTGTGCGTCTTCGTAGCCTTTCGGCGGGGTTTTGACGGTGACGAAGTCAATGGGGATATGGCGCTGCCCCTGGTGGATGAGCTGGAAGAAGGCATGTTGCGCTTCGGTACCGGTGCCGCCCCAAACGATGATACCGCTCGGTTTGGTCAGCGGTTTGCCGGCGCGGTTGGCGCGTTTGCCGAGGCTTTCCATATCGAGCTGTTGCAGGTATTGCGGGAAGGGCTCCATCGGGTTGCAGTAGGTGATGACGGCGCGGTTGTTCCAGTTGTAGTAGTGGTTGTACCACGCTTCGAGCGTCGCCAGCCACACCGGCATATTTGCCATCAGCGGCGCGCTCTGGAAGTGTTTGTCCATTTCATGCGCACCGGCAAGCAGGTTTTCGTAGGCGTCGTAGCCGTTTTGCAGGATAAACGGCAGGCTGATGGCCGACCACAGCGAGAAGCGCCCGCCAACCCAGTCCCAGAAGGGCAGGACACGTTCGGCGGCGATGCCGAAGGCGGCGGCTTTTTCGACGTTCGCCGAGAGGGCAATCATCTGTTCGTCCGCTTTTGTCCCGCCTGCCGCGCGCAGCCATTCGCGCATGTAGCCCGCGTTGGTGAGGGTTTCTTCGGTGCCAAAGCTCTTGGAAGCGGCAATCAGCAGGGTGGTGGCGGGGTTCAAGCGGCGTTTGAGTTCGCTGATTTTGACGGGATCGGGTGTGGCGAGGAAATGGATGTGGATGCGGTCATCGGCGAGGTGTTTGAAGGCGGTGCAGAGCAGGCGCGGGCCGAGTTCGGAACCGCCAATGCCGATGTGGATGACGTCCGTTATCGCCTGGCCGTCAAACCCTTTCCACTCGCCGCTGCGCACACGCTCGGCGATGGCTTTCATGCGCGCGCGCACGTCGCGGATATGCGGGCTGACGTCTTCGCCGTTGACGACGAAAGGCGCATCGGCAGGAGCGCGCAGGCGGTGATGCAGCGCCGGGCGGTGTTCGCCGGTGTTGACGTTGTCGCCCCTGGTGATGGCGGCGATGCCTTCGGCGACGCCGGCGCTGTCCACCCATTGCTGCCACAGTGCCTTGGTCTGCGCGTTGATGTGGTTTTTCGAGAGGTCAAGGTAGATGCCCGCATGGTGCAGCGTCCAGTCCCGGACGCGGTTTGGCTCGGCGGCGAACCATTCGCTCAGGGTTTTGCTCTGGATGGTGTCTTTGTGGGATTTCAGTTTTTCGTGCAATGTGCTCATGTTTGTCATGTCCTTTACCTTAAACGATGTTGTCGGGCTGGCTGCGGCCAAAGTAGTGTTCGAGGTTCAACATGCCTTGTGCCATGGTGGCGAGCGTCGCCGTCGTGCCGGCGAGCGCAGGCGGGGCGTCCACATTTTCCTGCCAGTATTCGACGTACATGCGCAGGGTGGTGCCCCGGCTGTCGGTGCCGGAGAGACGGCAGACAACGCGCGCCTGGGTGCCGAATTGCAGTTGCAGACCCTGACCGGGGCTGCTTTCGCCGTTGGTCGGGTCCACGTAATTGAACTGCTGCGCGTCGGTGATGACGAGACCGCTCACCGTCTGCCCGCGCAGTTTCGCGAATTGTCCCTCGAAATGTTTGAGCATTTCGTCGGCGGTGGCCTTGTCAAGGCCGGTGTAATCGAAGCGGTTGAAAATGTGGCGGCCGTATTTTTTCCAGTGCGCCTCGATAATCTCATCCGGTGTCTTGCCCGTCGCCGCTTGCAGGTTGAGCCAGCACAGTACTGCCCAGATGCCGTCCTTCTCGCGAATATGGTTGCCGCCGGTGCCGAAACTTTCTTCGCCGCAGAGGTGAATCAGGTCGGCATCAAGCAGGTTGGCGAAATACTTCCAGCCAGTCGGCGTTTCATAACAGTTCAACCCGCGCGCGGCGCAGACCGCATCGACCGCACGGCTGGTCGGCATCGTACGCCCGACGCCTTTCAGCGCGCGCAGGCAGGGGATGAATTGATGATTGTCGGCAATCACCGCGAGGCTGTCGCAGGGGTTCACAAAATGCTTGCGCCCGGTAATCAGGTTGCGGTCGCCGTCGCCATCGCTGGCTGCGCCCATCACCACTGCCGGATTGGCGGCAATCGCCGCCTTCAATGCATCAATATGCGCGGGCGAGGGGTCGGGATGGCCGCCGCCGAAATCGGGCAACGGCTTGGTATTTAGCAAGAATTGCTGCGGCAGGCCGAGGCGTTTGCCGAACACCTCAATCGCATACGGGCCGGTCGCAGCATGCATCGCGTCAAACACAAACGGATGCTTGGCGATGTGTGCCTTGATGGCGGGAAAATCGAAGAGCGATTCCATCAGGTCGGCATAATCGGCGGTGCTGCTGATGACGCGGATTTCCGTGTCGCCCAGGCGGTAACTGCCCGGTGTGGCGAGTGACGGCAACTCGACATCGGCAATCGTGTATTCCGTGAGCGACTTCGATACCGCATAAGCCGCTTCCGTGGCATGCTCCGGCGCGGGCTGCCCGGCGGCGAGATTGAACTTGATGCCGAAATCGCCGTCCTTGCCGCCCGGATTGTGGCTGGCGGACAAAATAATGCCGAAATCGGCGTGATAATGGCGGATGACGTGCGAAGCGGCAGGTGTGGACAACAGGCCGTTCTCACCGACCAGCACCAGCTTCGCGCCCTGTGCCACCGCCATTTTCAGGACAATGGCGGTCACTTCCGCGCCGTAATAACGCCCGTCGCCGCCGAGTACCATCGTCTTGCCCGCAACGCCGCCCAGCGAGGTAAAAATGGACTGGATGAAACTCTCGGTGTAATGCGGCTGCTGAAAATGCGGCACCGTCTTGCGCAACCCGGATGTGCCGGGGCGTTGATCAGTGAAGGAAGCAAATTTTATTGTCTTGATATTCATGGAATTACCTCATCAGTGGTGGAGAAACTAACCGTATTTTAACGCTAACGTCGTGGATTTGGTATTAACAGCGCGGGGTTTCGTGTGGAAAACACAGAGAGATTCACAATCATGCCGGCAGTACAGAGAAGCAACAAGGCGGGCTTACAGCCCGCCTTGTTGTCTACAAAATTGTCGCTGCTATTGTCTTTGAGCGCCAAAGGCTCCGATATAGCCATCATCAAGGCTCGCTTTTTGGTAAGTCCCCGCAATTTCAGAAGCATCTTTACCGAAAAAAGCGCCTTCGAAGCTGAGGAGGCCATCGCTTTTACCTGCGTCCTTCCCGAAGCCGGAGAAAGTATTGCTTATGAGCATTGAACCAATCGTGATTTCCCGCTGCCCGACGTTGATGCGACCGGACAGTCTCCTATCCTGAAAATTCGCATCGAAAGTCGAGGTTCCTTCTTCGATGCCATCTCTATCCGAATATTGCACAGCGAGGCCTTTGTAATGCGCGCTGCCTTGTAAGGGCGTAACCCCATCAAGCATCATGCCGAAAAAGGAAGCTGAAGAGGTGAGATCGGCGCGGGCACCTTGATAGAAGGTTCGGTATTTGTTGTCGTAGCTGGTCGTATCAATCAGCCCGTAGCTGGCTTTGCTCAGGTTGTTACCGATAATTCTTTTGTAGGGGCCATCGGTCAGGGTGAGCAGGCGGGTTTTGTCCGCGCCCTGTACTTTACCCGGCGGCAGGATGGTGATTTTCGGTTTGCCATAACCGAGGTCAACCACGTTGAAATCGAAGCTTTCATAGGATTTTTTGTCGTCGTTGCGCACGGTACCGGACGACGGGATTTGCGCGGTCGGCGTGTTGCCGCTGCTGTTCAGCGAGGTGGGGCGCGGGTCAAGGGTTGTGCTGTTATCATCGCCCCCACCACCACAGGCGGTGAGCAGGCTCAGGGTGATGGCGGCAGTGAGAAGATTGCGGTGTTGCATGGGGATTTCCTCTTGTGATGGATGTGAAAAGCGGTGCCGAAGCACCGCTCTATTTATACACGCTTTATCAGGCGTATTTTTTACGCAGGATTTTCGCCGCTTCGACCATGTTGGCGAGTGCCGCTTTGGTTTCCGGCCAGGCGCGGGTTTTCAGGCCGCAGTCCGGGTTGACCCAGAGGCGTTCTTTCGGGATGCGGGTGATGGCTTTGTCCATCAGATCCACCATGCTTTCGACGCTGGGCACGTTTGGCGAGTGGATGTCGTACACGCCGGGGCCGATTTCGTTCGGGTATTTGAAGTCGTCGAAGGCTTTGAGCAGTTCCATGTCGGAACGCGAGGTTTCGATGGTGATGACGTCGGCATCCAGGTCGGCGATGGACTGGATGATGTCGTTAAATTCGCTGTAACACATGTGGGTGTGCACCTGGGTGCGGTCTGTAACGCCGTTGGCGCAGACGCGGAAGGCGAAGACGGTCCAGTCCAGATAGGTTTGCCATTGGTCTTTTTTCAGCGGCAGGCCTTCGCGCAGCGCGGGTTCGTCAATCTGGATGACGCCGAGGCCGGCTTTTTCGAGGTCGAGCACTTCGTCGCGGATGGCGAGCGCGATTTGCAGGCAGGTTTCGGATCTCGGCTGGTCGTCGCGGACGAAGGACCAGTTGAGGATGGTCACGGGGCCGGTGAGCATCGCTTTCATCGGGCGTTTGGTCAGCGATTGTGCGTATTGCGACCAGAAGACGGTCATCGGTTTCGGGCGGGAGATGTCGCCGTAGATGACCGGCGGCTTGACGCAGCGCGAGCCGAAGGACTGCACCCAGGCGAAGCGGGTGAAGATGTAGCCGTCGAGCTGTTCGCCGAAGTATTCGACCATGTCGTTGCGCTCGGCTTCGCCGTGGACGAGGATGTCGATGTCAAGTTCTTCCTGGATTTGCACGCATTGGCGGATGTCCGCTTTCATGTCTTCGATGTATTGCGCTTCGCTGATGACGCCTTTGCGGAAATCGCTGCGCGATTTGCGGATTTCGGCGGTTTGCGGGAAGGAGCCGATGGTGGTGGTCGGGAAAAGCGGCTGCTTGATGGCGGCGTGTTGCTGCGGCGCGCGCACGGCGTAGGGAGATTTGCGGTTGCCCATGTCCGGGGTGACGGCTTTGACGCGCGCTTTCACCGCCTGGTTGTGCACGCGGGTGGAGGCGCGGCGGGCGGCAAGGGCGGCGGCGTTGGCGTCCAGTTCGGCCTTGACGCTGGCGCGGCCGCTATCGAGCGCTTTTTTCAGCACACGCAGTTCGTCGAGTTTTTGCAGGGCGAACGCCAGCCAGTTCTTGATTTCGGTATCGAGCGTGTCTTCCTGGGCAAGATCGACGGGGACGTGCAGCAGCGAGCTGCTCGGCGCCAGCCAGAGACGCTCACCGAGGCGCTCGCGGATGGGTTCGAGGGTGTCGAGCAGGCGGTTGAGATCGGCCTTCCAGATGTTGCGGCCATCGACCACGCCGAGCGAGATGACTTTGGTCGCCGGCAAGAGGTCAACGAGCTTGTTGATTTCGGCAGCGGCGTTGATGGTGTCGAGGTGGACGCCATCTACGGGCAGGTCGTGCAAGAGGTTGAGGTTGTCGCCGAAGTCGCCGAAATATGTGGTGAGCAGGATTTTCGGCACGGTGCGGTTCAGCTCGTGATAAGCGGTCTTGACCGCGTGACGCCAATCCTGATCCAGGGTAGTAACCAGTGCGGGTTCATCCACCTGCACCCATTCTGCCCCCGCTTGCGCCAGTTCGTTCAGCAGTTGTTTATAGACGGGCAGCAGACGTTCGAGCAGGTCGAGTCGGTTGGAATCATCCTTGCTCTTGCCGAGCCAGAGGTAAGTGACGGGGCCGACGATGACGGGTTTGACGCCTTTCACGCCGAGCGCTTGCGCTTCCTTGATTTGATCAAGCAAACGCTGCGGATTGAGTTTGAACTGGGTGTCCTTGTCGAATTCGGGAACGATGTAGTGGTAGTTGCTGTTGAACCACTTGGTCATCTCGCCAGCGGCCACGCCAGCGCCCTTGTCAATGGGGCTGCGGCCGCGCGCGGTACGGAAGAAGGCATCGAGCTCGTCGCCACCGCCTTCATAAGCGCGTTTCGGCAGATTGCCGAGGGTGACGCTCATATCGAGGATGTGGTCATACAGGGTGAAATCGCCGACCGGCACATGGTCAAAACCGGCCTGATTCTGCCAGTGGCGCGCGCGCAGGGCTTTTGCCACCTCTTGCAATTCAGCGGCAGTGCTTTCGCCTTTCCAGTAGGCTTCGAGGGCGAATTTCAGCTCGCGTTTGGCGCCGATGCGCGGGAAGCCGAGATTGTGGATGGTTGTCATAAATGCTCCGTTTGGATGAAAAGGAAGGCGGCACTATAACGACCGGGAAAGATGAAGGGAAATGGCTTGTTTGCATTACCTTATGAATTTCATTCATGATGCGGCTTTTTCTTGCGGACAACCCTCCATGCTGGAACGCTCACATCTCGCGCTGATTCGCGCCGTCGTCGCCCACGGCACCCTGACCCGCGCCGCCGACGCCCTTTTCCTCTCCCAATCCGCCCTCAGCCACGCCGCACGCAAACTGGAAGAACAGGCCGGCACGCCGCTGTGGGTAAAAGAAGGGCGCAGTCTGCGCCTCACCCAGGCGGGGCGGCTGCTCTACCATCTCGCCGAAAGCCTGCTGCCGCGCTTCGAGCACGCCGAAAACCAGTTGCGCCACTACGCGGCGGGCGGACAGGGCTTGCTGCGCATCGGCATGGAATGCCACCCCTGCTATCAATGGCTGCTGCGCGTCGTCGCCCCCTATCTCGCCGCCTGGCCGCGCGTGGATGTGGACGTGAAGCAGCAGTTCCAGTTCAAGGGCGTCGCCGCGCTTTATGCCTACGAAATCGACATCCTGATCACCCCCGACCCCGTCTTCGGCGAACGCCTCGTTTTCACCCCCGTCTTCGACTACGAACAGGTGCTGGTGGTGGCGCGTGACCACCCGCTGGCGCGGCAGAGCATCGCCCGGCCGGCAGACCTCGAAAAAGAAACCCTGATCACCTACCCGGTGCCGACCGAACGCCTCGACATCTACCAGGCCTTCCTCCTGCCCGCCAACCGGGGCGTGGCGGCGCACAAAACCATCGAAACCACGGAAATCCTCCTGCAAATGGTGGCGGCGGGACGCGGCGTGACCGCCCTGCCGCGCTGGCTGATTGACGAACAGGCGGCGCACATGCCGCTGGCCTGCCTGCGCCTCGGCGACGCGGGCATCTTCAAGCACATCTACCTCGGCGTGCGCGAAGACGAGCGCGAAGTGGACTACATCGCCGGTTTCTTCCGCCTCGCGGCGGGCGCATAGGCACGCCGCTTACGGCGGCGTTTGACCGGCGGCGGAACAGGGCTTGCCTGCCGCCTGATAGAGAACGGGCAGACTGCCCGCCAGCAGGAGCAGCCCCCACAGCGGGATCAGCACCAGTTCCAGCCACAGCGAAACACGGGCGGCGCGACCATGGCGGATGCGGGTGCGGACCAGCGTTTTCCCGCCGGGCGGCGGATATTGCCCGCTGCGCAACGCACGCAGGGCGGGCGGCACGAGTTGCCACACGAGGAGAAGCGCGGCGGCGATGGGGACGACGAGGAAGAGCAGCGCGGCAACCGGCGGCGTGAAGATGAGGCAGCGGTAGGTGTCATCACGCAGCAGCCGGGCGGCAGTCAGGTCCGACGGCTCCTCGCGCAGCGACAGCAGATGGTGGCCGAGACGCAGCGACGGTTGCCCGGGCAACTGCGGCAAAAGCACGGTGAACAGCGCCGCGTTGCCAAAGGCGTCGGCACGGACATAGCTGCCGACGCCACTGAAAAGGCGCAGCGGATAGTCGCGCGTCTGCGGGCGCAGGCGCCAATAACGATGGCGGGTGATGCGGATGGTGTCGCGGTCAATCCCGATGCGCAGCGGCGCGGCACAGCGGTCGAAGAACAGGCGCAGGACAAAGGCGGCGATGACGACCAGCGCCAGCAGGGCGAGTCTGACCGGGTCCCATAAAAATCGCTGCGCGATTTTTATGGGACCCGCGCCGTACTAGTACTGTCTTCGGCTCGCCGCCTTGTCTCATTCCTGTTTGAAACGACTATAACCTGTTCAGCCGCTGACCGCCGCCGTCAGGCGGATTTCCACCTTCCAGCGCGGGTCGGCCAGCGCCGCCTGCACGCAGATGCGGGCCGGGGCGCGGCCGGGCGCGGTCCAGGCGTCCCAAACGCGGTTCATGGCGTCGTAGTCGGCAAAATCGGCGAGGTAGATGGCGGCTTCCAGAATGTGCGCCTTGTCGCTGCCCAGCCGCGCCAAAAGGGCGTCGATTTGCGCGAGCACGCTGCGGGTCTGCGCGTCGGCGTCGGCTTTCGCATCTTCGGGCACCTGCCCGCCGAGGTAGATGATGCCGTGGTGGATGGTGGCGTCGCTGTAACGCGCTTCGGGATCGATGTAGGTAATCATGTTTCTCGTAAGGGTCCGGTTAAGGCCGGGGGTGTCCCGCCCGGCGGCGGCCGGCTGTTTGCCCATCGCCTGTTGCACGCCGAAGATGGAGGCCAGCACCAGCGCGAAGCCGCAGAGGGATTTGCCGTCCATGCTTTGTCCGAGGAAGAGCCAGCCGAGGAGGAAGGCGCTGACGGGGCTCAAGAGTCCCAGCGAGGACACCACCGCTGGCGACAGTTTGCTGATGCCCCGGAAGAAGAGGATGTAGGACAGCACCGCGCCGCACAAACAAAGGTAGAGGTAGCCGCCGATGTTGGCGATGGTCAGGGTATCGGGGGCGCGTTCAGTCAACAGGGTGACGGGCAGCAGGCAGAGGCCGCCGAACAGCAGTTGCCAGCCGGTGAAGGCGGGGAGGCTCAGGCTGATGCGCCAGTATTTGGCGAGGTACATGCCGAGCGCCATGGCCGCTGCACCGGTCAGCGCGGCGGTGATACCGAGGGGGTCGTAATGCGCCTGTGGCGACAGCACCAGCAGGGCGATGCCCGCGATGCCTGCCGCCGCCCACAGCCAGGCGGCGCGCGGCGGCGTGGTTTTGCCGATGAGACGGGTGAGGAGCAGCACCATCAGGATTTGTGTGGAGCTGAGGACGGAGGCGAGCCCGCCAGGCAGGCGGTAGGCGGCGATGAACAGCATGGCCTGGAACAGGCCGATGTTGAGGATGCCGAGCAGGAGGACTTTCCCCCAATCGCGCGGCGCGGGCAGTTCGCGTGTCCAGGCCAGCAGCAGAAGTCCGGCGGGCAGGACGCGGAGGAGCGCGGCGGTGAGGGGGCGGTGCGGCGGCAGAAACTCGGTGGTGACAAGGTAGGTGCTGCCCCAGATGAGCGGGGCAAGGGCGGTGGTGAGGAGGATGCCGGGGCGGTTCATGGGGCAGTTATTTGTGATACGGCGGGCTGTATTTGTGCACGGCTTCGATCATGGCGGCGGCGTGTTCCGGCGGGATGTCCGGGGTGATGCCGTGGCCGAGGTTGAAGATGTGGCGGTGGCCGTAGCCGTAGTCGGCGAGCACGCGGCGCACTTCGTTTTCGATGACGGTGGGGTCGGCGCGCAGGATGGCGGGGTCGAGGTTGCCTTGCAGCGCGGTGTGTTCGCCGAGGATGGCGCGGGCAGCGCCTAATGATGCCGTCCAGTCGAGGCCGATGGCCGCCGCGCCGCTGTCCTTCATCATCGGCAGCCATTGCCCGCCGCCTTTGGTGAAGAGGATGAGCGGCGCTTTGCCGCCGATGGCGGTGATGATGCGCTGCATGTAGGCGAGCGAGTAGTCGCGATACGCCGGCCAGGCGAGGATGCCGCCCCAGGTGTCGAACAGCATCACCGCCTGCGCGCCCGCCTCGATTTGCGCAGTGAGGTAGGCGCTGACGGCGGTGGCGAGTTTGTCGAGTAGTTGGTGCAGGGTGCGCGGTTCGCGGTAGAGCATGGCTTTGGCGCGGGTGAAGTCGCGGCTCGTCCCGCCTTCGATCATGTAGGTGGCGAGTGTCCACGGGCTGCCGCTGAAGCCGATGAGCGGTGCGCGGCCGTCCAGTTCGCGGCGGATGAGGCGCACGGCATCCATGACATAGCCAAGGTCGCTTTCCATGTCGGGTGTGCCGAGCGCGGCGACGTCGGCGGCGCTTTCAATGGGGTGGTTGAAGGTCGGGCCTTCGCCGGGGATGAAGTTGAGGCCGAGGCCCATCGCGTCGGGGATGGTGAGGATGTCGGAAAAGAGGATGGCGGCGTCGAGGCGGAAGCGTTCCAGCGGTTGCAGCGTTACCGCGCAGGCGAGTTCCGGCGTCCGGCACAGGGTCATGAAATCGCCGGCCTGTTCGCGCGTGGCGCGGTATTCGGGCAGGTAACGCCCCGCCTGGCGCATCATCCAGACAGGGGTGCGGGGGACGGGTTCGCCTCTGAGGACGCGGAGCAGCAGGTCGTTTTGCATGTTTTTTCCTTGTATGGACAGACGGCAACATTGTATAGCGCGCCCCCTGTACTGGCTATTGGCGCGGTCTGCGGGGCGGATGCGGCGGGCAGGCGGGTTTGGCACACGCGGCGGGCTGTGGTTATAGTGCGCCCCGCTGATTTGTATCACAGGAGCAACAAACCATGACCATCCACCTCAACCAAAGCCTGCTGTACATGATTGCCATCGGCTTCATCATCGGCCTGATTGCCCGCGCGCTGATGCCGGGGCGCGACAATCTCGGCTGCGTGCTCACCACCGGCCTCGGCATTGCCGGTGCCGTCGCCGCCGGGCTGATCGGCCGCGAACTCGGCCTGTACCGCCTCGGCCAACCGGCGGGCTTCATCGCTTCCATCCTCGGTGCCATCCTGATCCTCGCCCTGCTGCGCCTGGTGATGAGCCGATGAGCATCCGCCGCTTCACAAAAATGCACGGCCTCGGCAACGATTTCATCGTCCTCGATGCCCGGCATGAAGCCTTCGACTGGCCGCGCGGGCAAATCACCGCGCTGGCCGATCGCCACAGCGGCATCGGCTTCGATCAACTGCTGATCATCGAACCCGCGCCCGATGCCGCGCACGATTTTGCCTACCGCATCTTCAACGCCGACGGCGGCGAAGTCGAACACTGCGGCAACGGCGCGCGCTGCTTCGGCAAATACCTGCACGACCACGGCCTGCACCCGCCCGACCGTCCCGTCCGCGTCGCCGTCAAACGCGGCAGCATCACCATCGCCCACGACGGCGGCGATAACTACCGCGTCGATATGGGCGTGCCGGATTTCACCCCGTTCACCGCCGCACAAAGCGACTGCCTCTATCAGCCCGTTCATGCCGCCGGATACGACCTGCAACTCGGCATCGTCAGCATGGGCAACCCGCATGCCGTCTGCGTCGTGGATGACATCGCCGCCGCGCCCGTCGCCGTCGTCGGTGCCGCGCTGCAAACCCATCCCCTCTTCCCCGCCGCCGTCAACGCCGGCTTCATGCAAATCGACGACCGCCGCCACATCCGCCTGCGCGTGTACGAACGCGGCGCGGGCGAAACCCAGGCCTGCGGCACCGGTGCCTGCGCCGCCGTCGCCGTCGGCATCCGGCGCGGCCTGCTGGATCGCGACGTGAGCGTCCGCCTCACGCGCGGCACGCTGCACATCGCCTGGCCGGATGACGCCGCCCAACTCACCATGAGCGGCCCCGCCGCCACCGTCTATCACGGCGAACTCGCATGAGCGACCTCGACGACTACCTCGCCTACCTGCGCTATGAACGCGCCGCCGCCGCGCAAACCATCGCCACCTACCGCCGCCTGCTCGCCCAATTCGCCGCCGCCTTCCCGGAAGAAGACCTGCGCGTGCTGGACGCGCAAACCCTGAAAGCCTATCTCGGCCGCCTCACCAAAGAACGCGGCTACAGCCCCGCCACCCTGAACCAGCATCGCGCCGCCCTGCGCGGCTACTACGGCTGGCTGCACCGCCACCGCGACCTGCCCGACGACCCCAGCGCCCACCTCAAACTGCCGCGCAAAAACCGCCGCCCGCTGCCGGGTGTCCTCACCCCCGAACAAATCACCGCCCTTCTCGCCCCGCCCGCAGATGACGACCCGCTCAAACTGCGCGACCACGCCATCCTCGAACTCTTCTACTCGGCGGGACTGCGCCTCGCCGAACTCGCCGCACTCGATGCCGGCCTGCCCGAACGCGACGGCCACACCATCATCCGTGGCAAAGGCGGCGTCGAACGCCTCGTCTTCATCGGCAGCAAAGCGCGCGAAGCGCTGGCGCGCTGGCGCGCGGTGCGCGGCACGTTGCAAAAAAATCCCGCAGAAACCGCCCTCTTCCTCAACAAAAACGGCAGCCGCATTAGCGAACGCGGCATCGCCCTCAGGCTCAAAGCCTATGCGCGCGAAAAAATCGACACCGACATCCACCCGCACATGCTGCGGCACAGCTTCGCCACCCACATCCTGCAATCCTCCGGCAACATCCGCGCCGTGCAGGAAATGCTCGGCCACAAAAATCTCGCCACCACGCAAATCTACACCCATCTCGACGCGCAGTACCTGATGAAAAACTACGACGCCCACCACCCGCGCGCGAAGAAGAAAACATCATGAGCTTTTACCGCTGCTCTTCATATCACGACAAAATCCGCTAAATGGCGTAAATGCCGGTTTCCCGCACAGGGTGGACCTATACCCACCGCCATGATTTATGGCCGTTTCAATTTGCAACGTCTCTGCTTTCTTCGCCGCATCTCGCGCCCGTGAAATGCCGCCGGGCGGCGCGGCTACGCGCTTCATTTCCGGCGAAATTTTTCCCGGATGAAGAGGCTGAACAGCGGCACGATAACGTTCAGTGCGCCCTGCGCGATGAAGAGAAATGGGAAGAGAACGTCAAACTGCACGGTCAGCCGAGTTTGCATATGCAGACTTCTCTGAATAGCGGCAGAAATAAAGAAGCAGGCCAGCGGGGTGTTTATCCAGAAGAGGATGCGCTCGCCAAGCAGCACGTGCGTGATTTCGGACGCGGACAGGGGCGGCAGCGCTTTGCCGGCGCGGATGGCGGTGAACAGGTCCAGGGTTTCCGTCAGGACGAGGTCGTAGTCGTGATCCTGAATGGTCTGGAAACTGTCGATGCGGTAGCAATGGCCGAGGCGGTCGTACAAATCGAGGGCATCATGGGAATGATTGCCGCTGATATGCACCCGCCGCATGTCGCGGATGTCCTGCCACGCCAGGCTGTGGATGCAGCCGTTGCGGTAGTAAAAATGCAGGCCGTCGCGATCGGCGGCGCGCAGCAGGAGCGGCATGGCGGCAGTGAGGGCGCGGTATTCCCGCACGATGACGAGAATCCAGGACAGGCCGAGCACGACGCTGCCGGCAATCAGGAAGAAACAGAACCAGCCCGTGAGAAAGGGCGGTGGTGGCGTGTCCCATTCTTTCAGCAAATTCGGGAGAAGATCCAGGGTGAAGAGTATCAGTATCAACAGAAGCATCAGCAGCAGCCAATAGGCGAGGTTGTAACTGCCGTTGCGCTGTTCATACCAGCAGTGTTCAAACCCCGGCGGCACGATGACGGGCTGCTGCGGCGGCACGGCGCCGCGCAGATAAGGCCGCGCCGTGGCGACGATGTCAACGTAATCGTCGTGTTCCAGCAGGCCGCTGCGGTAGCAGACCGGCACGCCTTGCCGTGGTTCCAGCAGCAGGCCGCGCTGCATACCGCGCTGATAGCGCACATCGGCAAGCGCCGCCCAGCGCCATTGATGGCGGATGCGGCCAAAGGCGCCGTGCAGGGTGATGCCGCGCGGATCGCAGACGACGCGCGGCCTGGGCAGGAACTGTGGGCGGTAATAGGCGAGGCGGCGCAGGTAGAGGAACGCTCCGCAACCAAACCACAGCGGCAGCAACCATTTTGCGACAGGCGCAAAAAACGGCCCGGTGCTTTTGTCGTACAGAAAGAACAGCACCAACATGTTGATGATCAGCCAGACGGTGAAGTGCGAGGGATCAAGACGGGCGCCGCCCCAGCCGTGCGTGCGCGGGTCGGCGAGGTTGAGCGGGAAATGGCAGCTGGTGCGCGCTGCGGTCGCCATGATTGCGGTTATTTGAAGCCGTCGCGCAGTTCAACGGTGCGGTTGAAAACGGGTCTGTCCGCCGTGCTGTCCGGATCGACGGCGTAGTAGCCGAGGCGTTCAAACTGGTACACGGTGCCCGCTTCCGCCGCTGCGGCCGGTTCGGTTTTTGCACCGGTGATGGTGGTGAGCGAGTGCGGGTTGATGGTGTCGAGGAAGTTCTCCGCCGCCATCGGGTCGGGGCGGGTGAAGAGGCGTTCGTAGTGGCGGACTTCGCAGTCAAGCGCGTGGCGGGCGCTGACCCAGTGGATAACGCCGTTCGCCTTGTAGCCTTCCGGGTTTTTGCCGAGGGTGGCGGGGTCGTGATGGCAGCGCAGCTCGATGATGTTGCCCGCCACGTCTTTGATGACTTCGTCGCAGGTGATGACGTAGCTGCCGCGCAGGCGCACCGCCTGGCCGGGCGCGAGGCGCTTCCATTTTTTCGGCGGTACTTCGGCGAAGTCGTCCTGTTCGATGTAGAGGGTGTTGCCAAACGGTACGGCGCGGCTGCCTTGTGTTTCGTCCTGCGGGTGGTTCGGCAGCCGGTAGGTTTCTTCATGGTCGTCCGACAAGCTGGTGAGGGTCAGTTTGAGCGGGCGGACGACGATCATGCGGCGCGCGGCGTGTTCGTTCAGGTAGTCGCGGATGGTGCTTTCGAAGTAGTCAATGGCAATGGTGCCGTCAGCTTTGCTGATGCCGATTTTGCGGCAGAAGTCGCGCAACGCCCCGGCGGGAATGCCACGCCGCCGCATGCCGGCAATGGTGGGCATACGCGGGTCGTCCCAGCCGTTCACGTGTTTTTCTTGCACGAGCTGGATGAGGCGGCGTTTGGAGAGGACGGTGTATTCGAGCGAGAGGCGGGCGAATTCGATTTGCTGCGGGTGGCACGGGGTTTCGAGGACGTCCAGCACCCAGTCGTAGAGCGGGCGGTGATCTTCGAATTCGAGGGTGCAGAGGCTGTGGGTGATGCCTTCGAGCATGTCGGAGAGGCAGTGGGTGTAGTCGTACATTGGATAGACTTTCCACGAATCGCCGGCGTGGAAGTGCGCGGCGTGGCGGATGCGGTAGATAACCGGGTCGCGCAGGTTGATGTTGGGCGAGGCCATGTCGATTTTGGCACGCAGGACGTGGCTGCCGTCCGGGTGTCTGCCGTCCGCCATTTCCTGAAAGAGGGCGCGGTTTTCCGCGATACTGCGCTCGCGGTAGGGGCTGTTTGTGCCGGGTTCGGTCAGGGTGCCGCGATTTTCGCGGATTTCGTCGGCGTTCTGGCTGTCCACATAGGCAAGCCCCTTGTCGATGAGACGGAAGGCGTAATCCAGCAGTTGCGGGAAGTAGTCGCTGGCGTGGTTGAGGTATTTCCAGTCGAAGCCGAGCCAGTGCACGTCGCGCCGGATGCTCGCCATGTATTCTTCGTTTTCTTTTTCGGGGTTGGTGTCGTCGTAGCGCAGGTTGCAGTAGCCACCGAAGCGCTGCGCCATGTCGAAGTTGAGGCAGATGGATTTGACGTGGCCGAGGTGCAGGTAACCGTTGGGTTCGGGGGGAAAACGGGTGACGACGCGGCCGTCGTTTTTGCCGTTTTTCAGGTCTTCTTCGATGATGTTCTTGATGAAATTGGCGGCTTCCGGAGTTTGGCTCATGATGTCCTCGTGCTGGTTTTGGGTTCGCCATAGGGCGGTGTAAAATGCGGCATTTTATCAGGTATATGGGGCATTTATGCGTTTGCACGGGCTGTTATGTGTTCTTGGTGTGCTGGTTTTGTCGGCCTGTTCGTCGTATCAGCGGCAGCATCATCATCCGCCGCGTCATCAACCGGCGAGTGCCGATATGGGGCAGGACCCGTGGGACAATTTCGCGCCGCGCGACCCGCGTTATCAGAATGAGCCGCAACCGGCGACGGCCACGATGGACAACGCCTGCGTGCTGCTGGGGCAGCGCCCGCACTGGGCGGAAGCGCTGGATGCGACACGGCTGCGCTGGCATATCGAGCCGTGGTATGTGCTGGCCTTCATGCATCAGGAATCCCGCTTCAACCCGACGGCGATGAGCCCTTCGCAGGCGTACGGCTACGCGCAGGTGAAGCAGCCGACCTGGGAGTGGTACCAACTGAAACGCGGGCGGCAGAACGTCTCGCGCGAGCGTTTCGACGATGCGGTGGATTTCATCGGCTGGTATGCCAACCAGAACGTCATCCGTAACGGCGTGGACTTGAACGACGTGAAAAACCAGTATCTCGCCTATCACGAAGGCCTGGGCGGTTTTGAGAACCGCAGCTTCCTCGCCAAACCGTGGCTGATGACCATCAGCGACAAAGTTGCCGACCGCGCCGCCCTCTACCAGGCGCAACTGCTCGACTGCCCCATCACCCGCACCTACTGATGCTGCTCGCGCCGGAGAAAACCGCCTTCCTCCACCTGCTGCACACGCGGCAGGTGTTCGCTTATCCGACCGAAGCGGTGTACGGACTCGGCGGCGACCCGCTTGATGCCGACATCTTCGCACACATCCTGCGCCTGAAAGGCGGCCGCCGCCCCGGCCAGGGCATGCTGCTCGTCGCCGCCTCGTGGCAACAATGCGCCGACTGGGTGGACGGCCTCACCCCGGCGCTTGTCCGCCAGCTCGAAGCACAGGCGGCAGGCCGCGCCACCACCTACATCCTGCCCGCCACCGCCCACGTTCCCACCCGCTTGTGCGACGAAGCGACGGGGCGCATCGCCATCCGCGTCTCGCGTCACCCGCTCGTCCGCCAACTCTGCCTTTGGGCGGACAGCCCGCTCATCTCCACCTCCGCCAACCCCAGCGGTGCGCCACCGGCGCGCAGCGCGGCGGACGTGCAACACTACTTCCCCGCCCTGCCGGTCATCGCAGGCGCCCCCGGCGGCGAGGGAAAACCCAGCCGCCTTATAGACGTGGCAAACGCCACCCTCATACGCGACTGATACAAGGAGAGAACCATGAAACTCGCCATCCTCGGCGGCGGCCAGCTCGGCAAAATGTTCCTGCAAGAAGCGACGGACTACCCCATGCCGGTCGCCATCCTCGACCCCGACCCGCGCGCGCCCTGTGCCGCCCTGACCGGCCTCTTCAAACAGGGCGACTTCAACGACAAACAAACCGTGCTCGACTTCGCCAAAGACGCCGCCGCCGTCGGCATCGAAATCGAACACGTCTCGGTCGAGGCCCTCGAAGCCCTCGAAGCGGCGGGCAAACGCGTCATCCCCGCGCCGCGCGTCCTGCGCATCATCCAGGACAAAGGCCTGCAAAAACAATTCTATGCCGACCACAAACTGCCCACCGCGCCGTTCTACCTCGCCGACGGCCTCGCCGACATCGACCCCGAACGCATCCCGCTGCCCTTCGTACAAAAAACCCGCACCGGCGGCTACGACGGCAAAGGCGTGCAAGTCATCGTCACCGAAGAAGACCTGCCCAAACTGCGCGATGTGCCGTCCGTCATCGAAACCCTCTGCCCCATCGCCCACGAAATCGCCGTCATCGTCGCCGCTGATGACGACGGCAAAACCGTCGTTTACCCCGTTGTGGAAATGATCTTCGACAAAGTCCTCAACCTCGTGGACTACGTACAAATGCCGACCTTCCTCAACGCCGACATCCGCAAACGCGCCCAGGCGCTCGCCGTTGAACTCGTGCAGGCCTTCGGCGCGGCGGGCCTCTACGCCGTGGAAATGTTCGTCACCCAGAGCGGCGACATCTGGATCAACGAAACCGCGCCGCGCGTACACAACAGCGGCCACCTCACCATCGAAGCCTGCGCCAACTCCCAGTTCGAACAAATGTGGCGCCTGCTCGCCGGCATGCCGCTCGCCTCCGTACAACAGTACCGCCTCGCCGCAATGGTGAACCTCATCGGCGCCTACGGTCATAGCGGCCCCGCCGTCCTCGAAGGTCTGGACGAAGTCCTCGCGCTGGATGAAACCTTCATCCACTGGTACGGCAAAGCCGAAACCCATCCTGGGCGGAAAATGGGGCACATCACCGTGCTCGCCGACCACGAACCCGCACTCAAAGCCAAAATCGACAAAATCCGCAAAGCCGTGCGGGTAGTGAGCCACCACTAAAACCAATCCCGGGAAATAAAACAGCGTTCGTGAATACTATTCGGGCCTTAACGGTGTCCAGGCATCAGAAGAAATTATTTCCTCGGCGCAATGTCTCAAAAAACAGAAATCGCATCGTTATCCCGCCGGGTGCCGCGCTTACCGAGAATGCAAAAACAGGCTGCGTCCGCTTGGCGGGCTGGATGAAGCCCGTCCTGCGTCCACCAAGCAGCGTAAATACTGGACCCGCCAGGCGGCATAATTGGTGCCAAGAACAGTTCGTTCCTATTGTTGGGTTCTTTGTGGGTTGTTATTATCGTCACGACCATTTGGTCAGCACTTGTAAAAACAACGGAGTATCCATGAACAAAAAAATTTTTTTCATCGCAACCTTTCTTGTACTTTTTGGATGTGGTAAGAAAGATGGTGATCTACCAGACGTTTGCGTTGATTTCATCAAATTTTATGTGGAAAAAAGTAGCTCACCCGATTTTGGGGAAAAACTAGCGAATAAATTGTCCGAGGAAATGGGGGGGCAACGTTTTGACGATCGCATGACCCCTCAGTTGGGCTACTTGTTCATTCAAAGTGCATTAGATGATTTTGCTCTCGGTCGCATCAACTTGGATGACCCCGGTAGCACGAATGACAAAATTGCGACTGTTAAAAAGCTATACGCCGCCTACTATGAAGGTGTTGAAAAACAGTCTGGAAAAAATAATGCAGAACTGGCAAAAGAAGATGTCGCAAAAAAATGTGAACACAAGGTACGCGTCTTGAAAGATTTTTGAATTGTCGGTTTCTTAGGTTAAAGCCCGCTATACAGCGAGCTTTTTTCAGTAATTTGGCCATTAACCTCGCAGCATTCGGGCATGCTTGCATCTGCCTTTTTGTTTTTCCGCCGTTTATTGTTTTTTCAGGCGGTACGGCGCTTGTTCTTCTTCCGTGCGGCCGCCGGTCGTGCCGTCGTCGTCGCGCATTTCCAGCAGGCCGTCGCCGAGGTAATAGACGTAGCCGTTGCCCGCTTCGTCGAGGCGCAGCAGGGTTTTGTCTCCGCTGAGGCGGTATTTGCCGCTGACGGTTTCGGGTTTGGCGTCTTTTTCTTCGAGGAACAGCGTGGTCAGTTGGTAGCTGCCGTCGTCGTTGATGACCAGCGTGGTGTCGATGCCGGGGCAGCTTGCGCAGGGCAGGACGCCTTTGTAGGTGCCGCTGTATGCTGCCTGGCTTGCAGCAGGCGCGGCAGCCGGGGTGGCTTCTGCGGGTACGGCTGCTGGGGCGGAAGCAGCAGGGGTGCTGGCAGCGGCAGGTTTGGCGGGGGCTGCCGCTTTTTTGTCTTCGCAGCCGGTGAGAGCGGCTGCGGCGATGGCCAGGGTCAGGGCGAGTTTTTGCATGGGTGTTCCTCTTGTGTTGTGGGACGGCTACTGTATCGGTTTTTCCCCGCCTGTGGGTGCGTTGTGCGAAAATTTGCGCCGTTTTCCGTCATTTTTTCTGTAAAGCGAGTGTCCCATGCCCAAACGTTCTGATTTGAAGTCCATCATGATTATCGGTGCCGGCCCCATCATCATCGGCCAGGCCTGCGAGTTCGATTATTCCGGCGCGCAGGCGTGCAAGGCGCTGCGGCAGGAGGGGTTCCGCGTGATTCTGGTCAATTCGAACCCGGCGACGATTATGACCGACCCGGAGATGGCTGATGCGACGTATATCGAGCCGATTCAGTGGCAAACGGTGGAGCGGATTATCGGGCGCGAGCGGCCCGATGCGTTGTTGCCGACGATGGGCGGGCAGACGGCACTGAATTGTGCGCTGGATTTGGCCGGACATGGAGTGCTCGCACGCTATGGCGTGGAGTTGATTGGCGCTTCGGTGGATGCCATCCGCACCGCCGAGGACCGCGATTTGTTCAAGCAGGCGATGAGCGAGATTGGTCTCGCAAGTGCGAAGTCGTTTGCCGTGCATGATATGGACGAGGCGCGCGCGGCGCAGGCGGAATTGGGCTTTCCGGTGATTGTCCGCCCGTCGTTCACCCTCGGCGGTTCTGGCGGCGGCATTGCCTATAACCGCGACGAGTTCGAGCGCATCACCGCGCACGGGCTGGAACTTTCGCCGACGCACGAGGTGCTTTTGGAGGAATCGCTGCTCGGCTGGAAGGAGTTCGAGATGGAGGTGGTGCGCGATAAGGCGGATAACGCCATTATCGTCTGCGCGATTGAGAATCTGGATCCGATGGGTGTGCATACCGGCGATTCGATTACAGTCGCGCCCGCACAGACGCTCACGGACAAGGAGTATCAGGCGCTGCGGGATGCTTCCATCGCTATTTTGCGCAAGATTGGCGTGGAAACGGGCGGCTCGAATGTGCAGTTCGCCATCAATCCGCATGATGGTCGCGTCATTGTCATTGAAATGAATCCGCGTGTATCGCGTTCGTCCGCACTCGCCTCAAAAGCAACGGGCTTCCCGATTGCTTCGGTTGCGGCGCGTCTTGCTGTCGGCTATACGCTGGATGAATTAAAAAATGAAATCACCGGCGGTGCCACTCCGGCCTCGTTCGAGCCTGCCATTGATTATGTGGTCACCAAAATCCCGCGTTTTGATTTTGCCAAGTTCAAGCAGACGGATAACCGCCTGAACACGCAGATGCGTTCCGTCGGCGAGGTGATGGCGATTGGCCGCACCTTCAAAGAATCGCTGAACAAGGCACTGCGCGGCCTGGAAAATGGCCACAGTGGGCTGGATCGCCCCTCGGCGGTGGATGACATTGAGCAGGCAGTTGCCACGCCGACGCCGAAGCGGCTGTTTTACGTCGCTGAAGCGCTGCGTCAGGGATACAGCGTGGCAGAGTTGTATCAGTTAAGCGCGATTGACCCGTGGTTCCTCGCGCAAATCGCCGAACTGGTCGCGCTGGAAACGCCTCTGCGTGAGCAGGGTATCTCTTATCTGGATGACGCCGAGCGGCTCTACGCATACAAACGCGCCGGATTTTCCGACGCTTTTCTCGCCGCCTGCGGCAATGGCAAGGAAGCCGAGATCCGCGCTCTGCGCGCGCGGCACGGCATCCACCCCGTATATAAACGCGTCGATTCCTGTGCTGCCGAGTTCGCCAGCCAGACCGCTTACCTCTATTCCACTTACGAACGCTTCTGCGAAGCGGCGCCGAGCGGCAACCGCAAAATCATGATCTTGGGCGGCGGGCCGAACCGTATCGGCCAGGGCATCGAATTTGACTACTGCTGCGTCCACGCCGCCCTTGCCCTGCGCGCAGACGGCATCGAAACCATCATGGTCAACTGCAACCCGGAAACCGTCTCCACCGACTTTGACACCGCCGACCGTCTTTACTTCGAGCCGCTCACCCTTGAAGACGTACTGGAAATTGCCCGCATCGAACAGCCGGATGGCGTTATCGTCCAATACGGCGGGCAAACCCCGCTTAAACTGGCGCGCGCGCTCGAAGTAGCAGGCATCCCCATCATCGGCACCCCGCCGGACGCCATTGACCGCGCCGAAGACCGCGAACGCTTTCAGCAACTCGTCAACGAACTGCATCTCCTGCAACCGCCGAACCGCACCGCAAGCAGCACTGAAGAAGCCATTGCCAAAGCGCAGGAAATCGGCTACCCACTGGTGGTGCGCCCGTCATACGTCTTGGGTGGCCGCGCCATGGACATCGTCCACAACGACGCCGATCTCGCCAATTACATGAAAGACGCGCTGCACGTCTCGCCGGATGCCCCCATCCTCCTCGACCGCTTCCTCAATGACGCCATCGAAGTCGATATCGACGTCATCTGCGACGGCGAAACCACCATTATCGGTGGCCTGATGGAACACATCGAAGAAGCAGGCGTACACTCCGGCGATAGCGCCTGTTCCCTGCCCGCCTACCGCCTCGCCCCGGACATCTGCACCCGCATCGAAACCCAGGCCAAAGCGCTTGCCCGCGCCCTTGGCGTTATCGGCCTGATGAACGCCCAATTCGCGGTGAAAGGTGATGACATCTACATCCTCGAAGTGAACCCGCGTGCCTCACGCACCGTACCCTTCGTCTCCAAAGCGACAGGTCGGCCACTCGCGAAAATCGCCGCCCGCTGCATGGCTGGGCAAACCCTCGCTGCGCAAGGCATTACGGGCGACATCCGCCCGACCCTCTTTGCCGTCAAAGAAGCCGTCTTCCCCTTTGCCAAATTCAACAACGTTGACCCCATCCTCGGCCCGGAAATGAAATCTACCGGCGAAGTCATGGGCCTTGGCGCCACCTTCGCCGAAGCCTTCCACAAAGCCATGCGCGGCGCGGGTGAACGCCTGCCCGCCCCGGGCGGCACCGTCTTCATCTCCGTCAAAGACGAAGACAAAGACAAAGCCTGCGAAGTCGCCCGCCTGCTGATTGCCGCTGGCTTCCGCATCGTCGCGACCGGCGGCACCGCACAACACTTCGCCAAACGTGGCATCACCTGCGAACAAGTCAACAAAGTCGCACAAGGCCGCCCGCACATCGTTGACCACATCATCAACGGCGACATCGCCATGATCATCAACACCACCGCTGGCAAAAAAGCCATCGCTGACAGCTACTCCATCCGCCGCGAAGCCCTGATGCACAAAGTCTTTTACCAGACGACCATCGCCGGCGGCCACGCCGTCGCCCTCGCCCTCGCCTCGCAGGCGGGGGAAGAAAAAGTCAGGGCGGTGCAGGAAATCCGCTAAATAATCAGAGAGGAAAACACCATGCAATTACGCGTTACCTTACTCACTGCCGCCCTGCTCACCAGCGGAGCCAGCTTCGCTGCTACTCAGTACTACGGCGGCATGTACCAGTGCAAATCACCGGGATACCTCAACCTTGCCGTCAGCGAGGGTAAACCTGCCAATATCGATCTTTGGTATTACCGTGTCGAAGAAGACAGTTACTACCATCTCAAAGGCGAAGCCGAATGGGGCAAAAACGGCGGTGAATTTCGTGACGGCGGCACCGGCTTGCGCGTCAACGGCAACAAAGCCACCTGGTTGGGCTGGAACGGCAAAGTTAACGAAGACTGCACCCCCTTCACCCTCAGCGCAAAAAAAGCGCCGCTAGAAGAAGCACAAGCCCTGCTTGACCTGCTGAAAACTGCCGGTACCGATGCGACAGGTGTGCGCAGCGTCGCTGAGGCGGATATCGCTGTGCCGCCGGTGGACATGCTGCCCGAACTCGATCGGGCCGCCACCAAGCAGGCGCTTTCCCAGGCACGCAGCGACTACTGGACGCGCGCCTTCACCGACCGCCGGCAAAAAGTAGCCACTATGCCTATCACGGGCGATGGCAAAGACTATCTCTCTACCGTGCAGCCGCTGCTCAATGCCGACATGGGGCCCAGAGGTCTTTTCCGTCGCTACGATAATTCTGCTGGTGCACAAAAATACGAAAACGCCCTTATTGCTTACCGCCTGGCTATAACCGGCCTCGATCCGATGCTGGCCCGCCGTTCTACAAAAGCGCTATGCGACCGCCTCAACATGTTCAGCGGGTGGGATGCCAATACCCCCGAACGTCTGCAAATCGCTACCGGTATCCCATTTGCCTTCTGGAGCCGCAATATGGCGCAAGAAATCATCGACCAGCTGCGTAATTGCAAGCAGGGCGACAGAGCCGACTGGATCGTCAACAACTTCCCGACCATCACCCAGGCAGCGGACACCTATCAGGCCGTCATCCCGAAAATCAAGGAAATGCTTGCCCTGCCGGATAACTACGACACCCTCGTCAAAACCGGCGGACTGTTCCTCGACAAAGCCCTGCGCGAACAATACAAACTGGAACACGACGACATCGACCTGATGAGTGGTGGCGCATTAGGGCAAAAACGCGAAGCCATCAAAAACAAAATCAGCGGCGACATCCCCGCCATCATCGACAAAGCGCTGGCGGAACAAGATTACACCTCGTCATACAAACTCTGCGAAGAACTCTTCGAACAAACCGGCATGCGCGACCTCGTCCAGCAATGCGCGGAAATCGCCCCGGCGCGCATGGCACAAGCCGCCCTGGACCAAGCCGTCGCCAAAGCCGAAAAAATCGACAGCATTGCCGCTGCCCGCGAAGCGGACTGGCTGCAGCTGCCACATGTCTATAACGCCTCTGACGAAGCTGTCGCCAAAGCAGAAGCGGCGCTCGAGCCCGCCCGTGAACGTATCGCCAAACTCATATTGAGCGACATTGACGCCAAAATTGCCGCCTCCCCTGACAGTCCCCTCGGCGGCAATACCTGCCCGGATGCTTACCGCGTCCCGGCCACCATCCAGCGCGCCTTCGACAGCTGCGAACAACGCGTCCGGGCGCACAACAGCGCCGTTGCCGAAGCCAGATGCCAGGCGAGTATTGCCGCATCCGGCGCAAAAGACATCGCCGAAAACCGCATCCGCCTCTATTCATGGCGCAGGGGCAACGAAGTGGAGGTTAGTATCGGAAAACTCATCTGCGACTCGGACACGCCCATCACCATCGGCAAATCCGGCTGGCTGAGCAGCGCCCGTGAACTCAAAACCAGCGTGGACGGTGAAGAGATTATCGCCACCATCAAACCGGACAAAGATGACGTTTGGATCATCACAGCCGTCAAGGGCTGGACACCACCTCAAGATACCCCAGTTTCCATCTGCCTCTGGAACCACGAAGTCTGTACCAAAAAATAAAATAGTCAAAACCACCGACCTGCAGTCAAGCACTGCTCCACCATTGGAATGTGCCAAGTCTGCAGGTCTTTTTCCTCTGCGAGAATCCACATGAAAACAGCCGTCCTGATTGACGGCACTTATCTTCATCAAGCACATCGTTGATCTCGTTGTAGTTGTAAGCTTCTTGTTAGCACACTTGCAGCAAAAAAAACCAAGGCACACCGTAAATTGACGAGTTCTACCGCAGTTTCTTCTACGACTGCGTACTGCCAAAAAAGAAACAGCACCATTCACTCAGCCAAGAAAACACCACCAGCGAACCCGCTAAATCCCAACAGGAATTCACCATGCACAAACCCCTACTCACCCTCTGCCTGACCCTCATCACCCTTACCGTTGCAGCCGAAGCGCCGCCGGATGCCGCCCTCATGCAGCAAGCCGAAGCCGGCGATGCCGAGGCGCAATTCCTTGTCGGGCGTTACTACATGCACCGGGACGACTGGGCAAACGCCATGCCGTGGTTCGACAAAGCCGCCGCGCAAGGCCACCCCAAAGCGCTCAACAACGGCGGCATCGGCTACATGGAAGGGCGCGGGGTGCGCAAAGACATCGCCAAAGGCTGCCGCATGATGGAAGAATCCTACGAAAAAATGGGCGGCACGAAAGGGGCTGCGAACGTCGCCTTCTGCAACGACGAGCGGCACGACTACGGCAAAGCCATCGGCTACTACCGCATCGCCGCGACGCAGGGCGACCGCCAGGCGCAACGCCTGCTCGGCCAGATGTACGGCAGCGGCGACGGCACGGCAAAAGACGACGTGCAGGCGGTGTACTGGCTGCGCCAGGCGGCATTACAAGACGACGCCCAGGCGCTGTACGAACTGGGGCTGCATTACGCCCGTGCTCAGGGCGTACCGGACAACGGCAACAAAAACAACTTCACTGCCTATCTTTTCATGAAGGCGGCAGAAAGCCGGCAAACGCCCGCCGATCAAAAAAACTTCGCCCGCGCCCGTTTCGCCGAAAACCTTGCCAAACTGGAAGCTGCCGCCCCGCCCGAAGAGCGCGGCAAACTGAAAGCACTGGAAGCGGCCATCAAGGACGCATCTATCCACGAACTGCTGCAAGCCATAGACACCCTCGTCCCCTACACCCCGCCCAACGCCCGCACCGACAAATAGCACAGCGCCACGGGCGTTTACGCCGTTTGGCAAAACGGCAACGATGCCGCTTGCCGGATTCCGGCGAATACGCCGCATGGCAGATCCGGTTGGTGACATTGCAGACAGTACCCGCCCGCTACAATTGCCGCGATCCCCACCACGAGACCGCCATGCCCAACCGTTTCCAGGACAAGCACCGCCGCTGCCGACCGCCTGGCCTCTTCTTCCTGCCGCTCATCGCCCTCGCTACCGGCCAAAGCGCCCATCCCCCGTCATCACCAGTGGCGGCCTGGCCGGTTTCCTTGCCATGCCGCTCACCATCAGCCTGCCACTGTGCCCACGACACCATCGCACAAAGTGACCCGCTGCTGCGCCTCGCCATCACCGCCCACCTCAGTCGCGCCGGGCTGACTTTCGACGTCAGCAAAAAACGATACCTTAACCCCATTGTCCGCCACTTCATCCAGCACGGAGGCAAACTCAGCCGCTACGAACTTTGCCGCCTGCACCGCCTGTATCCCTGATAACAGCCCGCTGACCCCGCCTGCGACAACCCCGCCGGCCCAAACCCGCAGGCCGCCTGCCCACAACCGCTCTGCCGCTCAGTACGCCCGCGCCCGCTTCGCAGGCCAGGCACCAAGTCCCGACAAATCCTAGGGTCTGTTGACATTCGGCTTGCGCAGCGGGTTTTTGCCGCAAAAAGCCGCCGCAATGCTGAGTGTCAACAGACCCTAGGGCACTATCCATTCGCCATCCGCGCTGTAAATCACCAGCTCGCTCTCTTGCAGGCCGTAGCTTTCTTTCCGGCGGCGGGTTTCCATGCGGCTGATGCCGGCCAGCCATTCTTGCGGCCGGGCGGCGGCCTGTTTGAGGGCTGGGTTGCTGCGCCACCAGTCTTTATAGGTTTCCACCGGCAGCATATCGCGGCGGCGGATGAGCACGGCGCTCAACTCAACGCTGTCGTCGTAGGCTTGGTATGCGGGGGCGTTGAGCCAGAGGATGTACGTTGCGTTGCACAGAATGCGGCTTTCGGCCACCGGGCTGCGGTATTTGTCGGAATAGATTTTGCCGCCAATTTGCAGCGGTGCGTGCAGTTTGAACGGAGCACTGTATGGCTCGATGGGGCAGGCTTCAGTGAAGGTTTGCGCGGGGTTTACGTCAAACCAGGCGGTGATTTCGGTGTATAGGGGGGTCTGCCACAAGCGCTGGATGATGATGCCGTAATCGGGGTACTGCCCGAATTCCACGCGTTTCACCGGCGCCTGCCACACGGTTTGACCGTCTGCTTGCCGGATAAACTGGATTTGTTCACCCTGCTCGCCTGCTTCGGCGGGGCGGTAGCCGTAGCGGTAATCGGCGGGCGCGGCAGCGGGGGCGATGGAGAGGATGCCGTCTTCGTGGAAGTATTCCTGTATCAAATAGCCCCGGTAGATGAAGCGCTTGGGCGGGCGGTATTCTCTGAGGTTGCCGGAAATGAAGGCCAGATGGTTGTCTGCGGAGATTTCCAGCCCGCCCAGCCATTCGGCGGTGCCGTTATCGGGTGCGGGCAGGGAGGATGGTGGCTCGATATAGGGCAGGGATGAGGGCCACATAAAGGCGAACACGGTGCCGGCGGGGAAATATTGCTCGCGCTGCTGGGCGTTGGCGGCATGGTATTGCCAGCGACCAAAAGCGAACAGCGCGAGGGCAATGGCGGCGGATGCTGTCGCCCATTTTTTGCAGGCGTGGCGCAGGGCTGCGGGGGTGTTTTCCGTGCTTGCCGCCAGGCGCATCAGCCACAGCGCGGCAAACCACAGCAGTGCGCCCCAGCCGATGGCGGCAAATTCAAAGCCATCCCGCATGAGTGGTGCGAGCAGGCTGAATGCGGCAAGGCACATGCAAAACCGGGAAGCGGTGACCGGTTCTTTGCCGCGCAGCAGTTGCACTGCCGCCCACCAGTAAAACAGGTTGGCGTAAGCACCCAGCACGGGCAGTATCCCCTCTGCAAGCGCCAGCCAGCCGAAAGTGATGCTTATCCCCATCAACGCCAAGCCGATCTGCCCGCCCAGCGCAGGCAGCAGTAGGGAAAGGGCATAGAGGGCGAGCGAGCAGAGAATCATGTGACGTTTGTTTGGCATGGTGTGCTCCGCTTGATGATTGAAAGATGGCAAATCATGGGGCAAAGAAACGCTATAAGCGGGGCCTTTACGGACGGGGTTTGCCGCCGGGCGCCGGCCGGGAAAACCGCCTCACTCAATGCCGATGAGTTTTTTCCCTTCGGGGTAGTGGATGTCATAGCCGTTTTCCACGCGCAGGCTGTCGCCGTGCGCGAGGTTTTTTTCCCAAAGGACGATGCCTTTGACGTTATCGACGTTTTCGGCGTCCGGTTTGGGCGCGAATTTGGCTTCGACGCGGACGTCGGGCTGGGTCGCGAGCGGCAGGCGGGCGTAGAGGCGGACGTTGCGCGCGGTTTTGCCGTGGTTGCTCAGGGTCACGGTCTGGCGGCGTTCGAGTCGGTCGCGCAGGATGAGGCCGTTGCCGACGTGGCCGGGCGGCACGCTGTACGCGACGTCGATATGCGGATCTTCGCCGAAACTCATGATTTGCCGGCTGTTGGCGTTCATCGGGCGGTCAAGGCGCTGGTTGCCGATGCGGTTGCCGTCGCGGAAGAAGCTGGCGTTGCCGGGGTAGAAGCCGTGGCCGTCCGGCTGCTGCCATTCGGCGATCAGGAGCGCCTTGCTCGCAATCCAGGCGTAGGCGGCGCTGTACAGTTTGGCGTGGCTGCGGTTTTGCCAGTAGGTGAGCTGGTAGCGGTCGCGCGAGCTGGCGAGATTGTGCTTGCCGGGGATGTTGACGGCGAAATCGACGCCGGAGATGGAAACGTCCGCCGTTTTGTCGTTTTGGCCGGCTTTTGTGGCGGCAGTGGCGGAAACGGTGCCTTTGAGCAGGGCGGTATTGGCGGAAAATGGCGCGTTCTCGCCGACGAGGGCGGTGATGGTGCGGTCGGCAATGGCGACGGTGGCGCTTTGCAGGGCGGGCTGTTCGCGGTAATCCGGCGGGGCAAAGGAGAGGGCGATGTTGCTGTTCTGCCAGTCCAGCCCGCTTTGCTGCACAACCTGGGCGTAGGCGCGGATGTCGAGGGTGCCGGTGTCGCTGTTCAGGCTGAATTCGCTGTATGGCTGCCAGTAGGCGCGCTTGGTGTGTTCGCGCAGGGTGAGGGTAACTTCGCCGCTGTGGTCGCTGTATATGTCGAAGATTCCCGCATACTGGCGGCTGTCGCGGCCTTTGTTCTGCCAGGCGAGCTGTTCTTGCAGCTTTTTCAGTTCGTCCTGCTGTTCGCGCTCGGTTTTCAGCAGTTTTTCGCGCACGCGCGCCAGCGCATCAAGCTGGCGCTGGACGTTGTCAACGGTGCTGTTCTGATTTTGCAGGCGCTGGATGAGGGCACGGCTCATGTCGCGGTTGTCTTCGATGGTCTGGCGGGTGATGGTCAGCGCCTGTTCGGCGGCATCGGCCTGTTGCAGCAACGGGTCGCTGGTGTCCGGGGCGGGCAGCGGGCGCATGCCCTGTCCGGTGAGGCGCGCGCCTTCAATGCTGAGGGAGACGTCGGCGATGTTGTCGCTGAGTAGCGGCGAGACGATGAGGCGGTGTGTGCCGTGTTTGACGGTTGCCCGCGCTTCGCGGACGAGTTCGGCTTCATTGCTGTACAGACGCGCGGTAACGACCGGCGCGTCCAGTTCGTAATCTTCGGTGTGCGCAACGCTTATCGCAGCAGCCGCCAGCCAAGCGGCTATCCATAGGCGCATTAGGAGTTCTCCTCTGTAAAACGCGCGCCATGATAGCAGAGAAGGTTTCTATTTTTTCATTTGCCGGCAATATTTCCGCGCTCGGAATGCAGCGCCGCGCATGGTGGCAAAGAACGGTTTCAAACGCCGCCGATGAAGGCGCTCACCTGCGTCATGAGGATGCGCCACAATTCCTGCTGCGCGCCGACGCTGGCCCAGGCGTTGTGCGGGGTGTAGATGACGCGCGGATGTTCGCGCAGACTGAGCAGCGGGTCGTCGGCAGGCGGCGGTTCTTCGGCGAAGACGTCGCTGGCGTAGCCGAGGATTTTGCCGCTGTTCAGGGCTTCCGCGACGGCGGCGGCATCGGCGACGGGGCCGCGCGCCATGTTGAGGATGAGCGGGGTGCGCGCGCAGAGGGCGAGGGTTTCGGCATTGAGCAGATGATGGGAGGCGTCGTTGAGCGGGCAATGCAGGGTGATGATGTCGGCGGCGGCGAAAACTTCATCGAACGGTGTGTATTCGGGCGAGCGCGGCGCGGCGTGGCGGCGTTCCGCCCAGAGGACGTGCATGCCGAAAACGCGCGCGATTTCCGTCACCCGTTTGCCGATATTGCCGACGCCGACGATGCCCAGCGTTTTGCCGCGAAGGTCAAGGATGGGCAGCTCGTTCAGGCAGAAGCGGCCGTCGCGCCGCCACTCGCCGCTGACGACCGCCTGATGGTAAGGCAGGAGGCCGCGCATCGCCGCCAGCATCATGGCGAAGGTGTGTTCGGGTACGGTAGTGGTCGAGTAACCGGCGACGTTGAAGAGCTTGACGCCGTGTTCCTCGCAGGCGGCGGCATCGACGTTGTTGACGCCGGTCGCGGTAATCTGGATGAGGCGCAAATCGGGCAGTTGCGCGAGGATGTCGCGCGTCATCAAGACCTTGTTGGTGATGGCGATTTGCGCGCCTTGCAGACGGGCGACGACGGTCGCGGTGTCGTTCGCGGTGGCATCGAACACCTGCCAGTCGGTCACGCCTTCCGGGGCAGGCAGTTCGATGGATGGCGAGAAGGTGTTGCGGTCAAGGAAAACGGCTTTCATGAGGGCTCCTGTTTGGGTTGGGGAATTGCGCCGCACTTTCCGCAGCAGTATGCGCAAAAGCGTGACTAATGCTGGGGAAACATGTGGACGCGTGATTATCTTAACGCCTGCGCCGCCGCGACGAAACGCCGCTGCCGATACTTGGCTCGCGTAGCTACTTCGTCATGGTGCCCGACCCCATCCGCCGATGGCGGCAAAAACCCCGCCGACCGGCTGAAAATGATGCCGGGCGAAATGGCGGCAACATCGGCGACATCATCCTGCGCGGTACGGTTGAAAATCACGGCAATATGGTGAACGCAACCTGCCGCATGCACATCGAAGGCAAGCCGCTGATCGTCAACAACGCCGCCTTTCCCGCTAGCTGCGGGCAAAACCGCCTCATCCAGGCCTATGCCGAAGAAGCCCTTGACCTCTTCCGCCGCGACGAACAAGACACCATGCACCTCATCGCCGCCGCGCGACAAGAACGCGGTACAAGCGGCACGACCGCCGCCGATGAGACAAAAGCCGAGTCAGGCGAAACCCAAGCTGCCACCACGAAGACCCGGGGCTTCCCCTGGGTTACCGCCGCGAACCAGGGCGTCAAGGCGGGCGGCATTGAGGCCGTCCTCTACCACGGCGAAAACCAATACCGGGGCGGCCTCGACCGCTTCGCCTTCACCCACAAAAACTACCCCCTGCTCAAAGATGACCGGATGTACGACGACATCCGGGGAAAGCATCAACATGGGCGGCACGCCCTGCCTCCTTAAAGAAGACTGGGCCGCCGGGCGGGATATGCAACCTCTTCCGCCCACACCAAGCCCTTGCCCGGTAGGAAGGGCTTGTTCTTTGGCGATTTTTGGGATGGTGAAAACCCGTGAGCCCGGTGTTTGCCCCGCCTGGCAGTTTTCCGGCTGATTGGCTCGTTATGGTCAAGCGGTGTAAATACCGGGCCCGCCAGCGGCATCAATACGGAGGCACAAAGCCCCGCCGTATAAACCTCTATAATCGCCGGATGAAATCCCACCGCACCCTCATCATCTCTGTCTTCATCGTCGCCAGTTGCGGCCTCGCCTACGAACTCATCATGGCGGCGCTCGCCAGTTATCTGCTTGGCGACAGCATCCTGCAATTCTCCAGCATCATCGGCCTGTACCTCTTCGCGATGGGCATCGGCGCACACCTCACCCGCTACATCAAAGACGAAGACGCGCTTGCCCGCTTCATCGAAATCGAGCTGCTGGTTGGCATCGTCGGCGGCCTCTCCGCGCTCCTCCTCTTCGTCGCTTTTGGTCTTGCCGCCGCGCCGTTCCGCAGCCTGCTGTACGCCTTTGTACTGATTACCGGCATCATCGTCGGCATGGAAATCCCGCTGGTGATGCGCGTCCTGCACCGCGAGCAGGCCGCCTTTGCCGACCTCGTCGCGCGTGTGCTCACCTTCGACTACCTCGGCGCACTCGCCGTCTCCCTGCTCTTTCCGCTCGTCCTCGCGCCGCGCCTCGGCATGGCGCGCTCGGCGCTGCTCTTTGGTCTTCTGAACGCCGCCGTCGCCCTGCTCACCGCGCGTATTTTCCGCGCGCAACTGCCGCGTTATGCCGCCTTGCGCCGCCGCGCTCTGCTCGTCCTCGCCGCGCTTGCCGCCGCCTTCGTCTATGCTGACCGCATCACCTTCCACGCCGAGCAGAGCTACTTCGGCGACCCTATCGTGTACGAGCGGCACACGCCCTACCAGCGCCTCGTCATCACCCGCTGGAAGGACGACACCCGCCTTTATCTCAATGGCAACCTGCAATTCTCCTCGCGCGACGAAGCGCGCTACCACGAAGCGCTGGTGCTGCCCGCGATGCAGATGGCGGCGCGCGCCGAACGCGTCCTCATCCTCGGCGGCGGCGACGGCCTTGCCGCGCGTGAAGTGCTGAAATACCCGCAGGTACAAAGCCTGACCCTGGTTGACCTCGACGCCGAAATGACCCGCACCTTCGCCACCTCGGCGACGCTCACCGCGCTGAACGGCGGCGCGCTCACGCACCCGAAAACGCGCGTCATCAACGCCGATGCCGCGCAATGGCTGGAAGAAAGTAGCGAGCAGTTTGACGTCATCCTCATCGACCTGCCCGACCCGTCCAACTTCTCGCTGGGCAAACTCTACTCCGTGCCGATGTACCGCCAGGTGGCGCGGCACCTCACAGACGGCGGCCTCATCGTCGTGCAATCCACCTCGCCCTATTTCGCACCGCATGCCTACTGGTCGGTGGTTGCCACCCTGGAAGCGGCGGGGCTCGCCACCGCGCCATACCACGTCTATGTACCGTCCTTCGGCGAATGGGGCTTCGTGCTGGCGGGGCGGCAAGCGGCATTCCCCGTGCCGGAACGCTTCGACGTGCCGACGCGCTACCTGACGGCGGCGACGGCGGCGGAAATGTTCCGCTTCCCGCCGGACATGGCGCGCCGCGATGTCGAGCCGAACTACCTCAACACGCAAATCCTCGTCCACTACTTCGAAAAAGACTGGCGCAACGTGCAGCGCTGACGCCGCGCACCGCCCGAGCGGAGCCGCCGCCCCTATAATGCCTGTCCCGCACAACCACCGGACCGCCCCATGCCGCAAGAAGACGCCATCAGCACCGCCCTGCTCTACCTGCACATCCTGCGCAGCATCCCCAAGCGGCGCAAAACCAGCGTGCAGGAAATCCACGCCCGCCTGCAAGACCTCGGCTACGACCGCAGCGAGCGCAGCGTGCAACGCACCATGAACACCCTCTGCGCACACTTCGACATCGAACGCGACACCCAGAACAAACCCTACGGCTACCGCTGGAAAGACGAAGCACGCGGCCTCGACATCCCGGCGATGAGCGAAGCCGAATCCCTGCTGCTGCTCCTCGCCGACCGCCAACTGCAAAGACTGCTGCCCGCCAACATCTACCACGCCCTCGCCCCCTTCTTCGCCCAGGCCCGGCGCACCCTCGACACACACGCCGCCGCCACACCCGGACAACAATGGCTGGACAAAGTCGCCGTCGTCCCCACCGCGCAGCCGCTCCTGCCCGCGCCGATAGACGATGCCGTCTTCACCGCCGTCAGCAGCGCGCTCTATCAGAACCGCTGGCTGGAAGTCGATTACCAAAACCAGAAAGCGCAACGCAAAACCGCACGCGTCATGCCGCTCGCCCTCGTCCAGCAAGGCCCCGCGACCTACCTCGTCGTCCGCTTCGACGGCTACCACGACACGCGCCACCTCGCCCTGCACCGCATCCTCGCCGCCAAAATCTCCACCATGACCTTCACCCGCCCCGCCGATTTCCGCCTGCAACAACACCTGGACGATGCCGCCTTCGGCTTCGGACGCGGCAGAAAAATCCGCCTCACCTTCAACATCAGCCACAGCGCGGGCTACCACCTCACCGAAACCCCGCTCGCCGCCGACCAGCAAATCCTCGCCGCCGACGCCGAGCACTACCGCATCCGCGGCACCGTGGTGGACAGCGCCATGCTGGACTGGTGGCTGGCCAAATTCGGGGACGAAATATGGGATGTGGAGAAAATGCCCGTGGATGCCGCGCTTGGCAGGGAAAATGCTTGAAACAGGCGGCGGAGGCACAAAAAGCACGCGGCAGATTACAAGCGACTCAACCTGACGCTGACCTCGGTTATCATGCTTGATAACGAAGTGGACAAACCGCCCACTTATACACTTTAACCCTTGACACAATAGGAGACCCAAAATGGGTCAAAAAAGCCAACTGACCTTAAAAGAATTGCAAGGCTACCGCGATGATTTGGTTAATGTTCTGGAAGAACAGCATGAATTACTAGATAAAATTGCTGATTATCTAAAAGAACGCAATAAAATTAACCAACCGAAAAACACAGAAAGCGTTTCAAAAGAGTCTGTGAAAAGCGAATCGGGACTTTCACCGGAACGCATATTAGAAGATCAAACTATTTTCCAAGGTGAAATCCAGAAACTGAAAAACTTTGACGTGGTGCTTGCCGTCGTTGGCACCATGAAAGCCGGAAAATCGACCACCATCAATGCCATCGTCGGGCGCGAAATCATGCCGAATCGCAACCGCCCGATGACGACCCTGCCTACCCTTATCCGCCATACGTCTGGGAAAACAGAGCCCGAACTCAAGTTCAACCCTGATGCCATAAATACCTTTATCGGAGAAATCCGTAATATTCTGTTACAAAATCACGATGAAACGCTTAAAGAGCATCCCGAGTTGAAAGAAAATAAAAACCTCTTGCCATTGATAGAAGATATCAGGCAGCACATGGAATTTTCAGATACCTATCATGGTGAAGATAAAATCTTTGATTGCCTTAAACGCCTGAATGACCTGGCGCGCCTCGCTAAAGTCCTTAATGAATCCTTGGAAACCAATCTAACATTCCCCTATGCGGCCTATCGTGAATTCGATACTCTGCCCGTTATTGAAGTGGAGTTTTCCTATCTGCAAAATGCCCAAGATAAAGGGGGCCATCTGGCATTGCTCGATACCCCGGGGCCGAATGAAGCGCAACAACCGGAACTTGCCGGAATCTTGACGGAACAACTGAAACGCTGCTCTGCTGTATTACTCGTACTGGATTACGGCCAGTTAAATTCTAAATCTGAACAGAATATCCGTGAACAGATACAATCATTAGGTGGAATAGATAAGAGCCAACTATTTGTTTTGGTAAATAAATTTGATGGAAAAGATTCGAATTCTGATGATAAAGAAACAACTATAAAATTTGTCTTTAATAACTTGTTAGAAGAAAGAATAGAAAAAGATAATATCTTTACAGTATCTGCCAAGGAAGCTTTTCTTGCACATCGTATTATGAATGAAATAAAAATTACAGGTCATAAACCAGCTCTTAATACAGGTTGGGTACATGATTTTGCTGATATCGCCTATGGTAGGCGCTATGCAAATTTATGGGATAGCAAGAGTTCCGAAGAAATCCAAGACGATGCACAAGATATCTTGGCAGCAAGTGGCATGATGCAGCTGATTACTAATGCTATTGATAAAAACAACCAGCAATCCCCACTGTTGGCAATCACTTCAACCTTGCAGAAAATAAAAGAATTATTTGCCCAATACAACGATGTTGCCGAGATTTCAAAAATCACACAGGCAACAGAAGCAGAAATTGAACATCTTAATAAAGAAATACAGGAAGCCATTCATAGTACCCAAGCAATAAAAGACATTGAGAAGAAAATTAAGTCTAAAATAAATACTATAATTGAAGAAGAATCCTTAGTAATAAAAACCAGAACCGATGAATTACAGAAGACTGCACAGCAGCAAATAAGTGACTTGATGAATGGTAGAATTACAGACTACTTGAAAGAAGAAGAGGAAAAGCTTAAAGAGGAATTAAAACATACCAGGGTCTTCTTGTGGAATCTCAATGCTAAAAAGAAAAAAGAACTGGAAGAGTTAAAAAGAATCCTGAATAACGGTGGTAGGGATGAGCTGAACTTCAGCTCGTCGCAACAAAAAGACAGCTTTACCAAGGCGATGACGACCATTCTGCAAGATTTAGCAAAATCTGTGAACGGTGATGCCCGCGACCTTGTCAGCAAAGGCTATGAAACAATCGCCTCCTATTTGGAAGTAGCATCCAGCGACTGCCAGGAAGAGGTTAACACCATCAGGAAAAATTTCTCGGGAAAAGGTCTGGATTTAATTATTGCCATCCCGCCAGCCATCAATTATAAAGAAATCAATACGGATGCTGTTTATTATGAACGGACAGCAAAAACCTATACAAAAAAAGAAAGAAGGGAAAGTAAAGGATGGTATTACGCACCTCTCCGCTGGATTACCTTTGGTAACTATGGTTATGATGAAATTGAAGTAACCCATTACTGCGATTCGAAAGGTAGCATTACTCAGCATATCTATCATTATCTTGAGCATAATGTTTTTGGAAAAATAAGGAATAACATTGAAAGTAGCTTGACAGATTATAGTAAGAATTACATTGATCGGTATATTTCCAAAGTAAGAGATACTGTGTCAGAAATAGTGAAAGAGATTGAGGAAACCATAAAAGTCTCTCAAGTCAATAAAACCGAAATGGAAGCACTTCATAGACAGGTTGAGGATTTAATCAGACAGCATGAGCAAATTAAACCACGTGCACAGCAACTCTTTAACGTTTTTGGAATTTCTTACAATGCCAAATGATGATACTTCATTTCAGCAGCTTGTTGCAGACTGCATTCCCTTCCTTACTGATAAACAGATTACTGATACTATCAATGGTCTATCTGTTGCAAAAGAGCTGAATACCGCGCAGAGAAAACGGCATGACCTTTTTTCCAGAATCAGAGATGGATTATCAGGTGTATCCCGCAAGCGGCAGGATGATATCAATAGCAATTTCATCGCAAGCCTGGAAGGTGTTAGTGCCTGGTTGAGCGAAATCAGCCAGGATATCGGTCATCATGTCATGGTGCTGCATCAGCTCGATCAGGGATTGAAAAAGGCATATAGCAATATCGCTTTACTCACCAGAGAAACCATTGCTATCCGGGATAATCTCGACAGCCTTGCCAATAATGTGTCCTGCTTGACAAAAGAACTGGTGGATCTGAAATTATCCGTCATGGCAGAAAGACAAATGGATGAGATGATAAGCCGATGGGAAGCGGGTACTCTGGATCATTTAAGCCCTATGGGGAAATGCTATGCTGTTCTGGATGCACTTTATTGGGGAAATTTCAATGTTCATATGCAAAAAGGCAATAAGGCAGAAACTGCCTCTTTATTGGAGACTTTGAAGAATAAAATAACGACTCGCTTACGTCGTGATTTGCAACTCTTTGATAATAATAAAGACCTGCACCGTGATGACTGGCTGGCATTGCCTGATAAACAGCAAGCGCAAGAATTATTACCCTATCTGCAATATCAGGGCGATTGGACCTGGCACAACCCGCGCAGTTTTCCCGTGAATTTCGTCGCGACCCAATGGGCGCTATTGGATGAAAAAGAGCGCGAGGAGAATCGCCGCGCTACCCGCCATATGATGAGCATTGGGATGGTTAGCGAGCAGATGACACATGAAATGTTCAAGGAGCGTGCCGCATGATAAAAACGGGACTAGTACTCGCCGGTGGTGGCGCGAAAGGCGCTTATCAAGCGGGTGTAATGCGAGCACTGTTGGCAAAGGGCATTCAGGTGGATGCCATCGCCGGTGCAAGCATCGGCGCATTAAATGGGGCGGTGCTGGCATCGGCGCCCGACCTTCGAACCGGTGCCGAGCGCTTGACCACTCTGTGGAGCCAAATTTCACACCTAAAGCCCCTGCGTGTCGCCACAAGTAAAGATAGCATCGCTGTGCGTGCAGCCGTGTACATAGCTGTACTTGTTTCCGCCGGATTGAAGATGGGCAAGGTACCCGCTGCAATGGCTACAGCCTTGTCTGACTGGCGTATCCCAGCGGCAAAACTCGCGCGCAAAGCGGGAATGAACCAGCTTGCAGAGTTCCTGCAAACGGCTGATTCGGCTCTTTTGGAAGATAAGCCATTACTGGAAATGATGGAGAAATTTCTGGATCTTGCACATCTACAACATTCCATTCCTTTATATGTTTCTGTATTCAGGCAAGAAAATTATCTCAAAGAGTTGCTTGCTCTCGCTCAGGCTGGCGTTTTCGGAAGTGAAAATAGAGCATCTGAGTTTAAGCATATCCAGTCATTGTCGGAAGATGAGCAGAAAAATGCCCTATTGGCATCGGCTGCTATACCGTTTTTATTCAAATCCCGCTATGACATGGAAGGGAACCGCTATACCGATGGCGGTCAGGGTGGCTATATACGTGAACAGGGCAATATCCCCATCACGCCGCTAATAGAAAATGCTGGTTGCACACATATCATTGCCTGCCATCTGAATCAGGGAACGCTGTTCCATCGTGGCGATTTCCCGCAAGCCACCATAATCGAAATCCGGCCAAGTGCTGATTTGGATATGGGATTCTCGGCTATGTTCAATTTCTCGGAAGAAAAAATAAAAGTTTTACAGCAACGTGGTTATCAAGATGCCATGCAGCAAGTGGGACAAGTATCTTCTACATTAGCGCTGCTGCACCAGAAACGGCAGGCGAACCAACAATTAGCAGAAAGCCTAATTGACAGAAAAGCAGAACAGGAAATGGATAATGCCATATCCCTTCTCTTAAACAGGAGAGATCATCATGAATAGCCAGGAATTACAGCAAACATTTATAAAAAATAAGGAGCAATATTCAGAAGCGCTGCGCCTGCGTATTTATCGCAGCATTAGCTGGCTGAAAAAAGCGGAAGCAAGTGAAGCAGATGACGATATTCGCTTCATCACCCTATGGATAGCCTTCAATGCCGCTTATGCCAAAGAAATGGAGGCGGGAATGCAATTATCAGACCGCACGGCTTTTCGTCAATTTTTGCACACAGTTTGTCGCCTGGATAAAGAGCAGCGTATTTATCGGCTAGTGTGGGAAACCTTTTCCGGCAGCATTCGTTTGCTGTTGGAGAATCGCTATGTCTTTCAGCCGTTTTGGAACTTTCATAACGGAAAAATCAGTGAAAGCGTCTGGGAAGAGGATTTTGCCCGTGCCAAGCAAAAAGCCAAAACAGCGCTTGCCAATAAAGACACGAATGGCGTTTTGCTGATCGTTTTTGATCGCCTCTATACCTTGCGTAATCAGATCCTGCACGGCGGTGCGACGTATAACAGTTCGGCCAACCGTAAGCAGTTACGCGACGGTTGCGCTATCTTGCAGCAATGTGTACCGCTTATTCTTGCCGTCATGCTGGACAATCCCGATGAAGATTGGGGCAAGCCATTTTATCCCTATGTAAAGGAGGAATAATCATGCATCCACTTCCTTTTTCCTATATGCGTAACTTGCAATGCGAAGACTGCGATTTGGCAGATGATATGTTTGAGACCGGTAATGCTTTTGCTGTTTCTTTCACCCTATTTTATGAAGGTTGTCCCAAGTGTAGTGATAAGTTGGATGTGAAAGTTATCAATCTCCCTATCACTGGTTTAAATCGAACAATACTGGACAACTGCAGGCAAAGGTTGATGAATATTCCTATCGCTGTATCGACATAAGAACTCGGTGAACAAGTTGCTTTCCAAAAAAGAAGTATTTCACGATGGCCATTCCTACCCCCCGATATTTACACTGCGAGCAATGCGGTTGGCGGAATAAAACCCACATGATGGGCGACGTTCTTTATCCACCCGGCACCTGCCCCAAATGTGGCCATGCGCTGAAATGGGAGATGGATAGCGGCCACTGCTCACTTTTGGGCAATTTCTGCCCGCCCGGCACGGATTCCACCATCATAAAATTGTTGCGAAAATTGTCCGGCAATTAGGGCCTGTTGCCATCACTGCCAGACGATGATGGCATCAGGCCCCGGATAACCATCATGACACCTATGCCCTCAGGCAGGCAGCCCAAACTGCCGCACAATCGCCTCCGCCGCGTGCGCCGACACATCCGGCGGCAGTTGCGCGGCGACGGCCGCCAGTGCCGCGCGTTGCCGCGCCGCCGCTTCGCCATTTGCCAGCAGCGGCGTCAGTTCGGCGGCGAGGCGGGCGGGGTTGCAGTCTTCCTGGATGCATTCCGGCACGATGTCCGCGCCCGCAAGCAGGTTGGGCAGGGAAAAACGGTTGATTTTCAGCAGCCGCAACGCCCGCGCCAGCGCTGCCGAGACAGGATGGACGCGGTAGGCGACTACCATTGGCCGGTTCAGGAGCGCCGCTTCCAGGGTAATCGTGCCGCTGGCCAGCAGCAGGGCATCGCTCGCCGCCATCAGCGTGGCGCTGTCTGCATCGCAGCGGCGCACATCGGGCAGGGTGGCGAGCAGCGCGGCGCCGGCTTTGTCCGGCGGCTGGCGCAGCGACAGCACCGCCTGCAAGGTGGGCTCCGCCGCTTTTAACCGTTGCCAGGTCTGTAAAAATACCGGCAGCAGGCGACGCACCTCGCCCCGGCGCGAGCCGGGGAAGAGGCCGAGGATATGCCCCTGCGGCGGCAGACCCAGCGCCGCGCGCGCCCCGGCAGCGGGCATCATCTGCAAACGGTCGCGCAGCGGGTGGCCGACGCACACCGCCGCCACGCCGTACTTATCGTACACCGCCGTTTCAAAGGGAAACAGGCACAGCATCAGGTCGATGCAGCGGCGGATTTTGTGAATGCGCTTCTCCTTCCACGCCCACAGCGACGGGCTGACGTAATGCACGGTGCGCACCCCGCGTGCGTGCAGGGCGCGGGCGATGCGCAGATTGAAATCGGGGGCGTCGATGCCGATGAACACATCCGGCGGGTCGTCCGCCCAGTGCGCGAGCAGCGCGCGCTCGGCGGCGAGAATGTCGGGCAGATGGCGCAACACCTCGACCAGCCCCATCACCGACAGGCGCTCCATATCAATGAGCGAATGCAGGCCCGCCGCCTGCATGGCGGGGCCGCCGACGCCGCTAAAACGCGCATGAGGCAGGCGTTCGCGCAGCGCTTGCAAGAGCGGTGCACCAAGCAGATCACCGGAGGCCTCGCCGGCGAGCAGGGCAATGTGAAGAGAAGGCGTGGTCATAGGAAAATCTCAAAGAAAGGACGATGCCCGCCATTATCGGCGAAAACGGCATCCGGCGACGTCAGAACGCTTCCACACCTTGCGCTACAATGCCCACCCGCTCACACCCCGTCTCCTTATGACCACCGCTATTTCCGCCCTGAATCCCCAACAAACCGAAGCCGTCACCTACCTCGGCGGTCCGCTGCTCGTCGTTGCCGGCGCCGGCAGTGGCAAGACCGGTGTCATCACGCAGAAAATCGCCTGGCTGGTGCGGCAGGCGCGTTATCAGGCGAACAGCATCTACGCCCTCACCTTCACCAACAAAGCCGCACGGGAGATGGGCGAGCGGGTGCGCGCCATCCTCGGCAAAGAAGCGCGCGGCCTGCATATCTCGACCTTTCACCGCCTGGGCCTCGACATCCTGCAAAAAGAACACCTGGCGGCAGGATTGCGGCGCAACTTCACCATCTTCGACGCCCGTGACGGCGCGACCCTTATCAAGGAACTGAGCAAACAGGAAGACGACGCGCAAGTCCGGCAGATACAGGCGCAAATATCGGCCTACAAAAACGCCAACATCGCGCCCGCCACCGCGCGCAGCCTCGCCCAAAACGACGAACAGGTGCTGGCCGCGCACATCTACCACCACTACAACGAACGCCTGCGTGCCTACAACGCCGTCGATTTCGACGACCTTATCACCCTGCCGCTTGCCCTTTTCAAAAACCATGACGACGTGCGCACCCGCTGGCAGCACCGCATCCGCTACCTGCTCATTGACGAATACCAGGACACCAACGACAGCCAGTACCAACTGCTGCAACTGCTCGTCGGCGCAGCCGCCGCCTTCACCGCCGTCGGTGACGACGACCAGTCCATCTACGCCTGGCGCGGCGCGCGGCCGGAAAACATCGCCCACCTGCACGAAGACTACCCGACCCTGAAAACCGTCAAACTCGAACAAAACTACCGCTGCCACCAGAAAATCCTCACTGCCGCCAACGCCCTGATCGCCCACAACCCGCACATCGTCGAAAAAGCCCTGTGGTCCACCCTGACCGAGGGCGAAGGCGTACACGTCATTGCCGCGCGCACCGACGAAGGCGAAGCCGAACAAATCATCCGCGACATCCACCTGCGCAAAATCCGCGAAAACCGCAAAAACAGCGACTTCGCCATCCTCTACCGCAGCAACATCCAGGCGCGCCAATTCGAACAACAACTGCGCGAACAAAACCTGCCCTACAAAATCAGCGGTGGCACCGGCTTCTTCGAACACAGCGAAATCCGCGACCTGCTCGGCTACCTGCGCCTCATCAACAACCCCGACGACGATGCCGCCTACCTGCGCGTCGTTAACACCCCCAAGCGGGAAATCGGCGCGGCCACGTTCGCGAAACTTGGCGAATACGCCGCGCGCCGCCGCGTCTCGCTCGCAACCGCCGCCGGCGAAATCGGCTTCGCCAGCGAAATCGGCAACAAAGCCTACCAGCACCTGCAAACCTACAACCAATGGCTGCGGCAAATGCAGCGCGAAGCCGAAAGCGCCCTGCCGCTCGACATCCTGAACCGCGTCATCAACGACATCGAATACGACGACTACCTCTACGACCTGCACAAAACCCCGGCCAAAATCGAAGTCCGGCAAAAACGCGTCAACCAACTGCGCGACTGGATCGGCAAACTGCAAGAAGAACGCGACAGCCTCGACGCCCTCATGCAACACCTCACCCTGCTCGACATCCTCGACCGCCAGGAACAAGAACAAGACGCCATCCAGCTCATGACCCTGCACAGCGCCAAAGGCCTCGAATACCCCATCGTGTACATCGCCGGCTGCGAAGAAGAACTCCTGCCGCACCGGAACAGCCTGGAAAACGACGACGGCATCCGCGAAGAACGCCGCCTGCTCTACGTCGGCATGACCCGTGCCAAAGAAACCCTCATCCTCAGCTACGCCAAAACCCGCCGCCGGGGCGCCGAACTGCAAACGAGCGAGCCCAGCCGTTACCTCGACGAACTGCCCGAAGACGGCGTGCAATGGCACGACGGACGCACCCCGCCCGACCCCGCCGTCGAACAACAAAAAAACGAAGAATTCTTTGCCGACCTGCAAACAATGCTGCGACAATAAAGCCACACACCGGCACACAAACCAAGGAGCAACCCGTGAGCCTGCTGAAAAAAAACAAAAAAAACCTGACCCTCGAAGAACAGCACGACGCCGAACAATACGCCGCCTGGTACCAGGAAGCCCAGCAAGGCGATGCCACCGCTCAATTCCGCATCGGCTGGATGCAGGCCAACGGCCACGGCGTCGCCCAGGACGACCGCCGCGCGCTGGACTGGTACCAAAAATCCGCCGCCCAAGGCTTCGCCGCCGCCCAGTGCAACCTCGGCTGGATGTATGGCGAAGGCCGGGGCGTTGAAAAAAACGACGAACAAGCCGCCTACTGGTACGAAAAAGCCGCCATCCAGGGCGACAAACAAGCCCAATACAACCTCGGTAACCTCTACATCGCCGGCATCGGCGTAGAAAAAGACGAACGCCGCGCAGCCTTCTGGTTCGTTCAGGCCGCGCAGCAGGACGACGTCGAAGCCCAATACAACCTCGGCAACCTCTACTTCCGGGGCGAAGGCGTCACCCAGGATGACCGCCGTGCCGCGCGCTGGTACGAAAAAGCCGCGCAACAAGGCTACGCCAAAGCCCAATGCAACCTGGCCATGATGTACGAACGTGGCCGGGGCGTCGCGCAAAACCCCGAAATCGCCGCCGAATGGTACGGCTGCGCTGCCGAACAGGGCGACAGCAAAGCCCAATACCGCCTCGGTCTGCTCTACGAAAAAGGCGAAGGCGTGCCGCAGGACGACAACATGGCCTACTACTGGCTGGAAAGCGCCGCCGCCCAGGACAACGAAAGCGCCATCGCCCGCCTCGAATACTACCAGGAGCGCACCGTGGTGGACTGGTACCGCCAGACCACCAACCAGGGCACCCCACCGCTTGCCGACGACGGCGAACACTACTACGACATGACCTACGACGGCGCAACCGACTACTACCCGCTCGGCGTCCTGCACCGTGAAGGCTGGCAAAAACTCGACGAATACCAGCAAAGCCTGAAAAGCATCGAATACAACATCAGCCCCGAAGCCATCGCCGCCGTCGAAGCCGAAAACAAGCGCAGCCCCATCTGGATCGACCCGATTGCCGACGAAGACGACAACGACGCCTACTACGACCCCATCCTCAATACCCGCGAAAACAACGGCCTCCTGTACAGCGACGCCGGCTACCGCCGCGCCATCGCCAGCTTCAACCGTGCCGCCCGCCACGCCGCGCACAGCTTCGAACAGGCCGCCAGACAGGGCAACAGCGATGCCCAATACAACCTCGGCGTCATGTACGAGAACGGTCAGGGCATCGAACAAGACTACGCCCGTGCCGCCTACTGGTACGAACTCGCCGCCGAACAAGGCCACGCCCGCGCCCAATACCAGCTTGGCAACCTCTACCGCGAAGGCCTCGGCGTCAAAGAAAACCCGGCCATCATGGAAGCGTGGTGGCAACGCGCTGCCGCGCAAGGCCTGCAACAAGCCGCGCGCCAGCTCGACAAATGGCAGCACGGCCATCCCCGCCACGCACACAGCGCCTGACGCACGGCCGAAGCCCCCATGAAAAGAAGACGCTTCCTGTTGCACGGCGCCGGCACCACCCTGCTACTGGCCGTCCCGGTGCCTGCCGCCGCCAACCGCCCGCAGACGGCCATTGCCATCACCCGTGTCTATGGCGACGGGATGCGCCTGGACGCCGTCGCGCTGGCCTACCCGCAGTCCGTCAGCAAAGACCGGCTGGACAGCACGCCATACCGCGTCATCGGGCGGCACATCATCGCCGCGTACCCTGCCGCGACGGCAGATGGTGCCCCGGCAGATGAAGGACGCTACGTCATCCTGCAACTCGACCCGCAAGATACGGACGCGCTGCTGGTCAAAAAACAAAAGCCTACAGCGCAACAGCAGGCGAAAACTGCCGGTGGCGGGCCGGGTAAAGCGGGCGATATCCAGGAAAGCGCGCCGACCCTCGTACCGGCACAGGCCGACATCGACATCGGCGGCGAGACCATCACCACTACCGCCGTTATCAACAAAACCTGCGACGACTTCACCCAACACAGCTACACCGACCGGGAAACCGGCAAAACCGTGCGCTACAACCTCTACACCCCGCGCCATCCGGAAGCGGGCAAGCGCTACCCGCTGGTGCTCTTCATGCACGATGCGGGCGTGACCGGCAGCAACACCAAGGCGACGCTTTATCAGGGCAACGGTGCCATCGCCTGGGCAGAACCCGCCGCGCAAGCGGAAAATCCCTGCTACGTCCTGGCACCGCAATTCAACGAAATCATCGCCGACGACGACTCACACACCTCTGCCTACCTCGACGCCACCCTCAACCTCATCCGCACGCTGGAAAAAGAACACCCCATTGACCCCGCCCGTCGCTACGCCACCGGCCAATCGGGTGGCGGCATGATGAGCATCGCCATGAACGTCAAATACCCCGACTTCTTCGCGGCGAGCTACCTCGTCGCCTGCCAGTGGGATCCCGCCGTCGTCGCCCCGCTGGCACAAAGCCGTCTTTGGATCATCGTCTCGATGGATGACGACAAAGCCTACCCCGGCCAGCTCGCTATCCTCGAAGTCCTCGCCCGATACGGCGCGAAAATCGCGCGCTGTCAATGGGACGCCCAATGGAATCCGGGCGAAATCGCCGCTGCCTTTGCCGCAATGGACGCCGAACACGCCAACATCAACTTCGTTGCCTACCGCAAGGGCAGCGTGTACCGCGCCGGCGAAGAAACGGGCGGCAGCAGCGGCCATACCAACACCTGGAAATACGCCTACGATCTTGACCCGGTACGCGCCTGGATCTTCCGCCAGCGTCGGGAAGGGTAATAAATAGGAATAAGACAAGGCGGCGCGCCGAAAATCATACAGATAGCACGGTGAGGCGAACCAACACCATATCATTTTTTGGTGGTGTTCTGAAAAGTATGCTGACAGGCTTGTTGGTAAAACAGAGACTAAAAAAGCAACAGGCAGATGCGTTATGTCGTGTCTGTGAAAATACAATCAACACTCTGTTGCCCCCGTTGCCACGGGCAGAGTATAAAGAAAAATGGCACCAAGCGCGGCGGCAGGCAAAATTACCTCTGCAAAGATTGCGGTCGCCAATTTATTGGCAACCATAATTTGGCCTATATTGGATGTCGCTCAGACATCATTAAGATTATCCTCAAAATGCCGGTTCGTCATTGTGGCATTCGTGATATTTCCGAAATAACGGGATGCAGCAGGTACAAGGTGCAGAAGGTACTAAAAACGTCGCAACGCCATGTTCTTCCTGAGAAAAATCATTATGATGCTTTAAAGGTTGACGAACTTTGGACTTTTGTTGGCAGTAAAAAGAACAAGGTATGGCTTACACTTATGACCGTGGTAGCGGTGAGATAGTGGCTTATGCCCGAGGGAAACGGGATATTGCCACAGTTAGGGAATTGGAAGCACGTTTAAACGATCTAAAGAGTACTTACGGGAATATCGTAATGGATAAGTGGCAGAGTTTTGCTGAAGTATTCGGCAGTGAAAAATCGAATATTGACAAGAAATATACGGTGGGAATTGAAGACAATCATTGCCGTCTGATACATTGGACAACATTGTAGGGTTGTTCTAGGTAACTGGCGATTGCCCCACATTTTGCCCCACGGAACGGGCTGGATGCAATAAGACAACATAAGACAGGATAAGACGAAAGATAAAGAAAAACCGCTGAATCAACAGCGGTTTCTTGACAACATTGGACAGGATAATAATGATGGGTGGTGGAGGCGGGGGGATTTGAACCCCCGTCCGGAAACACGCAACCTTCGGTACTACATGCTTAGGCGCGTTTTTGATTTAATGGGCGTGCAGCCAACGGCCAGGCAACCCGCACACGATTCCGCTTGATTTAACTACTTGTCGGCGGACGCGGCAAGCAGCGGTTCTGTAAAAATGCCACTCAGTTTGAACGTACAGACACATTCAAGTGAGCGTCAGCGGGAATTAAGCCGCCAAAGCGTAGTTGTCGTCGTTTGCAACTATTGATTTGAAAGGGATTTACGAGGTTCTTTCATCCTCGGCATGCACCTGGAGTCTTGTCATCCCCGTCGAATCCAGGAACGCCCCCAAGTGCGCGTGATTATAGTCAGCCTCGCGCGGGAAATCCAGTAGCGGCACGCCTGTGTACGGCGTAGAATCCGCGCTTTTTTGAGGGAAACATCATGATTGCCTGGATAGAAGCCCGCCGTGCCGGGCTGTTTGCCCGCCCGTACTGGTTACGCAACATCATCGCCGGTGTTATCGTCGGCATCGTCGCCCTGCCGCTGTCCATGGCCTTTGCCATCGCCACCGGTGTCAAGCCGGAACAGGGCATCTACACCGCCATCGTCGCCGGTCTCATCGTCTCGGTCTGCGGTGGTTCGCGCGTACAGATTGCCGGGCCCACCGGCGCCTTCATCGCCATTCTCGCCGGCATCACCGCGCAATACGGCTTCGACGGCCTGCAAATCGCCACCGTCCTTGCCGGCATCATGCTGTTCTTTATGGGGCTTTTCCGCCTCGGCACGATGATCCGCTTCATCCCGATGCCGGTCATTCTCGGCTTTACCGCCGGCATCGGTGTCGTTATCTGGGTCGGTCAGTGGGCTTCCTTCTTCGGCCTGCCGAAGGCAACAGGCGCGCATTTTCACGAACAATTCTGGGCATTGCTGCGCAGTTTTCCGCAACTGCATCTCGCCACCACTGGCATTGCCCTCATGTCGCTGGCATTGCTCATCATCGTGCCGAAAATCGCCTTGCTGCGCCGCATTCCCTCGCCGATGTGGGTGCTTATCGCCGCCACCGTCCTGCAAAGCGTTTGTCAATTTGACGGCGTTGCCACCATCGGCTCCGCCTACGGCGGCATTCCGCAAAAACTGCCGACCTTCGCCCTGCCGGACTTTAACTGGACGAAAATCACCACCCTCATCCTGCCTGCCTTCACCATCGCCATGCTCGGCGCCATCGAATCGTTGCTCTCGGCGGTCGTCGCCGACGGCATGACGGGCACACGGCACAGCTCCAATCAAGAGCTTGTCGGTCAGGGGCTGGCCAATATCGTCACGCCGTTCTTCGGCGGCTTTGCCGCGACCGGTGCCATCGCCCGCACCGCGACCAACATCCGCCAGGGCGGCAACAGCCCGCTGGCCGGCGTTGTCCACGTGCTGACCCTCATCCTCATCCTGCTGGTTGCCGCGCCGCTTGCCGCCAACATCCCGCTTGCCGCGCTGGCCGCCATCCTCTTTCAAGTCGCCTGGAACATGAGCGAGCCGAAACGCTGCCTCAATATGCTGCGCCGCGCGCCGCGTGCCGACAACGCGCTCTTCCTCATCACCTTCGTCCTCACCGTTTTCGTGGATCTCGTCGTCGCGGTCAACATCGGCGTCATCCTCGCCACCCTGCACTTCCTCGGGCAAATGGCGAAAGCGGTCGAAGTCAAAAAAGGCGAACACAGCAGCGACAGCGAAGCGCTGCCTGATGACGTGCAAATGTTCATCGTCAACGGCCCCTTCTTCTTCGGCGCGATGGAGAAATTCGAGAAAACCCTCGCCGATATCAACACTCAACCGCGTGCCGTCGTCCTGCGCATGCGCTGGGTACCGTACATCGACATGACCGGCATCCTCACTCTGGAACGCGTCATCGCCGATTTCCACAAGCGCGGTATCCGCGTCCTCATCTCCGGGGCGAACGAACAAGTCCGCGCCAGTCTCAGCCGCAGCGGCGTACTCGCCCTGCTCGGCGAGGAAAATTTCATGCGCGATTTTGATGCGGCAGTGGCGGCACTCAAAGCATAAAGAACAACAGAGAAGCCGGACATTGTCCGGCTTCTCTGTACTCCGTTGTGATTCATTTGCCGAAATCCGGCGGCATCTGCCCGCTCAGGGATTGCTTCCGGTTGTTGTGACAGGTGTCGCGGTCTGTTGTCCGTCTGCCGGATTTTGCCGGGTGACGGAAGGAGCGGCGGCGGATGCGTTGTTTGCCTGCACGGGGATTTGCACCGCCGATATTCGCGGCAGTTGCAGTTCATCCAGCACCTTGTTGGCACATTGCAACGCAGTTTCCTGCGCGTAGCTGCGGATACGGGCGGCGTCGTTTTCCAGCCACTGTTCCCGCGTGAGCGCCTGTTCGCTTTTGCGGTCACACCAGAGGGTACGCTTGATTTTTGCCGCCGGCAGCTTCAGGGTGATGTCGCCGGCGTATTCCAGGGTAAAGGTATCGCCCTTGCCATAGTAGAGGTGCCAGGCGACAGGCGTAGTGCTGATGGTGAGGTTGTCGTCTTTGGGAGCGACGGTTGCCGGATAGCGTTCAGCCAACAGTTTGTTGAGGACGCGGGTCGGTTCGCTGGTGTAGATTTCTTCGGCCGCTTCTTGGCGGACTTTGTTTTTGACGGCACCTTGCAGCGGTTGTCCATCGTTACTGAAGCGATCGCGCGGACCGTCGCCTTTGGGGCTTTTATAGTTGTAGCTGCCAGTCAGTATGGCGAAAGCGATATTGACCCCGACATCAGTGCCGACTTTGCCGCTGCGGGTATGGACAAGCAGCGGCTCTTCGTAGCCGACCGGCAGCGGCTGCACCACGATGTCGTGGCTGCGCACGTAGGCGAGTTGTTCCGGCGTCAGTGACGGATCGCCTCCGCCGAGCAAGGCGCAGCCCGCTAGCATCATGGGGATGGTGGCGGCGCACAGGTTGCGGGTGGTGGCGCGCTTCATGTGCGGCTTTCGCCTTCGCGGGTGATGACGACCCAGCCTTTGAGCTGTTCGATGCGCTGCTGGCCGGGCAGGTAGGTGCCGACATGTTCGATGTTGGACGCACTGTATGCGGTAGCGGTGCGCGCCATTTCGGCGATGTCGCGACCGAGCAGCAGGCCGCGAATAGTGCCGGCGACCATGGCATCCCCTGCGCCGACGGTGCTGGCGACGCGCACACGCGGCGGTTTGGCATGGACGGCTTCGTTTCTGGTGACGAACCAGGCACCCTTGCTGCCCATGGAGACGACGACGATTTTCATGCCGCGCTCGATGAAGCCGCGCGCTTCGCGGATGATGTCCGCGTCGCTTTCGAGTTCGCGACCACACATTTCTTGCAGCTCGTGAATGTTGGGTTTGATCATATCGGGCAGGATGGTGGCATTCATGGTTTCTTCGAGGGCCTTGCCGCTGCTGTCCACCACGATGTATTCAAATTTGCCGTGATATTTGGCGACGATGCGGGCATAGAGGTTTTTTTCGACGCCGGCGGGCAGGCTGCCGCCCATCATCAGCACGCGCGCGACGCCGATGTTCTGCTCGATATAGTCCCACAGCTGCTGCTGGTACTCTTCGGGAACGAAGAGGCCGGCCGGGTTGATGTCGGTGGTTTCGCCGTTGCTGCCATCAACGATTTTGATGCAGGTGCGGGTTTCGCCGGGGATGCGGATGGCGTGGTCAATGACGCCGTGCTTTTTGAAGGTGCGGACGAAGCGCTCTTCGTTGTCCGCTCCCATGAAGCCGGTAGCACTGGTGCTGATTCCGGCATCGGCAAGGTTGATGGCGACGGTAAGTCCTTTGCCGCCGACGGTAATATCCACCGCCTGCGCGCGGTTGACAGTGTCGCGCTGCCAGCCGTCCACGTGTACGGTCATGTCAATGGCAGGATTGGCAGTGATGGTGATGACTTCCATTGGTTCTCCTTGGATTTTTGGGGGTTAGTCGGTGCCGCAAGCGGCGGGTGGAGATTAAATTTAGTAAAAATTTGCGAGCATTATACGGTGTCATCGGGCGGGCGGCGGTTTTTTGTACGCATGGCGGGTTGGTGCAACAACCGGCGCTCATTCTCAAGAGTGGCATCATGTTTTCTTGTTGCATTTCATGATGTTGCCCGCCTATCGTGATGGATTCCCCCGTTCGCGCGGTTTTGTATCGCATAACCCCGCCTCCCCCCAATCACTGTTTGCGGCATGGGCGGCCACCATGACGGGTGCTACCCCCAAGTGTGCTTGCGGTTCAATGGCAAGCGGTTATTTGACGTTCTTCATCGACTGGAAGAATTCTTCGTTGGTTTTGGTGTTTTTCAGGCGTTCCAGCAGGAATTCGCTGGCTTGCAGTTCGTCCATCGGATGCAGGATTTTGCGCAGTATCCAGGTTTTTTGCAGTACGTCCGGCTCAATCATGAGTTCTTCACGGCGGGTGCCGGAGGGGTTGATGTCGATTGCCGGGAAGATGCGTTTTTCGGCGATGCGGCGGTTCAGGTGCACTTCCATGTTGCCCGTGCCCTTGAATTCTTCGTAGATGACTTCGTCCATTTTCGAGCCGGTGTCCACGAGGGCTGTCGCGATGATGGTGAGCGAACCGGATTCTTCGGTGTTGCGTGCCGCGCCGAAGAAGCGTTTGGGGCGTTGCAGGGCGTTCGCGTCCACACCGCCTGTGAGGATTTTGCCGGAGGCGGGGGCGACGGTGTTGTAGGCGCGGGCGAGGCGGGTGATGGAGTCGCAGAGGATGACGACGTCTTTTTTGTGCTCGACCAGGCGCTTGGCTTTTTCGATGACCATTTCCGCAACCTGGACGTGGCGCTGCGCCGGTTCGTCAAAGGTGGAGGAGATGACTTCGCCCCTGACGCTGCGCTGCATTTCGGTAACTTCTTCCGGGCGTTCGTCGATGAGCAGGACGATGAGGTAGCACTCCGGGTGATTGTGGGTGATGGATTGGGCGATGTTTTGCAGCATCACGGTTTTGCCCGCTTTCGGCGGCGAGACGATAAGACCGCGCTGGCCTTTGCCGATGGGCGCGATGAGGTCGATCATGCGCGGGGTGATGTCTTCGCTGCTGCCGTTGCCGATTTCGAGTTTGAGCATTTCATCGGCGTGCAGCGGGGTAAGGTTTTCAAAGGGGATTTTGTGCCGTGCCGCGCCGCGTTCGTCGTAGTTGATGGTGTCGATTTTGGTGAGGGCGAAGTAGCGTTCGTTGTCTTTCGGCGGGCGGATTTTGCCGCTGATGGTGTCGCCGGTGCGCAGGTTGCAGCGGCGGATGAGATTGGGCGAGACGTAGATGTCGTCGGGGTTGGCCTGGTAGGAGTTGACTTCGGCGCGCAGGAAACCGTAGCCGTCCGGGATGAGTTCAAGGGTACCGTCGCCGGTGATTTCTTCGCCGCTTTTGGCGTGCGCTTTGAGGATGCTGAAGATGAGGTCTTGTTTGCGTTTGCGGGAGATGTCGTCTAATCCCATGGATTCGGCGAGCGCAAGGATTTCCTGGGAGCTTTTCTGTTTGAGGTCGCTGAGGTTCATTGAGGTGTGTATGCGGTAATGAATGCCCCCGCGCATGGCGGGGGCGGGGGTTTAGATGTGGTGTTTGACGAAGGCGAGCAGGGCGTTTTTGTCCGCCAGGCCGATGTGGCTGTCAACCAGCGCGCCGCCCTTGAAGAGGAGCAGGGTCGGGATGGAACGGATGCCGTAACGGGCGGAGAGGTCGTTGTTCTCGTCCACGTTCACTTTGACGATTTTCAGTTGTCCGCCGGTTTCGGCGGCCAGCGCGTCCAGTTCGGGGGCGATCATTTTGCACGGGCCGCACCATTCGGCCCAGAAATCAACGAGGACGGGGATGGTCGAGTTCAATACTTCTGCCTGAAAGTTGGCTTCGCCAACAGCGATGGCATTACTCATGGGGAATCTCCAATGGATAGGTAGGGAATGCCCCTCCGCTTGCGCAGGATGCGGCAGGTTATGGTCGGCGGGAGGGATATAGAAAACCGCGCAGCTGCGCGGTTGGAAGCGGCGCGCAGTATAAGCGCGGGGCGGGCAAAGTTCAACAGCGCCGCCGGTGGCTCCGTTTGCGGGCAGGCGGCGGGGCGGCATCACGCCACTCCGCTTGCCCTTTTGCGGGAAACGGTTCTTTGGACTCAATCCGCCGCCCGTGTTTCGATCAGGCGGCGCACCGGCGCGGGCAGGCCTTTGCCGAGCGCGTCGGCACGCGGCAGCCAGTCGGCGGGGGCGACCGGGTTTTTGATGCGTACGGCCAGCGGGGTGATGTGCAGGGTGTAGTGGGTGAAGCTGTGGCGGATAGCGGGCAGGACGCGCTGCGCCATGATGTCGCCGAGGCGGCGGGCGGCGTGCAGGGCGGCATCCGCATCATCGTATTCCGGCAATGACCACAGGCTGCGCCAGATGCCGCTGTCGGGGCGGCGGTAGAGGTGGACGTTGTCGCCGCTGCGGGCGAGCAGCATCACGGTGGTTTTTTCCGGTTTGGTTTTGGCGCGGCGTTTTTCCGGCAGGGCGGCGGTGGCGTTGTGCGCGAAGGCGTAGCAGTCGGCGGCGACGGGGCAGGCGGCGCAGTGCGGGCGGCTGCGCGTGCAGAGGGCGCTGCCGAGGTCCATCAGCCCCTGGGTGTAGCGGCGCAGGGTGGCAGCATCATCCGGCAGGCGCGCTTCGGCCTCTATCCACAATGCCTGCTGCGTGGCGGGGCTTTCCGGCGTGCCGTAGATGCCCGCATGGCGGGCGAGGATGCGTTTGACGTTGCCGTCGAGGATGGCTTCTTTGTGGCCGTAGGCGAAGACAGCGATGGCGGCAGCGGTGCTGCGGCCGACGCCGCGCAGGGTTTCCAGCGCGGTGCGGTCGGCGGGGAAACGGCCGCCGTACTCGCGCATCACTTGCCGCGCGGCATGGTGCAGGTTGCGCGCGCGGCTGTAATAGCCGAGCCCCGACCAGCAGGCGAGCACGTCATCTTCTGCTGCGGCGGCGAGCGCGGCGACGTCGGGGAAGCGGGCGAGGAAGCGCGGGTAGTAGGCGAGCACGGTCGCCACTTGCGTCTGTTGCAGCATGATCTCCGAGAGCCAGACGCGGTAGGGGTCGTCGCTTTGCCACGGCAGGTGGTGCCGCCCGTGCAGCACCTGCCAGGCGGCGATGCGGGCGGCAAAGGGCGACAAGGCGGCGGGATGGACCGGTGAGGCCAAGGCAAGAGCGGCTTGGTGCATCAAATGATACCGATGCCGCGCAGGAAGATGATGATGATGGCAAGCGGCGCGACAAAGCGCACGAGGAAATACCACAGACTGAACAGCCAGCCGGGCAGGTTGCTGCCGGTCATCGCTTCCCGGCGTACGGCGTCTTTGTGCCATGCCCAGGCGGTGAAGACGGCAATCAGCAGCGCGCCGAGCGGCATCGCCCAGCCGGTCACGAGGTAGTCGAGGGTGTCGAAAATGCCGCGTGCGCCGATGAGTTGGACGCCTGCCAATTTGCCGAAGGACAATGCCGAGGGGATGCCGCAGAGGAAGATGGCACCGCCGACGGCCCAGGTGTAGCGGGCGCGGGTCTCCGGCTTTTTGTAGGCCAGCACGGCGACGATGTTTTCCAGCATGGAGAAGGCCGAGGTCAGGGTGGCAAAGAGGACGAGCACCATGAAGACGACGAAGAGCGGGATGCCGAGCGGCAGTTTGGCGAAGACGGCGGGCAGGATGGCGAAGATGAGGCCGGGTCCCTGGTCGGGCTGGTAGCCGAGGGCGAAGACGGCGGGGAAGATGACGAGACCGGCCAAGAGCGAGATGGCGAGGTTCATCCACACCACGCTGTTGGCGCTGCGCAAAAGGTCGTAGTCGTCACGCAGGTAGGAAGCATAGGTAATCATCACCGAGACGCCGATGCTGAGGGCAAAAAATGCCTGACCCAGCGCGGCGAGCAGGGTTTCGCCGGTGAAGTTCGACCAGTCGGGTTTCAGCAGGAAAACCACGCCCTGCCAGGCGCCGGGCAGGGTGAGCGAGCGCACGGCAAGGAGCAGGAACATGATGAAGAGGGCGGGCATCATGTATTTGTTCGCCTTTTCGATGCCCTGGCTGACGCCCGCGCTGACGACGTAGATGGTGGCGGCCATGAACAGCCCCTGGAAGAGGACGGCCTCGCCGGGATTCGCGATCATCGCGGCGAAGAAGTTGCCGTAATCCATGCCCGCGCTCAGGTCGCCGGTCAAGCCGTGGTAGATGTAGGCGATGACCCAGCCGCCGACCACGCTGTAAAACGAGAGCAGGACGAAGCAGGTGATGACGCCGAGCCAGCCAACCAGCGGCCAGGCGCTGCCGGGGCGGATGCGGTGGAAGGCCTGGATGGCGTTGTGGCGGCTGTGGCGGCCGATGACGAATTCGGCGACCAGCACCGGCGCGGCGACGAGGAAGGTCATCACGGTGAAGAGCAGGAAAAACAGCGCACCGCCGTGCGTGCCGGCGGTGTAGGGGAATTTCCAGATGGCACCGAGGCCGATGGCGGAACCGGCGGCGGCAAGGATGAAACCGAGGCGGGAAGTCCAGTTGTCTTGTTTTCTCATGGTTATGGGTAAGTTGGAAAAAAGGGGCGACATTATGCCCGTTCCGGCGTTTATCCCCTACCAACCGGGTGCGCAGGCCCCGCTTGGGATGGTCTCTAACCTATCCGTAAGCGTCGGCAACCCTGCGCCGCCTTACCATACCGCCATCCTCCATCCATCCGGGAAAACCCATGCAAAAACAGCACATCCTCAGCCTTTTCCTCGCCTGCGCGGCAAGCAGCGCCCAAGCGGAAATACTCTGGCAGGACGACCCGCAGGACATCTATGCGGCGGGATACTTCTGGCCCGCCTATAACGAATACATGCAAACCTTCCCGCGCGAGCCGCTGGCCGCCGCCAGACTGGGGCAGTTGTGGGGCATCTTCGCGCGTGAGGCGGGCTCGGACGCGACCCGTTCGCAGTGGCAGGGCTGGCAGCAGGCGGAACAACGCTATCGCGACGGCAAATACAGCGAGGCGCTGGCGGCCTTCCTGCCGCTTGCGGAACACGGCAACACCCTCGCGCAACTGCGCATCGCCGACCAGTACTCGGAAGGCAAGGGGGTGCCGGTGAGCGGCGAACATGCGGAAATCTGGTATTCGCGCGCCGCACAAACCCTGCCCGGCGGCGCCTATCCGCTCTATGACGTGCAAATCCATGCGGCGGATGCCGAAACGCGCTACCAGTTGGCGCAAATGTACCTGCTGGGCGCGGGCGTGCGCGAGGACGCGCGGGCGGCGGACATCATGCAGGCGCTCGCCGCCGAAGGGCTGGCAAAGGCGATGCTGGACCTGTCCGATATGTACGGCGGCGACGGGGCGCTGCCGGCAGACCCGGCGCAGGCCGTCCACTGGCGCGAAGAGGCGGCGGCGCATGGCGATACCGCCATCCGTTTCCAGGTCGCCGCAGTTTACGCACAGGAAAAAAATGACGGCCGCGCCCGCTACTGGTACGAGCGCGTGGCGGCAGACGGGAAAGACGGCCTGTTGACCGGCATGGCGCTGGATTATCTGTACAACTTCGCCGTCCGCCTGGGCGATGCGGCGCAGGCCGGCATCTGGCGCGACAAAGCGGTTGCCACCTGGCGGCCGCAGGCCGAGGCGGAAGACGCCTACGCACAATCCCGCCTCGGCGACCTCCTGAGCCGGGGCGATGCCGCCGACCTGCCGCAGGCGCGGCAATGGCTGGAAAAAGCCGCCGCGCAGGGCGATGAAGAAGCGGCAAAACGCTTGCGGGAACTCCGCTGACCCGCCATGACCCATCTCCTACGTGAGCGCCTGCAACGGCGCGCCGATTTCCTCGCCGCCATCCGCGCCTTCTTCGCCGCGCGCGGCGTCATCGAAGCCGACACCGCGCAACTGCGCGCCTGCGGCGTTACCGACCCGCAACTCGTCCCGCTTGCTGCCGACGGCGGCTATCTGCAAACCTCGCCCGAATACGCGCTGAAAATCCTGCTCGCGGCGGGCGCGGGCGACCTCTACCAACTGGCGCACGTCTTTCGCGGCGAAGAAGAAGGGCGCAAACACCGCCGCGAATTCATGCTGCTCGAATGGTACCGCTGCGGCTACGACCACCTGCGCCTCATGGACGAAGTAACCGCCCTTGTCCATGCCCTGCTGCCCGCCAGCCGCGACCGGCCGGTGCGCCGCACCCCCTACCCCGCCCTCTTCCGCGACCGCTTCGGTATCGACATCCACCACGCCGACGACGCCGCCATCCGCCGCCTGGCCACCGCGCACATCCCGGAAAGCGCCGCTTGGCCGCTGACGCGCGACGCCATGCTTGATCTCCTTTACAGCCACTACATCGAGCCGCAGCTGGGGCGCGGCGCGCTGGAATACATCTGCGACTACCCGCCTTCTCAGGCGGCGCTGGCGCGCATCATCGAAAACGCCGACGGCGAAGCGGTCGCCGCCCGCTTCGAGCTCTATATCGACGGCATGGAACTGTGCAACGGCTTCTGGGAACTGGCAGACGCCGCCGAACAGCGCGCCCGCTTCCTTGCCGACAATCGCGCCCGCGTGCAGGCGGGGCTGCCGCAAATCCCGCTTGATGAAGACTTCCTCGCCGCCCTCGCGCATGGCCTGCCGGACTGCGCCGGTGTCGCCCTAGGCGTGGATCGCCTGCTCATGCTGGCAAGCGGCGCGGCGCACATCGAGGAAGTCATGCTGCCGGAACGCCTCTGCAAGCGGGATTCCCTGCGCGGATGACGCAACGCCGCCTCCGCGCCGCAACATTTCCTCCGCTCGTTCAGGCGGTGAGCGAGAGCCGCCCGGCGGCAATTTGCACGCATCCGGGATGTGAATACACACAAATTTCCACAAACGTATCGTTCTTTACCGTGTTAATCACGTTTTTTTATGTGGATTTACATTGACTTTTGTTAAGGTGCAGGACAGAATAACGCCTGAACATCATCAGGAGACTTTTCTATGTCACAAACAGCATCCCATGATCCGTTTGCCGATTACCGCGAGCTGACGCTGCGCGGTATGGTGCTTGGCGCCCTGCTTACGGTCATATTCACTGCGTCCAACGTCTATCTCGGCCTCAAAGTCGGGATGACGTTTGCCTCGACCATCCCGGCGGCGGTCATTTCCATGGTTGTCCTCAAATTTGCACACGGCAGCAACATTCTGGAAAACAACCTCGTCAAGACCCAGGCCTCCGCCGCAGGCACCATTTCCAACATCATCTTCGTCACCCCCGGCCTGCTCATGATCGGCTACTGGGCAGGCTTCCCCTTCTGGCAAACGACGCTGGTCGCCATCGGCGGCGGCATTCTCGGCGTCATCTTCACCATCCCGCTGCGTCTTGCCATGGTGGTGCACACCGACCTGCCCTATCCGGAAGGCGTCGCTGCGGCGGAAATCCTCAAAGTCGGCTGCCCCGATCCGCATTTTGACGACAAGATCGAAGGGCAGACCAGCAGCGGCATCAAGGAAATCATCACCGGCGGCGTGATTGCCGGGGTGATGAGCTTCTGCACCGCCGGTTTCCGCATCATCGCCGACAGCGCCAGCTTCTGGTTCACCAGCGGCAAAGCCATCTTCCAGGCACCGATGGGCTTCTCCTTCGCCCTGCTCGGCGCGGGCTATCTGGTCGGTCTTGCCGGCGGTATCGCCATCCTTATCGGCATGTGCCTGACCTGGTTCGGCATCGTGCCGTACATCACCGCACACACGCCGCTGCCTGCCGACACCACCATCATGGATTTCGCCACCACCATCTGGAAGAGCAAAGTCCGCTTCATCGGCGCCGGCACGCTCGCCATCGCCGCCGTGTGGACGCTCATCACCCTCTTCAAGCCGATGATGGAAGGGCTGAAAATCTCCTTCACCGCATTCAGCGGCAGCAAGGCGGAACTGGCGGAACACCGCGCGGAAACCAACCTCTCGCCGAAAGCGATGATTTTCTGGATGGTAGCAATGGCCATCCTGCTTTTCTTCTGCTTCCGCTACTTCGTCGGCCGCGTCGAAATGCCGCAAAGCACTGCCTGGATCCTCATCATCGCCTGCGTGCTGCTGACCTTCATCATCGGCTTCCTCGTCGCCGCCGCCTGCGGTTACATGGCCGGCCTCATCGGCTCCTCTTCCAGCCCGATTTCCGGCATCGGTATCGTCTCCACCCTCATCATCTCGCTGGTGCTGCTGCTGCTCAGCGAAATGACGGGCTTCCTCGGCATGCAGGAAGGCAACAGCCAGTTCATGATTGCGCTGGTACTTTTCTGCGGCACGGCGGTCATCTCCGCAGCGTCCATCTCCAACGACAACCTGCAAGACCTGAAAACCGGCTACCTGCTCAAAGCCACACCGTGGCGGCAACAGGTCGCGCTTATCATCGGGGTCATCGTCGGCTCGCTCGTCCTCGCCCCGGTGCTCGACCTGCTCTACAACTCCTACGGCTTCCAGACGCCGTTTAACGAGCTCGGTGCCGTGCTGCCGCGTGACACCATGAATGCCGACCATGCCCTCTCCGCCCCGCAGGCCACCATCATGGCGCAAATCGCCACCGGCATCTTCACCCGCAAACTGCAATGGACCTTCGTCCTCATCGGTCTAGGCGTCGGCGCGGCCGCCATCGTCATCAACCTCATCCTGAGGAAAATCACCAACGGCCGCCGCAGCCTGCCGCCGCTTGCCATCGGCATGGGCATCTTCCTGCCGCCGTCTTTGACCCCGCCGCTGATTATCGGTGCCGTCCTCGGCGCAGTCACCATAGGGCTAGTACGCAAACGCCACACCGCCGACCGCGAACTTGCGCTGAAAAAGGCCGACCGCACCGGTACGCTTTTTGCCGCCGGGCTCATTGTTGGTGAAAGCCTGGTTGGTGTCATCGTCGCCCTGATTATCGTGATTTCCGCCACCAGCGGTGGTTCCGAAGCCCCGCTGGCGCTGAACCTGCCCAACTGGGACAGGGCAGCGGAATGGATCGGCCTCGCCGCCTTCACCGCCTGCGCGCTGTTCTTCGGCAAACGCATCGTCGATTCCGCACGGTAAGCGGCTTTTACCAAAAGCGAAGCGCCCCCAAAGGGGCGCTTTTTTATAGCCGTTTCCTTCGTACACGACAAAAAAGCCCCTCCCCCATTGGGGGAGGGG
>NZ_CALIZP010000049.1 GCF_938028825.1 uncultured Cardiobacterium sp. | reverse complement strand
CGCCAAGCGGGATAAAACCTGACCCCGCCAAGCGGGATAAAACCTGACCCCGCCAAGCGGGATAAAACCTGACCCCGCCAAGCGGCGTGTACTGGGCTCGTCAGGCAAGATCAGGTCTATTTGAAACGACTATAACGGCGGCAGGCTGGCGCTGTCGATGAGGCGGAAGCCGTCCGCGTCGTGGCAGAGGATTTGCCCATGCGGGTGCCAGTCGCCGAGGACATACACGGTTTTGCCGTCCGGCAGCGGGTGCACGGCGGGGCGGTGGGTGTGGCCGTGGATGAGGATTTCTGCCTGGTGTTCTTGCAGGACGCGGCGGATGGCGGCGGGATTGGTGTCGGTGATGCGCGGCGTTTTGCGGCGGGTGCGCTCGCGGCTTTGCCCGCGCAGTTTTTCGGCGATGGCGCGGCGCCAGCGCGCGGGCAGGCGGTAGTAGAGGCGTTGCAGGTAGCGACAGCGCAGGATGCGGCGCAGGCGTTGGTAGCCGTGATCATCGGTGCAGAGCAGGTCGCCGTGTTCGATGAGGACGGTTTTGCCGCCGAGGCTCAGGCGGTGGCGTTCGGGCAGGATGGTCATGTGCGCCGCGCGCGCGTAGGCGTCGCCGAGGAGGAAGTCGCGGTTGCCGTGCTGGTAGTAAACGGGGCAGGGCAGGGCGGCGAGGGCGGCGGCGGTGTCCTGTTGCAGGGGGGTGGTGAGGTCGTCGCCGAGGTAGTAGTCGAAGAGGTCGCCGAGGATGTACACGGCGGCGGCATCGCGGGCGAGGGCGGCGAGGGTGGCGCGGAAGGCGGCGGTGATGCCGGGCCGCTCGGCGCTGAGGTGGATGTCGGCGAGGAAGTATTCCGCCACGGGGGTTCCGGTGGATGCCAATGAAAAAGGGGCGGGCTGATGCCCGCCCTGCGTCGGGGTGTTTAGAGGATTTCCGTCTTCTCAATCACCACGTCTTCCAGCGGCACGTCTCTGTGCATACCGCTGCGGCCAGTTTTGACTGTGGCGATTTTATCGACGATGTCCATGCCGGCGACGACCTTGCCGAAGACGGCGTAGCCCCAGCCGGCGTTGGTCTTGCTGGTGTGGTTGAGGAAGTGGTTGTCCACGAGGTTGATGAAGAACTGTGCCGAGGCGGAGTGCGGGTCGCTGGTGCGCGCCATGGCGAGGGTGCCGCGCGCGTTTTTCAGGCCGTTGTCGGCTTCGTTGGCAATCGGGGCGCGGGTTTGCTTTTCTTTCATGCCGCTTGCCATGCCGCCGCCCTGAATCATGAAGCCGGGGATGACGCGGTGGAAAATGGTGCCGTTGTAGAAGCCGTCTTCCGCGTATTGCTGGAAATTTTGCGCGGTGGCGGGGGCTTTGTCGAAGTCGAGTTCGATGTCGATGTTGCCGTGGTTGGTGATGAACCGGATCATTTGCGTTTGGCCTCTTTGCTTTTTTCGGGAAGGATTTCAACGGATTCGATGGTAACGGCCTCTTGCGGCACGTTGGCATGCGGCGGGCGTTTCACCGTCGGCACTTTGGCGATGGCATCCACCACATTCATGCCGTCGGTGACTTTGCCGAAGACGGCGTAGCCGTAGCTGTCCGCACCGCCGGGGTTCAGGGCGTCGTTATCGACGAGGTTGATGAAGAACTGCGAGGTGGCGGAATGCGGGTTGCTGGTGCGCGCCATGGCGATGGTGCCGCGCGCGTTTTTCAGGCCGTTGTGCGCTTCGTTGGCGATCGGCTCGCGCGCCGGTTTCTCCTGCAAGTCGGCGGTGTGGCCGCCGCCCTGGATCATGAAGCCGGGGATGACGCGGTGGAAGATGGTGCCGTTGTAAAAGCCGTCTTCGGCGTAGCGGCGGAAATTGGCGACGGTGGCGGGGGCCTTGTCTTCATCAAGCTCGACGGTGATGTCGCCCTTTGAGGTGTGGATGACGGCGGTCGGCGTGGCGAAAGCGCTGCCGACGGCAAAAAAAGCGAGGCAAAGTAGCCGTTTGGTCATGGGTTTTTCCTTAGGTTTCAAGGGGCGTTTATACTAACAAACTTTACAATCCGGGAAACACAGCACCATGAGCGCATTACAGATTTACAACAGCCTCAGCCGCCAGAAAGAACCCTTCCACCCGCTGCACGCAGGGAAAATCGGCATGTACGTCTGCGGCATGACCGTGTACGACTACTGCCACATCGGCCATGCGCGCGTGATGGTCGTTTTCGACACCATCGCCCGCCACCTGCGCGCCCTCGGTTATGAGCTGCATTACGTGCGCAACATCACCGACATCGACGACAAAATCATCGCCCGCGCCGCCGCAAACGGCGAGCCCATCGCCGACCTCACCGAGCGCTTCACCGCCGCCATGCACGAAGACGAAGCAGCGCTAGGCTGCCTGCCGCCTGATGACGAGCCGCGCGCCACCGACGCCGTGCCCGGCATGATTGCCCTGATTGAAACGCTCATCAAAAAAGGCCACGCCTACGCGGCGGACAACGGTGACGTGTACTACGCCGTGCGCAGCTTCCCCGGCTACGGCAAACTCGCCAACCGCAGCCTCGACGACCTGCGCGCCGGCGAGCGCATCGCGGTGAACGAAGCGAAGAACGACCCGCTCGACTTCGTGCTGTGGAAAGCGGCGAAGCCGGGCGAACCCGCCTGGGACAGCCCCTGGGGCCAAGGCCGCCCCGGCTGGCACATCGAATGCTCGGTGATGAGCGCCGCCGCCCTCGGCGAACACTTCGACATCCACGGCGGCGGCATGGACCTCAAATTCCCGCACCACGAATGCGAAATCGCGCAAAGCGAAGGTGCTTGCGGCCACAAACACGTCAACTACTGGCTGCACAACGGCTTCGTGCAAATCAACGACGAAAAAATGAGCAAATCGCTCGGCAACTTCTTCACCGTGCGCGACGTGCTTAAGCACTACGACGGCGAAACCCTGCGCACCTTCATCCTCGCCAGCCACTATCGCGGCCCGCTCAATTACAGCGACGCCGCGCTCGATGAAGCGAAAAAAGCGCTGACCCGCCTCTACACCGCCCTCGACAAACAGCCGCCCGATGGCGCACCGGACACCGCCGCCGTCGCCGCCTTTGAAGCAGCGATGAACGACGACATCAATACACCGAAAGCCTTCGCCGTCCTCTTCGACCTCGCGCGGCGCATCAACAGCGGCGAAAAACACCTCGCCGCGACGTTGAAACAACTCGGCGATCGCCTCGGCATCCTGCAACAAGACCCCGCCGCCTACCTCAAAGGCGAAGGCAGTCTTGATGAAGCGACCATCGCCGCCCGCATCGCCGAAAGAAACGCCGCCAAAGCGGCGAAAGACTACGCCCGCGCCGACGCCATCCGTGCCGAACTCGCCGCGCAGGGCATCATCCTCAAAGACACCGCGCACGGCACCGAGTGGCGCTATGAATAACCCCGCCCGCCGCCCATGATGACGGGACACGACAACCCTGCGCTGGCGAAAATCGCCGCCCTCTTCCCGCACTGCATCCGCGAAAGCCGCGACGCGCACGGCCACGCCGCGCCCGCCGTGGATCTCGACCTGCTGCGCCGGGAACTGGCGGGCGCGTTCATCGAAGACACGGCGGAGCGCTACCACCTCGACTGGCCGGGCAAGCGCGCCGCCCTGCGCGCCGCCGCCGCCCCGCCTGCGTACCGCCTCTGCCCCTGCCCGACGGAAAGCGTCGATTTTGCGCGCACCGGCAACCTCTTCATCGAAGGCGACAACCTCGACGCGCTGAAACTGTTGCAGGCGGATTACGCCGGGCGGGTGAAAATGATCTACATCGACCCGCCGTACAACACCGGCAACGACTTCATCTACAACGACAACTTCGCCGAAAGCCGGCACGCCTACCGCCGCCGCCTCCGCCGGCGGACGGGCGACGCCCACGAACACGACGGCCGCCTGCACGCCAACTGGCTGACCATGATGTACAGCCGCCTGAAAATGGCGCGGCCCCTGCTCGCCGACGACGGCGTCCTCTTCATCTCCATCAGCGAAAAAGAACTGGCCAACCTGAAACTCATCGCCGACGAACTCTTCGGCGCCGCCAACTTCATCGAACTCTTCAGCTGGCAGAAAACGACGACCCCGGCCAACCTCTCCCGCAAAACCAAAAAAACCTGCGAATACATCCTCGCCTACCAGAAAAAGGCAGACGTGCCGCTGTGGGGCACGGTGAAAGCGGCGAAAAGCAGCAACGGCCTGATGAACCAGAGCAACGCCGTCGGCCGCCTCGTCTTCCCCGCCTACCTCACCCGCACCGGACTGCCCGACGGCACCTACCCGGCGGGGATGTACGGCACCCGCGCCTACGACATCGCGCTGGAACAGGCAACCGCCGTCAAGGGCGGCGTCTTCACCCGCCCGGTACACCTGCGCGGCAAATTCAAGTGGACGCAGCCCTATCTGGACGCGCAACTGCGCGCCGGGGTGCAAGTCTTCATCCAGAGCCGCGCCTTCTCGCCGTCTTACGAAAAAGCCGCCTACGCGGCGGAAAAAAGCTGGAACCTGCTCAACCGCGACTGCGGCGTCGGCACCAACGAAAACGCGAGCAGCGAGCTGGACAAACTCTTTACCCCGAACTTCTCCGACAAACTCTACCCCAAGCCGCTCTCGCTCCTGCGCTACCTCATCAACACCAACGTCGGCAAAGACGGCCTCATCCTCGACTTCTTCGCCGGCTCGGCGACCACGGCGCACGCGGTGATGGAACTGAATGCCGCCGACGGCGGCAACCGCCGCTTCATCATGGTGCAACTGGCAGAACGGACGCCGCACCACTCCGCCGCCGGCCAGGCGGGCTACCGCACCATCGCCGACATCGGCAAAGAACGCCTGCGCCGCGCCGCCGCTGCCATCCGCCAGACTGCCGCCGCCGACGGACAGCCACTGCCCGCCAACTGGGACGGCGGCTTCCGTGTGCTGAAAATCGGCGACGGGGAGACATAACATGCTCCTCATCGGCCGCGACAACGGCTTCCGCTTCGCCGCCCATTGGCGCTACGCGCAGAGCAAGGCGGCAGCAATGCTGGCGCAGCAACTCTATTCCCGCTTCGGCTACGACGACGAGCTGCGGCTGGAAAAAGCCGCCATCGGCTGCCTCGGCGAAGCGGCCTTCCGCCATTTCCTGCACAGCCAGCGCATCCCGTTTCAAGAAGACACGACCGATTTCAGCCGGGCGCGCAGCGACGCCTTCGACGTCGCCATTCACGGCAAAACCATCGACGTCAAAGTGGCGAAAAAATCCACCCCCAACCTGCCCAACGATCACTGGACCTACGGCTACCCGCAGGAACAACATCCCGCCAGCAAAAATTACGTTGTGGTCGGCCTCGTCGATTTCACCCTCGGCCTCGTCGCCTTTTACGGCTGGATCAGCGGTGCGCAGATCAGCCGCTACCCCGTCGTCACCCAAAACAGCTACGCCAAATTCCCTTACGAAACCCCCAACCACGAATTCCGCTACGGCGACATGAATAAAGACTTCGCCCAACTCTTCCGCCTGTGTGCCGCCACACCATGAACCCCATTCCGCAAAGCCTCTACATCCACATCCCGTGGTGTGTGCGCAAATGTCCGTACTGCGACTTCAACTCACACGCCCTGCGCGGGCAGATCGATGAAACGGCCTACATCCGCCACCTGCTCGCCGACTTCGCCGCCGATTACGACGGCCGCCCCATCTACTCCATCTTCATCGGCGGCGGCACGCCGAGCCTGTTGAGCGGCGCGGCGGTTGGCAGCCTGCTGGACGGCATCGCCCGCCTCGCCCCGCTTGCCGCCGATTGCGAAATCACCCTGGAAGCCAATCCCGGCACCTTCGAGCAAGAAAAATTCGCCGCTTACCGTGCGGCGGGCGTGAACCGCCTCTCCATCGGTGTGCAGAGCTTTGCCGATGCGCAGTTGCAGGCGCTGGGGCGCATCCACAGCAGTGCCGAAGCGGTGCGCGCCGTTACCCTCGCGCGGCAGGCGGGCTTTGCCCGCATCAACCTGGATGTGATGTTTGCCCTGCCCGGGCAGGACGTCGCCGGCGCGCTGGATGACCTGCGCCAGGCCATTGCCCTCGCCCCGGAGCATATCAGCTGGTACCAACTCACCCTGGAACCGAATACCGCGTTCTACGCCAACCCGCCCGTCCTCCCCGACAGCGACACACAAATCGACATCTACGAAGCGGGCAGCGCCCTCTTGACGGCGGGTGGCTACCGCCAGTATGAAACCTCGGCCTGGCGTGCGGGCGAACCCTGCCGCCACAACCTCAACTACTGGCAATACGGCGATTACCTCGGCATCGGCGCAGGCGCGCACGGCAAACAGACGCGGGACGGCATCATCACCCGCCGCAGCAAATACCGCGCCCCGGCGGCGTACCAAAAAGCGGCGGGAACGGGCGGGAACCCGTATAGCGACCAGCAGCTTACCGTCGCCCGCGACGAACAGGCCTTTGAATTCATGATGAACGCCCTGCGCCTGAAAGACGGCGTGCCGACCGCCTGCCTGACGGAACGCACCGCCCTCAGCCTCGACGACCTCCGCCCGACGCTGGACAAACTCGTGGCGCAAGGCCTGCTGGAAGCGGATATTGACCAGCGCCTGCAAACCACCGCGCGCGGTTTCGCCCTGCTCAACAACGTGCTGGATGCGTTTCTGTGAGGCCCGTCCCGGCAAGCAAGCTGCCTGCTTCTGCTTGCCGCTATGCCAATGCCGGGAAATAACACGGCGTGCGCGGGGCAGGCTCCCGCCTGCCAATCGCGGTGGCGGGCAGATTATTTGGGGGTATTCCCGTTTCCGGGCGATTCAACAACAAGCGCCGCCCCGCCCGCATCGGCACCTTCCCGCTGCAAACCGTCGAGAATCGCGCAATCGGGAGCGGCATCGCCGTGGCAGGCGTCGTGCCAGCGCTGCAATTCCGCCACCATCGCCTGCAAGGTGTCTATTCGCGCGCGCAGGGCGGCGATGTGCGCGGCGGTAAGCGCCTTCACTTCGCCCGCGTGCCGCCCGGGGTTTTCCTGCAAACGCAGCAGGGTGGCGATGTCGTGCAGGGAGAAGCCGACGGCGCGCGCGTGGCGGATGAAATGCAGGCGGGCGAGGTCGGCGCTGTCGTAGTTGCGGTAGCCGGCGGCGCTGCGCGCGGCGGGGGCGAGCAGGCCGCGTTTTTCGTAATCGCGGATTTGTTTGGCGGAAAGGCCGCTGGCGCGGGCGGCATCGCTGATATGCATAGGGTTGACCTTCTCTGTGGGTAAAGGTTTATAGTGCCGCCCGACGCGGGTACCCACAAGCGCGCGTTTCTTTTTCCTTCTGATTTAGCGAGGTTTTTATGCAACATATCACTTTGAATATCGACGGCATGACCTGCAACGGCTGCGTGGCAAGCGTGACGAAAATCCTGCAAGGCGTGGACGGCGTGGCAAGCGCGGCGGTGAGCCTCGCCGACAAGCGCGCCGAGGTGGCGTTCGATGCGGCGAAGACCAGTGTTGACGCGCTGATTGCCGCCGTGGAAGACGGCGGTTACGACGCCTCCCTGTAAAGAGACGCCCCGCCGCCCGGCGGGGTTTTTTCTGCTTGACCCTGACCCTGCGTCAAGCCCCAAGATGCGCCCAACCATTCACAGAGGAACATTCCATGCAACAAAAAATCCGCTTCCAGATCGAAGGCATGACCTGTCAGGCCTGCGCTTCGCGCATCGAGAAGGTGCTGAATAAAAAAGATTTCGTCGCATCGGCGGGGGTGAATTTCGCCAGCGAGGAGGCGCAGGTGGTGTTTGACGACGGCAAGGCGTCCGCCGCCGACATCGTCAAAATCATTGAGAAAACCGGCTACGGCGCGCGGGAAAAAACGGAAGACGCGCTGCCGCAGCCCGAAGAAACCGTACACATCGGCTGGCGGCTGTGGCTGCTCTTTGCCATCAACGTCCCGTTTCTCATCGGCATGGCGGGGATGATGGTCGGCAGACACGATTGGATGCTGCCGCCTTTGTGGCAGTTTGCGCTGGCGAGCGTGGTGCAACTGTGGCTCGCCGTGCCGTTTTACAAAAGCGCGTGGGCGAGCATCCGGGGCGGGCTCGCCAACATGGATGTGCTGGTCAGCATCGGCACCGGCGCGATTTACCTCTATTCCGCCGCCATGCTCTTCCTCGCGCCGCACGGCGGCCACGCGCACGGACAAATCTACTTCGAGGCGGGGGTGATGGTCATCGGCTTCGTCTCGCTGGGCAAATATCTCGAACACCGCACCAAGAAATCCAGCCTGAACAGCCTCGGCCTCCTGCTCAAACTCACCCCGCAGCAGGTTACGGTCGAGCGCGGCGGCGTCTGGCAAACCCTGCCGCTGTATCAGGTGCAAATCGGCGACCGCATCCGCGCCAACCACGGCGAGCGCATCGCCGCCGACGGCATAGTGGAAAGCGGCAGCGGCTGGGCGGATGAAAGCCACCTCACCGGCGAATCGCGGCCTGAGGCGAAGGAAGCGGGCAGCCGCGTGTTGGCGGGCGCGCTGATGAACGACGGCAGCATCATCTACCGCGCCACCCAGCTCGGCAGCCAAACGCTGCTGGGCGACATGATGAACGCGCTCGCCGAAGCGCAGGGCAGCAAGGCACCGATTGCGCGCATCGCCGACAAAGTCGCCGCCGTTTTCGTGCCGGCCGTCGTCGCCATCGCCTGCGCCACCTTCATCCTCACCTGGCTGATACAGGGCGACTGGACGCGCGCCTTGATGCATGCCGTCGCCGTCCTCGTCATCGCCTGCCCCTGCGCCCTCGGCCTCGCCACCCCCGCCGCCATCATGGTCGGCATGGGCAAAGCGGTGCAGCGCGGCATCCGCTACAAGGACGCCGCCGCGATGGAGGCCGCCGCGCACGTCAACGCCGTCGTCCTCGACAAAACCGGCACCCTGACCGAGGGAAAACTCGACATTGTTGCCGAGTACGCCCCCGCCGGCGACGCGGACAACCTCTACCGCCTCGCCGCCGCCGTCGAACAGCACGCCGCACACCCGCTCGCCCGCGCCATCATCCGGGCGGCGCAAGCGCGCGGCCTCGACCTGCCGGCCACCCTGGATGCCAAAACCGACGCCGGCGCGGGCATCCGCGCGCAGATTGCCGACGTCGGCACGGTCAAAGTCGGCAAACCCGACTACTGCGGCCTCACTCTGCCGGCCGACCTCGGCACCGTCTGGCAGACGGCCAGCACCGTCGCCGTCGCCGTGGACGGGCGCCCGCTTGGTGCCTTCGCCCTCGCCGACACCCCGAAAGCCGACAGCGCCGCCGCCATTGCCCGCCTGCACGCGCACGGCATCGCCACCTACATCATGAGCGGCGACACGCAAAGCACCGTCAGCCACATCGCCGCGCAACTCGGCATCACCCACGCCAGCGGCAACATGAGTCCGCGCGACAAAGCCGCCGCCGTGCAGGCGCTCAAAGGCGAAGGGAAAGTGGTGGCGATGGTCGGCGACGGCATCAACGACGCGCCCGCCCTCGCCGCCGCCGATGTCAGCTTCGCCATGCAGGGCGGCGCGGATGTCGCCGCGCATACCGCCTCGGCCACCCTGATGCAGCACAGCGTCAACCAGCTGGTGGACGCACTGCTCATCAGCCGCGCCACCCTGAAAAACATCAAACAAAACCTGTTTTTCGCCTTCATCTACAACGTGCTGGGCATCCCGCTCGCTGCGCTCGGCTACCTCAACCCCATCATCGCGGGGGCGGCGATGGCGTTGAGTTCCGTGTCGGTGCTGGGCAACGCGATGCGGCTGAAACGGGCAAAGATTGACTGATGGGGGAAAGCCCGTTTGCACAATCCCGCCACAACCCGCTAGCATGACGCCCCCACTTCCATTAAGGATTGCCTCATGCACAAAACCCTCCCCCTGCACGCCGACACCGTCGGCAGCTATCTGCGTACCGCCGCCCTCAAACAGGCCCGCGCCGACTTCGCCGCCGGCAACATCAGCCGCGACGCGCTCACCCGCGTGGAAGACCGGGAAATCGCCAAGCTGGTGCAAGACCAGCTCGACGCCGGCATCCAGGTGCTCACCGACGGCGAATTCCGCCGCTCCTGGTGGCACATCGACTTCCTCGAAAACCTCAACGGCATCGAAGGCTTCATCCCCGAACAGGCCTACGCCTTCAAAGACACCGAAGTCCGCAAATACAACACCCGCTGCAACGGCAAAGTATCGTGGAATCCGGAACATCCGTTTATCCGGCACTATCAAGCGCTGGCCGAAATCGTCGGCGGTCGCGGCATCGTCAAGTACACCATCCCCAGCCCCAACCAGCTGATGTATCCCTTCATCTGGGACACCGGCGTGTATGCAAGCAAACAGGCCTTTGCCGAAGACGTGCGCCAAACCTACCGGGACGCCATCCGCGCCTTTTACGACGCAGGCTGCCGCTACCTGCAAATCGACGACGTCTATTGGGGCACGCTGTGCAACAACTACGGCAAGCCCGATTTCGACTTTGCCGATAGCAAACGCTACGCACTGGAAAACGTACAGGCCATCCTCGCCGGCAAACCCGCCGACATGACCATCACCACCCACATCTGCCGGGGCAACTACAAATCGTCTTATCTTTTGAGCGGTGCCTACGACCCCGTCGCCCCCGAACTTTTCGGGCAAACCGCGTATGACGGCTATTTCCTCGAATACGACACCGACCGCGCCGGCGGCTTTGAGCCTTTGAAATATTTCAACGACAACCCGCACAAAGGCCGCATAGTCCTGGGGCTGATCACTTCCAAATTCCCCGCACTGGAAGACAAGGCCGCCGTGAAAGCGCGCATCGCCGAAGCCGCCAAAATCGTGCCGCTTGAACAACTCGCCCTGAGCCCGCAATGCGGTTTTGCCTCCACCGAAGAAGGCAACATCATGACCGAAGCGCAGCAATGGGCGAAAGTGCGGCTGGTGGAAGAAATCGCCAAAGAAGTGTGGGGCGAAGACTGATGCACACAAAAACAGCAGGTTCGACCTGCTGTTTGCTTTTCCGGGAGGGAGTCATGAACAGCTGTATGCTCAACATCCCCACCTGCCGATATCCCGCAGCCTTCCAAAAAGCCGTCGAACTGCACTTGGTGAATAGCAGTTTTTATGGGTGCCCGGTCAGGCGAGCCAACAACACCGCATCATTTCTGTTTGAAACGACTATAAGCACCTATTCTTCTTGCCGTTACCGCCGCCCCGGCGCGGTTCAACTATAAACAAGGAAAGCGGGCAATAAAAATCGCCGCATGAAGCGGCGATGACGATATGTCCGTGTGGCTCCCCGAGACGGGCTCGAACCGCCGACCCAGTGATTAACAGTCACTTGCTCTACCGACTGAGCTATCGGGGAATCAGGAAATTGAAGGTGTGTATGAAAATATGGCTCCCCGAGACGGGCTCGAACCGCCGACCCAGTGATTAACAGTCACTTGCTCTACCGACTGAGCTATCGGGGAATACATTCAAGGCGGCGCATTCTAAGCAGCACGCCGTTTAGCGTCAAGCAGGTGTTCGCCTATTTTCTCAATAAGCTATTTTTGCTGGTAAATTTTCAGGAATGCCGCCAGTTTGTCCAAGGCGGCGCTGAGGTCGTCCTTGTATTGCAGGAAGACGATGCGGAAATGATCGGGAGCGTGCCAGTTGAAGGCGCGACCGTGTACCAGCAGGATTTGTTTGCTGCGCAAGAGGTCAAGAATGAAGCGTTCGTCGTTGTGAATGCCGAAGCGTTTGGCATCTATTTTGACGAAGCCGTACAACGCGCCCATCGGCTTGACCATGGTCAGCCCCGAAATCTCGCTGATTTTTTCGTAGGCGAGATCGCGCTGTTCGCGCAGGCGTCCGCCGGGGCGGGTGAGATCGTAAATGCTCTGGTAGCCGCCGAGAGCGGTCTGGATGGTGTATTGCGCGGGAACGTTGGCGCAGAGGCGCATGGAGGAGAGCATTTCCAGACCTTCAATATAGCCTTTTGCCATCGCCAGATTGCCGGAGAGGATCATCCAGCCGGAGCGGAACCCCGCTGCCCGGTAAGCTTTGGACAGGCCGTTCAGGGTGACACAGAGGGTGTTTTCCACCAGCGTCGCGGTCGGGGTATGTTTGGCATCTTCGTAGAGGATTTTGTCGTAGATTTCGTCAGAGAAAATGACCAGGCCGTGTTCTTCGGCTATCGCCACGATTTCACGCAGGATTTCCGGGCTGTACACCGCTCCGGTCGGGTTGTTGGGGTTGATGATGACGATGGCTTTGGTATTGGCGTTCACTTTGGCACGGATGTCGTCCACCGCCGGGTTCCAGCCGTTTGCTTCGTCGCACAGGTAGTGCACCGCCCGTCCACCGGCAAGATTGACCGCTGCTGTCCACAGCGGGTAGTCGGGCATCGGGATCAGGACTTCGTCACCGCTGTCCAGCAATGCCTGCATCGCCATCACGATAAGCTCGGAGACGCCGTTGCCGAGGATGATGTCATCAACGGTTACGCCTTTGACGCCGAGTCGTTGTGTCTCGTGCATGATGGCCTTGCGTGCGGCGAAGACACCTTTGGATTCGCTGTATCCTTGCGCTTTGGCGAGATTGGCAATCAGGTCTTCGCGCACTTCATCGGGGGCGTTGAAGCCAAAAGGCGCAGGGTTGCCGATGTTGAGTTTGATGATGTCGTAGCCTTGGCGTTCCATCCGCACCGCTTCTGCCAGAACGGGGCCGCGAATGTCGTAACAAACATTGTCCAGCTTGTGCGATTTGCCGATTTTGCGCATGGTGTCTCCGAAGGTGATGCAAGGACGCGGGTCGCGTCGGAAGCGCGTCAATATACGCTTCCACCGGTTCTTCGGCAATGTGGTTTGAGCGGCAGGAAACGGGCAATAAAAAACACGCCTGTGCGTGCTTCGTGAATGGGGCAGTCTGGCATCCCCAAGGGGATTCGAACCCCTGTTACCGCCGTGAAAGGGCGATGTCCTAGGCCTCTAGACGATGGGGACAGAATGTGATGGAAACTACCGGATTGAGATACCCGAAATGATGCAATGCCGATTGGCATCCCCAAGGGGATTCGAACCCCTGTTACCGCCGTGAAAGGGCGATGTCCTAGGCCTCTAGACGATGGGGACATTTGGTGGAGCTAAGCGGGATCGAACCGCTGACCTCCTGCATGCCATGCAGGCGCTCTCCCAGCTGAGCTATAGCCCCGTATTCGGGAAGGCGCGCATTCTAGCAGAAAGCGCGCCTTCGTCAACGGTTCGTTTGCGTCCCTTGCGGGAAATTTTGTTCACCCCTGATTTTGCGTGATATATTCCGCTGCGAATTGCAGGCGGCGCAGGATTTCCGCCTGATCAAGCAGCGACAGGGTCACGGCTAAATCGGGTGATGGTGCGCCGCCGGTAACGGCGAGGCGTGCGGGTTGCCCAACTTTACCGAAGCCGACGCCGTTGGCTGCCACGCAGGTGGCGACGGCATCATGCAACGCCTCTTCGTTCACCACCGTCAAGGCGGCGATGCGTGCTTGCAAATCCTGCAACAGCCGCACCGTATCCGCGCCTTTGAACGCTTTTTTCGCCACATCCGGCGGGAACGATTGCGGCGCCTGGAACAGCCACGCCATGTTTTCCGCCATTTCCTTCAAGGTTTTGGCGCGTTCCTGATAATGCGGGATGGCGCGCAACAGTACCGCTTCATCCGGCGTGATGCCGAGCGGGGTGAAGTGCGGCAACAACTGCGGCAGCAAAGCGGCGGGCGTGACCGCCTTCATATAATGCTGGTTCAGCCAGCGCAGCTTTTCCGTATTGAAGGTGGATGCGGCGCTGTGCACGTCCTCGATGCTGAAAAACTGCAACATCTCGTCCATGCTGAAAATCTCCTGATCACCATGCGCCCAGCCGAGGCGGACCAGATAATTCAGAATGGCCGGCGGCAGATACCCCTCGCGGCGATAATCCAGCACATTCGTCGCCCCATGCCGCTTGGACAGCCGCTTGCCGTCGTCGCCGAGAATCATCGGCACGTGGGCGAAATCCGGCACGTCATAACCCAGCGCGCGGTACAGATTTATCTGCTTCGGCGTATTGCTGACATGATCCTCGCCGCGAATCACCAGCGAAACCTTCGCTTCCGCATCATCAACGACCACGCAGAAATTGTACGTCGGTGCGCCGTCCGAGCGGCGGATAACCCAATCATCCAGCTCGCTGTTGTTGACCGTCACCACGCCGCGCACCTTGTCCTGCCAGGTCACGCTGCCTTCCGTCGGATTCTTGAAACGCACCGCCGGCGTCACGCCCGGCACCGGTTCGCCGCCGTCGCGGTATTTGCCGTTGTACCGCTGCGGCAGTCCCAGCCGTTTCTGCTCCTCGCGCATCGCTTCCAGCTCTTCCGGCGTACACCAGCAATAATATGCCTGCCCGCGCGCAATCATCCCGTCGATAATCGCGTTGTACGCGTCAAAACGCTGGCTCTGATAGACAATCTCGCCGTCATGATGCAGGCCGAGCCAGTTCAGCCCGTCGAGAATCACCTGCGTGGATGCCTCGGTCGAACGTTCGCGGTCCGTATCCTCGATACGCAGGCGGAACGTGCCCTGATGCTGGCGGGCATGCAGCCAGCAATACAATGCCGTGCGTACCCCGCCGATATGCAAATCACCGGTCGGGCTGGGGGCAAAACGCGTCACAACCATAAAAACCTCACAAAAAAACAGAAAACAAGCGCCATTGTAGCGCACCCCACCCGGGGCGGATTCATGCATAATACCGCGCTTCATCACAACCGGAGCCCAAAGCCATGACCCCCAGCGACATCCTCGACCTCATCCGTGACGAAAACATCAAATACCTCGACCTGCGCATCACCGACAGCAAAGGCAAAGAACACCACGTCTCCTACCCTGCCGACATTGATGAAGACTTCTTCGAAGAAGGCAAAATGTTCGACGGCTCCTCCTTCCCCGGCTGGAAAGGCATCCACAACAGCGACATGATCCTCATGCCCGATCCGGCAACCGCCTACATCGACCCCTTCTACGCCGAAAAAACCCTGAACATCACCTGCGACATCATCGAGCCGGACACCATGCAGGGCTACGCCCGCGACCCGCGCTCGCTTGCCCGCCGCGCCGAAGCCTACCTCAAATCCACCGGCCTGGCCGATGCCGCCTATTTCGGCCCCGAAAATGAATTTTTCGTCTTCGACGAAATGAAATACCAGACGAGCATGCACAAAGTCATGTTTGAAATCGTCAGCGAAGAAGGCATCTGGAACAGCGCCGCCGACCTGCCGAGCGGCAACAGCGGACACCGCCCGAACATCAAAGGCGGCTACTTCCCCGTCGCCCCGGTCGATTCCCTGCACGACCTGCGCACCGAAATGTGCGAACTGCTGACCCAAGTCGGCCAGACCGTCGAAGTCCAGCACCACGAAGTCGCGACCGGGCAATGTGAAATCGGCGTGCGCTACAACACCCTGGTGCGCAAAGCCGACGAAGTCCAGCAACTCAAATACATCATCCACAACGTCGCCTACGCCGCCGGCAAAACCGCGACCTTCATGCCCAAACCGCTGGTTGGCGACAACGGCTCTGGCATGCACGTCCACATCTCGCTCTACAAAGACGGCAAAAACCTTTTCAGCGGCGACGGCTACGGCGGCCTTACCGACATGGCGCTCTACTTCATCGGCGGCATCATCAAACACGCCCGCGCCCTCAATGCCTTCACCAACCCGTCGATCAACAGCTACAAACGCCTCGTGCCGCACTTCGAAGCGCCGATCATGCTCGCCTACTCCGCGCGCAACCGCTCCGCCTCCATCCGCATCCCCTACATCACCAACCCGAAAGCGCGGCGCATCGAAATCCGCTTCCCGGATTCCACCGCCAACCCCTACCTCGCCTTCGCCGCGCTGCTGATGGCGGGCCTTGACGGCATCAAAAACAAACTGCACCCGGGCGAGGCGATGGACAAAGACCTCTACGACCTGCCGCCGGAAGAAGCGGACAACATCCCGCAAGTCGCCTTCTCGCTGGAAGAAGCGCTGAACGCCCTCGAAGCGGACAACGCCTTCCTCAAACAGGGCGATGTCTTCAACGACGACCTGCTCGACGGCTACATCGAACTCAAACGTCAGGAAGTCGAGCGGATGCGCCTGCAAGTACACCCGCTCGAATTTGAGCTCTATTACAGCTGCTGACCGCATCACCGCCTGCCGCCCGGCGGCAGGCGGACAACACAAGGACGCCCCACATGACAAAATTCCTCAACACCAGCGCGACCACCTACTACCTCGAAGAACTCATCAAAAACAGCCGCGAGCGCCTTTACCTCATCAGCCCCTACCTCAAACTGAACGACCGCATCAAAGAACTGCTGGAAGACAAAGACCGGATGAAGATAGACATCCGCATCGTCTATGGCAAAAGCGAGCTACAACCGGCGGAAGTCAACTGGCTGAAGAATCTGCACTACATCCGCACCAGCTACTGCCACAACCTGCACGCCAAATGCTACATCAGCGAAAACGCCTGCATCATCACCAGCCTGAACCTGTATGAATTCAGCCAGGTCAACAACAACGAAATGGGCATATACATCGAACGCGACGACGGCCCGCTCTACCAGGATGCCTACGCCGAGGCTCAACGCATCATCCGCATCAGTGACGAAGTCAAAATCACACTGGATGTCATCGAAAAAACAGAAAACGGACAAACCGCTGCCACTGACGAGGAGCCTGCGGATACCGCCTACCTGACCACCAGCAAACTTGCCGAGAAAACAGGCATCAGCAGCAAAGACTGCAACCGCAAACTGTGCGAACAAGGGCTGCAAGAAGAAAAAGAAGCGATGGGCAAAAAACACTACGTCCTCACCGAGAAAGGCAAAGTGGCGGGTGGCATCGTCAAAAAAGGCAGATTCGGCCTGTTCATCCTTTGGCCGCAAGAACTGACGCTCTAAGACCTCAAATCCTCTGAAAGCAGAGAAAACCCTCCCTGTGGGAAACATTTTTTGTCACGCGCGAAGGGAAAGTGGTTAACCGCCCGCGCCAAGCGTCCTATAATCCACCCGCTGCCCCGTCTGGGGCACCTTCCCATCTCTTACCAGGAGAACCGCATGAATCCGAACTACCGTTACCTGCTTGCCGCCGCCCTGCTCGGCGGCAGTACCGCTTGGGCGGCGCACACCCCGGTGATCAGCCCGAATTACGGCATGACGCAATACGACGTGGTGAAGCGCGGTGATGTCGTTACCATTGACGGCAAAGCCGATGAAGACATCTGGGCGCAGATCCCGGCGCTCGCCGGCAGTTTCCACTACCCCTGGGCGGCGAAAGAAGCGCCGCCGACGGTCTTCAAGGCATTCAGCAATGGTGAAAACCTCTATTTCAGCTTTGCCGTCAGCGACAAACAGGTACTGGCCAGCGAGCACTGGCGCGACGAAAACACCGTGGATGGCGAGGACCGGGTCGAGCTTTTCTTCGCAGGTGAACCGATTGACCGCCCGGGCGAAGACGGCATGAGTCGCTACTACGCCATAGAAATCGATTCCCAGGGGCGGGTGCACGACTACGCCATCGACTACTACCGCAAATTCGACAGCAGCTGGAACCTGCCGGGGCTGGAAAGCAAAGCCGAACTGACGGCGAGCGGCTACAGCGTTGAGGGCAAAATCCCGCTGCAAACCCTGCAAGACCTGAAACTGCTGCGCGACGGCACCATGCGCACCGGTGTTTTCCGCGCCGAATTCTCGCCGAGCGGCGGCGCGGAACCGCTGATGGAGTGGATTTCATGGGTCAACCCGAACACGCCGCAACCGGATTTCCATGTGGACAGCGCCTTCGGCATCTTCCGCTTCCTGCCATAACGGCGAACAGCATAAAAAACGGGCGCGAAGCCCGTTTTTTAGGGGCTGTTGACATTCGACTTGCGCAGCGGATTTTTGCGGCAGAAACGGCAGATGTAAGGCAAAAAGCGCAGTAAGGTTGGATACCTTGCGAGCATTTTAAAACGCAGCAACTGCCGGATTTTGGCCGAAAAGCCGCCGCGGCGTTGAGTGTCAACAGCCCCTAATGCTGTGCCCGCCAAGCGGCGTAAATGCCGGGTTTCGTTCTATTGCTTTCGGTGGTACCCCGCCTTAGCTTATAACCGGGGGCTTTGGGATAACCGTTCCAGGGCGGTTTTTTGCTCCACTGCGGGGCACGGGATACACTATCGTCTCCAATAACCAACGGGAGGAACCCCATGAAAATCCAAACCTTAACCGCTACCCTGACCCTTGTCCTGATTACCGCCTGCGGCGGCAATGGTGGCAGCGATACCCCAAATGTGGATAACCACAATCCCGATGCTGTGAGTGGTAACACGGGCAACAAGCGCTATGTCATGCCTTTCGATGATTGGGAAGACGAAGGCAGCGAACGCTTTGAATTCAAGCGCAATGGCGCAACGTTTGCGACCAGCAGGTTGAATCAGGGATATACCGTTGAAAGTGGCGCCCTGCCGGCAGGCTTTGCCGAATTCCCCGCACAAATGCACTCGGTGGCACCGGGTGGTCGGGAACTGACGCATACCCAGACTATGCGTTCTTACAAAGGATTTCATGCCGGCGTCTTTACTACGGGGCCCTATATCAATGACGTACTAAAGGACTGGAGCAATCGCGCGCTATATCTGAATTATCTCGATCCCACCAGACAACTGCCGTCTGCCGGCAAAGCCACCTATACTGGCCGTGCCTTCAACTATGACGCCGCCAACGACGCCAATCTGCGCTACACCATTGATTTCGGCACCCGTCGTGGGAGCGGGGAAATCAGCGCCTCGCGCAATCTGGGCCGTATCGCCCTGCAAGACGCCCCCATTTGGCAAAAGACAGATGATGAATTTGGCAATCTCAATGCCTATGGTGTTTATGGCGGCACGGCCAGCATTGAAGATACCGGTGGCCGCTATGTCGGCATAGATACCTATACCTTGGGCATCGCCGGGCCGAACGCGGAAGAAATCGTGGGCAATGTCAATTACGACGCTACCACCCCGGAAGGGCAAACAAGCTACCCCGAAGAAAAGATCCTGCACTTCCACGGCACCAGAGGCGACATCACGCCATAATTACCGCTACCAAAACTCCGGCTACCACGCCGGCACGGGCATAAAAAACGGGCTTCGCGCCCGTTTTTTTATGCCCTGCGGCAATCAGTTGTTCACTTTCGGTGAAGGCTGACCTTTTGCCGGATCGAGGCCGGTGTATTTGAATTCGTAAGATACGTCGAACGGTTTCCACCATTTGCCCACGCCGGTGTCTGCGTCGGTGTGGCGGTGCATCCCGGCCTTCGGCGGCGGTTCGATGTGGTAGGTCACCTTGTAGTTGCCCACGCCGAGCATTTTGATGTTTTGCCCGTAGTGTGGGCCGTCGCTGGCGACCATCGGCATGAAGGTGCCTTCCTGTTTTTCTTTGGTGTCGAGATTTTCCAGGGTGTAGGTGATGGTCAGGTACGGCATCCATTCGCCTTCGCCAAAGCCGTTTTTGTTGCCTTTGGTGGCGTGGATGTCCGCTTCGAGGTGGATGTCGGCTTCAGCCGCCGACAGCCCCATGCCGCGCGGTTCCATGTCGATCGGTTGCAGGTACACGGCGGCAATTTCCATCTCGTTGATGGTTTGCGGTTCACCTGCCGGATATTCGGTGAAGGCGTAGGCGCCGGTGGCGGTCAGCAGCATGGCAGCAGCCAGTGCGGTTTTTTTGATGCTCATTGGTACCTCCTATAAGGTTTACGAGCGGTTTGTGGAATCATCATCGTCAAAGGGCTAGAAACCCGTAACGGTGTGGCACCGCCTGCCGTACTGTTTGTACTGCCTGCGGCGGTGCGTCTGGTTACGGATTTTTTATTCATTCGACGCGGGTTGGGTGGCGGGTGCCTTGTTGCGGAAGAACAGCACCCACAGGGCGAAGAGGGCGGCGAGCAGCAGCACGATTTGCGGCAGGAGGGTTTCCCAGTAGGGGGCGATGCCGAGCCAGCTGTTCATCCAGGCGGGGAAGAGGGTGCCGTCGCCGATAAGCGTCGGGGTGAAGGCTTTGCCTTCGATGAGTTCGCCGACGCCTTTGCCCGCGAAGATGAAGGCCATCAGGTACATGAAGATGCCGGTGAACATGAAGAAGGGTTTGAGCGGCAGGCGCACCACGCTGTAGCGCATGATGAGGTAGATGACGGCAAGGGCGATGACGCCGACGGCGAAACCGCCGGCGAGGTAGCCGTAATCAAGCGCGGTTTTCGCTTCGGCGGCAAGCGCGAAGTAGAAGAGGACGGTTTCCGCGCCTTCGCGATAGACGGCGAGGAAGCTGGTCAGCCACAGGCCGATGAGCGAGCCTTGCGACAGCGAGGTGCCGATTTTCTTTTGCAGATAGGCTTTCCAGTGCTGCGCTTCGACTTTCGACAGCAGCCAGTAGCTCATGCCGAAGAGCATGGCGGTGGCAATCAGCATGGTGACGCCTTCGAGGATTTCCCGCCCGGCGGCGGCATTCGCGAGCAGCCATTTGAAGAGCAGGGCGGTAACGACGCTGGCGGCGAGCGCCCACAGCACCGAGCCGGTGATGACTTTCTGTTTGTCGCTGTGGCCGCTTTTGTGGATGTAGGCGATGACGGCGGCGACGATGAGCAGCGCTTCCAGCCCTTCGCGCAGGATGATGGTGAGGCTGGCGATGAAGAGGGCGATGCCGGTGGTACTGCCGCCGAGCAGGGTGATGGCTTTGTCCATGTTGACGGAAAAGGCGGTGATTTCCGCCTGGATGGCCGCTTCGCCCTTGCCCGCGTTCATCAGGCCGACGAGCTTGGTGAAATGCCCTTCCAGTTCGGTTTTGAAATTCACATCGCGCGCGCCGATGGCGTTTTCCATGCCGCTGGCTTCAAAGATGTCGAAGTAGGCATCCTGCACCATGCCGGCGGCTTTCTTCGCGTCGCCCGCCTGATAGGCGGCTTTCGCCTCGCCCAGCGCGGTGAAGAGTTCGGCGCGCACCGCCGCCCAGTCCTTGCCGCTGTCGGCGGTGGCAGTGTCGTCTGCGGCGGCAGCGGCGGCGACCGGCGCGGGCACGCCTTGCAGCGCTTCCTGCACGTCGTCCAGCAACGTGGTCACGCTGTAACCGAAGGTGCTGATGTTGTCGTCGCTTTCCGCCTGCTTCATCAGCGCGGCAAACTCGCGGTTGATGACTTCTGCCGCGCGCGCCGATTTCTGCATGCGGATGGTGGTTTCCATGTCGCTGTTCTTGAAGCCGTCGTACTGCGCCTGCTGGATGCGCGCCTTTGCCTCGGCGGGGTTTTTCTTCTCGAAGGCGCTGACGGCGGCGGCGAGATTGTCGTCAATCGCCTGATACGCTGTCGCCCAGCCGGGGTCGATGCCTTCCAGCGCGCTGTGCGAGCCGTGCGCGACCAGCTTGTGCCCGCTTTCCAGCGTCGGCACCACCGCGCGCACCTCGTCGCGCAGCGCCTGCAAGCGGGCGGCAACCGCATCTTTCGGCTCGCCCTTGCCGATCATGCGGCGGATGGCACCGAATTCCGCTTCCATCTCGGCGCTTTTCTTCGCGGAAATATTGATGCGGATCGGCCCTTCCAGATTCTCGAACACCTCGAAGTAGGCCATCTGCACCTTTTCCTTCGCTTCATCAACCTTGTCCGCCTGATACAGCGTGTTGGCTTCATCCAGGCGGGCGGCGATGTCCTCGGCAAACGCCCGATAATCCTGGGCGCAGACGGGCAGGCAGCACAGCAGCAGGAGGACGGTGAAAAAGCGGCGGATGGCGGTCATGATTGTTCTCGGTAAATAAGAACCGATATTGTGACAAATAAACAGGGCGGCACGCAAATTTACATCCGCATCCCCCTGTTTGCGCGGCAAAAAAACTGCCGCTGTGAAGAAAATAACTTTTCCACATAACGGCATGACAAATGTGAATGTCAGGGATTCGCATTTGGGCGTATAGTCGGGCTTCCATTCACAACCGGAGACATCCATGAAAAAAGTCCTCATCGCCACCGCCATCGCCGCCCTCGTCCTGCCGGGTTTTGCTGCCGATCCCGTCGGCAAGGTGCTTGCCGACGAAGGCAAGGTCTTTGAAAACGGCCACGGCAAAGTCGTGCGCAAGGCGCTGAAAAAGGGCGAGAAAATCGACAAGCACAACCACGAAGGCGAAGACATCATCTTCAACGTCATGCAGGGTGCCATCAAAGTGACCCTGAACGACAGCGAAGTGCATGAGCTGAAAGCGGGCGACACCCTCGTTTTCAACGGCAAAAACTTCATCGCCGGCGAAGCCACCGATGACGCGCTGGTCGTTATTACCCTGGTGAAAGAATAAGGCAAACAACCACTTGGAGGATATTATGAGCACACAGGCAGGCACTATCCTGAACGGCGAAGGCGAAGTTTTTGCCAACGGCCACGGCAGTGTCGAGCGCATCGTCCTACATGCGGGCGGCAGCATCGCGCGTCACAACCACCCCGGGCAGGACGTGATCGTAACCGTGCTGAGCGGCGGGCTGGACGTTGTCCTTGATGACGGCGAGAAACACCCGCTGCACGCGGGCGACACCCTTGCCTTCAACGGGCGGCACTACTTCGCGGCGGATGCCACGGCGGACACCGTCGCCATCCACACCACCATTCGGGAATAGCCGCCGGCAAATCCTGCGGCGGCGTGCGGGAAATCTCGAAGCGGACGCATGAAGCCGGAGGTAAAGCGGGGTTCGCCCCGCTTTCTTTGTTTTGGCGGCGTGCGGCTTATCCCAGCGCGATGTCGTACTGCCCGTGGCGGTAGGCGGAATCGACGTGCAGGCGGATGGGGATCTTCAAGAGCGCTTGCAGGTCGGAGAAGGTCAGCGATTCTTCTTCGCGGATGAAGTCGATGAGATCGAGCGCAGCGACGATGGTCATCATCTTCGGCCTGAAATCACGCGCTTCGCGCATGAGGTCGCGGAAGAGTTCGTAGGTGATGGTCTCGATGGTCTTGACATAGCCGCGCCCGCCGCAGGCGGGGCAGGGTTCGCACATCACTTGGCGCAGGCTTTCCCGCGTGCGTTTGCGCGTCATTTCGATGATGCCGAGCGGCGAGAGCGGGCTGATAGTGTATTTGCTGCGGTCGCCGGCGAGCGCGTCGAGCAGCGCATTCATCACGCCCTGCTGGTGTTCGGGGGTATTCATGTCGATGAAATCCAGCATGATGATGCCGCCGAGGTTGCGCAAGCGCAGTTGGCGGGCGATGGCGCGCGCCGCTTCGAGGTTGGTTTTGTAGATGGTGTCGTCTTGCGAGAGCTTGCCGACGAAGGCGCCGGTATTGACGTCGATAGTGGTCATCGCCTCGGTTTGGTCGATGATGAGGTAGCCGCCGGATTTAAGGGCGACGTGGCGTTTCAGCGCCAGCGCGATTTCTTCTTCGATGCCATAGCGCTCGAACAGGCTGCGGTCGCCATCGTAGAGTTCTAGGCTGGCCGCCATGTTGCCGAGGAAGTTATCGGCAAAAGCCCGCATCTGTTTGTAGGCGTTGGGGTGGTCAACCACGATGCGGCGCACTTCCGGGGTCACGTAGTCGCGCAGCACTTTTTGATACAACGGCAGTTCGGCGTAGATGAGGGTGCCGGGGCGGGACTGGCGCTGCTGTTGCAGGATGTTTTCCCAGACGCGTTGCAGGTATTGCATGTCGGCGCGCATCGCCCAGAGGTCGGCGGATTCAATCGCGGTGCGGACAATAAAGCCGCCCTGTTTGCCTTCGTGAAAGCCGGCCACGGCCTCGCGCAGGTTTTGCCGCTGTTCTTCGGAGGAGATTTTCGCCGAGATGCCGATGTCGGCGGCGTTTGGCAGATAGACGAGGAAGCGCGAGGGGATGGAGATTTCCATGGTGAGGCGCGCGCCTTTGCTGCCGATGGGGTCTTTCAGCACCTGCACCAGGAACGACTGCCCTTCGCGCATCACCTCGCTGATGCGCGCCGGCGGCTTGTCGCCGCGCCGCACCACGTTCTTGACGTGCAGGAAACCGGCGCGTTCCAGGCCGATGTCGATAAAGGCGGCGTCCATCCCCGGCAGGACGCGCTGTACTTTGCCCTTGTAGATGTTGCCGACGATGCCGCGCTTGCGCTCGCGTTCAACGAAAATGTCCTGCAATACGCCGTCGCCAAGCAGGGCGACGCGGGTCTCATAAGGCGTGTGGTTGATGAGGATTTCGGTGCTTGCCGTTGCGTTGTCTGCCATCTCAACTCCCTAGCGCCTGCAAAAACTCGCCGCTGCAACCCAGCTCGCAGAATCCCTGCCACAGCGCTTGCAGCGGCAGCCCCACCACATTGTAAAAATCGCCGGTGATGGCGGAAACCAGCACACCGCCGCGCCCCTGAATGCCGTAGCCGCCCGCCTTGCCCAGCGATTCGCCGCTGGCGAGATAGGCGCGCAGGAGGGCGTCGGGGTGCGCCGGCATGGTCACGCTGCTGCACTCGACGTGGGTGAAGAGGTCATGACGGCAGCGCATGGCAAGCCCGGTGAAGACCTGATGCTGCCGCCCGGAGAGCCGGCGCAGCATGGTGAGCGCCTCGGCATTGTCCTGCGGCTTGACAAGGATGACGCCGTCGCAGGACACGACGGTATCGGCGGCGATGATGAGCGCCTCGGGAAAATCGGGCATGGCGGTTTCCGTCTTGGCGCAGGCCAGACGCAAGACCAGCTCCGGCGCGGTTTCGCCCGGTTGCGGGGTTTCATCGACAGCGGGCTCGGTGGTGGTGAAATCGAAACCGAGCATTTGCAGGAGGAAGGCGCGGCGGGGGGAGGCGGAGGCGAGGACGATTTGCATGGGGCACCAAAGCGGGAAGAGGCGGGCATTATATCGCCCGCCTGCCATAAAAAAGCCCCGCTTGGCGGGGCTTCATCCTTACTGCGCGGGTTCGCAGTCTTTATAGGCAATCTGGTTGTTCGGCCCGGTAATCATCACCGGCTGGTCGCGGAAATTGTCCGCATTCATGTTGGCGGTGCTGAGGTTGTAGCCCGCGCCCTTGAAATAGGTGTCAACGTTGTCGGAGCGGTTCAGGTCGTATTTCATTGTCACCTTCTTGCCTTTCAGCGTGGCATCGGCCTTGACCGGCACACCGGCACCGTTGAAGCTGTAGGTCACGCGCAGTGGGCGGTCGGCTTCGCACATATAGGAAACCGTGCCGGATTTGGTCACCTTGTTGGCGTTAACCGGCTTGTCGCTTGCTGCGGGTGCACCGCCTGCTGTCGGGCTGCAATCCTTGAAGAGAATCTGGCTGCCCGGCGCGAAAATCATGATGGGCTGTTCGCGGTAGTTGGCGGAATCCATGTTGGCGGTGCTGATTTCATAGCCCGCGCCGCTGAAATAGGTATCGACGTTGTCGGAGCGGTTCAAATCGTACTTCATCACGCGCGCCTTGCCTTTCAGCGTGGCGGTGGCGCTGGTCGGGATACCCTGCTTGTTGAAGGCGTAGTTGACCGTTACTTTTTTATTGCCCTGACACTGATAGCTGACCTGGGCGGCGGAAACTGATGCGGAAAAACCGAGCGCCAGTAAAGCGGCTGCGGCGGGGAACCAGATTTTCATCGTAAACTCCTGAAAGTTGAAAAGAAACACAGACTGTCATGCGCTGCCTGCGACGCGTAGTATAAAACGTCCTTGCGGCGGATTCTTTGCCAAATCGTTATCCCCGCCTTGCAAAATATTAGCGTTCTGCCGCCGCCCCTTCCGCTATGATGCCGCCCGCTATCCGTTCCAAACCCATTAAGGAGAAACCGATGAAAGCACACCACTTCCTCCTCGTGGCTCTCGCTGCCACCAGCCTCGTCGCCTGCAAGAACATCAGCAGCGGCATGAGCCCGCGCGACCGCCATCCCGAACGCAAGGGCGAAGTCTATCCGCAGGCGGGCAACGAACAGACCGGCAATTACTACGGCGTGCAGCCGCAGAACGTGCAGCCGCCGCAGGAAGTCTATCCGCAGCAATAACCCGCCAACCGCATCAAGGAAACCCCGATGAAACCGCAACGCCTTATCGCTCCGACACTTGCCAGCCTCTTCCTTACCGCCTGCGTTAGCAGTGGCATGAACCCGCATGACCGCTACCCCGTACCGAACAACCCGCAGCCCAACTATCCCGCCTACCCGCAGAACAACCCGGTCTATCCGCCGACGCAAGACCAGCCGCAGCCGCAGCAAAACCCGCGCCAGCCGATGCGGCCGCAGCAGCAGGGTTACACCGGCGGCCCCGGCCACTTCGACTGCGAAAACGGCCTTGCGGTGGACATCCGCCACCTCGGTACCGAGCAAATCGAATTGCGCCTGAACGACAAAAGCGCCGTGCTGAAAAATGCTACGACCGCCTCCGGCGAACGCTACACCGCCAGCAAAGGCCTTTACGGACGCGGCGCGGAATGGCACCAAAAAGGCACAGAAGCCATCCTCAACTTCACCGATCCCTACGGCAACGTGGTTGAGACCAACTGCCGCAGCGGCATCATCCGCAACTGATTTCCAACCCCCACAAACGCCGGATATTCCGGCGTTTCTTGTACCAATCCCAAGAAATAAAATGATGTTCGCAGCCCACCATCCGCATGGTTCCGGCGGGCTGAAGCCGCCCTACGGCAAGTTATTTTTGATTTTGGTATTACATGGAGCCGACATGAACAAAAAGCACCTGCTGGCGGCCGCACTCGCCCTCAGCCTCACCACCTTTGCCGCCGAACCACCCGCCACACAAGCCGTCACCGCATGGAAAAATGCGGGGGAAACGACCGTTCGGGGGATGCGTTATCTCTATATCGTCATGCCGCGTCCGCAAAACCGTATCCAATACATCGCAGCAGCAGAAAAAATCCATGCCGCCGAGCCGGATGCCTGGTTCTTCTTCTTTGATGACGGGGAGAAAATTGACGAAATACTGGCCGTCAACCAGAGCGGCGACTTGAGCCGCTTTCCCGCCGCCTGGATGAAAGCGCACCTCATTGGCAGCACATCCCTCCAACTCGAGCCGAAAACACGCAGCAAACAATGGGTGCTGCATGAAGGCGAGTCGCGCAGCGACTACATCGCCACCCTGCCCTGCATAGAAGGCAAAGGCGGCTGCACCGAGTAATACCAATCCCGGAATAACCCGGGTGTACTGACGCGTCTCGCCGTGTCAGCGTCATGGCCAAAATAGCGGATAACCTACTGATTTAACGAATATTACACCCCGCCGCCGTCGGCAGCGCGTTTGTTGCAATCGGAAGCTATCGGCTACAATGGCATCTCCTTACTTACAGGCGGCACAACAATCATGGGCACACAAATGAACGACGCGGCAATCCGGCAACTCATACAACGCGAAATGGCGCAAACCGAAGCGTTGATGCGCGCCGAAATGCGTGCCGAAGTGCCGCTGGCGGAGCTGGTGATGCAATACGCCATCGGCGATGGCGGCAAACGTTTCCGCCCGCTGCTGACCCTGCTGAGTTGCGGTCTCTGTGCCTATCACGACGAACACGCCATCACCGCCGCCGCCTTCATCGAATTCATCCACAACGCCACCCTGCTGCACGACGATGTCGTGGACGAATCCGCCCTGCGGCGCGGCAAACCGTCCGCCAATATCGCCTTTGGCAACGCCGCCAGCGTGCTGGTCGGTGATTTCCTTTACACCCGAGCCTTTCAGCTCATGGTGCGCACCGGCAACAGCGCCGTCATCGCCATGATGGCCGACGCCGTCAACCAGATCGCGGCGGGTGAAGTCATGCAGCTCGGCAACATGCACGACCCCGACGTTGACGAGCCCCGCTACTACCGCGTTATCGAACTGAAAACCGCCGTACTCTTCGCCGCCGCCTGCAAAGTGGCGGGACTGCTCGCCCGCCTCGCCCCCGCACAAAGCGAACAGCTCGCCGCCTACGGGCGCAAACTCGGCATGGCCTTCCAGATCATGGACGACCTGCTGGACTACACCGGTGACGAAGCGCTGATCGGCAAAGCCCTCGGCGACGATCTCGCCGAAGGCAAGCCGACCCTGCCGCTCATCCGCGCGCAGCAACAACTGCCCGCCGCCGACAAAGCCCACCTGCGCCACATCATCGAACAGGGCGAACGCGAAGCCATCGGCGAAGTCATCGCCCTGCTGCACGCAACCGATGCCCTGCCGTACAGCCGTGCCGCCGCCGCCCGCCTCGCCGCTGACGCCGTGCAAGCCCTGGCGGATTTTCCCGACAGCGATTACAAAACCGCACTCATCGCCCTGGCGGTGCGCACCACCGAACGCTGTCGCTAAACACTCCGCGTTCACTGTTACCGTTTTTCGCCAATCTTGCCGACATGAAAGAGACGTTGCAGGCAACGCCTCTACGGTACGTTGCGCCTTGCTGTCGGCAGCGCGGCATGCGACGCGGCCTGGGCGGCGGCAGCCAAACGTTATGCCGCCAGCGTGGCGATGCCCAAGCACGACACTTTGCTCATAAATAAAGGCAAAAATGGCATGAATCGTTGCCGGAAGGAAAGAACGCGTCAGCAGGCGGCAAAAATTTGTCGCTTCGTTCGTCGGTGTGTTGCCGGCGCGGGAGCGGGCGGGGCGGCCATTCCGGCATCATGGACGCACGTTTTGTTGGTAATTGTTTGATGTACAACAGGAAAACAAACATGGCACGCTGCGAGCATATATGTTCCCAACAGCAAACGCTGTTACAACCCGCAGCAAACGCTGTAATTCAAACCTGAAATCTAAATGGAGTAACCCATGAAAAAAATGCAAAAAGGCTTCACCCTTATCGAACTGATGATCGTCATCGCCATTATCGGTATTTTGGCTGCTATCGCTCTGCCGGCTTACCAAGACTATGTTGCCCGTTCGCAAATGTCTGAAGCATTCAACCTCGCTGGTGGTCAAAAAGGTGCTGTTGCTGAATCTTATGCCAACTACGGTGTATGGCCTGCTGACAACAGTGCTGCCGGTATCGCTCCCGCATCACAAATCAACGGTAAATACGTTGATAACGTTAAAGTAAGCAGTAACACGATTGTCGCTACCCTGAAAGCTACCGGTGTTTCCAAAGGTATCCAAAGCAAAACGCTGACCCTGAGTGGTACTGTCACTCAAGCCGGTGGTACTGATGAAAAAGGTTCCTTCGACTGGACGTGCTCATCTACTGCTTCCGCTAAGTATCTGCCGGCCGCTTGCCGTAACACCACTACTACTCCGACCCCGACCCCGTAAGGCGAGGACGAAGCGGCAAAGTGTACCAATCAATATTTGGTATAAGCTGCAAACAGGGAAGCCACACAATGTGTGGCTTCTTTTTTACCCGAGTTTTAATTTCAGGAAATTCATTATGAAGAAATCCATACAGCAGGGTTTTACCCTGCTTGAGCTAATGATTGTCATCGCCATCATCGGCATCCTGGCGGCCATCGCCATTCCCTCCTATCAGGACTATGTCGCGCGTGCCCAGGTAGGCGAAGCGGTGCAGTTACTCGGCGGCATCAAGGTAACCGTCTCCGAGTTTCGCAGTGACCGCGGCGTTTGGCCGGTCGATAACGGCCAGGCCGGTATTGATATGGACGCGCTGAAAATCAACGGCAAGTACGTCAAGCAAGTAGAGGTATCGAACGGCGTCATTACCGCCACCATGCGCAGCAATGCCATCGCCAGGCCAATCAACAGCAAGCAGGTTGTATTGACGCCCACCGAGACCGGCGGCTCCGTCGTGTGGAAATGTTCTTCCCCTGATATGTCCGCCCGCTATCTGCCTTCCGTATGCCGCTAATCTTTGCATCCCGGAGGGGATGATGTCTTGATTGACCAGGGCAAGGATAAAGGCGAAAGAGATTTACGGTTGCTTCTGCGGCACCGCCGCATTGACTTCCCGTCACTTTCCCAACCATGAAACCGCGACTGTTGAGCGTCTTTCGCCATCACATCCCGCCTGGGCAAGGCAGACAAATATCATTTTTCAACATCAGGTGGGTTCCGGCCCACCTTGTTGTGTTTACAAGTTCCATATCCGGACATCTTTTGCGCCACCTGCATAAACAAGCAGGAAATACATCAAACAAACAGGATTTTTTATGCCGCATTTACCTCGTTGGGGACTTTTTTGGCTGACACTCGCTTTTCTTCTTGAACTGGCTAATCGCCTCTTTTTCCCGCAAACTCCCGATATCAGCTGGGCCGAACTCCTCTTTCCCAGCGAAATGTTCTATTTCTTCAATCCCATCGGTGTTTATTTTGGCATCTCTGCCCTGATTTTGTGGGGGGGAAAACGTTTGCCGCTATCAGATCGTACTATGCTGATACTCATGGCTATCGGCGTGGGCTCGTTTCTGCTGATGAATGTCATTCAGCCATATGAGGAGGGCAGTGCAGCAATCATGCTGGCCGTCATCCTGTGGGCGATCGGGGCAGCGGCGGTGTTGCTGTGGGGCTATCTGGCGCTGCGGGGAGTGCTTGACAGGAAAGGCTTACGCCTGACGAGAGCGGAGAAGCTGTATATCAAAGAATTTTTCTTCTTAACGATGCTTTCCTGTGCCCTGGGTTCCGCAACAAACACGGTGCTGAGGCTTTTTGCCGTCCTCTTCCCGCAGACCATGGATCTTGATTTGTATCGCATTGACCTCGCCTATCACGGCTTTGCCGGTATGCTCTTTGCCGGGTTTGATCTCCACTGGTCGCCATTTGTTAAAACGGTCGTGATGACAGTGTACAACTTGCTCAGTATCGTCTTGCTGTTCCTGCTTGCACCAACGCTGCGGGAAGGACGCATGGCGCAACTTCATGCCCTGCGCCTCATGCTGGTGCCGTTCCTGCTGGCCTCCGTGTTGTATGCCTTCAATCCGGTGGCGGGGCCACCTGCCTTTGCCGGCCGCTTCCCCTACGATATGGCATGGCTTGCCCCGCTGGGTTATGGGACAGATTTTGTCCCGCCGTCTTTCCGCAACGGCATGCCCTCGATGCACTTCACCGGTGCGATGCTGATGGTACTGATTGCCGCCGCCCTGACGCGCAAGATTTATTTTTATGCCACCGCCCTGTTTGCCGCGATTACTTTTATCGCGACCATGGCTATCGGCGAGCATTATCTGATTGACCTGATTGTTGCTGCCCCTTATTGCATCGCCCTCGGCACGGCACTGATGAATCCGCCCGGCTGGCATTTTTACAAGCGCCGCATCTGGTGGGCGAACACCGCCTGTTTCGTGATGTGGGAATTGTTGCTGCATTTTGCCGCCACCCGCGTGTTCCTGATAGAAAATCCCCTGTTCGTGCAGCTTTTCTCCGCGCTCAGTGTGCTGGTTGCAGTGTGGGGCTTTACCGCCTTTCTGCGCACTGTCTGGTACCTGCCGCCGCCGCAGACCGTCGGGGACAACGTGCCGCATGCGGCAGCGGTCGTGGCGGAAACAGCGGCGGGCGTGCCGCTGCGCTGGGTCAGTGGTCTTTTCGTCTGTTCCGGTTTTGCCGGGCTGCTCTATGAAGTGGTCTTTGCCAAGCATCTGGGCGTCATCTTCGGCGGCACCTCGCTGGCGGCATATACGGTGATGGCGACCTATATGGGCGGTATGGCGCTTGGCGCCTGGCTGGGCGGCATTCTTGCCGACCGGGTGCGCAGCCCGCTCAAATGGTATGCCGTCGCCGAAGGGGCAATCGGTATCTATGCTCTGGCAACGCCCGCCCTGTTCAAACTGATTGCCCATATTTATGCCGTGCTCGCTGCCGATGTCCGCCCGGATGCTCCCGTCCTGACCCTGTGGCGGGTATTGCTTGGCGTGATTGTTCTCGGCATCCCGACCATCCTGATGGGGACGACCCTGCCCATCGTGTTCAAATTCCTGCGCGGCTATCTGCCCGGACGCGGCAACCTCATCGCCCGTCTCTATACCGCCAATATCATCGGCGCCGCCTTCGGTGCGCTGGCGGGGGCTTATGCCGTCCTGCCCACGCTGGGGCTTGCAAGCGCCACCCGCCTCGCGGCGCTCGTCAGCCTGATGATTGCGCTTTATGCCATCGACCGCCTGAAAACCCTGCCCGCTCCGGCAAGCGGTGCCATGCCGGATGCGATGGTGACAGGGCATGTCGTCCTGCCGCCGCAATCTGCCTGGCAGCAGCGCCGCCTCGGTATCGCCGCGCTGCTGCTGGTGAGTATCGGCGGTGTGGTAACGCTCGCGCTGGAAATCGTCAATATGCACCTGCTGGCGATTGTCGCGGGCAACAGTGCCTATGCTTTCGGCCTGATGCTGGCGACTTTCCTGCTGGGGCTGGGGTTGGGCAGCGCCGCTTATGACAAATTACGGCAGCTTCTTACCGCTCCCGTCATCGCCGCCGCTGCGCAGTTGGGCATTTTCTTCACCATTATCCTTGCTGCCAATCAATGGAATGGCCTGGTGGGCTATTTCGCCAGCTTCGAGCCGATGGAGCATTATCATCACTTCGGCTTTGCCGCACGCGAGCTCATCCGCGCCGCCGTCTGCGCCATTATCATGATGCCGTCGGCCTTCTTTATTGGTCTCGGCTATCCGGCGGCGATGGCGCTCGCTTCCGCCTGGCTGAAAAATCGCGGTGATGCGGCGGGGTTGGGGATTGCCGCGCTGTGCAATACGCTGGGCAATATCGTCGGTGTCCTGCTCGCCGGTTTTGTGCTGCTGAACTGGCTCGGCTCAAACCGCCTGTTGCTGCTGCTTGCCGTGATCAGCCTGCTGCTTGCCTGCTATATGGCGTACACCGCCCGCGCCCTCTGGCCGCAAGCCTTCCGTTACAACAGCCCGGCACAGTCGGCAACGGCAGTGGCAACGGCTGCCGTCGTTCTGCTGGCCTTGTGGGTGTATCCGGCGCAATGGGACATGCAGCAGTTGTCCTCCGGCGCCAATGTGTATTTCACGGCCGGGGCGCGCGGCGAGGTAATAGATGCCCGCGAGAGTATCCAGGGCGGGCTGACCACGGTCAACCGGCAGCAGCAGGCGGAAGGAAACGGCAGCGGGCATACCGTGCTGACCCTGCTGACCAACGGCAAGTTCCAGGGCAACAATGCCGGCGAGATTACGGCACAAAAAGCCTTTGCCCGGATTCCGCTCCTGCACCAGCCGCAGCGGGCGGATGCCCTGGTCATCGGCTATGGCACGGGCAATTCTGCCTATACTCTGCATGAACAAGGGTTCGCCCTGGATATTGCCGAGCTGACGCCGGATATTGTCGCCCTTGCGGACAAGCACTTCGCCGACATCAACGGGCGGGTCTCGCAGCAGGATAATGTACAGATGTATTACACCGACGGCCGCAATTATCTGCTGACGCAAAACAAGCGTTATGACCTTATCAGCATGGAACTCACCAGCATCTGGTTTGCCGGTGCCGCCAACCTCTATAACCGCGAGTTTTATCAGTTGGCAAAATCCCGCCTGAAAGAAGACGGCGTGTTGCAGCAATGGGTGCAAATGCATCATATGCGGGCCATCGATTTGCTCTATATCCTCAATACCCTACACCAGGAATTCCGCTATGTGTGGCTCTATGTTTCCGGCGGACAGGGGATACTGGTCGCCAGCGATTCGGAAAAGGCCACGCAGTTGTATCATCTGGACGGGCGGGCGGCAGACAGCATCGCCGCTTTGAATGAAGAGGAGAAAGCCTTGCATGACAGCCTGTTGCTGGAACCGGCGGACATGGATTATCTGGCGCAGAAATTACGTGTGCCGCAATTCCTTGTCTCTACCGACAATAATCTGTACCTGGAATATGCGACACCCAAAGGCAATGCCATCACTTATGATTCATTGGCGACCAATATCGATATGCTGACCAAACTCAAACAGGAGCAGCTGCAAAAGCAGGGTGAAAGCATCCCTGAGAGCGGGAAGTAGCCCATGCACGGGGCTGTCGTTACGGTCAGCCCCGTTTTCTTCATCACGTTCAAGGAGAATCCATGTCTTTCAGAATCCGCTGTTTTTTAAGCCATTTGTCTTGCTCTGTCGTCATCGGCTGCCTCACGGCGGCGACCGTCTATTGGGGCTGGTATCCCGGGGTACTCGCCAAAGCGGTAGGCGTGTCGCATATCTTTCTGCTGCTGCTGTCCATCGACGTCATCATGGGGCCGCTCTTGACCCTCTTCCTTGCCAAGCAGGGCAAGAAAGGGCTGTGGTTCGATTTCGTCGTCGTTATTGTCATGCAGATAGCGGCGTTGCTGTACGGCATCTGGCACATCGCCGAGGGCCGCCCCGCCTGGCAGATTATCAATGTTTACCGCGTGGAAATCGTCAAGGCCATCGATGTGGATTACCGCAATGCCAAGCCGCCCTTTGACCGCGCTTCCTGGTTTGCGCCGCAATGGGGCATGGTGCGCCCCGCCAAGGACAAACACGAGCAGTCGGACTGGCTGATGCTTGAACTGGAACAGGGCAAATCGCCCGTGCAACGGGCCGAGCTGTATCAGCCGATAGCGGGGCACTGGCAGGATTTTGCCAAAGAGATTCAACCGCTTGCCGATTTGGGCAAGCACAATCCGCAGGCAGCGGTGGATGACATCTTGCGTCAATACCCGCAGGCTGACGGCTTCCTGCCGATGATGGGCGGCGAATGGGACATGACGGTGCTGGTTTCAAACAAAGAGCAGCAAATCCTCGCCACCGTGGATTTGCGCCCGTGGTGACGCGTTGCCGCCAACCGCCTTGCGACGATGATTGAGCCTGCCGCGTTCCTGCCCCTCCCCGGAGGGGCTTTTTGCTCGCGCAGATAAGGGATGTTGTGGCGGCAAACCTTGTCAGGTCGTTAAAAAACCATCACGGACAGCCGCCGGAAGCGCGCCTACAATGCGCCCCGCCTTAACCGCGCCAGCGGCAAGGCGTACTCACTCAAACAGGAGCAACACATGAAAAAAAGCCTCGCTTCCCTCACCATCCTGATGGCCCTTGCTGCCGGAGCGCAAAACCCGCCGCATCCGCAGGAAGAAACCGTCAAACCACCCGTCGCGGGTGCCCCGCATGACCGGACGGCACCGCCTCAGGCCGACGGGCAGAAAAATCGGACGGACAAACACCATCATGGCGACAAGCAGCCGCCGCAACACAGCGGCAAGCAGGGGCAGCAGCCGCCACAGCATGACGGCAAGCAGCCGCCCAAAGCGCCGCAACACAGCGGCAAGCAGGGGCAGCAGCCGCCGCAGCATGACGGCAAGCAGCCGCCCAAAGCACCGCAGCACGATGGCAAACAGGGGCAGCAGCCGCCACGGCACGACGGCAAACAGGGCCAGCAGCCGCCGCAGCATGACGGCAAGCAGCCACCGCATAACCGGCAAGTGGACGACGGGCAACAGCAAACCCCGCCGCCACCGCCGCAACAACACAAGTAAGCATATGACCGGCGTCCGGCGACGCCACCAAACGGAATGGCTCTGCCATTCCGTTTTTTTATGCCGCCAGCCTTTGCCCACGGCCTTCGTGCACGACAAAAATCTCTTTTGCCGGTTTTCCCATCTTTTCTTTCCCCTTGCCGTCGCCATGCGACACCGTCCTGGTTCTTATGAAAACACGTGGGCATTTTCCATGAAGACCAGGACGGTAGCCGAAGGCCGGAAAGGGGAGGGATAAAACCATATGAAAAAAGCGGTAACGGATGCTGTCGTGCAGGCAGGCAACGCGGCAAAGCCCTGCGACTATGTCGCTTCAAATAGGACTGATGCGGTGTTGGCGCGCCTCGCCGGGCACCCATAAAAATCGCTACGCGATTTTTATGGGAAACCCTCGCCGGACTGGTGCACTGTCTGCGGCGCGCCGCCTTGTCTCAATCCTGTTTGAAACGACTATAACGCCGCAAGAGGAAGCGGCGGTTTTGCCGTGTGAAGGGCGGCGGTGCGGCAAAGGCAGACGGAAGTATCAGGCGTGCGGGAAAGCGGCTACCATAGCGCCCCGCCCACACCGCCCGTCGCCCATGCCGCCTGTCATCTGCATCCTCGGCCCGACCGCCGCCGGCAAAACCGAACTTGCCTTTGCCGTCGCCGACCGCTATCCCGTCCGCCTCATCAGCGTCGATTCCGCGCAAATCTATCGCGGCATGGACATCGGCACCGCCAAACCCGATGCCGCCACCCTGGCGCGTTACCCGCATGCCCTTATCGATATTCTCGATCCCGAAGACGCCTATTCCGCCGCCCGCTTCGCCGCCGACGCCGCGCGCGAAATCGCCGCCGCCCACCAGGCGGGCGACATCCCCGTCCTCGTCGGCGGCACCATGCTCTATTTCCACACCCTCTACACCGGCATGGACGGCCTGCCTGCCGCCGATCCGGCCAAGCGCGCCGTCATCGAAGCGCGCCTTGCCGCCGAAGGTGCCGCCGCGCTGCACGCCGAACTGGGCCGTCTCGATGCGGCGAGTGCGGCGCGCATCATGGTGAACGACCACCAGCGCCTCATCCGCGCCCTCGAACTCATTGCCAGCAGCGGCAAAACCCCCAGCGCACACTACGCCGCACAGCGCCGCGCCGCCCCGCCGTGGCAGACGTTCGCCATCGCCCTCAACCTGCCGCGCGCCGTGCTGCACGAACGCATCGCCGCGCGTTTTCAGCACATGATTGCAGCGGGATTCATCGACGAAGTCGCCGTGCTCAAAGCCCGCCCACACCTCGGCGCCGCCACCCCCGCCATGCGCAGCGTCGGTTACCGGCAAATCTGGCAATACCTGGACGGGATGAGCGACCGCGCCACCGCCATCGAACAGGGCATCATCGCCAGCCGCCGGCTCGCCAAGCGGCAAATCACCTGGATGAACAACGGCCTCCGCCAAGTCCTCGACCTGCACCACTACGACCCGCTGCAAGGGCCCGATGCGCCGCTGGGCGCCATCGCGGACTTCATCAACAAAAAGCCCCTGCCGTAGCAGGGGCCTGACATCAACCCGGTTTGCCGTCAATGCGCGGGCTGAACCAGATGCGCGTGTAGCCGTGCAGCAGCAGACAGAAGGCGATGACCCACAGCACCTGCGCCGCCGCCACCCACAGCATCATCTGCGCGGGGACGGTCAGCGGCAGGATGACGCGGCAGACAAACGCCGCGCACACCAGCCACAGCCCGGCCACCAGGAGACGCGGCGGTTCGTGAATATTGCGCCCCGAATGGCCGAGGCTGACCCGCCCCATCATCGACAGCGTCAGCAGGCCGATGCCGGAGAGCGTCAGCGCGTGCATGGCGAGCGAATCGCTGATGGGCCGGAAAAGCTGGCAGAAAAAAAGGAAGAAGCCGAAAATCATCCCGCCGAAAGAGAGGAACATCGACCACAACAGCGGCCGGTGCCAGATGCCGAAGGTGTACCAGCCCGCCAGCCGCCAGCCGTTCGCGAGGGCGGTGGCGAGGGCAAACACCGACGCCGCCGCCTGCCACGGCGTGAAGACTTTCAGCAGGAAGAACAGGGTGAAAGTGACGAGGCAGAGGCGATCGAGCAGGTCGCTGTTTTTCGGCGAGAAGGGATAGCCGACGCCGCGTTCCGTGAAAAACGGCGTGACCCGCCGCCCGATGGTCAGCACGATGGCGAGAATGGTGAACACGCCGAGATACAGGCTCATCACATAACCGCGCGCAAAGCCGAGCAGGGCGCTGATGAACAGCACCTGGCCGACGGCCAGCAGGAACAGCTTCGACACCAGCCCCATCTGCCGCCACTGTTTGACGGCGAACACCGGCCTGGCGACGCCGTAGAGACTGCCGAGGGCAAAAACGAGATCGCAGCAGGCGGCGGCGACCTGCCACTGCGGCGCGAACGCAAACAGCAGGCGGGCGGCGAACCACGGCAGCCAGTAGCAAAAGAGCGGCCAGCCGTGCGGCAGCGGCACACCCGTCCAGTTCTGCACGGCGGTAAAAAGAAAGCCGGTAACGACGGCGGCGGAATAGCCATAAACCATCTCGTGCCCGTGCCACCAGGCGGGCGGCAGGCTGCCGGTCATGCCGTAAAAATGGAACTGATAAACCGCGAGCCAGGCGAGCATGGTCAGCACGGCAAAGGCGGACGCGGAAAAAAAGAAGAGGCGGAAACCCAAATTGAGAATCGCGGGATAGCGCTGCATAAACCCTCCGGAAAAACGGCGGGCAGGATAGCACCGCCGCACCGCGCCGCTTATGACGGAAATCAACCACGGGGCAGGGCGGGGCGTAGCTGCTAAAATACAAGGAGATCTTTCTTTGCAGGAATTGGTATGGAAAAAGGTGTTTTTATCAAGCGGGTTATCCTTCGTAACTATCGCAGTATCGGTTATTGCGACGTGTCATTGGGCAATCTGACTTATCTGGTAGGTGCCAATGGTTCGGGAAAAAGCAATTTCCTCGATGCCCTGCAATTCATACGCGATGCCTTGAATACTTCGCTGGATAATGCCCTGAATGAACGGGGCGGCATTGATGAAGTACGGCGGCGTTCCAATGGTCACCCAACCCATTTTGGTATGCGCCTGGAATTTATCCTGCCCGGCCAAAAACAGGGCAGTTATGCTTTCAATATCGGGGCATTGAAAGGACGTGGCTATGAAGTGCAAACGGAAGAGTGCATCATTGACGGTAAAGGAAAAGGCCCTTCCTACAAAATCAACCGGGGAGAAATGGAAACAACCAGTGAAAAAATCTTCCCTGCCATTACCAAAGACCGTTTGGCACTGGTTGCCGCTTCCGGTTTGCAGGCTTTCCGCGAAGTCTATGATGCCTTGTCTGCCATGAGCTTCTATAACCTGAATCCAAAATTGATGCGGGAATTGCAAAAACCGCAGGAAGGCAAGTTGCTGAAATTTTCCGGTGAAAATATCGCCAGTGTTATCGGCCACTTGCAACGCCTTTCTGACGACAAGCAAATCAAAAATATAGAGGCCTATTTGCATTCTGTTGTGCCGACAGTTCGTTCAGTCATGCAAAAATCCGTCGGGCACATGGAGACTTTGGAATTCCGGCAAACCGTGGGCGCCGCCAGACATCCGTGGAAATTCACCGCATTGAATATGTCGGACGGCACCTTGCGCGCCCTGGGCATTCTGGTCGCGCTATTTCAGGGTAATCAGGACTATTTCCCGACTCTGGTCGGCATCGAGGAGCCGGAAACCGCCCTGCATCCCGCTGCCAGCGGCGCCTTGCGCGAAGCCCTTGCCCGGGCAGCGCAGGAGACACAGGTTATCGTTACCAGCCATAGTCCAGAACTGCTAGATGATCCCAATATTGCCGATAGCCATATTCGGGCGGTTATTGCCGAAGATGGTGAAACCAATATCGCTCCCTTGGATGAAGCCTCCCGTATTGCCATTAAAGAACACCTCTTCACTGCCGGGGAATTACTGCGCAAGAACCAATTGGCACCGGATCGGGAATTTCTGAAAAAACAGATATCGCAGCAAGCAGACTTATTTGGAGAAACCGTCTAATGAAAATAGCCTGTATTGTTGAAGGCGACGGGGAGGTTCGGGCATTACCGGCGTTACTGCATCGCCTGCATCAGCGGTTTTCACCCAATACACCGCCACCCCTTATTGAACCGCCAATCCGGGTGCGGCGGGATCAATTCCTCAATAGACCCAAAGAGTTCTCTCGTCACCTGCAATTAGCCGCCTTGAAGTGCGGGCAAGATGGCCGGATCCTGATTCTGCTTGATGCAGATGATGATTGTCCGAAAATATTGGCAGATAAAATTGTGCAAGATGCCCGAAAAATTGTTCCGCACCGTCCCGTTTCTGTAGTGCTGGCCAACAGGGAATACGAAGCCTGGTTTATCGCCTCTGCCACCGCGTTGCAGGCAAGTGGTGATTTCGTAATTACCACCCGGGAAAAAATACCCGCCGCAGAAGGGCTGCGCGATGCAAAGGGTTGGGTGAAACAGCATATGCCTAACCGCGTTTATGGCGAAACGATCGAGCAATTGGCATTGACGCGGCAAATGGATTTGGAGCAGGCATGCAAGAACAGCCGCTCCTTCCGCAAATTATGCGGCGAGTGGGAAAAATGGATGCGGCCATGAATCATCTGTCCACCATCAGCCGCATCACCGCCCTGTGCCTGCTTGCCGTTTTCGTGGCGTGTTGCGGGTATGCCCTGAATCTGCTGCTTGCGCCGCGTTTGATTCGTGCCGCTGCCGACCGTCTCACGGCGGCGCAAATCGTGCAGCGGCAGGCGGATTTTGCCGCTGCCGCACCGCTTGCCGTGGAAGGGTTGGGCGAGATGTCGGCATGGGCGTTCGTCAAGCACGACGAGCTGTTGCCCGGGCGGCAGGCGGCGTTTGCAGAGAGTTTTGCGAACGGTACCTCCGGTGAAACGGTTGTCGGCCTGAAATTGTGGGATGACGCCGCCGACGACGGCGATATGGTGCAAATCCGCTCGGCGGGCTATTCGGTTACGCTGCTGCTCAGTGATGTGCCGCGCAATGTGTATATTCCCGTCTATCTCGGGGTGCCGGTCGTCATACACGGTGTGCGTGACGGGCGCGGCGGCGGCATCACCGTGTCGGTGGCCGCGCAGCGCGCCCTGAGCCAGGGCGAAGCAAGCTGGCAGGATTTCCCGCGCACGGGCACCGACGGGCAGGTCGGCGCGGGGCTGGCTCTGCCGCTGCTGCATGCCGGGGAAGCGGTGGAAGTGTTGTTGCGACCGGAGGAGGCGCAAGGATGAAAACGCGCGGTTGGTTTGCTTTTTGGCGGCAGGCGGTGATGTGCCGCCGCCTGGTGTATGCGGCGTTGCCGTTGCTTTGCCTGATGGCGGCGGTTTTTTTCGCGCCATCGGCACCGCCTGCGCCGCCGGGGGCATCTGCATCATCCGCACCTGCGGCAACAGTCGGCAGCATTAGCGTGGTGGCGAGGCTTGACAGCTTTCCGCGCGCCGCCCCATCTTGGGGGGATGCGCTCAATCCCGACGGGCAGGTGCCCGCCACCGGTTTTGCCGCCTATTATCTCGACCGCAGCAAGTCCGGCCGGGTCATCGCGCGCGAAGAGGTTCCGCATATCAACATCCATTACGGTTATGACGACTTTCACGGCATTCCTTCCGACCAGTTCGATGCCTACTGGATCGGGCGGCTGCATGTACCGCAGCGTGCCGTGTACTCGCTGTTCGTGTGGCATGTCTCGCAAATGACCGGGCGCATCCGCCTGGTCATCGACGGCAGGCTGGTGGGGGACGGATTGAGCAGGGATCTGCCGGACAATCTGCTGCTGGAAGCGGGCGATCATGTTGTGGCGGTCGAATATGCCAATTTCTGGCATACCACCGACTTCCGCCTGAATCTCCGTCCGAGTGTGCCCGTGATAATCTCGCCCGATTCGCTGGCACCTTCCCTGCGCGCCTTGCAGTTGCCCGCCGACACGGTTGTTTTTCTGGTAACGGCCACGTGGCATGGCAACAGGTTCGACAACACTTTCCCGCTCTACATTGATGATCCCCGTCCCTATGTGCTGCTGGTGCAGGGCGGCGGCCTGAACTGGGAAATCCACGGCACACCGCTGGCGATTGTCAGCGACAGTGCGGATAACGATTTCCGCGCACCGGGCAGCCCGCCCGTGTTCTTCTGGGAAACGTACATCGATATGCCGGATGCGCTGTTTTCCGCCGGTAACTGCCGCTGTCAGGGGGCTGAAATCGACTGTGCGGACAAGTTCGACAAGATGACCGCCCTTATCGACCGGGTGCAGCAGTGGACGGGCTATCCGCTGGCGGGGGTGGGTGTCGGCGATGATCACCGTGCGCCCCGTCTCCGCACCGACGCGGCTTCCCTGCAACAGAAGCGGGAGGCATTTGCGCGCTTCAAGGCGGAAGAAGGCGGCAAATGCGCCGCCAAATACCGGGAGGAGACGGGGCAGGGGATGCAGCGCCGTTTCGATGCAATCATGCCGCAGGCGGCACCCTGATGATGCGCGACTTCTACCGCCGCTTCCCCGGCCGCAGCGACTGGCAGCGCAATAATGACGGCCGTTTCCGCACCCTGTGGCGGCATTGCCGTGCCTTGCGCCACCATGCCTATTACACCCTGCTGCTCGCCTGCCTTTGCGCCATCGGCATCGGCTGTGCCTGGTGGCCGTATATCGGCGATGCCGATTTTCAGCCCGCCGATGCCCGGCAGGAGCGCCGCTTCCCCCTGCTGTGGTTCCCGCCGGCGGACAATCCCTGGGGCAGGCAGCTCAACCCAAAGCGGCAGGCGCCGACGGGCGGCTTCGACGCCTGTTATTTCAGTCTGGACGCACCGACCCGCCTCGTCGCACGCGAGCATGTCCCCACCGCAAGCAGCCGTGGCGTGCCGGAAAAAACCGGCATCCCGCCGGAAAAATTTGCCGCCTACTGGGTCGGGTGGCTGCATATCGGCGCGGCGCGTGATTATCGCCCGGACTGCGGCTACGACAATATCAATATGCGCATCCTGGTTGACGGACACGTCATCATGCAAAGCAAACGCAGCGACAACGGCTTCCTCCGGCAATTCATGAAGCCCGTTCACCTGCAACCCGGCGACTATCTGCTGGAAATTGAACTCGGCGGTCTGCCGCCGCAAACCGTTTTCGAGCTGCACTAGGGGCTGTCGTGTGCCGGAAGCGGGACGCCGCGCACAAAAATCCCCGCTTTCCCGCCGGTCATTTCACATATAAGAAAATAAATATCACGGCAATGCACAGAACATACGGCGAGGGAAAGCAACGGGGAGTGTGCGGTATAAAGTTGTAATACATTGATTTATCACAATAAAAATCGGAGTTTATCCTGCTGTGGCCGTGTGGAATTCCGCTTTATCGCCTGCGGCATCTGTACTACAATTCGCGGCGAAGGTTAACGGATTCACATCCTTTGGCAACGCCCGCCGTTGCCGGGCAGCATCCGCTGACTTCTCCACCGTGCGGCAAGAGCCCGCCCCAAAGCGCATTATCCGTGCGTTTTGCCGCGTGTTCCCGCCGTGCGGCATTTCCCAGCATTAACGGAGTTCATCATGTCCACAATGTTTTTCGTGCAGTTTGCCATTGTGCTGCTGTGCATCATGATCGGTGCCCAGGTCGGCGGCATCGGTCTCGGCGTTTTCGGTGGTTTGGGTCTCGCCATCCTGACCTTCGGTTTTGAGTTGCAGCCGACCAGTCCGCCGATTGATGTCATGCTGATGATTATGGCGGTCGTCGCCGCCGCAGCAGCGATGGAGGCTTCCGGCGGTCTCGACCTGATGATTCGCGCCGCCACCCGCATCCTGCGCAAGAATCCGAAACACATTACCTTCATGGCACCGGTCGTGACGTATGTCTTCACCATCTTTGCCGGTACCGGCCATGTCGCTTATTCCGTGCTGCCCGTCATCGCCGAAGTCTCTCGCCGCAGCGGCATCCGCCCGGAACGCCCGCTGTCGATGGCGGTCATCGCCTCGCAGTTTTCCATCGTCGCCAGCCCGATTGCGGCAGCGGTGGTCTCGGCGGTCTCCTATCTCTCGCCGTATCACGTCAGCATCCTCGACATCCTGATGGTTACCATCCCCTCCACCGTCATCGGTATCGGCATCGCCTGCATCTTCGTCAACAAGATGGGCAAGGAGCTGAAAGACGATCCGGAATATCAGCGCCGCCTGCAAGACCCTGCCTATCAGGAAATCTACGCCGCCCAGGAAGCAAGCGGCGGCAGTGAAGCCGCTTCTTTCGACGAGAGGAAGGCAAAAACCTCGCTCACCATCTTTATTCTCGCCGCGCTGCTGGTCGTCATCCTCGGCTCCATCGAGTATGTGTACAAATACTGGCCGGGCTTCCCGCAGGAAGTCCTGCACCATCTGCGCCCGGTCTTCCCCGATGCCGAAGGTAAGCCGAAACTGCTCAACATGCCGCACGTCATCGAAATCGTCATGCTGACTGCGGGCGCACTCATCATCCTCTTTTGCAGACCAGACGGCACCGCCATCACCCGTGGCTCGGTTTTCCACGCCGGGATGCGCGCGGTCATGGCCATCTTCGGTATCGCCTGGCTCGGCGACACCCTGATGCACGCCCATATGGACGAGTTGCAAACGCTGGTGAAAGGCTGGGTGGAAACCGCACCGTGGCTCTTCGCCGTCGCCCTTTTCGCCCTTTCCGTGCTGGTCAACAGCCAGGGCGCAACGGTCGCCACCCTGTTCCCGGTCGGTATTGCCCTCGGCATTCCGGCGGAAACGATGGTCGGTACCTTCGTCGCGGTGAACGGCTATTTCTTCATCCCGAACTACGGTCCGATTATCGCCTCCATCGACTTCGACACCACAGGCACGACGCGCATCGGCCGCTATATCCTGAACCACAGCTTCATGCTGCCCGGCCTGCTCAGCATGGGCTTCAGCCTCGCCATCAGCATCCCGCTTGCCAAATGGCTGCTGGGCTGAAAGCCGCCGCCTGACGGCACAGGCATCACCAGGGGCGGCCGGAGGGTCGCCCTGTTTTTTTCTGCCGCCGTGCTCTCCCCGCATGGGCGGTTTTTTTATCGTGCGCGCCATTCCACAAAAAAACACAGGAAGGCAGGACGTGAGCACAAGATGAACTGTTCTTTGACAAAGATTAACCTCTTCGCCTATATTCAGCCTCCGGGCGTGCCGCGCGCCGCCTGATTCCTTCACGCAACCATCAGCGAGGTCTCCTATGGAACAATCTGCTCCTGTTTTTACCGAAATCACCGTCAACGGTTACTACACCCTGCTCATCGCCTGCATCGTGCTGCTATTCGGGCGGCAGCTGGTGAAACACATCCGTTTCCTGCGCGATTTCAACATCCCCGAACCGGTCGCCGGCGGCCTGGTTGCAGCGGTCATCATCTACATCCTCTACGGTCTCGGCAGCTACATCTTCAAGTTTGATGCCGGACTGAAAAATGCCTTCATGCTCATCTTCTTCATCTCCATCGGGCTCAGCGCCGATTTTTCCCGTCTGAAAGCGGGCGGCAAACCGCTGGTCATTTTCACCATCATCGTCGGCATCTTTATCATTGTGCAGGATGTCGTCGGTGTGGCGCTGGCAACCATGCTGGGGCAGAACCCGCTCATCGGTCTGGTCGCCGGTTCCATCACCATGACCGGCGGCCATGGCACCGCCGGCGGCTGGGGGCCGGAGCTGGAAAAAATCGGCTTGGTGGGGGCGACCGGCCTCGGCATGGCCTGCGCCACTTACGGCTTGGTGGCCGGTGGCCTCATCGGCGGCCCGGTGGCACGTCGCCTCATCAACAAAATGGGGCGCAAACGGGTAGAACCCGCCGAGAACATCGATGTCGGCGACAATCTCGACAAACCCGACGACATCTTCGAACGGCCGCAACGGATGCGCCTCATCACCGCATCTTCGGCGGTGGATACCCTGGCGATGTTTGCCGTCTGCTTGGTGTTTTCCGAAATCATGAACGATGTGGATGCACGTCATCTGAAAGACATCCTCCCCATCCTCGACCTGCCACAATTCGTCTGGGGGCTGGCCTGCGGCGTCATCCTGCGCAACATCCTCACCGGCGCCTTCAAGTTCAACATGTTTGACCGCGCCATTGATGTCTTCGGCAACGCCTCGCTTTCCATCTTCCTCGCCATTGCCCTGCTCGACCTGAAACTGTGGGAACTGACCGCGCTGGCGCTGCCCGTTACCGTCATCCTGGTCGTGCAAACGGTGGTGATGTTCCTCTATGCGACCTACGTGACTTTCGTCTTCATGGGCCGCGATTATGATGCCGCCGTGCTTGCCGCCGGTCACTGCGGCTTCGGTCTCGGTGCGACGCCGACAGCGGTTGCCAACATGCAGTCCGTGACCGAACGCTTCGGCCCGTCGCACAAGGCCTTCCTCATCGTGCCGATGGTTGGTGCCTTCTTCGTTGACCTTATCAACAGCGCCGTGCTGCAAAGTTTCGTCAAGTATCTATAAAACGGACGGGACACAAAAAACCACCGCCTGCGCGGTGGTTTTTTTGTGGGCGGCCGACCGCCGCCTCTTTCGCAGGGTGTCCGCTCAGAATTCGTAGCGGAAGCTCGCGCTGATGTAGCGCGGGCTGCCGTAGCCGTATTGCCCCCAACCGTACTGGTCGCGGTATTTTTTGTTAAAGAGGTTTTCCACGTTGAGCTGCGCCGAGAGTTGGTCGTTGATTTGGTAACGCGCCATTAGGTCAACCAGGGCATAGCCGCCTTCGCTGCCGTTGCTTGGAGTGCTGCGGATGGTGATGGAAGCGAGGCCGATGTCGGCAGCGGTCGCACTGCTGGCTGCTGGCAAGGGTGAGAGCGATGAGACTGCGCGGCAGGCTGTCCGGGGCGTGGAAGAGGACGCGTTCCACCCGTTGCAGACAGGCACTCTGCTGCGCGAGGCACATCGCCAGCCAGGCGCGCTGCCGCTCGCCGCCGGAGAGCGTGTTCACCGCCTGCTGCGCCAGCGGCACGACCGCCGTCTGCGTCATCGCGGCGGCGACCAGACTGCGGTCTTCCCCGCTGGACCGCTGCAACCAGCCCTGCCACGGGAAACGCCCCAGCATCACCAGTTCCTCCACGAGAAAATCCGCCGCTTCCGGCAAACGCTGCGGCAAATAGGCGATGCGCCGTGCCCGCGCCTTCGGCGGCATGGCGTGGATGGCTTGCCCGTCGAGCAGCACACGGCCGCCGCTGGGCGCCAGTTCGCCGCTCAGGAGGCGGATGAGGCTGGATTTGCCGGAGCCGTTGTGGCCGATAAGGCCGTACAAACGACCGGGCGTGAGGGTGAAGGAAATATCGTGCAAAAGGGTTTTGCCGTGCAGGACGAGCGCGGCGTTTTCTACGGTCAGCATAAGCGGGCGGGTGGTGAAAAGCGCGCGGTTATAAATGAGAGAGCTTCTTGTTGCCGCGCTTTGTGATGACCGGGAAAGCGGCTTGGTGCCGGGAGGCGTGTGATGCAGGCGGCAGCCGCGCCGCTGCGGTGCAAGGCGCAGCGGTGGAAGGATGGCTTGCCGCAGGGATGAGAAAGCCCGCCGAAGCGGGCTTTTTAAGGTTATTTGAGGATGACGTAGTAGGCGAAGAGCGAGACCACCGCGATGCTGACAAAGTTCAGCACGAGGCCGGCGACGAACATGTCGCGCGATTTGATTTCGCCCGTGCCCATGACCAGCGCGTTCGGCGGGGTGGCAACCGGCAGCATGAAGGCGCACGACGCACCGATGCCGATGACCATCACCAGCACTTCTTTCGGCATCCCCATTTCTTTGGCGACGGCGGCAAAGACCGGCACCAGCAGCGCGGCGGAGGCGGTGTTACTGGTGAATTCGGTGAGGAAAATGATGAAGGTGGCGACGACCAGGATGATCACGAAGGGCGAGATGTGGCCGAGTTTGGCGGCAATCATCTGGCCGATTTCCAGCGAGGCACCGGAGGCGCCAAGAACGTTGCTCAGGGTGATGCCGCCGCCGAAGAGCAGCAGTACGCCCCAGTCGGCGTTGTCGGTGACGTCTTTCCAGCTCGCGAGGCCGAGGACGACGACGGCGATGATGGCGCAGAGGGCAACAAAGGTGTCGGGCGAAGTGATGCCGAGCGCGTTTTTGATTTGGTTGCCGCAGATCCACGCCGCAGCGGCAGCGGCGAAGACGGCAAGCGTCAGCACACGTTGCTTGGTCCACGGGATGTGGTCTTCCGGTCCCTGATGGATTTTTTGCTTGAAGTTCGGTTTGCAGACGATGTAGAGGGTAAGGAACATCGCCGGCATCAGGATAAGGGTGATGGGCAGGCCGAGTTTCATCCAGGCGACGAAGTCCATGCCGAGTTCTTTGGCGGCGATGGCGTTCGGCGGCGAGCCTTGCAGCATACCCATGCCGCCGATACTGGCGGAATAGGCAACCGAAAGGAGGACGAAAACGCGCGTGCCACGGTCATTTTTGTTTACCGAGGACAGGAGACCGATGGCCAGCGGCAGAATCATCGCGGCAGTGGCGGTGTTCGAGATCCACATCGACAGGAAAGCGGTGATGAAACACAGCCCTACCACCGACCACAACATGCTCGAACCGGCGGCATGGATGATGATGTTGGCGATTTTCTTGTCGATTTTCTGCACTTGCAGCGCCGTCGCCAGCGCGAAGCCGCCGAGGAAGAGGTAGATAATCGGGTCGGCAAAACCGGCAAGGGCGGATTTCATGGTGATGACCGAGGCCACGGTGCCGTCGGGATTCATCTTCTCCGGCATATGCAGCAAGAGCGCGCCGATCGGGATCATGATGGCGGTCAAACTGATATGCACCGCTTCGGTGAACCAGAGGATGGCGACGAAAATCAGCAGCGCCAGACCCTTGTTGGCCTCGTTGTTATACGGCAGATACGAATACGATAGCCAGGCGACGACGAAAGCAATGGCGATAATGCCCAGGCCGGTCACGATGCCGGGTGGGAAAAAGCCCTTGATTTCGTTGGAAGTAACGGGAGAATTAACAGACATAACGGGTTCCTCTCATGATTATTGCCCGCGCTTAATATAAATCAGCATAAGTGATGAAAGGAAGCAGAGAATGCTAAATTTCCAACACTATCGCAGTGACTTAGCAAAGCGGGGCACCCATTACCCACAACCGTCGCCTTCCTTGCTTTTGCGTAACTGTCGCCGTAAAATCCACCCTCTTTTCACAGGCCCAACGCCATCGGCACAGTGAAACCTAACCGGAGACTATCAACATGCTTACCGCTGAGAAAAAAAGCGAAATCATCAAAAAATACCAACGCAAAGAAGGAGACAGTGGCTCTACCGAGGTACAGGTTGCCCTCCTGACCGCGCGCATCCTCGAACTGCAACCGCATTTCGACACCCACAAAAAAGACCACCATTCCCGTCGCGGTCTGCTGAAAATGGTCAGCCAGCGCCGCCGCCTGCTGGACTACTTCAAGCGCGTCAACTACGACGGCTACCGCAAGCTCATCGCTGACCTCGGTCTGCGCCGCTAATCCTGAAACGAGGCAGTCAGCGTGAAAGAAAGCATCACCTTTACCTACGGAAACCATCAAGTCACCCTGGAAAGCGGCGAAATCGCCCGTCAAGCCGACGGCGCGGTAATCGTCAATATGGACGGCACCGTCGTCCTCGTCACCGCCGTGGCGAAAAAGACCGTCGCCGAAGGACAGGATTTCTTTCCGCTGACCGTTGATTATCAGGAAAAATCCTACGCCGCCGGCCGCATTCCCGGCGGCTATTTTCGTCGCGAAGGGCGCCCCAGCGAGAACGAAACTCTCGTATCCCGCCTGATTGACCGCCCGCTGCGCCCGCTCTTCCCCGAAGGCTTCTTTAACGAAGTGCAGGTCATCGCCAGCGTGATGTCGGTCAACCCCGACGTAAACCCGGACATCCCGTCCATGATCGGTGCATCCGCCGCGCTTGCCCTGTCCGGCGTGCCGTTCAACGGTCCCATCGGCGCCGCGCGCGTCGGCTACAAAAACGGCAACTACCTGCTCAACCCGTCCGATAAAGAACTGCAAGATTCCGACCTTGATCTCGTCGTCGCCGGTACCGAAAGCGCCGTACTGATGGTCGAATCACAAGCCAACGAACTCTCCGAAGAAATCATGCTCGGTGCCGTCATGTACGGGCACGAACAGATGCAGACGGCCATCAACGCCATCCGCGAACTGGCCTCCAAAGCAGGCAAACCCGCTTGGGACTGGCAGGCCGAACCGCAAGACGAAGCCCTGCACGACAAAGTCCGCGAACTGAGCCGCGACAAACTCATCGCCGCCTACCAAATCGCCGACAAACTCCAACGGCAAAACACCGTTGCCGCCATTCATGAAGAAGTTCAAGCCGCTCTCGTCAGCGAAGACGGCTGGACTGCGGCTGATGTCGGTAATGCCGTGCACGAACTCGAATACCGCGTGGTGCGTGACCGCATCCTCGCCAAAGAACCCCGTATTGACGGCCGCGATACCGTGACCGTCCGCCCCATCACCATCCGCACCGGCGTCCTGCCGCGTGTGCATGGCTCCGCCCTCTTCACCCGTGGCGAAACCCAGGCGCTGGTTGTCGCCACCCTCGGCACCGGTCGCGACGCACAAATCATTGACGCACTCACCGGCGAATACCGCGACATCTTCATGCTGCACTACAACTTCCCGCCGTTCAGCGTCGGCGAAGTCGGCCGTGTCGGCTCGCCCAAGCGTCGCGAAATCGGCCACGGCCGCCTGGCGCGCCGTGGCGTTACCGCCATCCTGCCCAAAGAAAGCGACTTCCCCTACACCATCCGTGTCGTCTCGGAAATCACTGAATCCAACGGCTCCAGCTCGATGGCCTCCGTCTGCGGCACCAGCCTCGCCTTGATGGATGCGGGCGTACCGGTCAAAACCCCGGTGGCAGGAATCGCGATGGGACTGGTCAAGGAAGGCGACCGCTTCACCGTCCTCACCGACATTCTGGGCGACGAAGACCACCTCGGCGATATGGACTTCAAGGTTGCCGGTTCCGTAAACGGCGTAACCGCCCTGCAAATGGACATCAAGATTGACGGCATTACCCGTGAAATCATGGAGCAGGCGCTGACCCAGGCCAAGGCAGGACGCCTGCACATCCTCGACGTGATGAAACAGGCCATCGCTGCGCCGCGTGCGGAAATCTCCGAATTTGCGCCGCGCTTCACCACCATGCGTATTGATGTCGAAAAAATCAAAGACGTCATCGGCAAAGGTGGCGCAACCATCCGCAGCATCACCGAAAGCACCGGTACCACCATCGAAATCGAAGACGACGGCACCATCAAAATCGCCGCTGTGGACAAAACTGCGGCCGACAATGCGCGCCGCATCATCGAAGAAATCACCGCCGAGCCGGAAATCGGCCGCATCTACGATGCCAAAGTGGTGAAAATCACCGATTTCGGTGCCTTCGTCGCCTTCCTGCCCGGCAAAGAGGGGCTGGTACACGTCTCGCAAATCGCCGACTACCGCGTGACCAATGTCGAAGACGAATTGAGCATCGGCCAGGAAGTCAAAGTCAAACTACTGGAAATTGACCGGCAGGGGCGCGTACGGCTTTCTATCAAAGAGGCCAAAAATCCGCTATAATCCGCGCCCGTTTTACTATACAAACCCCGGAGAGATGGCAGAGCGGTCGAATGCGCACGCCTGGAAAGTGTGTATACGTTAATAGCGTATCGGGGGTTCGAATCCCCCTCTCTCCGCCAACCACGCAAAAACGCCATGTTTCATGGCGTTTTTTTTCGCCCGTGACCTGCCTCCGGTGTTTCGGGAAATCCCGAAATCGTGTCAATGGTATGCTCGTTTCAAATAGGAATGAGTCAAGGCGGCTAGTCGAAGACAGTACAGATAGTACGGCGCGGGTTTCCCATAAAAATCGCGTAGCGATCTTTATGGGTGCCCGGTCAGGTTCGCCAACACCGTATCATCTCTATTTGAAACAACTATAAATCGCCCAATTCATCGGAAATTTCCCACTGCTGTTTATCGCAGACAACGGCAGCCAAACACATTTCCCGCCGGCGCACATCCCCGCCGAGAAAGCGCGTGCTTACGGCATAATGGTGGCTCCTTATCTTTGGAGACCGCCATGCATCCCGACCTGCTCGCTCAACTCGAACGCCGCCTGCCCGCCGCAGCCGTCGCGCACATCCTCGCCAGTGCCATTCCTGCGCTGCCCTACCGCCTCGCCCCGGCCGCCGCCGGGCTGCCGCTCACCGCCTCACGCGTCGGCGGCATCGGCTACTGGCCGCAGCATCTGCCGCTGCCTGCCAACGCTCACGGGCGGCCGCTGGCCCTGCTCGCGCAAATCAACCTTGGCGAACTGCCCGCCGGGGCCGCCGCCACCATCGGCCTGCCGGAACACGGTCTGCTTGCTTTCTACATTGATGGTTATGACGATACCTTCGGCATGAACGACGCCGACCTGCGTAACCATCGCGGCTATCGCTGCGCCTACTTCGCTGACACCACCGCAGTTCCGCACAGCCGCGATCACTGGCGCGCGCAAAACCCCGCCGCCTACCAAGATGACGGCGACGGTACGGCAGATAACGACACCGATGATGAAGATTACTGGGCCGAAAACTGGCAGGAAGACCCGCAAACCTGCCTCAACGGCTGGCTGCAAGCCGTCGGTTTGCTCGTCAGCGCCCTCAACGACCCCACGCTGACCGCTGCCTGGGACACCGAAAGTACCGCCCTCTACAACAACAGCAGTGCCTGGATTGCCGCACACCGCGATTTCACCGACCGCGCTGTCGGCTATGCCGCGCTGCGTGCCGCCTGTCCCAGGACTCACGCCCGCATCACCGCGCTGGATGACGTACGCGCCACCCAATGGACGGATGATGCCCTGCTTGCCGACATGGATGCCGCCTTTGCCGCGCGCTGGCAGCATGACCCCCTCGCCGAAATCACCGCCTGGCTCACGCGCCGCGACAAACTCGTCGCCTATATTGATGATGCCGCCCTCAGCCACTGCTGGCAGCAGGAACGCGGGGCCCTGCGTGGTTTTGAGGGCGGCTGCGCGCACCGCTACCACCGCCGCCTGCGCATGGACAGCCTCACCGACCTCGGCGCCGCCCTCGTGCAGGACCATTTCAGTGGCAGCGAGGCACGCGTGCGCGACATCATCGGCAGCGCCGCCGCCACCAACCGGATCAGCCGCGCCAGTTGCTGGGACGATCTTGATGCCATGCCTGCCGCCTACTACCCGCGTCAGTACGCCGAGCTCAACCGCGTCCTCGGCTACCTGCACAGCCACGCCGTTGACAACGCCCCCGCCGCGCAAAACCTTTGGCGACAATACTGGCAGCATGACCCGCAGGCCGTCCTCACCGTTGACTGGGCGATGCAGGACGAACTCATCGCCCATTACCACGACCCTGCCCTCAGTGCCATCTGGCAGGAGGAATGGCGCGTTATGCGGGACAACGCCGCCGCCATCATCGCTGCCGCTCAGGAAGAGCAGGTTCACGACGCCTCCGAACTCGATGCCATCCTCGAAACCCATATCCCGCGCACGCTTGCCGCTTTCCGCACCAGCTTTCGCGCCGCCGACCCCGCAACCCAGGCCCACATCAGTGCCTTGGAACAAACCATGCTCGCCGGCCGTATGGAACGCCTCGCCGCGCACTTCGCCACCCTCGGCTTCTATGCCGATCCGGACGCGCAGCCTGCCCCCGACCACGCCGCCATTGACCTCTTTGCCACAGCATTTGGCGAACAACTGGACGACGACCCCGCCGCGCAAGCAGCCATCCGGCGCTACATCAGCGGCGACGAAAGCGACCCGCTGCAAACCGCCCTTGACCTCCTCGCGCAAACCCTGCACGACGGCGAATCCCCTGAAGAAACCGCCGCCGAGCGGGAAACTTCGCAGCAATACCGCGACCTCTACATCGCCGACAACGACCGCTACGTGGCCTCGCTGCACGACGACGAATACAGCCGCCTCTGGGCGGAAGACCGCGCCGCATTGCTCGCTGCCGACATTGACAACCGCGCCCAACTCAGCCTGCTGCTCAACTTCAGCCTGCAACAAAACAGCAACGCCTACCACCTCGCGCACTATCACGCAGCCAACCCGGTACTGCTGGCGGTGATGCGCGCGCTCAACGACGCGCCCGCAGACGCGGCGGACAGAACATGGTACTTCCCCGTCCACGGCGAATACGCCATGACCTTCCGCCCGCCCGCCGAACACTACCTCCTTGACGACAGCGCCGATTTTGCCGCCCACTACGGTATGTCGCGCGACGACTGGGCGGCCGCGCACAACTTCGACCCGGACGACGACACCCTGCGCGCCGTCATCGCCCGCGCGCAGAATGGCAACCACTTGCGCGGCTACCCCTTCTTTACCCAGCGTGACCCGCGTCCGGATGACCCCACGCTCGCCGACAGCGTGCTGCTCTTCCAGCTCGACAGCAGTGAAGAAGGCAGCTGCACCAACATCCTGTGGGGCGATAGCGGCGTCGGCGCCTTCTACATCGACCGCGCCGACCTCGCCGCCCGCCGCTTCGACAAAGCCTGGTTCTACTGGGACTGCTACTGAAAGCCGCGTTGCCGCGCCCGGCAGCCGCGAGACACAAAACCTTCCCCGCCGCACGGACGCGCAAGCGGGGAAGATTTTTTTGTGCCGCGCGGCGGAACATCATGCGCGCGAGCTGCGCCTCTCGCCATAAAACCAAGTAGAAACAGTTAATTATCGGAAATAAAACGGCCAATCCCTTCAAATATCAACAGAAAATCACATCCGCATGCGGGCTGACTGATAAAGCGCACGATCCATGTCCATAATTACCAATGGACTTACAGGCGTTTAGCAAAATAGAAACCACCATATATTGCGCTATGAGGACGCTATCCCTACCATATCTTGCGTTTTTTTACCCAAAGAGCAGGAGAACCTTCAACCATGCTGCGCTATGTGCACGAAGACATCGTCTGGCAGGAAGTGCCGGGTGAGGTGTCACTGGCCTACACCATCGCCGGTTGTCCGCTGCGCTGCCCCGGCTGCCACAGCACTTACACCTGGAATCCCAATCAGGGCACGGCGCTCACCCCCGCCCATCTGCAACGCCGCATCGAGGATTACGCCGGGCTGCTGTCCTGCGTCCTCTTCTTCGGCGGCGAATGGCACGGCGCGGCGCTCATCGACTGCCTGCGCACCGCGCGCGCCGCTGGGTTGAAAACCTGCCTTTACACCGGGCTGGATGAGGTTCCCCCCGCCCTGCACGCGGAACTCACCTTTTTGAAAACCGGCGCCTGGTGGCGTGAACGGGGCGGCCTGGACGACCCCGGCACCAACCAGCGCTTTATCCGTACCGCCGACGGCGCGGTGCTCAATCAACTCTTTTGGAGACACTGACATGCTGCGACTGACCCCCGAACAAATCCAACTGAAACTCGACTTTATGGATGATTACGTGCGTGCGCACAACGCCGCCGATGGCTCGAAACTCGACGCCAACGCCAACGTTACCCAGAAAAACATCGCCACCCTGGAAAGCGAGCTGATGAAAGACCTGATGGTGCAGGTGAACCGCGCCCAGGTTAGCCGCAAAATCCGCGAAATCTTTGGCGATGCCACCGCCGCCGAATACATCCGCCAGATTGAGGCGCACGAAATCTATATCCACGACGAAACCAGCCTCAAACCCTACTGCGTTTCCATCTCCATGTATCCCTTCCTGCGCGACGGTCTGACCAAACTCGGCGGCGAATCGAAAGCGCCGCAGCATCTCGCCTCCTTCTGCGGCTCGTTCATCAACCTCGTCTTTGCCATCAGCTCGCAGTTTGCCGGCGCGGTGGCGACCGTCGAATTCCTCACCTACTTTGACCACTTCGCGCGCAAAGACTTCGGCGACGATTACCTCGCGACGCACGAGCGCGACATCGCCAACTGCCTGCAACAAGTGGTGTACAGCATCAACCAGCCCGCTGCCGCGCGCGGCTACCAGAGCGCCTTCTGGAACATCTCCATCTACGACCAGTACTACTTTGATGCCATGTTCGGCGACTTCGTCTTCCCCGACTTCAGCAAACCCAACTGGGCAAGCGTCGCCAAACTGCAAAACTACTTCCTGCAATGGTTCAACGCCGAGCGCAAGCGCGCCATCCTCACCTTCCCGGTCGTGACTGTCGCCATGCTCACCGAAAACCGCCGTTGCAAAGACCGCGCGTTTGCCGACCATATCGCCGCCGAACTCGCCGCTGGCAATTCTTTCTTCGTGTACCAATCCGACAACCCCGACTCGCTGGCCTCCTGCTGCCGCCTGCGCAACGCCATCGAAGACCGCACCTTCAGCTATACCCTCGGTGCAGGCGGCGTGGCGACGGGCTCCATCAACGTGATTACCATCAACATGAACCGCCTCGTGCAGGACGGGCGCGATCTCCTGACGGAAGTTGAAAAAATCCACCGCTACCAGTACGCCTACCGCAAACTGATGGAAGAATACCTCGCTGCCGGTATGCTCACCGTCTATGACGCCGGCTTCATCACCCTCGACAAGCAATACCTCACCATCGGCATCAACGGCATGGCGGAAGCGGCCGAATCCCAGGGCATCACCGTCGGCAACAACCCTGCCTACATCGCCTTCGTGCAAGAAAAACTGAAAACCATCTACCACGCCAACCAGCGCGCGAACAAAGCCTACGGCGTACGCTACAACACCGAATTCGTGCCGGCGGAAAACCTCGGCGTGAAAAACGCCGCCTGGGACAAACGCGACGGCTACAAAGTGGCACGTGATTGCTACAACTCCTACTTCTATCTCGTCGAGGACGACCACAACACCAACGCGCTGGACAAATTCATCCTGCACGGCCGCGAACTCATCGACTGGCTGGACGGCGGCTCGGCACTGCACCTCAACCTTGACGAAGCCCTCTCGCAAGCAGGCTACCGCAAACTGCTTGACATCGCTGCGCACACCGGCTGCAACTACTTCTGCGTCAACGTGCGCATCACCATCTGCAACGACTGCAACCACATCGACAAGCGCACTCTCACCGCATGCAGCGCTTGCGGCTCGCATGACATTGACTACGGCACCCGCGTCATCGGCTACCTGAAACGCGTCTCCGCTTTCAGCGCGGGACGCCGCGCCGAACACGCCCTGCGCCACTACCACCGTGAGCATCAGGAACAGGAACAACGGGAAGTGGCAGAAAACGCCGCCTGAGGGATACGCATATCCCGGGTTTTGCCGCTGTCGCGACTATCCCCCACCTCTCCCTGCAATGGGGAGGGGTTTTTCATGTACGGGGGTGGTGTGAAAGGCATATTGACTGATCCGTGCGGCATACTTTTCAGGACGCCATAAAAAACCGCCCCGAAGGGCGGTTTTTTGCAGGCGGTGATGTTTACTTGATGAGGCTGGCGAAGTAGGTCAGGGTGCGGACGAGCTGGTTGGTGTAGCTCATTTCGTTGTCGTACCAAGCGACGGTTTTCACCAGTTGTTTGTCGCCGACGGTCATCACTTTGGTTTGCGTGGCGTCGAAGAGTGAGCCTTCGCTCATGCCGATGATGTCGGAAGAGACCAGTTCTTCTTCGGTGTAGCCGAAGGATTCGTTGGCGGCGGCTTTCATTGCGGCGTTGACTTCTTCGGCAGTAACTTTCTTTTCCAGGACGGTAACGAGTTCGGTCAGGGAGCCGGTGGTGACGGGTACACGTTGTGCGGCACCGTCAAGTTTGCCTTGCAGTTCGGGGATGACGAGGCCGATGGCTTTCGCGGCGCCGGTGCTGTTCGGCACGATGTTGGCGGCAGCGGCGCGGGCGCGGCGTTTGTCGCCTTTGCGGTGCGGGGCGTCAAGGGTCATCTGGTCGCCGGTGTAGGCGTGGATGGTGGTCATGAGACCTTCGACGATGCCGAATTTGTCTTGCAGGACTTTGGCCATCGGTGCCAGGCAGTTGGTGGTGCAGGAAGCGCCGGAAATGACGGTCTCAGAGCCGTCAAGGATTTTGTGGTTGACGTTGTAAGCGATGGTTTTGATGTCGTTGCCGCCCGGTGCGGAGATAACGACTTTTTTCGCGCCGGCCTTGATGTGTTTTTCGGCTTTTTCCTTGCTGGTGAAGAAGCCGGTGCATTCGAGGACGACATCCACACCCAGTTGCCCCCACGGCAGTTCTTCCGGGTTGGCGTTGGAGAATACTTTGATTTCTTTGCCGTTGACGACGAGGCTGTCGCCTTTGAGTTCGGCGGTGCCGTGGAAGCGGCCTTGCGAGGTGTCGTATTTGAAGAGGTGCAGCAGCATGTCGGCCGGGGTGAGGTCGTTGACGGCGACGACTTCGATGTTTTTCGCTTTGTCCATTTGGCGCAGAGCGAGGCGGCCGATGCGTCCGAATCCGTTGATGGCGACTTTGATTGTCATGAGTTTTATCTCCTGGTTTGTGGGTTGAAAGCCGCGTGATTATAGCACTATGGCCTCAACTATTTAGAAAAAACTCTGATTGTCTGCATCGCTTAGGGTTTACCGAAAAGCGCGTCAAGCGGGATAAATCCCGGCTTTACGCCGGGCGCACCCCGCCGTCCCATTCGTGAAAAAGCGCGTCCACTGTGCCGTCTTCACGCAGGAAGTAGAGTTGGCGCGGTTTGATATATACCCGCTGTCCCGCCTGCACGGGGCGGTGCTGGAAGACTTGCGCGGGCAGCGGCAGTTGCCAGCGCGCGTCGCCGCCCCAGCCCCGGTTCTGCACGGTGAGGCGGTAGTTCGCGCCGAGCAGGGTGATGTCGTCGATGACGAGCGGCAGTTGTACGTGTCCCGGCGGGTGGTCGTCGAGTTCGATGTCCTGCACGCGCAGGGCGAGTTCACCCGTGCCGTCAGGCAGCGGCCGTTCGGCTTTTGCCCACGCCCGCCCGCTGTGCATGATGTGCGCGGCAAGACGGGCGGGGAAACGCTGCGTTTCGCTCATGAAGGAAAAGACTTGCGCGTCGGCGGGCGCGGCATAAAGCTGCTGCGGATCGGCGTTTTGCGCAATCGCGCCGTTACGCATGACGACGATGCGGTCGGCGAGGTCAAGCGCTTCCTCGCGGTCGTGGGTGACGAACACGCCGGTGAAGCCCAGCTCGCGCTGCAACTGTTTCAGCCACAGGCGCAAATCCTGGCGCACCTGCACATCCAGCGCGCCGAAAGGCTCGTCGAAAAGCACCACTTCCGGCTCGGTGGCAAGCGCCCGCGCCAGCGCCACCCGCTGCTGCTGCCCGCCGGAGAGCTGCGCCGGGTAGCGCTCACCGAAGGCGGCGAGCTGCACCATGTCGAGCAGTTGCGCGACTTTCTCGCGGATGACTTTTTTTGCCGGCCGCTGTCTGCGCGGCAACACGGTGAGGCCGAAAGCGACATTGTCGGCAACGGTCAGATGCTTGAACAGCGCGTAATGCTGGAAGACAAAGCCGATATGGCGCGCACGCACGGGTACATTGGTCACATCGCGCCCGTTCAGGACGATGCGCCCGCCGTCGGCCGATTCCAGCCCGGCAATCAGGCGCAACAGCGTTGTCTTGCCGCTGCCGGACGGCCCCAGGAGCGCTGCCATCTCGCCATTCTCAATGCGCAAATCCGTCGCTTCCAGCGCGGGATACTCGCCGAAACGCTTGTGCAGCTGAAAAACCTCGATACTCATACATCCTCCTCATGCCGCGCGACCCACGCTTTCAGCGCCAGCGTCGCCAGCGCAATCCCCACCAGCAGCAGCGCGCTGGTAAACGCGGCCGCCGCCTGATAATTCTGATACAAATACTCCACATTGAGCGACAGCGTCATCGTCGCACCGCGAATATTACCCGACACCACCGACACCGCGCCGAACTCGCCGACCGCGCGCGCATTCGTCAGCGCCACGCCGTAGAGCAGCGGCCAGAGAATCGTCGGCAGCGTGATGCGTCGCCACAACTGCCACGGACTCGCGCCCAGCACCACCGCCGCTTCCTCCTCCGCCGCGCCGTGCTGCTGCATGAACGGCACCAGCTCGCGCGCGACAAACGGACAGGTTACGAACACCGTTACCAGCACAATCCCCGGCACGGCGAACATCAACTGCCAGCCGCGCGCGGCGAACCACGCACCAAGCGGCGCATTCTCGCTATACAGCAGCAAATACAAGAGCCCGGCGATAATGGGCGACACCGCAAACGGAATATCGAGCAGCGTCAACAAAAACGCCCGCCCGCGAAAACGAAAACGCGTGACCAGCCAGGCGAACGCCACGCCGAAGACCACATTCACCGGCACCGTGAGCGCCGTGACCAGCAGCGTCAACAACAGCGCATGGCGCGTATCCGGCTCCGCAAGCGCGGCGGCAAACGCCCCCCAGCCCTTGGCGAACGCGCCGGCGAACACCACCGCCAGCGGCAGCACCAAAAAAAGCAGCGCGAACAACAGCGCCAGACCAATCAATACCCGACGCATCACGCCCTCCCGAAACGGCGCAGGAAAAAGCCCTGCCACACATTCACCAGCAACAACAGCAAGAGCGACACTGCCAGCATCACCGACGCCAGCGCGGCAGCGGCGGGCATATCGAACTCCTGCAAACGCTCAAAAATCACCAGCGACATCACCTTGCTCACATACGGCTGATTGCCGGCAATAAAAATCACCGCGCCGTACTCGCCGAGACTGCGCGCGAACGACAGCACCACGCCGCTTACCAGCGCGGGCGAGAGCAGCGGCAAAATCACGCGGCAAAACACCTGCCACGGGCGCGCGCCCAGCGTCGCCGCCGCCTCTTCCACCTGGCGCGGCAGCGCTTCCAGCACCGGCTGCACCGCGCGCACCACAAACGGAATGCTCGTGAACACCATCGCCACCACAATCCCCAGCGGCTGAACCGCCACCTGCACACCGAGCGCGGCAAGCGGCCGCCCCAGCCAGCCATCGGCGGCAAAAAGTGCGGCAAGCGCGATCCCGGCGACCGCCGTCGGCAGGGCAAACGGCAAATCGATGAGTGCATCGACCAGCCCGCGTCCGAAAAAACGATAGCGCACCAGCACCCAGGCGAGCAGCAAGCCGGACAGCGCATTCACCAGCGACGCCCAGGCCGCCGCCCACAGCGTCACGCGGAACGCGGCGAGCGCCTGAGCGTCGGTAATGACCGCCCAATAATCGGCGAACGACAACTGCGCCACATTCATGACCAGCCCGGTGAGCGGCAGCAGCAGCACCAGCGCGACAAAAAACAGCGACAAACCCAGCGACAGGCCAAAGCCGGGCAACACCCGCAAACGGCGCGGGCGGACAGGCGGAGCAGAAGACAAATGCGACATGATGAACTCTTTTGGAATAAGGCGGTGAGTATAAAACGCCGCCCGCGCGCGCTTTATGCCAAAAAAGCATAACCGCCGAGCGGGAAAGCATGACGGCGCCAACCGGCAGCTTGCCCGCCTGCGCGAACGGCTGGGAATCCGGGATTTATAGTCAAATCGCTGAAAAAAGATAATGGCGTAGGGCGGACATCAGCCCGCCTAAAAAACATTTTTACGGGCTGAAACGCCGCTCTCAACTTTTTATAACGCTTTTCAAAACAGGGCATTACTCTAAGACCCCGGTCTTCTACCAAAAATCCCGGGATCAAAGAGCATGCCGCAAGAAGAGTTTATCATTGCCACCTATCTGCTGATAGATGAGTTGTATCAGAAAATCGTTACCACCAAATTGCGCAGTCGTGGTTTCGCCACCGCCTTGAGCGATGTCGAAATCATCACCATCCAGGTCGTCGGTGAGGCGCTCAGCCTTAATGACGACAAGAAAATATGGCGGTATTTCAAGGAAAACCTGCAGTCATGGTTCCCAAAACCCAGCCCCTATCCGAACTTTTGCAAGCATTGCGCCAACCTGTGGCATGTCCACCGGCAAATGGCAGCGCTACCCGCCGCCCGTTATGGGCAGGATGACGAGTACATCATTGATGGTTTTCCCCTGCCGGTTTGCAAGCCCGCCCGTGCGAAGCGGCACAGGAGTTTCAAGGGCGATGCACAATACGGTTACTGTGCGGCCAAAGACGAGCACTATAGTTAAATAGCAAAGAAACAGTAACCATCAAAATCATGACCTATCCAGCCCATATCCGTAAAAAAATCCTTGCAGAACTTG
>NZ_CALIZP010000048.1 GCF_938028825.1 uncultured Cardiobacterium sp. | reverse complement strand
CGAGAAAATTCGGCGCATGTGACGGCAGGGCGATAAAACCGACCTTCACCTTTGCGTTCTCCGCCCCCGCCGTCAGCATCAACAAGGCGGCGGACAAAAACAAAAACAACCTGCGCAATATCAACATGACTACCTCACTGCATATATCGGGATAAAACGGACCGCTTTGTAACACAGCGGTAAGACGGCGGCAAGGCGGCGCCATCCCGCCGCCTTGCCGTCCACCGCGCGCTGTGATAGATAATGCCCCCGCCAACCACACGGATTCCGACGCCGACAGCCCCATGAACACCCTGCCCCTGCCCGACCTCGACGACACCCTCGCCACCTGCCTGCAATGGCTGCGCCCGCTCGTTGACGACAAAACCTACCGCAACAGCGAACAGGCGCTGGCCGATTTCCGCCACCTCGAAGCACCCAAACTGCAACGCCTGCTCGAACAGCGCGCCGCCATCGCCGCGCCCGATTCCTGGCTCATCGACTACTGGCGCAACCTGCGCCTTGCCAACCGGGGCAGCCTGCCGCTCACCGGCAACCAGACCATGAAAATCGAATGGAAAGCGCCGCAAAGCGGGCTGAAACGCGTCGCCCACTTCGTGCACGCCCTCGCCCGCGTACACCGCGACTACCTCGGCGGCGACATCAAATACGGCGACGACACCTGCCACGAACAATGGCGCATCCTGCTTGGTGCCTGCCGCCGCCCCCTGCCGGAGTGCGACGGCTACATTTTCAACGACGCCGATAATCCCGCGCGCCACATCAACATCCTCTACCGGGGGCGCGGCTGGACGATGGACGTCCTCGACACCGGCGGCGGCATCGCCAGCCCGGCACAAATCGAAAACACCCTCTACCACCTCATCCACACCTGCGGCGAAGCGCCCGACCTGCCCTTTGCCGCGCCGAGCGTCTTTGCAAACGAACAGGCGCGCGAAATCCGCGCCCAGCTCAACAGCCGCAGCGAAAACGCCGCCATCTGGCAGAACATCGAAAAATCCCTCTTCATCCTGAGCCTCGACGACGCGCACATCCTCGACGACGAAGACGCGCTGAACGACGCTGCCTTTCCCGACGGCAGCGCCGTCTGGGCCTACAAACCGCTGAACTACCGCTGCAACCTCAGCGACGACCGCTACTTCCTGCACAGCGAAAGCACCTGGGTGGACGCCGCCACCCTCGCCGACATCCTCGCGCTTGCGCAACAATACCAGCAGGACGGCAAAATCCGGCGCAAAAACACCCTGCCGGACAACCTCAACCTCGAAGCACTGGCCTGGCAAATCGACAAACACGAAAACAAAGAACAGGACAGTGGCACCCACAAACTCATCAAAGAAGCGCTGGCCGACTACCTGCACCACGCCGAAAGCTACACGACGGGCATCTACGACCTCTACCTCAACGACCAGGAACAGCGCCTGCTCAAACACAACGATCCCGACGCACTGATGCAAATCGCCCTGCAATACGCGCAGTACAAAGTGCACAAAACCGTGCGCAGCAGCCGCGAAAACATCGACATGCGCCACTACATCAACGGGCGCAAATGCTATATGCAGACCGTGACCGACACCTCGAAACAGGCGGCGACCGCCATCTACAACCTGGCCGACGGCGACACCATCCTGCCGCTCCTCGACGCATACAGCGGCGAACGCCACGCCCGCCGCCGCCACTGCCTGCATGGTAACGACGTGTACGGCCACCTGCTCGGCCTCGAAAGCATCGCCCGCGAACAAAAACAGGCCGTCCCCGCCTTTTTCAGCGATCCCGGCTATCTCACCCTGACGCAGAACTACATCTCGACCATCAGCCTCGGCTGCCACGGCATTCTCAGCTACATCGCCTTCACGGCGGGCAAGGCGGAAAACATCGCCATCAACTACACCTGCAACCGCAACAACATCAACCTCGTCCTCACCCACCCGCGCAACCGCACGCGGGAAATGCAGAAATTCGCCACGGCGGTGCAGGCGGGCATCAAACAGCTGCTGCGCCTGCTCGCCCTCACCGACCGGAGCACATGAACGGCATGCGGCGGCGCGGCCGCGCCGTTCATCTGTCCAGCCGGCCGAAAAAGAGGCGCGGGAAAAACTGCATCACCAAAAGCAGCACCAAGAGGGCGACAAATCCCGGCTCGGGCAGCGGCAACAGCTTGACAAGACTGCACAAGAGCACGGCATAACCCACACATTGCGTCCAGAACATCGCCACCGCGCCGCGCGGGATGCCGCCCGGCTGCGCATCCTTGCCCGGCGGCAGCAGCGGCATGCCGTGGCGCACCGCATTCACCGCCACCACAATCGCCTCGGCGGTGGCAAAACTTCCCAGATGATCGACGTTGATTTCCCGCGTGTTGCCGAGACGGTCGGTCCACAGCAGATACTCGGTGGTGCCGTGTTTCGTGTGCCGTTGTACGGCCCTGATGTCGCGAATATCCGCCCAGGGCACATGCACACTGCGGCCGCCGGGGAAATGCACGGTGAGCCCCTTGCCGTCGATTGCCGCCAGCAACACCTCCTGCCCGGCCAGATAATAGCGGTAATGCCGCACCACCTGGTGCAGCAAAAAGAGCAGCACGGCCACGGCGACGATGACAAAGAGCAGGGCATAAGGCGCGGGTCCGTCATCAAAAAGCGTTTTCGGCTGCTGCGCCTGCCGCCAGCCGTCGAGCAGCATATAAGCAATGATGCAAATCAACATAAGAGAAGACGACAAATTGCGGACAGCAGCATAAGCGGTGTCGTTGCGCTTGAACCACTGCCGCGAAACCGCCGGAGCAGGCGGCGCAGCGGCGGTTTCCTGCACGAACGCCTGCGCCGCGCGGACGATGTCCGCACAATCCGCTGCGCTGAGGCGGCGTTCGCCATACAGATAGCGCCCGCCCGCACGCGGCGTGATGACGAGCAGGCGGCGCGCGGGCAGCGCATCCACCCGCTGCAACGCCTGCCAGCGCCATTGCCCGACGATGCGGTTGCGGCGGTACAGCGTCAACCCCTGCGCATCGCAGACCACGCACGGCGGATGCACGACGCCGTGCCGCCACCAGAAGAGACCGCTGCCGAGCGCCCACAGCGGCAGCCACCACCACCAGAAAATCGCCTTGCGGTACGTGCCATAAAGCATGGCGAACACCATCCACAGCGCGCCGAGGCAGAACAGACAAATAAAGACGACTGCACCGCCAGAAAACAGCCGCCGCCCACCCCAGCCGAGGGTGCGCGGGTCGTCAAAAGCGGGGGAGAAAGCGGGCATTGTGAACTCCGGTTGGCGGGAATGCCCGCATGATAGCAAGCCCTGCCACAGATGATTTCTTTTGACAAGCCCAAGCGCAAGCGTACAATGCGCGCCCCTTTGACGACATCGCCCGCGATCCGAAGCACGAGGCTTCACCTGATTGTTGCCGATGAATTGAATTGACCTTCCGGCAAACCATCAATCTGCGTATCCCATCCGGCGTTGCGGTCGTCACGGTTTGCCACAACCCATCGGAAACAACATGCAAACCTTTACCGACCTCAACCTCCCCGAAGCCCTGCTCAACGCCATCGCCGCCAGCGGCTACACCACGCCGACCCCCATCCAGGCACAAGCCATTCCGCTTGCCATCGCCGGGCGCGACCTGCAACTCTCGGCACAAACCGGCAGCGGCAAAACCGCCGCCTTCGTCCTGCCCATCCTCACCCGCCTGATAACCAGCGAACAACGCGGCAAAAAACCGCGCGCCCTCATCCTCACCCCGACGCGCGAACTCGCCCTGCAAGTGCAGGATCAAGTGCGCAAATACGGGCGTGAGCTGAAATGGCTCTTCTCCGTACCGCTGGTCGGCGGCGCGCCCTACGGCGGACAAATCCGCGCCCTGAAAAAAGGCGTGCAAATCATCGTCGCCACCCCTGGCCGCCTGCTTGACCACCTGCGCGACGAGCGCATCGACACCTCGGCGCTTGACATGCTCGTCCTGGACGAAGCCGACCGTATGCTCGACATGGGCTTCGCCGATGATCTGGGTGCCATCATTGACGCCCTGCCGGAAAACCGCCAGACCATCATGAGCTCCGCCACCTGGGACGGCGCCGTCGGCAAAATCGCCGCCCGCTACACCCGCGAGCCGGAGCGCATCAGCATCAAAACCGAAAGCGCGCACATCGAAGAAAAAGTGTACTTCTGCGACGACCAGGGCCACAAAAACCGCATCCTCGAACACCTCGTCACCGATCCGGAAATGGGGCAGACCATCATCTTCGCCGCCACCAAGCGCGCGAGTGAAGAAATCGCCGACACCCTGCGCGACAACGGCCACCGCGCCCGCTTCCTGCACGGCGACCTGCCGCAGGGCAAACGCAACCGCATCGTCGAAGACCTGCGCAAAGGCAAATGCGACATCCTCGTCGCGACCGACGTCGCCGCGCGCGGCATCGACATCCCGGCCATCAGCCACGTCATCAACTACGACCTGCCGCGCCAGGTCGAAGACTACGTGCACCGCATCGGTCGCAGCGGCCGCGCCGGGCGCAGCGGGGTCGCCATCAACCTGTGCAGCCTCGCCGACCGCAGCCAGCTCTCCGCCATCACCCGCTACCTCGAACGCAAAATCGACGAACACCGCATTGAAGGCATGGAGCCGAAAATCACCAGTAAACCGAAGAGCAAACCGGCGAAAAAATTCCGTGGCAACCCGGGCAAAGGCTACGGTAAAAAATTCGACGACAAAAAAAGCTGGGGCGGCAAAAAAGGCGGCAAACCCTTCGCCCATAAAAGCAGCGGCAAACCCTTCGCCGCGCGCAAAGACGGCGGCAAAAACTTCCGCAAACAGCACGCCCCGACCTGATCCCTCAACCCCAAACACAAGCGGCATCTCCGGATGCCGCTTTTTTTTTTGCGCAAAACCACGAAAAACCACATAGAAAACCTTTATAATCACAGAAAACCCACATTAAAACCCTGACGACAACCCCACCATATTAAGGAACCCCCATGCAGCAAGAAGCCATTTGCACCGCACCCCCTTAGGACAGAGCGGGCGCATTCTTATGCCCGCTATCATCGCGTCTCTATCACTACGCCAACTACCCATTGCAGGAGGACTACATTATGGGTTTACGCAAACACCGCCTCGCAGCCCCGGCAGACACCACCCTGCCGGACAATCTCGAAGGTTGGCACGATATTCATTGTCGCCTCATCACCCCGCTGTACGGCGGCGGTGTGCAGGCGGCGACGGTGGACGAAACCATGCCCATCCGCATCAGCGCCCTGCGCGGCCAGTTACGCTTCTGGTGGCGCCTGTTGGCGGCGCATAAATGGCACTTGCCTGATCTCCGCCGTACCGAATTTCAGCTTTGGGGCGGCATGGGCAGCGATGACGCCGAAGTATCGGCCAGCTTGGTTTTTCTGCGGGTGCGCAATGTGCGGGACATCCACAAAGTGCCTTACACCGACTATGCCGACAATAGAAACGCGCCATTGGCCTATGTTTTCTTCCCGGCCGACAACGATAAAGACAGCGATGTCAGCCACGACGTTTTACGAGAAGGCTTGCACTTCACCCTGCAACTGCGCTTTGCCGCAGCCGCCAGCGAAACGCAGCGGCAGCAGGTCACCGAAGCCCTGCGCTGGTGGGCGAACTTCGGCGGACTGGGCGCACGTAACCGTCGCGGCACGGGCGCGGTACAGGTAGAGCAGGCAGACAGCCTGCCGTCGTTGCTGAACCCCGTCACCAAACAAGAAGCCAAACAGGCGGGCTGCGATCTGGTTCTGCGCAACACCTGCGCCAATCCGTTGGCGGCATGGGAACACGCCATTACCCGCCTGCGCGATTTCCGCCAGAAAGCGGGGCTTGGTCGCAATGCAGGCAAGACGAAACCGGCGGGGCGCAGTCGCTGGCCGGAAGCTGATGCCGTCCGCCGCCTGAGCGGGCGATATGCCGCAATGCACGCGCCCGAACATCCGGCGGGCAATGTTTTCCCGCGCGGTATGTTCGGTATGCCGATCATCTTCCATTTCGTCGGCAAGGGCGAACCGGACGATCACCAATTACTGCCACAGGGCAAAGAGCGGCTGCCCAGCCCGCTGATACTGCGCCCCTATCACTGCGGCAACGACCAGTGGGCGCCCGCTGCCCTGCTGCTGCCGCATGACCATTTGCAGCAGCTGTCCGTTGTTTTGCAGCGGGGTCGCGAAAAGACATACCCCGTAAAACTGTGGTCGCCGCAACTGGCAAAAACCATTACGCCCCTCAATGACGATGACGACCCCTTGCACGCCTTCCTGCACTACTTCGCCGCCCCATGACCACGACAAGGAGAAACAGATGAACCGATACATCCTGATACAGTCCATCGGGCCGGTGCAGGGCTTTATCGCCGCCGCCCGACGCAGCCGCGACCTGTGGAGCGGCTCCTGGCTGCTGTCCGAAATTGCCAAAGCGGCAGCGCTGCACCTGTTGCAACAACAGGCCGAACTCATCTTCCCCGCTGTGAGCGACGCGGCAACCTTGCACGATGACGATTTCTCGGCCGGTAACAAAATCCAGGCCCACATTATAGCGGCCGACAGCGATGCCGTGCGTCAACTCGCCGCCGCAGCGGCACAGGCGGCACGACAACGCTTCTTCACCCTCGCCACAGAAGCCCGCGCCAAACTGGGCGGCGCCGCCTTGCGTGACGATATCTGGCAGGCACAAATCGACGACTACGTCGAAGTGCAGGCGGCATGGGCGCACATCGACGACACGGCAGGCGGCTATGCGGCGGCCTGCGCGCGGGCGACCGGCCTGCTGGCGGCGCGCAAGGCCACCCGCGATTTCCTGCCGGCGGCACTGACCGCCGACGACAGCACGCGCTGCCTGCCCAAATCCTCGCTGGACGGCGCGCGCGAAACCGTCCTGCCGCCTCACGCCCTGGGGCAAACCGCCCGTCGCAAACTGGGCCTGGCGGAAGCGGAACAGCTTGACTGCGCCGGCGTCACCAAGCGCCTCTGCGGCGACCCCGAACAATTCACCCCGTTCACCCGCATCGCTGCCGACAGCTGGCTGCGGCAACTACCTCCATCCAAGCTTGCTGCGCTGTGTGAAGCCTACGAACCGCTGGTTGCCTGCGAACTCGCCACCCGCGTCAAAGGCAACAACGGCTGCTACCGCGATTTCCCCTACGACGCCCAATATCTCTACCCCGCCCGTTTGGCCGCTGTCCCCAAAAGTCGCGCCGAAGAGGCCGAAGCCCTGGGCAAACTGCGCAACGCCCTGCGCCCATTGTGGCGGAAATATGGTGCGCCGTGCAGCTACGGCGTGCTGCTCTTTGCCGATGGCGACCGCATGGGTGAACTGCTGGATAAAGCCGAAAACATCGGGCAGCACCACCTTGTTACCCAGGCCCTGAGCCGATTCGCCGGCAACGTACGCGGCATCCTGCGTGAATATTACGGCCACGCCGTCTATGCCGGCGGTGATGACGTCCTCGGTTTCGTCCCGCTGAATCAGGCCTACGCCTGCGCCCGGGCGCTGGCCGAAAGCTTTGCCGAAACTCTGAAAGACAGCGCCGGACAACTGGGCGCAGAGAAAGCACCCACCCTGTCCGTCGGCCTGGCCATCGCCCACATCAACACCCCGCTCGGCCACATCCGCAGTCTGGCAAAACGCGCCGAGCGCATCGCCAAAGGTGGCACCTGCCCGCACGCCGCGCGTCGTAACGCCCTCGGCATCACCCTAGCCGTGCGCTCCGGCAGCATCAGCGACACCCGCCTGCGTTGGGACGACAGCACGGCACACAGCGCTTTCCGGGACTGGATAAACGCCTACCTCACCCGCCAGCTGCCGAGCCGCATTGCTTACGACGCCCGCGCCATCTACCAGCGCACCGACTTCGGCACCGGCACCGACCACGTCCTGTTGCGCGACATCCGCAACGCCGAGTTGACCCGGATGTTCGCCCAGGCCTGCACCCGTGACGGCATCAAACTGGCACAGGCACAGATAAATGCCCTGCACGAGCGGCACAACGCACTGGGCGACCTGAATGCGCTGGCCACCGAACTGATCACCGCCCGCTGGCTGGCGGCCAAAACCCAACGCGATTTGGAAAAGGATGACACATGAAGCACTACCTGTTTGAACCGCTGGCACCCCTGGTCTGCCGCAGCGGTCGCCCCTTCGGCACCCAGTCCGACACGGACGACATCAACTTCCCCCTGCCGTCAGCCGCCGCCGGCCTGATGCGCAGCCAATACCTGCAAGAACAGGGCTGGCTCCTGGATGTTGATGACGGCAGACGCGGCCGCCTGCGCGACGAGCAGCACCACGCCCTGCAACAACTGGCAGCCAAAGGCCCGTTTCTTGCCCGTGAAGACGGAAACGGCGACATCACTGTCCTTGTGCCCAAACCGGCTGACGCCCTCTACCTGCGTGACCGCGATACCGACCAAACCGTGCTGCACCGCCTCCGCCCCGTGCCGTGGCATCACGATGCAGACGGCTGCGACCTGCCGCCCGGCCTGTTGCCTGTCTGCCTCGATAACAACCACAAAGGCAAACCCCAGCCCGGCCCCGCCTACTGGCCGCTGGCGCACAGCCTGCGCTGGCAACGCGGAGAAACCCTCAACTACGATGACCTGCCCGCCCTGCCGACCCTGCCTGTCGAAACCCGCACCCATGTGGAAATCGACCGTGACCGCGACAGCGCCGCCGAAGGCCGCCTCTACCAAACCGCCGCCTACGACCTGCAAGCGGCGCGCCGTCAGCATCACGGTGGCTGGGAAAGCAGTGCCTACCGCCTGCTCATCCTGAGCGAGGTGGACAGCCACGCCGCCTACGCCCGCTTCGGCGGTGAAGGGCGCCTGTCCCGTTACCGCCGCGTCCCGCCCGACCCGGCCTTCACCCCGGCAGCAAATTTGGCAGACAACATCAACGCCGCACGCGGCCTGCGCCTGACCCTGCTCACCCCCGCCATCTTCCGCCACGGCTGGTGCCCGGGCTGGCTGGACGACACCCTGCACGGCACCCTGCCGCACACCGGCATCCGCGTCCGCCTACGTGCCTGCGTCATCGAACGCTGGCAGCCCGTTTCCGGCTGGGACATGCACCACCACCGCCCCAAAGCCATGCGCAAAGCCGTGGCCGCAGGCGCGGTGTACTGGTTTGAAACCCTGACAAACGCCGAGGACATCACCCCGCTCGCCTTCGCACCCATTAGCGACGACCCGCAAGCCCGACGCGACGGCTTCGGCATCGCCAGCCTTGCCGCCTGGCACAACCCTATCTGACCTCCACCAACACAAGGAACCCCACCATGCAAGCACGCAGCTACCACATCCAGGCTCTCACCGCCCTGCACGCCGGCACCGGCCAGGGCGTCGGCGTTGTCGATCTGCCCATCGCCCGCGCCAAAGCCACCAACCTGCCGCAAATCCCCGGCTCGGCCATCAAAGGCGTCCTGCGCGATGAAGCCGCCGCCCAATACGGCCTCAGCGGCGGCGACATCCGTACCCTCTTCGGCCCCGACAGCAGCGACACCGACAGCCACGCAGGCGCCCTGGCCTTCGGCGACGCCCACCTGCTGCTCCTGCCCGTGCGCTCCTTCGCCGGCACCGTGGCCTACGCCACCTGCCCCTTCATCCTCCGCCGTTACGCGCGCGACCTCGGCCTCGACCTCACCATCCCGAACGCACGCGAAGAAACCGCCTACCTCCCCCCAAACAGCCTGCTGCGCGTTGCTGATAACAAAGTGGCCCTCGAAGACCTCGACCTCAACGGCGTCGAAGACAACGCCACCGCCGCCTGGGCGCAATGCCTCAGCCAGACTCTCTACCCCGACGGCACCCCGCAGGCAGACGACTGGCGCCAGAGCCTGACACAACGCTTCATCATCCTGCCCGATGACATCTACTCCTTCCTGGCCGACACCGCCACCGAAATCCGCACCCGCATCCGCATCAACCGCGAGAGACGCATCGTGCAGGACGGCGCCCTGTGGACAGAAGAAAACCTGCCCGCCGAAACCGTCCTCTGGGGCCTCATCGGCATCAGCGACGCCCGCAACCGTGACAGCAACCCCAAAAAAGCCGCCGAACTCAGCGCCTTGCTACCAGAAGGCGAAATCGCCCTGCAACTGGGTGGCAAACACACCGTCGGGCGCGGATTCTGCCGCCTGCTGCTTGACCATCCCGGCACAGGAGAAAAAGCATGAAGCACCGCATCCGCACCCAGCACTACGCGCAGGCCGCCTACCCGCTGGTAGCCGGTCTCAAAAACAGCCCCATCGCCGCCAAATACCGCACCCTTGCCCTCGCCTACCCCACCATGATCATGCAGGCCGGACTGGCACAAGCCATCGGCTTCCTCATGGCCAAAGGCGGTGACGAACACCAAAAACTGCTGGAACACCTCGCCACACTGCTTGGTAAAGACGACAAAAAAGCCTTGCATACAGAAATCCTGGACGCCAACCTGCGCCACTACCAACTGCTCACCCGGAAAAGCCTGGATGCCACCGCCTGGCTCAAACGCTACACCCAGGCACTACTGGGCAACGGCGACCGCGAAGGAGACCGCCCATGACCACCCTCATGCGCCCGGCTCTGCGCACCATCACCCGGAACACCCGCGACGCCCACGCCGGACTGCTCCAGCAACGCGGTCTGAGCCAATGGGAAAGCGGCGAAAAACCCGAAAAAAACAAACTCATTGAGCGCATCACCCACACCACCGTCCCCGACCACTACCGCCTCGCCCTGGCGCGCTGGATCGGGCTGACCCGCAACAACAACCGCTTCACCAGCGCCGTACTGCACTGCGAAAACCGCCTCTACATCGGCCTGACAACCGGCAGCACCCTCGAAACCGGCATCCAGACCCACCACAGCTACGGCATGCCCTACCTGCCGGGCAGCAGCATCAAAGGCGCAGTGCGCCACTACGCCGAACAAAACGGCATCCCTCCGGCCTATCTGGAAGAACTCTTCGGCAGCGACAGCGACACGGGCGAAGTCAGCGGTGCCCTTGTTTGGCACGACGCCTGGTGGCTGCCGCTGAACGAACGCGAGCGCCCCTACATCAGCGAAGTCATCACCGTACACCATCAGGACTACTACAACGGCAAAACCTCGCAGGCGGACGGCAGCGAATCCCCCATTCCCAACCCGCAAATCGCCACCGGCGGCGGCTACTACTTTGTCATCGAAGGCCCGCCCGACTGGACGCGCTACGCCCTGGGCCTGCTCAACGCCACCCTCGAACAACAAGGCCTCGGCAGCAAAACCGCCTCGGGCTACGGTTACTTCCGCAGTGACAACAACGCGGCCTACGACAAAATCATTGAAAAAATCCACAATGACTGGAAAAAAGCCGGCCTGCAAAGCGATCCTGATGCCCTGCTGCGTCACGAAATCGCCCACGGCGACCCCGCAAAACTGGCCGACAACCTCAGTAAAAACAAGAAAAAGTACCTGGAAGGACTGGGGCTGGATGCCGACAACAGCGACGACATCGCCAAAATCGCGGCCCTGGTATGGGAGATTCATCACGACACCGTGCGGGGATGGGCGACAAGCGACAAAAAGAACGAAAAGAAAGCCTACAAACTGCTTGAACCGTACCAGCCGTAAAGAAAAATCCCGCCCAATGACGGACGCCGGGCGGGCAACCATGCCGCTTGACACGCCCCCTCCCCCGCTTGCGGGGGAGGGCTGGGGTGGAGGGTGTTCGTCCGCAGGACAAAACAAAAACGATGCATCCATACTCGACAACCCAGCATTTACAACGCCTGACGGATGTAGGGCGGGCTTCAGCCCGCCGGACAGACACCGCCTCTTGTTGCACTTCGGGCAAACACAACCACCAAGCGGGCAACCACGTGCTTTTTGCTTTTGAGACCGTGCAAATAACGTCCCTGCAAAACCGCCGCTTGGCGAGCCAAGTAACTACGCCGCTTGTCGGGCCCAACAATCATGCCACTTGCCACGAAAAAGCCCCTCCCCCATTGGGGGAGGGGTTGGGGAGAGGGTTAGATAAATCCGCAAAGCGACAAAACCCCGTAACCACGCCGCTTGACAGCCCAACCACCACACCCGCCCCATGACCATCCTCGACCTCCCCGCCACCCTCGCCATCGCCCGCTACCGCTACACCTTCACCCTCACCCGCGCCATGCGCGCCCCCGCCTACCCCGGTTCCGCCCTGCGCGGTGCCTTCGGCCACGCCCTGCGCCGTGCCTGCGTGCCGCGCGGCCATGCGCCCTCCGCCCTGCTCCTGCAACACAGCCCCTACACCCACATCTTTGAACCCGCGCCGCGCCCCGACATCCATCTCGCCAACCCCGCCACCATCCCGCCGCCCTACATCATCGAGCCGGAAGCCTACGGCGAGCGCCGCGAATACCCCGCCGGCAGCACCTACCGCTTCGGCCTCGTCCTCATCGGCGACGCCCGCCACCACCTGCCGCTGGTCAGCTACGCCTGGCAACAAGCCTTCCAGAACCGCGACGGCATCGCGCACGGCCAGGGCGAACTCGCCGACATCGCCATCGAGCGGGCGGACGGCTGGGAAAGCATCTACGCCGACGGGCGCATCACCCCGCACGACAGCCACATCACCCTGCCGCAAACCTACCCGCGCGACCTCACCCTGCGCATCCTCACCCCGCTGCGCCTGCAAAAAAACGGCATCGCCCTCGGCGTGGACCACCTCAGCGCGCAAACCCTGCTCAGTCAGGCGCTGCGCCGCCTCAGCCTCATCAGCCAAATCCACCTCGGCATCACCCCGCAGGCCGATTACGCCGCGCTCAAAGCTCACGCCGCCACCGTCCGCTCACGCCCCGCCCTGCGCTGGTACGACTGGCAGCGCTACTCCAACCGCCAGCAACAAAGCATGCACCTCGGCGGCGCCATCGGCGACTGGCACCTCGGCGACCTTGCCCCCGAACACGCCCGCGCCCTGCACATCGGCCAATGGCTGCACCTCGGCAAAAACACCACCTTCGGCCTCGGCCGCTACACCCTCACGGAGCAACATTCATGACCACCTGGTTCATCTCGCGCCACCAAGGCGCAATCGACTGGATCAAAACCCAGCCCGACTGGCACATCGACCACTACCTCACCCACCTCGACGACCCCACCGTTATCCAAAACGGCGACACCGTCCTCGGCACCCTGCCCATCCATATCGCCGCCGCCGTCTGCGCCAGAGGCGCGCGTTACTACTTCCTGCAACTGCCGCAAGAAGCGGCGCAGCGCGGCAGCGAATACAGCGCCGCCGACATGACGGCGATGGGCTGCACCTTGCACCGTTACCACATCGAAGCACTCTAACCCCAAGGAAAGCACCATGCACAAATACAACACCCACGTCTGCATCGTCTCCGATCAGCCCATCCCCAACTACATCCCCGTGCTCGACAAAGACTTCCGCCCCAAAGAAGTCATCCTGCTGGCCACGGAAAAAATGCAGCAAAACGGCAAAGCCGAAGCACTGGCCAAAACCATGAAAGAATGCTGTGGTGCTAAAATCCACACCATCGCCATCGCCGGCGAATACGACATGCAGGAAATAGAAGACAAAGTGCTGACCCAATTGCTGGAACGCGGCGAAGACAAAGAACACATCGCCCTCAACCTCACCGGTGGCACCAAACTCATGGCGATAGCCGCCTACACCACCTTCCGCGACGCGGGCTACCCCACCTTCTACTTCACCGCGACCAGCAACGAAGTCCTCCTCCTCGACAAAAACGAACGTATCACCCTGCAACCGGCGCAAATCCGGCTGGAAGACTACCTACAACTGCATGGCTACCCGGTCAGCAGCGCAAATAACATCGCCCGCAGTGTCCCGCCCGGGCGGCAAAAAATCGGCGAAACCCTGGCTATCGCCCCCGAACGCTTTGCCGATGCCCTCACCGTCCTGAACGGCGACATCTCGGCTGCAATAGAGACAAACCCCAACACTCTGGACATCCTGCTGCGCAAACCGACCGTCAAAAACCTGGACGCCTTGCTAAACCTGTTTGCAAGAGAAAACCTGCTTACCCGCAGCGGCAACCACATCCGTTTCAGCGACAAAGACGCCCGTACCTACATTAACGGCGGCTGGCTGGAAGAATACGTTTTCAGCGAAATCAAAAAAATCGCCGGCATTCAGGACATCGCCCTGAATGTGGAAATTCAGAACGCCCAAAAAGGCATCACCCAAAAGAACGAACTGGACATCGCCTTCCTGCACCACAATGCCCTCTACGTGCTCGAATGCAAAACCAAAAACTACAACAACAAAAGCGAAGGCCAGGCACAAAACGAACTCTACAAACTCGAAACCCTGAAAAAACTCGGCGGCCTGCGCACTCAAACCGCCTTTGTTTCCTACCGCGAACTCAAACCACACGTCCGCGACCGTGCCAAAGGGGCAGACATCAAAATCCTGGAAAACAAAGCCCTGGCCGGCCTGCGCAAAACCATCGAAAACTGGATCACCGCCAAAAACCGATAATGGCAGGAGAGCCCCGCCCGGCTCCCCTAGCTCCAAAAGGGAAACCCCATGCCCTACCGCAGCCTCTACATCATCGCCTACGACATCTCTGCCCCCGACCGGCAGCGCCACGTCCGCCGCCTCCTGCAAGGCTACGCCACCGGCGGACAAAAATCCCTCTTCGAATGCTGGCTGACCGCCGCCGAATACCGCCGCGTCTGTCAAATCGCCGTGGACAACATCGACCCCGGTACCGACCGCCTGCACATCTTCCACCTCGGCGAAAAAAGCACGCCGCGCCTGCTCGGCAAAGCCACGCAAATCGGGCAAGACCCCTTCATCATCATGTGACCCCCCATGAGTACCCTCTACATCGACCGCAAAAACCTGCGCCTCGCCATCGACGGCGACGCCCTCATCTTCTACCAGGACGGTCTCCGCACCAGCACCCTGCCGCTCAACATTATCGACCGCATCTGCATCCGGGGCGACCTCGCCCTCAGCGCCGACGTGCTCGGCAAACTCGGCGAACACGACATCGGCGTCCTCGTCTTCGACGGCCGCAACCACCGCATTACCCTCCTCATGCCCTGCGCCCGCAAAGACGCCGCCCGTCGCGTCATCCAGGCCCATTACAGCACCGACCCCGCCTTCTGCGCCGCCTTCGCGCAAGAACTCGTCACGGCAAAAATCCGGGGCGACCTCGCCCTCCTGCAAAACCAGCAAGCACAACCGCACATCGCGCAAAACCGCCTGCACCACCCCATCGCCCAACTCGAACGCACCCTCGACCAGCTCGCCCGCCCCATCGCCGACACCGCCACCCTGCGCGGCATCGAAGGCCAGGCGGCAGCAGCGGCCTTCAATGGCATCGCGAGCATCCTCCCCGCCAGCCTCAACTTCCGCGAACGCAACCGCAACCCGCCGCGCGACCCCTACAACGTCGCCCTCTCCCTCGGCTACACCCTGCTGCACCACGACATGGTGCGCCAAATCCACCTCACCGGCCTCGACCCCTACATCGGCTACTACCACAACCTCACCCACGGCCGCGAATCCCTCGCCTGCGACCTCATCGAACCCCTGCGCCCGCTCATCACCGCCTGGGCCATCGAACTCTTCCGCGAACACACCCTGCGCCCCGAAGACTTCACCATGCGCGGCGAAGCCTGCAACATGGGCAAAGCCGCACGCGGTCGCTACTACCCCGCCTACGAAAACCGCGCCAAAGAATGGCGCAAAACCATGCGCGAACAATGCCTGAACCTGCTGCACACCCTGGCCACTGCCGCCGACCGGCAGCCCGACATGCGCCCATACATCGCCGCCTTCAACGAAGACGACGACCTCACCACCATCTGACCAATGCCTTGCGAACCACAGATATCCACACATCCCGATAGTTGTAAAAATGATTGAAAAAACAAAGGAAGCTTCCTCTCCCGCTTGCGGGAGAGGGGGTAGGGGCGGGGGCATTCGTCCTGCGAACGAAATAAAAAATGGCAACATCCCCCGCTGACACGACCACACTACGAAAAGGAAAGAATGCAGAGACATTGCCGGCGACGCCTCCAAAGATAAAAATACCGGCACAAACCCGGCAGCCACACCGCCTGACAAAACACCGACGAGCGGCAAAAAAAACGGAGAACCCCATGCCCTACCTCATTGCCTACGACATCGCCTCACCCAAACGCCTGCAACGCGTGCACCGCTACCTCACCGACAACGCCATCCCCCTGCAAAACAGCACCTTTCTCTTCACCGCCTCGCGCGGCCGCTTCGAATACTGCTGGGCCCAACTTGCCCGCCTCATCGACCGCCGCGAAGACGACATCCGCGCCTATCCGCTGCCCGCCGACAGCCTGCGTCTCGAACTCGGCGGCAAAATCCCGGAAGGCATTTACTGCCTCTAACCCTTGCACACGAAAACGCCGGGCAGCACAAATACCGGTCGCTAACGAAACCATTGAAAGAAACATTGGGGGAAGAGGAGACAAATTCGCGAAGCGACAAAATCCGGCAACCACGCCGCTTGGTGCAAAATCCCTTCCCCCGCTTGCGGGGAAGAGAGCGTGTTGCGACGGGAAAAAGGGGGAATCCCGTATTTATCCCGCTTTGCGAGCCCGACAACCACGCCGCTTGCTACGTCCCAAACCAAAAACCGCACAAAAAAGCCCTCCCTCTTCCATCACCGGGCACTGGGGAGGCGTGCAGGGCAAATCCATAATGAAGAACCGCATAAACACACCGCTTGACAGCCCCAACCACCTTGACGAAACATCAACAAAAACCGCATAAAAACATCCCATATAGCATTCATGAAAAAATCACCATAAAATGGCCAAAAACCGATCTCTAACAACAGGCTGTCCCTGCACAAAAGGGATAAACTGACGCACAAGACATTGAATTCTCAATCCGGATAAAATAAAATACCTTCCATAGATATGGGAACATTCAACCCGTACATATACCTTTAATCCTGACCAGCATTTGCCGCCCCCCAAACATACCCTTCTCGAAAAGAAGGACACACTCCTGACTCCTACCAGTAGCCTCAAAACAACAACCGTGGTAAAAATGCAACAACTTTTCCGCACCTTCAATCTTTGGAATGCATCTTCTCAACCTATTGAAAATACGGAGGAAAAATACAGCATACTGAATAAAAAACATCCCTGATCCAAAGGGATTAAGACGCTCCATAGGAGCTGATAGGCCTCCACCGTGGTGAATAAAAAACATCCCTGATCCAAAGGGATTAAGACTATCAGCCGCTCGATGGCGTCCCGCACGGTGCCGAATAAAAAACATCCCTGATCCAAAGGGATTAAGACGTGGTCTTCTCCACCACCTCGCGGCGGGAAAAGGAATAAAAAACATCCCTGATCCAAAGGGATTAAGACAATTGTGCGGCGGCTGTTGCCCTGCCGCATTGAATAAAAAACATCCCTGATCCAAAGGGATTAAGACTGCGGCTTTACTTTGGTTTTCCGCGTTGTTGTAGAATAAAAAACATCCCTGATCCAAAGGGATTAAGACCCGTTACTTTTTCTGTTTTGCTAGCAGCAGTAGCGAATAAAAAACATCCCTGATCCAAAGGGATTAAGACCTTATGTTTGAGGTTTACGTTTTGACAATCTGAGAATAAAAAACATCCCTGATCCAAAGGGATTAAGACAACAGGTGTCTATCGTTGTTTTCACACTTCGGCTTGAATAAAAAACATCCCTGATCCAAAGGGATTAAGACCGGATTTTCGCCGTATGCACGCAACCTTTCAATCGGAATAAAAAACATCCCTGATCCAAAGGGATTAAGACTGAATTAAGGTTTTTGTTTTCACTTTTAAATAAAGAATAAAAAACATCCCTGATCCAAAGGGATTAAGACTTTTAACGAACGAGGAATACCAAACGCTTGTTAAGAATAAAAAACATCCCTGATCCAAAGGGATTAAGACGTAATGATTACGGCATATTTTGCCTAAACCTTTTTGAATAAAAAACATCCCTGATCCAAAGGGATTAAGACGAAAAGATAAGGCGGATATTTGTCCCTTCAATATGAATAAAAAACATCCCTGATCCAAAGGGATTAAGACGTGTCACTCCTCCGTGCTTGCCGTGATGGCTGTGAATAAAAAACATCCCTGATCCAAAGGGATTAAGACTAGACGTCATCGTTAACTATTTCTCGCAGGTAATGAATAAAAAACATCCCTGATCCAAAGGGATTAAGACCCTAACAATTCGTTCCAATTCAAAAAATGGGAATTGAATAAAAAACATCCCTGATCCAAAGGGATTAAGACATTATTTAAATCATCGATTAACCATTCGAGGAGAATAAAAAACATCCCTGATCCAAAGGGATTAAGACCCTCTTAAACGCGCCTAAATAAAAATGACTGTAAGAATAAAAAACATCCCTGATCCAAAGGGATTAAGACGGCAGGCTAATTGCCTGTCAACTAATAGCCGTGTGAATAAAAAACATCCCTGATCCAAAGGGATTAAGACGGCGATTTCGTCCCGTACGCGGGCCACCCACTTGGAATAAAAAACATCCCTGATCCAAAGGGATTAAGACCTTTTGGTTATGACACGGATGGTGCGCAGGATTGCGAATAAAAAACATCCCTGATCCAAAGGGATTAAGACCGCTACGCGGGCGCAAGACTTCCTCGATGTGCGGAATAAAAAACATCCCTGATCCAAAGGGATTAAGACAGCTTTCCGGCAGGTAGTTCAGCCGCCGGCAACGAATAAAAAACATCCCTGATCCAAAGGGATTAAGACGTTCAAGATTCCAGGTTTGGATTCTTTCCCTTCCGAATAAAAAACATCCCTGATCCAAAGGGATTAAGACCTCGTGGAGGGACTGGTAAAAGCCCGCGAACGGCGAATAAAAAACATCCCTGATCCAAAGGGATTAAGACGCATCATAAATACCCGCCGCTTGGGCGTAGTCGGAATAAAAAACATCCCTGATCCAAAGGGATTAAGACCGGTTGCGTTAATCATGTAGTTCACGGGTTGCCGAATAAAAAACATCCCTGATCCAAAGGGATTAAGACTGCAGCGAGGCAGGCTAATCGCCTGTTTTTAATAGAATAAAAAACATCCCTGATCCAAAGGGATTAAGACACTTCGAGGGCCAGTCCCAGGTAGCGCGCGTCGGAATAAAAAACATCCCTGATCCAAAGGGATTAAGACATCTAGAGTTATTCTATACTGAATATAGAAGAGAATAAAAAACATCCCTGATCCAAAGGGATTAAGACGGCGGTACCACGGAGAGTATTATGTCCTTTGTTAGAATAAAAAACATCCCTGATCCAAAGGGATTAAGACTCCAAGTGCGTCCGCGAGCGGGCGGGGTATTGGAATAAAAAACATCCCTGATCCAAAGGGATTAAGACGCCAAGGGCGACGGACAAACGGATGACACGGGAATAAAAAACATCCCTGATCCAAAGGGATTAAGACATCTTGCTAAGTCTAGCCATAATCTGGTTGTACCGAATAAAAAACATCCCTGATCCAAAGGGATTAAGACTCGAACGTGAAGGCGGGCACGGGGCGAAGCACGCGAATAAAAAATATCCCTGATCTAAAGGGATTAAGACATAAAAAAGATGAACAAGAACAATTAAAAATAATGAATAAAAAACATCCCTGATCCAAAGGGATTAAGACAGACCTTTCTTAGTGTACTCATCCCGCAGTTCTGAATAAAAAACATCCCTGATCCAAAGGGATTAAGACTTCTATCATACCTAGTCTAGATTATTATCTAAACAGAATAAAAAACATCCCTGATCCAAAGGGATTAAGACACGTTACGGCGGCAGTTTTACGACGTGGACGGGAATAAAAAACATCCCTGATCCAAAGGGATTAAGACATGAACCATGCCGCGTATTCACGGGCAAGATAGTGAATAAAAAACATCCCTGATCCAAAGGGATTAAGACGTACCTACGGCACCGTAATGTTTCCTGCATTACAGAATAAAAAACATCCCTGATCCAAAAGGATTAAGACCCTTGCCTTTCGGCGTTTTGGTTTAGGGTTTTATGAATAAAAAACATCCCTGATCCAAAGGGATTAAGACTCTCAGCGATGTTGTAGACGCTAACGGCAATGAAATAAAAAACATCCCTGATCCAAAGGGATTAAGACTAGATGTCAAGTTCTACTTTGGATTGGCCATTGGGAATAAAAAACATCCCTGATCCAAAGGGATTAAGACATAACAGGGCGGCACGATTGCCTTCCCTTCATGAGAATAAAAAACATCCCTGATCCAAAGGGATTAAGACATGCCCCAACGATGGCGACGGTAGTCAAGGTTTGAATAAAAAACATCCCTAATCCAAAGGGATTAAGACGTTATGCCCTGCCGCATTTTCTTTTTGGGCAATTTGAATAAAAAACATCCCTGATCCAAAGGGATTAAGACAGCTCCCCGCTTATGGGACAATCCCATAAGGTGAATAAAAAACATCCCTGATCCAAAGGGATTAAGACTCCCCCGCAAGAGAGCTCGCCGCCGGTTAGCAGAATAAAAAACATCCCTGATTCAAAGGGATTAAGACATCAAGAAAAAAATCATATTCTTCACAGCCGTATGAAATAAAAAACATCCCTGATCCAAAGGGATTAAGACAACACCATTCCGGACTTGGGGTCAAACGCTAGCTAAATAAAAAACATCCCTGATCCAAAGGAATTAAGACTACGCCGCTGCCGCGTTCTTGGTCTGAAAATACCGAATAGAAAAACATCCCTGAACCAAAGGATTAAACGTTATGCCCAGCGTCGTTTTCCTGCCATCGTGTTGTTGTGCCATGTCAAATGCCGCCAAGCGGTGTAAACACTGGCCTCGCCAAGCGGCGTAATTGCTGAGTTTTGTCGCTGCGCGATTTGTTTGCTGCCCAATCCCAACCCTTCCGCTGGGTACTCACAAAAACGCGAGTGTTTTTGTGGAGCGCAGCCACGGGGAGAAGGGTTTTTTAGGTACGCGCCAAGCGGCGTAATTACTGGGTTCTCGCCAGGCAGCGTAATTGCTGGGTTTTGTCGCTACGCGGTTTTTCTTAACCCACCCTCTCCCCAACCCCTTTCTCGCTGCGCGAGCTGTTCCAGCCCCACAGGGCAGGGGCTTTTCGCGTCAAGCGGCGTGTACTGGCCCCGTCAAGCGATGTAAACACTGGGCCCGCCAAGTGAATGAAACCGCCCATGCTCCAAAAGAGTTTTGGTGGTGTTCTAAAAAGTATGCTGACACTGGTGTCGGTAAACAGAAATTAGAAAGGCAACGGGCAGATGCGTTATGTTGTGCCTGTGAAAATACAATTAACACTCTGTTGCCCCCGTTGCCATGGGCAGAGTATAAA
>NZ_CALIZP010000047.1 GCF_938028825.1 uncultured Cardiobacterium sp. | reverse complement strand
GCGAGCACGGCGAAGTACCAGAAAAAAAGCTGCAACAGCAGCGGCACATTGCGGAACAGCTCGACATACACGGCGGCGAGTTGGCGCATCAACCAGTTGCGCGACACCCGCAACACGCCGATGACCGTGCCAAGCAACGTCGCGGCGACAATCGCGAGCAGAGACACCAGTAATGTGTTCAACAGCCCGACCACAAACACGCGGGCATAGCTGTCGCTCTCCTGATACGGAATCAAATGTTGGCTGACGGCAAAACCGGCGGGATTATCGAGAAAGGCAAAACTGAGCGTCATCCCGCGCGCGGCCATATTCGCCGCCGTATTGCGCCACAGCAGCCAGCAGGCGGCAGTCACCGCCACGAGCAGCAGCCCCTGCACCGCCCAGCGCCGTATGCGCCCTGCTATATCCATCGAAGCCTCCGCAAGAAAAAAGAAGGGGCGAACATTACACCGCGCCCGGCGGAAATGCCAATAACGGAACGTGCGGCGGCTATAACCGGCATAGGGTCGGACAAGGTGACAAATAAAGGCGCACACATGACGCAAAAGGTAAGCCATGCGATGACATCGCCGTCATTTTCCATTAGGATTGCCGCCACACGTCCACCCTCACACAATCCAGACAAGCATGAAAAAAATCATCCTCATCGCCTGCCTGCTGGCATGGCAGGGCGTCGCGGCAGCGCCCGCAAAACCCGTCGCGCACAGTGGCAAACCCGTCGCCGGGGCGAGCAAAAAAACGGCAGTCAAAGCGGCGGATAACCATAAAAACAAACCTGCCGCCAAACAAACGGCAGAAAAAAAAGCGGGAAAAAGCGCCAAACCGGCGGGAGCTGCCGCCGACAAACCCGCCCGCAAAACGGCCGCAGCCAAACCGGCGGCGAAAGCGGAAAAATCCGGCAAGGCCGTGGCGAAAAACCACAAAACGGCCACCGCCAAAGTACCGGCCAAAACACCGCCCAAAGCCTTGGGCAAAGCAGGCAAAAAGGCGGAGAAGAAAACGGCCGGGGTCGGCAAGCCCCAGGCCTCCCCGTTGAGCGGCGCCGCCAAGACCCGGCACAACGTCCTGCTGAAAGGTAAAGAATACATCGGCATCCCCTATCTGTGGGGCGGCACGACACCCAAAGGCTTCGACTGCTCCGGCCTCATCCATTACCTCTACGGCAAGCAGGGCATCAGCATCCCGCGCAACAGCCGCGAACAGTTCTCCCGCCTGCAAGCAACCAGCGACCCGCAGCCCGGCGATCTCGTCTTCTTCCGCAAGAAAGGCGTCATCAATCATGTCGGCCTCTACCTCGGCAACGGGCAAATGCTGCACGCCCCGCAGACCGGCATGTCCGTCCGCATTGAAAACATCAAGCGCGGCAAGTGGCCTGGGCGCTACGCCGGGGCGCGCAAAGTGCTGAAAGACAAATCTGCCACCGCCCTCGCGGCCAGCGGCAAGGGCAAAAAAGCGGCGGCAGGCGGCAAACTCATCGCGAAGAACGGCAAAGTGGCGGACAGCAAGGCCAAACTCGCGCAGCGCAAAATCATCGCGGCGAACGACAAGCGCCTCGCCAAGGAAAGCAAAACCATCCGCAGCAAAGGCCGCATCGTCAGCGCCCGCTGAGCTGTGCCACACCTGCCCGCGCCCGCCTCTGCGGGCGTTTTTGTTTTTGCCGCGAGCGGCGGCACCCGGCAACGACGCCGCCCGGCGGGATTTTGTCGTGCATGACGGGTTCCGGTATCACGCGTCCCGGCAGAAGGCGGCGGCGCGGGCGGTTTTCCATTTGTCCGGGCGATATATCACCTGCGCTTATTGTTGTATCTGCTTATTAGTTAACATCATGTTTACTCGCCGTTTTTTTCAACAGCGGACCACCCCGCCATACGGTAATCCCGCCGTCATGCTACAATCCGCGCGGTTTGTGCGCCGGAGCACATCAACTGTCTGCGTAAACTATCTGCATATTTTTCGGAGAAAACACTAGATGAAAAAAGATATTGACCCGCAAGAGACCCGTGAATGGCTGGCATCGCTGGCCAGTGTGTTGCGTGAGGAGGGCGAAGAACGCGCCCACTTCATCATCGAGACGCTGCTGGAACAGGCGGCGCGCGACGGTCTGGGTTTCACCAGCGGCTTTACCACCCCTTATTACAATACGATTCCGGTCGAACGCCAGCCTGCCTATCCGGGCGATTTGGCGCTGGAAAAACGCATCGAGGCTTATATCCGCTGGAACGCGCTGGCGATGGTCATCCGCGCCGGCAAGCACACCAATGTCGGCGGCCACATCGCCAGCTTTGCTTCTTCGGCGGTGATGTACGAGGTCGGGCAGAACCACTTCTGGCACGGGCAGGACGGCGATCAGGGCGGCGATCTGGTTTTCTTCCAGGGACACAGCGCGCCGGGGATGTACGCCCGCGCCTTCCTCGAAGGCCGCCTGAGCGAAGAGCAGCTTGACAATTACCGCCAGGAAACCGGCGGCAACGGGTTGTCTTCCTATCCGCACCCGTGGCTGATGCCGCATTTCTGGCAATTCCCGACGGTATCCATGGGCCTCGGCCCGATGATGGCGCTGTATCAGGCGCGTTTCATGCGTTATCTGGAAAGCCGCAACTTGATTGAGAAGAAGGGTCGCAAGGTATGGGCCTTCCTCGGCGACGGCGAGATGGACGAACCGGAATCGCGCGGACAAATCGGCCTCGCCGCGCGTGAAAACCTCAACAACCTGGTCTTTGTCGTCAACTGCAACCTGCAACGCCTGGACGGCCCGGTACGCGGCAACGGCAAGATTGTGCAGGAACTCGAAGGCGAGTTCCGTGGTGCCGGCTGGGATGTCATCAAGGTGCTGTGGGACAGCAACTGGGACAAAATCTTCGCCCGCGATGTGGACGGCGTCTTGCGCAAGCGCATGATGGAAGTCGTGGACGGCGATTATCAGACGTATAAATCGAAGAACGGCGCCTATGTGCGCGAGCATTTCTTCAATTCGCTGGAATTGAAGGCGCTGGTGGCCGACATGACCGATGATGAAATCTGGGCGCTGCAACGCGGCGGTCATGACCCGCTCAAGGTCTATGCCGCATACAAGGCGGCGCAGGAAAGCGGCAAGCCGACGCTGCTCCTGATGCACACGGTCAAGGGTTATGCGATGGGCGGTTCCGCCGAGTCGCAAAACGTCGCGCACCAGTCGAAGAAGATGGATGTGCAGCAGTTGCTTGCCTTCCGCGACCGTTTCAACCTGCCGCTGACCGACGAGCAGGTCGAGAAGGTGGAATATCTGAAATTCGCCGACGGTTCGCCGGAGCAGGAATATTTGCTGGCCCGCCGCCGCGCACTGCAAGGTTTCGTGCCGTCGCGCAATGACCGCGCCCCGTCCCTGCCCGTACCGCCGCTGGACATGTTCGCCGCCGTCACCGCCGCCACCAGGGAAGGCCGCGAAATTTCCACCACGATGGCATTTGTCCGTGTGTTGAGCGCCCTGATGAAAGACAAGGAGCTGGGCAAGCGCGTCGTGCCGATCGTGCCGGACGAATTCCGCACCTTCGGCATGGAAGGCATGTTCCGCCAATACGGCATCTGGAACCCGCTCGGCCAGCTATACACGCCGTCCGACGCCGACCAGTTGATGTACTACAAGGAATCCGCCGATGGGCAAATCCTGCAAGAAGGCATTAACGAAGCGGGCGCGATGTGCGACTGGATTGCCGCTGCGACGGCATACAGTGTGCACGGCGTGGCGATGATTCCCTTCCTCATCTATTACTCGATGTTCGGCTTCCAGCGCTTCGGCGACTTCGCCTGGGCGGCGGGCGACCAACGTTCGCGCGGCTTCCTGCTCGGCGGCACTGCCGGGCGCACCACCCTGAACGGCGAGGGTCTGCAACACGAAGACGGCCACAGCCACATGCAGGCCGCGCTGGTTCCGAACTGCATCCCGTACGACCCCACCTTCGCCTATGAAGTCGCGGTCATCGTGCGTGACGGCCTGCGCCGCATGTATGCCGAGCATGAAGACGTGTACTACTACATCACCCTGCTCAACGAAAACTACCCGCATCCCGAAATGCCGCAAGGCAGCGCGGAAGGCATCCTCAAGGGTTTGCACCCGATTGCCGCGCACAAGGGCAGCAAGGGACACGTGCAGTTGATGGGTTCCGGTTCCATCCTGATAGAAGTGCTGGAAGGTGCCAAATTGCTGGCGGATGAATGGGGTATCGGTTCCGATGTATGGAGCGCTACCTCCTTCACCCTGCTCGCGCGTGAGGCCGCCGATGTCGAGCGCTACAACCGCCTGCATCCGGAAAGCAAACCGCGCACCGCCTACCTCAACGAAGTGCTGCACGGCAAGGAAGGCCCGATTGTCGTCTCGACCGACTACATCCGCGCCTATCCCGACCAGATTCGCGCCTATCTGCCGAAAGAGCGCGACATGCTGGTCCTCGGCACCGACGGCTACGGCCGTTCCGATACGCGCGAAGCCCTGCGCAGCCACTTTGAAGTGAACCGCCACCACGTCGTTGTCGCCGCGCTGAAAGCGCTGGCCGGCCAGGGCAAGGCAACCGCTGCCGATGTGAAAAAAGCCATCGAAAAATATGGCATCGATACCGAAGACAAGTATTCCTTGTACCGTTAATTCCAGAAGAGAAACAGGATATTGAAATGAGCAATGAAATCCGCATCCCCGACATTGGCGATTTTGACGCCGTTGATGTCATCGAAGTATTGATCAAGGCCGGCGACAACGTCGAAGTCGGCCAGTCCGTGCTGGTGCTGGAATCCGACAAAGCCTCCATGGAAGTTCCGGCGGAAATCGCCGGGAAAGTGGAGCGGGTTGCCATCCGCGTTGGCGACAAAGTCAAACAGGGCGACCTGGTCGCCACCGTCAGCGGGGGTGGCGCAGCCGCCGCTCCGGCAGCGGCACCTGTGGCAGAAGCTCCGAAACCTGCCGCCCCCGAAACACCCAAACCGGCAGCACCGGCACCCGCCCCGGCCGCCGCCCCCGCTCCGGCACCTGCTCCCGCACAGACTGCCACCAACGACAAAATCGATGAAGCCGCTTTCGCTACCGCCCATGCCAGCCCGTCCATGCGCAAATTTGCGCGCGAAATGAACGTGGATCTCGGCAAGGTGCAAGGCACCGGCCCACGCGGACGCATCCTCGAAGCCGACATCAAGGCCCACGTCAAGCGCCTCCTCGCAGACGGCGCGCCCGTAGGCGGTGCCGCCGTCAGCGGCGGCAGCGGCATCCCGCCGGTGCCTGCCGTCGATTTCTCGCAATTCGGCGCCATCGAAGAACAGGCGCTGTCACGCATCAACGTGCTGACCGGGGCGGCAATGATCCGCTGCTGGCTGAACATCCCGCATGTCACCCAGCACGACTACGCCGACATCACCGAGCTGGAAGCCTTCCGCGTCTCGCTCAAGGCCGAAGCGGAAAAACGCGGGGTCCGCGTCACCATGCTGGCCTTCCTGATGAAAGCCCTGACCAGCGCCCTGAAAGAACTGCCACGCTTCAACGCGTCGCTGTCGCCGGATGGCAAGACGCTGATTCTGAAAAAGTATTACAACATCGGAATCGCCGTTGACACGCCGAACGGCCTGGTTGTCCCGGTCATCCGCGACGTGGACAAAAAAGGCATCTTCGAACTGTCCAGCGATCTCGCTGCCATCAGCAAAAAGGCGCGCGACGGCAAACTGACCCCGAAAGACATGTCCGGCGCGTCCATGACCATATCCAGCCTCGGCGGCATCGGTGGAACCTTCTTCACGCCGATCGTCAATTCCCCCGAAGTGGCGATCCTCGGTGTCTCCCGCTCGGCGATGCAGCCGGTGTGGAACGGCAAAGATTTTGTCCCGCGCTTGATGCTGCCCATGTCCCTGTCCTATGATCATCGTGTAATAGATGGAGCGCTGGGGGCGAGAATGACGACCTTGCTCGCGCAAATCCTCGGCGATATGAAGCGAACCCTGCTGTAACAGGAAGACATGAAACGGCTTATCCGTATTGCTACCGTCACCGCTTTCGTGGCGGTAGCTTGTTCATTTTGGGCAAGCGGCAGGAACCTGCCGCAAATTTTGCGCGCGGCAGTCGTCAAGGATCCGCAGGTCGTCGAAGCGCAGGCCAACCAGCGCGTGGCCCAAAGCACCCTAGAACAGACGGAAGCCGAACTGTGGCCGAAAGTACGGGCCGGTGTGAACCAGCCCGTCCTCAATACCGGCGGCAGTTACAAATTCACCCCCGGCGTCGAAGCCGACTGGCGCCTCTACGATTTTGGCGCGACCAGGGCGGGCATCGAACGCGACCGCGTCAAAACCCAATACTACAAACACAAAACCAACGAAACCGCAGAGGAGCTGGCATTCCAGATCGCTTCCGACTACCTCGAAGCCTTGCAGGCGCGTGAATCGCTGCGGGTTGCCAAAGAAAACCTGGCGCGGCACGACCATATCGTCAAACAGTTGCGCATCATCCTCGAATACGACCCCGGCCGCCGTTCCGAATTTACCCAGGCGGAGGCGCGGCAAATACAAGTACAAGAAACCATCATCAGCTACGAGCGGGCATTGGGGCTCGCGTTGCGCCGTCTGGCGCGCTACGTTGACCCGCCCGTGACCGAAGGCGAACTGGCCGACCCGTTCGCCGAGATGCCGATTACCGATCTCCTCAACAAGTACAAAGTCAGCGAAGAAGACGCCTTGGCGCACCCCAGCTACCGTGCCCAGGCGCGCGAACTGGAAAGCATCCAGGCGGCGCTGAAAGCGGCGGAACGCTCGCGTTACCCGGCCGTCGGCCTGAAAGCCGAGGCCAATACCAACGACTCTTCCGTCTATCTCACCATGTCGGTGGATGTCTTCAACAAGGCAACCACGCCGACCATCGAATTGCAACGCCACCAGGCCCAGGCGGCGCAGGCCAAGCTGGATCAAATCCACGACAGCCTGGTGCAGCGCGCCGAAGTTGCCGCATTGCAAATGCGCGAAGACCAGTCACGCATCGAAATCAGCGAATCGCAGGCGCGCGCCCTCGAACAGGTTGTGGTGGACTACGAAGACCAGTTCAAAATCGCCACCCGTACCCTGCTGGACGTAGTAAACGCATACAGCGAACTGGCCAGCGTCAAGCAACTGCGCGTGCAGGCGCAATACGACCTGATGAAGGCCAAACTCGACTACCTCTCTGCCACCGGCAATCTGGCGCAATGGGCGAAAATTCCCGACGTCAGCAAAGCGGGCGAACCCGAAAAAGCGGATAAAGACGGTAAGGACGGCAAGGACAAGAAAAAGGACGGCAAGGACAAAGCCGAACAGCCGCTGCAACTCACCTCGCTGGGCGAAGACAGCGACGAAACCGCCACCCTTGACCTCGAATCCTTCACCGGCGGCGAAGAAGACGGCAGCGAGCCCTACACCGGACCGGAACAGGTCTTCGTCCGCGTCAGCGATTCCGGCGAACTCATCATGGAAACCGGCGATCTCGACATCCGCAGCAAGGCGAAGCCCGCACCCGCCACCGGCAAAAAAACGCCCGGCAAAGCCGTCGCCAAAAACGGCACAAATGCCGCCCCCAAAACCACTACCCCAGCCAAAAATACCGCCGCCAAAACCGCCGGAAACAAAACGAAAAAAACTCCGCTGGCAGCGGATAACAACGAAAAAGTCACCAACAAAAACAAAACCGCCGCCCCCCGGCGGCGACGCTGACCCGACGACCCCCACAAACAACCAAAAGGAAAAGGCATTCCATGCAAGCCCTGCTCGAACACATCAGCCTGCTCACCCGCCTCATGGGTACCCCGCTCGCCAGCGTGACCCTGGCAACCCTGACCCCGCGCGACCAGGTCGGCGACTTCGACTTCCGCGAACTGTCCGAAGTGCTGAAATACCAGGGCTTCGACAACTACCTGCAAGAGCGCCCGCTGCGCAAAATCCCCAATCTCGTCCTGCCCGCCGTCATCATGCTGCGCGACAACGAAGCCGCCGTGCTGAAAAAAATCGAGGGCGACGAAGCACTGGTGGAATTTGCCGGCATGGGTGAAAAACGCATCGCCCTGGCCGACCTGCAAAGCCAGTACCTCGGCTACACCTGGTTCATCAAGCCCAAAGCCGAGAAAGACGTGCGCTCCGAGCTGCCCGAATACGAGCTGCCGAAAGGCTGGTTCTGGCGCGTCATCTGGCGCTTCCGCCGCTACTACTACCAGGTCATCGTCGCCACCTTCATCATCAACTTCCTCGCGCTGGTCAGCTCGCTCTACGTCATGAACGTCTATGACCGCGTCATCCCCAACAAATCCATGGAAACCCTGTGGGTGCTGAGTATCGGCGTGACGCTTGCCATCACCTTCGAATTCATCGCCAAACTCATCCGGGGGCACCTCACCGACATCGCCGGCAAAAAAGCCGACCTCATCATCTCATCCGCGCTTTTCCGCCGCGTCATGCAACTGCGCATGGCGGACAAGCCTGCCTCCTCCGGCTCTTATGCCAACAACTTACGCGACTTCGAATCCGTGCGCGACTTCATGACCAGCGCCAGCCTGCTCGCCTTCGTCGATATGCCGTTCTTCCTCCTCTTCATCTCGGTGATGCACATGGTCGCCGGGCAGCTCGCCGTGGTGCCGCTCACCATCATTCCGGTGGTCATCCTCGCCGGGGTCATCGCGCAAGTGCCGCTGTCGCGTTCCATCAACGAATCCATGCGCGAATCCTCGCAGCGGCAGGGCCTGGCGGTTGAAGCCGTCGAAGGCATCGAAACCCTGAAAGCCAACAACGCGTTCAGCTGGGCGCAGCGCCGCTGGGACGCCTACACCGCGAAAACCTCGGCATCGAGCATCAAAACCCGCGACATCAGCAACTTCGTCACCAGCTTCTCCGCCGCCGTGCAGCAGCTCAACACCGTCATCCTCGTCGTTTACGGCACTTACCTCATCCACGCCGACAACCCGCATGACCGCATCACCATGGGCGCGCTCATCGCCTGCGTCATCCTCTCCGGCCGCGCCCTCGGCCCCGTTGCGCAAATCGCGGGGCTCGCCGTGCGTTTCCAGCAGGCGCGCCTCGCCCTGCACGGCGTGAACAACATCACCAACCGCCCGATAGAGCGCCACGCCGACCGCCAATACATCACCCTCGACCACCCGCAAGGCAAAATCACCTTCGAAAACGTCAACTTCGCCTACGGTAAAGAAGGCAAGCGCGTGCTCGACAACCTCAGCGTCAACATCCGCGCCGGGGAAAAAGTCGCCATCCTCGGCCGCATCGGCAGCGGTAAATCCACCCTGCTCAAACTCGCCTCCGGCCTGTACGAACCGCAGAAAGGGCTGGTCGCCCTGGATGATGTGGACGAGCGGCAAATCGACCCCTACTACCTGCGCAACACCGTCGCCTTCCTCGCCCAATCGCCGCGCCTCTTCCTCGGCAGCCTGCGCGACAACCTCGACCTCGCCCGCGCCGACAGCTTTTACAGCGACGAAATCCTCCTGAACGCCCTGAAACGCTTCGGCCTCGAACGCCTCATCCAGTCGCACCCGCACGGTCTCGACATGCAGCTTGGCGAAAACGGCGCCGGACTCTCCGGCGGCCAGCAGCAAATCGTCAACCTCGCGCGCCTCACCCTGCGCAATCCGCGCGTCGTCCTCCTTGACGAACCCACCAGCGGACTCGATCAAAACACCGAACAGCAAGTCCTGCGTGCGCTCGCCGACTGGGTGCGTGACCGCACCATGATCGTCGTCACCCACCGTCCGCAAATCCTCATGCTGGTGGATCGCATCATCGTCATGGAACAGGGGCAAATCGTCATGGACGGCCCGAAACAGGCCGTCCTCGACCGCCTGAGCGGCAAGCCCGCCAGCCCGCCGCCACAGCCGGGCGGTCAAACCGTCATTGCCGGCCACGGCAAACAGGAAAACATCTGAGGCACATATGGCACTTAGGAAAAAACAGAAACTGTCGCAAAGAGACCTGAAACTCGTCAGCGACCTCAACGCCGCCCTGCAAGAAGAAAAACATCGCGGCCTGTGGTGGAGCATCTTCTTCCTCGCCACCTTCCTCACCGCCTTCGTCATCTGGGCCTACAACAACGAGCTCGAAGAAGTCACGCGCGGCCAGGGTTCCATCATCCCCAGCAGCCGCCTGCAAGTCATCCAGAGCCTGGACCCCGGCATCCTCGCCGAATTGCACGTCAAAGAAGGCGACCAGGTCGAAGCGGGCGATGTCCTCGTCACCATTGACGACACCCGCAGCTCCGCCGTCCTGCGCGAAAGCGAAGCCAAAGTCGTCAACCTCGAAGCCATGCTGGCGCGTTATCGCAGCGAAGCCTACGACAAACCGCTCAAATTCCCCGACATTGTTTCCAAAGAACTGCGCGACCGCGAAACCAGCGCCTACAAGGCGCGGCGCAAAGCGCTGGACGAAGCCGTGACCGGCCTGCAACAAAGCAAACGCATCCTCGACGAACAAATCCGCCGCACCGCCGCGATGGTCAAGCGCGGCGTCTCCTCCGAAATCGAACTCCTGCGCATGCAGCGCGAATCCGCCGACCTCGCCCTGCAAATCAACGAACGGCGCAACCAGTACAAAACCGAAGCCAACAACGAACTCGTGCGCACCGAAGCCGAACTCGCCCAGGCGCGGGAGAACCTCGCCATGCACGCCGATCCGGTCGAACGCTCCAAAATCCGCTCGCCCGTGCGCGGCATCGTCAACAACATCAAAGTCACCACCGTCGGCGGCGTCATCAGCGCCGGGCAGGACATCATGGAAATCGTGCCGATGGACGACACCCTGCTGGTGCAGGCCTACATCCGCCCGCAGGACGTTGCCTTCGTCCGCCCCGGCCTGCCTGCCGTCGTCAAACTCTCCGCTTACGACTACGCCATCTATGGCGGCCTGGACGGCACCGTTACCCTCATCAGCCCCGACACCCTCACCGACGAACGCCGCCGCAGCGAACTCAACCTCGACGCCAACCAGTCCTACTACCGCGTCCTCGTTGAAACCAAAGATAGCCGCCTCACCGACAAAAACGGCAAAGAACTGCGCATCATCCCCGGCATGGTCGCCACCGTGGACATCAAAACCGGCAAAAAAACCGTCTTCCAGTACCTCATCAAACCCATCACCCGGATGAAACAGGCACTGCAAGAACGCTGAACGCGACAAGGAAGCCGTCCACCCGGGCGGCTTTTTCATTCACCCCATCAGGAACAACCCATGCAAACCTCCCGCCGCACCGCCCTCCTTGCCACCCTGCTCGCCGCCCTGCTTGCCGCTTGCAGCACCGTACCAGGCGAGACCGCCCGCCCCGAAGTTACCACCGCCGGCAACATCGTGCAAACCGCCAAAGCCGGCGAACGCCTCGGCACCGAATGGGGCGACGAAATCGCCTCGCGCGTGCAGGAAACCTACGGCCTGCACCGCACCACCACGACCCCCATCGCCGAAAACCACATCCACTACGCCGCCAAAGCATACCGGGGGCGCAGCATCCTCAGCATCGCACTCGCCGCCGGGAAAATCGCCCTCAGCGTCGAAGACGAACGCGGTGCCAAACTGCCGCTCTACCGTGACCGCGACCACCACTACCTGCAAGGCAAAAAAGGCGGGACCTACCGCCTGCACTACACAAACAACAGCAACAGCACCTACGAAATCGTCGCCAGCGTGGACGGGCTGAACGTGCTGAACGGCCGTGCCGCCGGGCGGCAAGACGCGGGCTACGTCCTGCGCCCGCACGGCAGCCTCACCATCGAAGGCTTCCGCAAAGACGACAACACTGTCGCCGCCTTCACCTTCGGCGCGCCGCACGATGCCTACGCCGCCCACAGCGCCTACGGCAGCGTACAAAACACCGGCATCATCGGCACCGTGGTGTACGAACTGCAAGACGACAACCCGCGCGCACCCAACGCCTTCCCCGCCGACGGCCGCTACGCCCCGCCGCCCGCACGCTGATCCGGCAGCGGTATAGTCCGCCGCCGCAGACAGGACAAATCAATACGGCAAGGCGGCGCAACACCTTTACGGCTTTTAGATATTTGACGATAAAAACGGCGGTGGACGCGCTGCCCAACACCGCCCCTTCCGGCGGCGGGAAGGGGCGGTAGCCCGTCTGCCGCTTATAACCAAAGCGCATCACCGCCGAACCATTCCGCCTTTCCCTTCACCGCGCGGCATCGGTAGAGTACGCAGGAAAATTGTCCAATCATCATGAGCATTCACATGAACACACCGCTGACCCCCGAACTGCTCGCGCAGCTACAACACCTTTCCGCACAACAGCTCGCCTTCCTCGCCGGATACGCCTGGGCGAAAAGCGAAGGCGGGGCAGTCGCCGCCGCCCCCGTTCCTGCCGCCGCTGCCGCAACCGCAGCGCCTGCCGCCGCACCGGTGGCGCGCCGCGTTACCGTCATCTCCGCCTCGCAGACCGGCAACGCGCGCAAAGTCGCCGGGCAACTCGCCGACAAACTTGCCGCCGCCGGGGTTGCCGTGCAGCACGTCCACGCTGCCGACTACAAACCGAAGCAGCTTGCCGACGAAGACATCGTCTGCATCGTTACCTCCACCCAGGGCGAGGGCGAACCGCCGGAAGAAGCGGTACCGCTCTACAAACTGCTGAACGGCAAAAAAGCGCCGAAACTCGATCATCTCGCCTTTGCCGTGCTCGGCCTCGGCGATTCCAGCTACCCCGACTTCTGCCAGGCGGGGCGCGATTTCGACCGCCTGCTCGGCCAATGCGGCGCGGCGCGCCTCGCCGACCCCGGCATCTGCGACCTCGACTATCAGGCGACTGCCACCGCCTGGATTGACGCCGCCGCTGCCACCATCGCCGCCCTGGGCGGTGGCAGCGCGGGTGCATCCGGCGGGGCGGCGGCGACAGCGGCAACCGCCGCCGCAGGCACCGGCGCGACTTACAGCAAAGAACAGCCCTTCACCGCCAGCCTCGGCGCGCGGCAGAAAATCACCGCGCGGCAGACGGATAAAAACGTCGCCCACATCGAAATCGACCTCGGCGGCAGCGGCATCACCTATCAGGCGGGCGACGCCCTCGGCGTCTGGCCGGAAAACGATCCGGCGCTGGTCGAGGAAATCCTGCAACTGACCGGGGCGGACGGCGACGCCGTGGTGGACGGCCAACCGCTGCGCGGGCTGCTCACCCACGCGCGCGACATCACGCAGAGCACCCCGCAATTCGTGCAGCAATACGCGGCGCTGACCGGCAACGACGCGCTGCAAACCCTCGCCGCCGACCGCGACGCGCTCACCGCCTACCTCGCCGCCACTCCGCCGGTCGGCATCCTCGCCGAACACCCCGCGCCCGTCGCCGCCGCCGACCTCGCCGCCCTCTTCCGCGCGCAGACCCCGCGCCTCTACTCCATCGCGTCCAGCCAGGACGAAGTGGGCGACGAAGTGCACCTCACCGTCGGCGTCGTCGAATACGACCACCACGGCAACCACTACACCGGCGCCGCTTCCGGCTACCTCGGCACGCGGCTCGCCGAAGGCGGCGCCGTGCGCGTCTTCATCGAACCGAACGCCAATTTCCGCCTGCCCGCAGACGGTGCAACCCCCATCATCATGATCGGCGCGGGCACCGGCGTCGCCCCCTTCCGCGCCTTCATGCAGGCGCGCGCCGCCACCGGTGCCACGGGCGACAACTGGCTCATCTTCGGCAACCGCCGCTTCACCGACGACTTCCTCTACCAGAGCGAATGGCTGCAATACCGCAAAGACGGCATCCTCACCCGCGCCGACCTCGCCTGGAGCCGCCAGGGTGCGGAAAAAGAATACGTGCAGCACAAAATTGCCGACAACGCGGGTGAGCTGTGGGCGTGGCTGCAACGCGGCGCGCATGTGTACGTCTGCGGCGACGCGGCGCGCATGGCGCGCGATGTCGAACACGCCCTCATCGACGCCATCGCCCGCGAAGGCGGCATGAGCGCGGACGATGCGGAAGAATACCTCGACAACCTGCGCACAGAACGCCGCTACCAGCGGGATGTGTACTGATACCAAAATCAAAAACAACTTGCCGCAGGGCGGGCGGTCGCCCGCCGAAACCATGCGGATGGCGGGCGACCACCCGCCCTGCGGACATCGTTTTAATTCTTGGGATTGGTCTTCGTACACGACAAAAAAAATCCTTCATCCCGTTTTCTCCCTGACCGCCAATATAGCTAATTAGCTTGTTTCTTCATACAGCATTGATGCCAAACTTGCCGCATTTACGCAGCATTCAGGTTGGATTTGTATGAAGGATTAAGAGCATTAGCTATAAGATGTCGGAAAACCCGCTGAAGTTTGGCATGGCGTGCGTCTTCGTAAAACTTGCACTTTGCTATATTTTTCAGCGGGTTTCATTTTTTTGTCGTGTATGAAGACCAATCCCAAGAAATAAAACCGGGTTTGTAAATACTGTAGCTAATGCTCTTAATCTTTCATACAAACTTTCCCTGAATACTGCGTAGATGCGATAAGCTTGGCATCAATGCCGTTAAAAAACAAGATGATTAGCTATATTAGGCCTTAACAGTGTCAAGCATCACCCGCGCCACCGTATCGCCGACACGGCGCTGCTCGAAATAAGCAATCGGCAATTGCAGCAAATGGCGGTACAACCGCGCGCCCAATTCCACATCAATCCGGCTGGTCGTATTGGGCAAAAATATAAGTGCGCAGGCCGCCGAGAACCACCTCGAACAAGGTAACGACAATAAAAGCGACGGTAATCACATCCAGCGTACTGAAACCGCGATGCACCAACACCTTGTCCATCACCACCTGAAAAAAGAGCGGCGTAATCAGGGCAAACAACTGAATGACGACCGAAACCGCCAGCACCTCCAAAAAAATCCGGCGGTATTTAATCACCGCCGGAATGAACCAGGTGAAATCGAATTTGGCGAGCGAACCCAAGACCGAGGCGCGCGAAGCGACAAGAATCAATTTGCCGGAATAACGCGCGGCAAATTCCGCCGCCGACAAATGCAGCGCTTTGCCCGTCACCAAATCCTGAATCAAAAATTGCTCGCCCTCAATCCGCGCCAGAATGAAATGCTGCCCGTCCTCACGCCACACCAGCGCGGGCAGGGCGAGCAGGTGCAGGCGCGACGCCGCGCGCGAAACGAGGCGCGCTTTCAGGCCGAGATGACGGGCGGCAAGCAACCACTCCTCCTGCTGCAAATCGCGCCCGTTGGCGGCAAAACGGTGCAGCAAATCGCCGCCGCTTGCCGCCACACCATGCACATGCGCCATGATGAGCAGGGCGTTCAGGGCGGGCGCGGGCGGCGGGGCATTGCCCGCATCGGGCACAGGCGGCGTGGTGACAGGTGGTTGAGTCATGGCAATCCTTTTATCACGTGTGGAAAGGCGTGGAATTTTCGGGGAAAAGGCGGGCAGTGGCAAGGGCAAGCGAAAAAACGAAGCGACCCTTACGGGTCGCTTGCTTCCGCCATTACGGCTTGAGATTCGGCAAAAGCGGCGGCACCGGCGGATTATCCGGCGTCATCAGGTTATCCAGCGGTTGCGCGCCGGATGCCGCCATCGCCTGCGTCAGCACCTGTGCCTGCCGTGCGGCTTCCGCCGCATAGCGGTCTTGCACGAGGTTGGCGCGCGGTGGGTTATTGTTGCTCTGCACCAGCTTGTTAATCGCGTCGTAATCCAGCGTACTGCCGTCGGCGAAGCGGATTTCATCAATGCGCGCGGCGGTTTTTCCGTTATCGCGGAAATGATCCAATACCGTGACCTGATTGTTGGCACGTTTTTTACTGACAAGCAGCAGGTTGTCGCCGACCCTGCGGAAAATCAGGTCTTGCTGTTGCAGATCTGTGAAATCAATGCGGTCGTATTGGCTGCCGAACAGCATATTTTGATTACTCTTGTTTTGAACAATATCTTGTCCAAAATCGCCATCAAACCGGTAAATATCGTTACCTTCATAGCCCGATAGTTTGTCATTGCCCTCGCTGCCATTGAGGGTGTCATTGCCAATACTGCCAAACAGTTTGTCATTACCCGCTTCACCATAAAGCAGGTCATCACCCAAACTGCCATCGAGGTCATCATCGCCATCGCCGCCAAATAGCGCATCGTTGCCGCTATCGCCGAAGAGACGATCATTATCTGCACCGCCGTACAATTTGTCATTCCCGTCGCCGCCATCAAGGAAATCTTTTCCGGCATCGCCGTAGAGCTTGTCATCACCATCTTCGCCGCGCAGATAATCGTCACCCGCATTGCCGCTCAATGTATCGTTACCCTCTTCACCAAAAAGGTTGTCGTTGCCGATATTGCCGATGATGGTGTCATTACCGGCACCGGCATACAGCACACTACCTTCAGGCTTGGCATAAAGGTGATCATCGTCGGAAGTGCCATTTTGCAATATGGCTTTGATATCGTCGGCAGATAATGTCATATCCGAGAAACGGATAAAGTTGATGTAATGACTGTTTTTTCCTTTATTGGAGAAATTGTCATATACCGCAACACTCTGCCCATCCTGGGTTCGCAGCGATAAATTATTCCCGATACGCATGATAGTGACATCGCTGCGCTTGCGGTCGGTAAATTCAATAATATCGCAGCGATCAGTACGGTAGTCATAATTAGCAATATCGAAGTTATAAATACCGTCATTACCGAATTGCCCGCTGAAACGGTAAATATCATCACCTTTTCCGCCGGCGAGCGAGTCATGACCAGGTCCACCCTCAATAATGTCATTGCCATCTTTGCCATCCAGTCGGTCATTACCGGCATTTCCGCTGATGTGGTCTGCGCCATCCGTGCCCTGCAAATTATCATTGCCCACTGTCCCCTGAATCCGGTTGAGGGGCACGGCGGCTATCGTCAGATTAAACGCCTGCCTCGCTTGCGCACCCGCTTTGTCGGTCGCGGTTACGGCGATGCGGTAGGTGCTGGCTTTGGCTTCTTTTGGCAAGGTAGCGCTGAATTGTCCGGTTTTGCTGTCGAATTTGAGCCATGAGGGCAGCGGCTGACCATTATCCAATTTCGCGCTGAGGGTTAGCGTGTCGCCTTTGTCGATGTCGCGGAAGGCATCCGCCGGCAGGCGGTATTGCCACGGTTTGCCGCCCGTACCCTGCTGTTCGGCCAGTGCCGTGCCGACCTGCGGCGCGTCGTTGACGTTCACCACTTCCAGCGCGAAGTCTTGCGCAGCACTGCCACCTTTGCCGTCATTCGCAGTCACGCGGATGGAGAGATTGCCCACGTCGTCATTGTCCGGCGTGCCGCTGAAAATGCGTTTTTCTGCGTCAAAGTGCAGCCATTCGGGCAGGGCTTTGCCGTCGGCGAGGGTGGCAGTGTAGCTGAGGGCTACGTTGTCGGGATTGGTAAAGGCATTATCCGGCAAGGCGAAATTGAGCGGGCTTTTTTCGTCCACTCTCTGCGCAGCGACTGCTTTGCCTGCCTGCGGCGGTCTTTTTGTGGTCGGTGGAGTGGGCGGCGTCGGCGGATTGGGATCATCCGGTTGCGGCGGGTTATCGCCGCCGTCCGGCAGACCGGAGAGATGCAGGCCGTAATCGCCGTTGGCGAAGTTCAGCACGTTGATTTTGCCGGCTTCGTCTTTATGCGAGATTTGCAGGGTCGAGCCGCTGTAGCTGATGCGCCAGCCATCAGCGGTGTTCCAAATCTTGTCGTTGCCATCACCCACCCATTGCATGGTAGCCATATTTTGCCCGTCCAGATAAACGGCATCAGGACTGCCATTGGATACCCGCTCACCCATGCCGTCATCATCAATAGTGTCAGTGGGGACGGCATCGCCATCTTCCTCGGGACGCAGGTCTGCACGGCGGATAAGATAGCTATCCGCCCCTTTGCCACCGTGCATATAGTCGCTGCCCGTGCCGCCGGTGATGGTGTCATTACCACGCTGGGCATCTATCCGGTCATTACCCGCGCCACCATCAATGGTGTCGTCATAGCTGCCTTTGGCATCAATCTGTTCATGATTTTTGACACGCCAGCGAATGCCTTTTTTCAGCACGATACGCGTCTCGCCAAAATCTGCATATTCCCCTTCCTTTTCCGGTTGGATGGGGTTACTCCTTTTTTCCCATTCAAAAGTCATGTGGTCGGGAATGCCGACACCGGCACCGTATGTCGAGTTCGTTCCCCAGTTGACTTCTTTGCCTTCCAGCATGGTTGGACGGGAAGTAGGCAAATAATCGGCATCGCCAAAAATAATATCTTTGCCGGCACCGCCGGAAATGGTGTCATTGCCTTCGCCGCCAAAGAGCAAATCTTCCCTGTTGCTGCCATGGATGGTGTCATTATTGTATTGACCACTAATCCAGTCACCACGCCAGTCATTCTTGCCATAAGGCACGGGAATATTATAGGTATAGTTTTCATATTCATCTGCCCACAACGTATCATTACCACCACCACCGCTGATAATGTCGGTATTGGGACCGCCGGAGACAATATCGCGGTCACGCCATTTATTATCCGCATTCGGGGATACATGTTTATTGTCACCGGCTCTGACAAATTCGCGGCCTTGACCGCCGATAACCGTATCATCACCACCGGCGGTATTGACGTAATGCAGCTTGCCGTTACCGGTCGCAAAAATATCGGCATAAGCACTGCCCGCAAATTGTGAAGAAGCCGAATCACTGCCGCGTACACGTACTCCGGAAGAAGCACCACCGGCATCATAAGAGTAGAAGGTATTGTCACTGCTGTGATCGGGATCCCATTTGATTTCTTCGGGTTGTTGGGGCTCTTCTTTCTTTTCTTCAACGACTTTCAGACCCAGAGAACCTCTCCCTTCCCCTGTCCAAGCTTTTGTATTCTCGTTTTGACTATTTAAGTCTGCTCGAAAATATTTTTTGATAACGGCAATATCTTCAGGGTTACTGAGAGACCATATTTTTAAATCATTTCCCACTCGATAAGCGGCAAACTTATCATCTTTTTTGCCATCTTCATCTGAGCTATACCATGTGTTATCGTCTTTTTTTATAAAGTACTGAACCCGCTCTGCATCATCCTTAGTGCCAAAGAAGATTTCGCCATCCAGGTCATTATCAATAACAATGTCTTTATCCTTGATATAATAGATGTCATGATCTTCGCCACCACTGAGGACGTCATTACCTCCCCTGCCGTCCAAGATATCCTTACCCGTAGCACCCAAGATAATGTCATAGCCGGAGTTACCAATAATAATATCCTCCCCACCGCCGCCATACAGCAGGTCTCCATTACCTGTCTTTTTGGCAAGCGGCGTGCCACCTTCATGATGATTTACAATAGTTTCAACTATGTCATCATTACTTGGGTCACCATAGAAATTATTAGCCCTGTTGGTTAATGATCTGATATGATACGTACTTCTATTGCTTGCATAAGCAAGACCAGAATTTTCGATTTTAAAAAGCTCTACACTATCATTGCTCTCGCCAGGATATACCAAAGACATGGCTTCTTTGTATGAATTTTTTAGCTTTCTATCACTATCGTCTGCTAAAATCTCCAGTTTACTAAGCTCGTCATAAGTCAATTCCATATTCTCGGGGCTTTGCCATCCACTTGAAAATGTGACACCACTACGTTCCGCAAGTTTTATAAAGGCCTGAGAATAATCGAAATTACTACGGTCTTTGAGATAAATCGGATTATTTAGTATTTCTCTTTTGATAATAGTCTCAATATCTTTAATTGCCTTGTCTTTAGGAATAGGGTTTCCATGTGCATCTTGCAAAATTCCAGTTGCATTATCCTCCCAAGTTCTAAGACTGTTCTTATAACTAAACCCAAAATTACCTGCACCGTTTTCTGTGAGTTCACGGGCGACTACATATTGATAAAAAAAAGCTTCTGCTTCAGCTACTGTCATCTGCAAGGCATAATTGGCTGCCGTTTTATCATTGCCATATTGCTGATATTTCCCAATACCATGACCAACTTCATGCGCCAGAGTCTGTATGGCTACTCCCTCAGCCAGGGTAACGACGCCATCAAGATACAAGCTTGTCTTAAGTTTAGCATCATATTTAATTTTTCCGCCTTTATTTGCAAAATCATTCAGCATCCCTACCAAGGTTGGAGATTTTTGAATTAAATCAAAGGAAATCCTTGCCCCTTCAAACGCTTTACGAAACTCCGTCATAACAAGTGAACTCAGCGTGGCGTTTGCTGGATATGGACCATACGATACGAGCGGTTTGTTATTTATGTAGTCTCTCCTAATTTAACAGAAAAAAAATAGTTCTTTATCCTTTAAAATTTTTGCAGAATCAACAAGACAAATTTTAACCAATGGCAAGTAACTTGTTTCTAGCATTAGTACGAGCTTATCATCACTCTTGTCATGATTCAGCCAATAATACAAGGAATGGACGTCATAAGAGGTCGGGGACGGTATGTATAACTTGAGTCCATTGTACGGCGCCCCGTGTGCTGCCGGCGAACCTTTGATCCTTTTATATATGCCATTTTTTGCCTGCTGCTCACGTATTTTAAACTCATCGTACTTAGGCTGATCCCGGATGACTTGGGGCAAAGGTAATAATTTAGGGAACTCCCCTTTATCTATTGAGCCCGTAAGGATTCTGGCTTCAGGCAAAAGCCTTTCATAGTGAGTAGTGGTGTTAATTATAAAACACATCATTCTGCCTTGATAACAGTCGTGGAAACGATTTGCGTAAATGACATCGTTGGTACCATCATCAATATCACCCTCAATCTCTTTTGCTCTCTTTATGGATGCTTCGCTTTTGGCATCTGTGTCATAATCCAGCACGGGTATGCCCCAGGTTTTTTCCAACACATTATCGGGAACTATAAAGAGACAACGACTATCCAGATTTTCGTACATCTGCAATATCAAATCATCAATATCCTTCACCTTATGCAGCCCTTTGCATTCAGCGGGGATATGCTTTTTCAGTTCTTTGTAAGGCACTGCATCCTTTTTCCCTTCGTCTTGTGCCGAAGCAGTTAAAATCGTGAATAAGAAAAGGATGAACACGCCGATATTTCTGCCATATTTCATAGGGTATTCTCCATAAGAACCGATAACTTCCCAGCAATTTTCGTCTCCTTCAGGTGAGATAAGTATGCTCTCAATATATTATCCATAGGTTAGTATCCCTTCTTCAACATGAGCTAATCGTAGTCTATCTGCCGCACGGTAGTCTAATTGTTTTTTCTTGCATAAATTCCTTTTTCATTTGGTTTTATTTATCGATAGGCTGGATGTGCGACGGGATTACTGGGCGGCGTGGTTGCTGGGTTCGCGTCAAGCGGCGTGATTGCCGGGCTTCCAAGCGACATTGAGCAGTAGGGTTTTGTCGCTTTGCGGTTTGTCCAACCCTCCCCCATTGGGGGAGGGGCTTTTTTTGTCGTGTACGAGGTGAAGGATTAAGAACATTAGCTATATAGTGAATCAAGCTGGAAATAGTACAGAATCATTATTTCTGCCGTAGGTAGGGAATTCAAGTAAACAGAACAAGAATATATTGATTTATATAAATAAATCCGGATTCCCGCTTTCGCGGGAATGACGATATTTAGCTGTCATGTTCTTAGATGAAATCACTATATTTCTTGTGATTGGCATGATGACAGCCGGGTGATGCCCGCAACAAGAAACCCCGCGCAAGCGGGGTTTTTCATGCGCGGCCCATGCCGCCCGGCGGGCTTCAGCCCTCCGGCGTGATGTCGGCGAGCAGTTGTTCGAGTGCGGCGAGGCGGTCGTTGAGGGCGGATCCGTCGGGGTGGTGGATGGTGACGGCGGTGTTGCCGTTCAGGCGGTAACGGTGCGGGTCGGTTTGCAGGCGCGTAAGCAGCGGTTCGGGGTTGATGCGGATCGGGTCGGCAAAGCGGATGCGGGTTTCGGTTTCGCTCAGGCTGATGTGCTCGACGCCGAGTGGTTCGGCTTGCAGGCGCAGGCGAGTGCGGTTGATGAGGTTTTTCGCCGCTTCCGGCTGTTTGCCGAAGCGGTCGGTGAGTTCGGCGCTGATGGCGCCAAGTCCTGCTTCGTCTTTTGTCTGCGCGAGGCGCTGGTAGAGGTCGAGGCGCTCTTGCGGGTCGTAGATGTAGTCGGCGGGCAGGAGTGCGGGCGCGCCGAGTTCGATGGTGATGCGCGGCGCGTCCAGCTCGATGTCGCCGCTGCCGTTTTTGAGGGCGGCGATGCTGCGCTCCAGCAGATCGAGGTAGTAGCTGATGCCGATTTGCTGGATTTGGCCGGATTGTTCGTCACCGAGGATTTCGCCCGCGCCCCGGATTTCGAGGTCCTGGCTGGCGAGCAGGAAGCCCGCGCCGAGGCTGTCGAGGGTGGTGAAGGCGTCAAGGCGGCGTTGGGCGTCTTTGCCGAGGGTGTTCCAGTTGGGGATGATGAGGTAGGCGTAGGCCTGGTGGTGGCTGCGCCCGACCCGTCCGCGCAGTTGGTGCAGTTGGGAGAGGCCGAGTTTGTCGGCGCGGTTGATGATGATGGTGTTGGCGTTGGGGATGTCGATGCCGGATTCGATGATGGTGGTGGCGATGAGGATGTCGTGATGGCGGTTCTGGAAGTTCTGCATGATGTGTTCGAGTTCGCGTTCGCGCATTTGCCCGTGCGCGATGGCGATGCGTTGCTCGGGCAGGTGTTCCTGGATGAGGCGGGCGATGCGTTCGATGCTGTCGATGTCGTTGTGCAGGATGTAGGTCTGCCCGCCCCGGCGGTGTTCGCGTTCGCAGGCGTCGGTGATGGTGTCGATGTCCCATTCGCTGAGGATGGTCTGGATGTTTTGTCGTCCGGCGGGCGGGGTGGCGATGATGCTGATGTCGCGCAGGCCGCTGAGGGCGAGGTTGAGGGTGCGCGGGATGGGGGTGGCGGTGAGGGTGAGCAGGTTGGTGTCGCTTCTGAGGCTTTTGAGTTTTTCTTTGTGGCGGACGCCGAAGCGTTGTTCTTCGTCGATGATGACGAGGCCGAGGTTGTGGAAGGCGACGTCTTTTTGCAGGAGGCGGTGGGTACCGATGATGAGGTCGGTTTGCCCCGCTTTGAGGCGTTCGATGGCTTTTTTGGCCTCGCTAGCGCTTTTGAAGCGGCTGATGTTGTCGATGGTGATGGGGTGGTTGGCGAAGCGGTCTTGCAGGTTGTGGTAGTGCTGTTCGGCGAGCAGGGTGGTCGGGGCGATGAGGGCGGTCTGGTAGCCAGCGCTGGCGACGGCGTGGATGGCGCGCACGGCGACTTCGGTTTTGCCGAAGCCGACGTCGCCGCAGATGATGCGGTCCATCGGCTGTGCTTTGGCGAGGTCGGCGAGGACGGCGTCAATGGCGCTTTGCTGGTCGGGGGTGGCGGTGTAGGGGAATTCGGCGGCAAGCGCGGCTTGTGCGGCAGGGTCATGGGGGATGATGATGCCGCTTGTTGCTTCGCGTTTGGCGTAGAGGGCGAGGAGTTCGGCGGCGGTGTCGTGCAGGTTGTCGCGGATTTTGCGGCGGGTGGTTTGCCATTGTTTGCCGCCGAGTTCGTGCAGCGGGGCGTTGTCCGGATCGGCACCGCCGTAGCGGCTGATGAGGTCGATGTCGGTGGTGGGGACGTAGAGTTTGGCGCCTTTGGCGTAGTCGATCTGGATGAGTTCGTCGCCGCCTTCTTCGAGGGTGGTGAGGCCCTGGTAGCGGCCAACGCCGTAGTCGGCATGGACGACGGCGGTGCCGGGGGTGAGGTTGTGCAGGTTGTGGATGAGGCTGGCCGGATCACGACCGGGCGGGCGGCGGTAGTCGGTGGCGGGCGGGCTGGTGTGCAGGTCGGCTTCGGCGAGGTGGATGGTGTCGCCGTCCCGGAAGCTGTGGCGGTTCGGGCTGACGGTGTGGGTGATGGCGGGGTAGGCACCGAGGCGTTCTTGCCATTGTTCGCGCACGCCGTTCGTCGGGTAGTGGATGGTGATGTCGTTGCTGTGTTTGGCGAGGGCGAGCCACTGCGCTTCGCGTTCGGCGGCGCTGCCGTGGATGTCAATGGGCGTGGCTTTTTCAGGGTAGGGGTGGGTGGGGATGCGCGCGAGCTTGGCAAGGACTTCGTCCGGTGGCAGCCACAGTGCGGCGGGCGGCAGGAGTTGGTTTTCGCGTAACGGGTTGGTGCGCTGGTAGCGTTTTTCGCACCAGGCGGCGTGTTGGGCGAGGGTGTCCGCGAGGTTGTCGCAGGCGATGTAGCGGCTGTGCGCGGGCAGGTAGTCGAAGAGGGTCGCGGTTTCGTCGTAGAAAAGCGGCAGGTAGTATTCGAGGCCTTGCGGGGTCTGGCCGTCGCTGATTTGCCGGTAGAGCGGGCTGTTGGTGATTTTTTCGCCGTAGTGCAGGCGGGCGTTCTGGCGGTAGCAGACGCGGCCAGCGTCGGAGAGGTCAATTTCGCTGCGCGGCAGGATGCTGATGTGCGGGTGTTTTTCGAGGGTGAGCTGGCTGTCCACCGCGAAGGTGCGGATGCTGTCAATGTCATCATCGAACCATTCAAGGCGGATGGGGTCAGGCGCGTTCATTGGGTAGAGGTCGATGATGCTGCCGCGCGCGGCGTATTCGCCTTTGCTAGTGATGTGGACGGTGTGCTGGTAGCCCGCCTGTTCGAGACGGTGGATGAGGTCGTCGCGTTTGAGGCGGTCGCCGACGCTGAGATGGATGCCATAGCGGTCGAGATGGGTCTGCGGGCAGAGGCGCTGGCTGAGTGCGGCGGCGCTGGTGACGACAACGCCGCGTTCGCGCGTCGGCAGTTCGGCAAGCACGCGCAGGCGCTCGGCGATGAGGTCGGGATGCGGGGTGTATTGGTCGTAAGGCAGGGTTTCCCAGTCGCTGAACCAGTAGAGGTGCGCGGCGTCATTCGTCCAGTATTTGAGGTTCCGGTACCAGTATTCGGCCTGGCGGGCATCGGCAGCGATGAGGAGGTGGACGTGTTTGCCGGAGAGGTGGCGGTGCAGGTTGTAGGGGAGGAAAAGGGGGTTCATGGCGGTGCGTGTTCGTGGGGCGCGCAATTATAGCGCCTGCGCTTGTGGGGGCAGGCGGGGCGGCGGTACAGTAGCGGGCCACCCCCACCCCCGCAATTCATGGCACGCAAAAAAATCCACGGCGTCCTCCTGCTCGACAAACCCGTCGGCATCAGCAGCAACAGCGCCCTGCAACAAGCTCGCTGGCTCTATCAGGCCGAAAAAGCCGGACACGGCGGCACCCTCGACCCTTTCGCCAGCGGCCTGCTGCCCGTCCTCTTCGGCGAAGCGGCGAAATTCGGCCGCTACTATCTCGATGGCGACAAAACCTACGAAGCCACCCTCGCCTTCGGTTACGAGACCGACAGCGGCGATTGCACCGGCGCGCCGACGCGCCACGCGCCCGTGCCCAATCTCGACTGCGTGGACTGGGCTGCCCTTTGCGCCCGCTTCAGCGGCAGCCAACAACAAACTCCGCCCGCTTACTCCGCGCTGAAAATCAACGGCAAACGCGCTTACGACCTCGCCCGACGCGGCGAAACCCCCGAACTCGCCGCCCGCCCCATCACCATCCACGCCCTGCACTACCTCGGCCCCGACCCCGCCGTGGCGGATAGCGCCCGCTTCCGCGTGCGCTGCGGCAAAGGCACCTACATCCGCAGCCTGCTGCAAGACCTCGCCGCCGCCCTGCACAGCGCCGGGCACACCGCCGCCCTGCGCCGCCTCGCCGTCGCGGGTCATCACGACATGACGGCGCTCGCCACCCTGCGCGCCTGGCAGGAAAACGGCGACGCAGCGACGATGCAGCGCGTCCTGCTGCCGCTCGATACCTGCACCGCGCATCTGCCGCGTCTCGACATCCCCGCCGCCAAGCAGCGCTTCATCCGTAACGGCAACGACATCGCCTGCGCCAGCGCTGGCGGCGAATACGCCCTCTATATTGACGACATCTTCATCGGCGTCGGCCTCGGCAAGGACGGCCGCATCTACCCGCTGCGCCTCTGCGCCCTGCCCGACCGCTGAGGAGTGCGCGGCACCGCCGGCTTTTCCACCGCTTGCAGTATCATTCGCGCCTTTCGTTCCCACCTGCTTATTACTATGTCCGTTTCCCATCCCGTCGCTGCCCGTCTGCTCGATATTTTTGCCGTTGGCGATATGTTTGTCCGTATGCGCTATCAGGGCGAGGCGCATGTGGTGCCGGTCGCCCTGCGCGACGATGTCGCCCTTGATGACCTGCTCGGCATTGAGGCGCAGAAGGCGGCGTTTCTCGCCAATATCGAGCGTTTTCTCAGTGGCGCGCCGTATCAGCACACGCTGCTCTGGGGCGCGCGCGGCACGGGGAAGTCGTCGCTGGTGCGCGCCGCGTTGCTTTTTTTCCGCCCGCGCGGGCTGAAGTGTTTGCAGGTTGCCTGCGATGATTTACCGGATTTGCCGTTTTTGTTGTGGACGTTGGCGCAGGCGCCCTCACCGTTTGTGGTCTTTATTGATGATTTGTCCTTCGGTGCGGATGACGGCAGTTATCGTGCGCTGAAAGCGGTGCTGGATGGCGCGCTTGGCGGCGTCGCGGCGAATGTGCTGATTTGCCTGACGTCGAACCGCCGCCATTTGCTTGCCGAGTTTCACCGCGATGACCGCGCCCTGCACCCGCAGGAGGATGTGGAGGAGCAGGTGTCGCTGGCGGAACGTTTCGGGCTGCGTCTGGCCTTTCATCCGCTTGATCAGGCGCAGTTTCTGGCGACGGTCGCGCACTGGCTGGGGCGCGATTTGTCGCCGGACGAGCGCCAGCGCGCGTTGCAGTTTGCCCTTGCCCAGGGTTCGCGCAGTGCCCGCGTCGCCGCGCAGTGCGCACAGGCGCTGTCGTGAAGGCAGTTTTTGCCGAAGGCGGCCTGTGGCGGCATTTGTTGTCGATGACCGCCGCGCGCAGTGTCGGCATCATGGCGACGTTCGTCGTCGATTTCGTCGATGTGCTGTTCATCAGCCGCCTGGGCGATGCCAGACTGGTGGCGGCGGTCGGCTTTTCCGCCGCTGCGCTCTTTTTTATCCGCGCGATTGCGATCGCCCTCGGCATTGCCACCACGGCGCTGGTCGCGCAGGCGGTTGGCAGCGGCAACGAGCAGCGCGCGGCGCGTTATGCCTTTAATCTGTCGTTGCTGTCGTTTGTGCTAATGGCGACGATTGCCACCGCTGTGTGGCTGGGGCGGGGCACGGTGCTGCCCTGGGTCGGGGCGTCGGGCGAGACGCTGCACTTTGCCAGCGGTTATCTCGGTATTGTCCTGACCGGTCTGCCGCTCCTGTCGCTTGGCAACTGCGGTACGGCGACGCTGTTTGCCCTCGGCAGCGCGCGGCTTGCCATGCTGGTCAGCCTAAGTGCGACGCTGACGCAGGCGGCGCTCGACCCTGTCTTTATCTTCGTCCTGGGCTGGGGACTGCACGGTGCGGCGCTGGCGGCGGTATGCGCGCAGGCGGTGATGGCGGCGGTCGCCTGGTACTGCCTGCTCTGCCGCTACCGCTTGCGCGCGCCGCTGGCGCCACATCTGCTCGCCGCCGATATTCCCGCCATTACCGCCATTGCCTTTCCGGCGATGCTGACCAACCTCACCAGCCCGATTGCCACCGCTTACGCCGCGCGCAGCATGGCGCAGTTCGGTGATGCCGCCGTTTCCGCCTTTGCCGTCATCATGCGCCTGGTGCCGCTCGGCTTTGCCCTGTTGTTCTCGCTGTCTGCCGCCGTCGCGCCGATTGTCGGCCAGAACGCGGGGGCAGCCCGCTTCGACCGTGTGCGCGAGACTTTATATAACGCACTTGTCTTCAATTTCGCCGTGACCGCCACCGTCTGTCTGCTGCTCTTCGCCGCGCGCGACACCTTGCCGGGCTGGTTTACTCTCAGCGGCGAAGCGGCGGCGCTGCTGCGCTATTTTTGCAGCGGCATCGCCCTGCTCTACGGCTGCAAGGGCATGATTTTCTTCATGAATGCTGCGTACAACAACCTGGGCCGCCCGTTTTACGCCACCGCCGCCAACCTCGCCTGCTTCATCTGCGGCTCTCTGCCGCTGATTACCCTTGGCGGTCATTACTTCGGCGCGCGCGGCGTTATCAGCGGGCAGATGGCTGAAGCGGTGCTGGTCGCGCCCGTCTGCTGGCTTATCGTCCTGCGCCTCACCGCCCGCCGTGCTGCCGCTCAACCCCGCTAAACCATGCAACATATCGCCCTCTACCAACCGCAAATCGCGCCGAACACCGGCAACATCATCCGCCTCTGCGCCAACACCGGTGCCATCCTGCACCTGATTCACCCGCTCGGCTTCGTCTGGGACGACCGCCGCCTGCGCCGCGCCGGCCTCGATTACGCCGAATACGCCCGCATCCGCCACCACGACGACTGGGCCGCCTTCTGCGCCGCCACCGCCGGGCAAACCTTGTGGGCGCTCACCACCAAAGGCACGCGCGGCCTCTACAACGCCCGCTTCGGCGCGGACGACATCCTTCTCTTTGGCAGCGAAACGGCGGGCTTGCCGGAAAACATCCACGCCGCGCTTGATCCCGCGCAGAAACTGCGCCTGCCCATGCAGGAAACCTCGCGCAGCCTCAACCTCTCAAACACCGTCGCAATTGTGCTTTACGAGGCGATAAGGCAGAATTTGCCCGCCGATACCACTACAAATTTATAAAACGCAAGAAAATCACATGAGCCCACTCATCCAACTGGCCCGCCCGCGCACCCTGCCGCTCGCCTTTGCCGTCATCTGTTGCGGCAACGCGCTCGCCTACCACGACGGCACCTGGCATCCCCTCGTCTTCATCCTCGCGCTACTGACCGCCCTCTCCCTGCAAATCCTCTCCAACATCGCCAACGATTACGGCGACGGCATCCGCGGCACTGACCGTGCCCGCCCCGCCAGCGCCCCGCGTCGCCTCACCGCAAATGGGGAAGTCAGCCCCGCCTACATGCGCCGCCTGCTCGCTGCCTGCACCCTTGCCAGCCTCGTCCTCGGTATCGCCCTGCTCAGCGTCAGCGCACTTGACTGGCGCGGTTTCTTCGCCTTCCTCGGCCTCGGCGTGCTTGCCATCACCGCCGCCATCACCTACACCGTCGGCCGCTGCGCCTACGGCTACCACGCCCTCGGTGAAATCAGCGTCTTCACCTTCTTCGGCCTGCTCGGTGTTCTCGGCAGCTACTACCTGCAAAGCGGCAGCCTCCACCCCACCCTGCTCCTGCCCGCCGCCGCCTGCGGCCTGCTCGCCGCCGCCGTGCTCAACATCAACAACATCCGCGACATCACCAGCGACCGCATCGCCGGCAAGCAGACCCTTGCCGTCAAACTCGGCTTCGCGCGCGCCAAACAGTTCCAGTACATCCTGTTGAGTGCCGCCGGCTGCTGCTACCTCACCTATGCCCTGCTGAGCCAGGCCTACACCAGCCTGCTGTGGCTGCTGCTCTTGCCGCTGGTGAGCACCCACGCCCGCGCCCTGCACCGCGCCGCCGACCAGATGACCGCCGGCGTCGAACTGAAACGCATCGTTTGCTGCGCCTGCGGGATGAACGTGCTGTTCAGCGTGGGGCTGTGTTTGTAGCGCCTGCCGGGCGGCGGACATGCAGGCTTCCGTAGAGCGCCGCCTGCGCCACCGGCATCACGGGCGCTGCCCGACCGGAATCCCTCCCCGCTTGTGGGGCGTCCATGTGCAGGACGAAAACCGCCGGGCGGCATACAATCCCGCCCTTCTGTCCTCCCTGCCCCCCACCCCATGATGCCCCGCGCCCTGTTCCCCCTCATCCTCAGCCTTCTCGCCGCGCTGTTTCTCGCCGTGCGCGCGCCTTTCGCCGCCAGCGACATGGACGCGCTGTTGCCGCCTGATGCCGCCCTGCCCGCGCGGGAGCAGGCATTGTTACAGGCGGCGGAAGCGGCGCAGGGGCGGCAGTTGCTGCTGCTCGTCGGTGCCGACGCACCGCTGCCCGCCGCGCAGGCCGTCGTCCGCGACTGGCAGGCCAGCGGTCTCGTTGCCGATATCGCCATTGCGCGCACGCCGCCACTGGACGAACTGCGCGCGGCTTTTTTCCAGCGCGGCTTCCTCGCCCTGCCGCCCGCCGCGCGGCAACAGTTGCATGACGACCCCGCCGCCTATTTCGCCGCCCGCGCCGCCGATCTGGCCAACCCGTTCGCCGTCGCCATGCTGCCGCCGCAGGAGGACTGGCTAGGTTTCAGCCGTTTCCTGCCCGCGCCGCTCGCCGCGCACTGGCAGGCCGATGGCGACGGCTACCTCGTGCGCGAGGCAGACGGCAAACGCTGGTTGCTCATCCGCGCCACCCTCGCTGACGCACCGAACATTCTCGGCGAGGCGCGCCTCATCCCGCTGATTGAGCACAGCGCGGCACAAGCCGCCGCGCAGGGTGCCACCCTGCACGTCGCCGGCACGGCGGTGTTTGCCGCCAGCAGCCGGCAGGCGGGCGAAGCGGAAGGGCGCTGGATGTCCGCCCTCGGTGCGGCGCTGACCCTGCTCCTCGCCGGCGTCGTCTTCCGCCGCGCGCGCGTGCTGCTCATCGCCCTGCCGCTCGCCTGCGGCCTCGTCTGCGGCCTCGCTGCCGTGGTCGCGCTATGCGGCAGCGTGCATCTGCTGACGCTGGTCATCGGCAGCAGCCTCATCGGCCTCCTCCTCGATTTCCCGCTGCACTGGCTCGGCAAAAGTACCGCGCCGGACTGGCAGGCGGATTGCGCCCTTGCCGCGCTGCGCCGTCCGTTCCTCATCAGCCTGCTGATAACGCTGGCCGGTTACGCCTTTTTGCTGGCAACGCCCTTGCCCATCCTGCGGCAAAGCGCCGTGTTCGCCCTCGCCGCCCTGCCGACCGCCTGGCTGACGACGCTGTGGACGCTGCCGCCGCTTTTCCGCCGCTTCCGTCCGCGCGCGAACCCCGCGTTTGGCCGCCTCGCCGGTATCTTGCTGCGCGGCAGCCGCGCCCTGCGCCGCCGGGTGCTGCTTATCCCTGCCATCGCCCTGCTGGCCGTTGGCCTGTGGCACAGTGACTGGCAGGACGACATCCGCCAGTGGGTCGCCCTGCCGCCGCAATGGTTGCAACAGGCGGCGGAGGTGGCGCGCATCAGCGGGGTCGAACCTGCCGCGCAGCAATACCTGCTGTACGCGACGGACGAAGACGCGCTGCTGCGTCTTGACGCGGCGCTGGCAGCGAAACTGGATACCGCCAAAGCGGCAGGTGCAGTACAGGATTACAGCGCCATCAGCCAGTGGGTGTGGACGAAGGACGCACAGGCGGCGACCCTTGACGATTTGTACGACCTCGCCGCCAAACCGGCGGCGTGGCAGGCGCTGACCGACCTCGGCATCCCCGCCGACAGTATCCGCGACGGGCTGCAACGCGGCCACCCCTCCGCCCCGCAAGGCATCGCCGCACAGCTCGACAACCCGCTCGCCGCACGCTGGCAGGGGCACTATCTGGGCAGCGTCAACCCGCCATCCTGCACCTACATTCCGCCGCTGTCCGCCTTCCCGCCCGACCTGCAACCCATACCCGCTGCACCATCACAACAACTGCGCTTCAAGCGGCGATTGCAAGAAAACTGCGCGCGGCTGTACACCCGCGTCACCCTCTATGGCGTGCGCGACAGCGCCGCCCTCGCCGCCCTAGCCGACGGCGACGCCATCCGCTACCACGACCGCCGCGCCCGCCTGAATACCCTGTTCGGCGCGACGCGCAGCGAGGCGCTGTGGCTGAAACTCGCCTCCTACCTTGTCGCCTGGGGCATCTTGCGCGCAGCCGGCTTCAACCGCCGCGACAGCCTGAGCATCCTCGCCGTACCGCTTGCCGCCGCCATCGCCACCGTCGCCCTGTTGCGCGCGCTTGCCATCCCCATCAGCCTTTTCGCCGCCTTCGGCCTGCTGCTCATCAGCGCCATCGGCGTGGACTACGCCGTGTACGCCAAAAGCGGCGGCGCGCCTGCCGCCATACGCTATCGCGGCATGCTGCTCGCTGCTTTGACCACCATAACCAGCTTCGGTATTCTTGCCCTGTCCGCCACCCCGGCGGTTGCCGCCTTCGGCGCCACGGTCGCCATCGGCATCGCCCTCTCGCTGACCTTCGCCACCTGGCTCTTCCCACCCACCACCAAGGAACCCCATGGAAACCCGTGACATCCTCATCATCGGCGGCGGCCCTTCCGGCGCCGTCGCTGCCGCCCTGCTGCGCCAGCAAAACTTCAACGTCCTCATCCTCGAAAAAAGCCACTTCCCGCGCTTCGTCATCGGCGAAAGCCTGCTGCCCGCCTGCATGGAAGTGCTGAGCGAGGCGAAAATGACCGCCGCCGTGCAGCGCGCCGCCGCCAACCGCGCCTTCCAGATGAAAAACGGTGCCGCCTTCACCTGGGGCGAGCGCTACACCGCCTTCGACTTCACCCAGAAATACACCGCCGGCCCCGGCGTCACCTATCAGGTAAAACGCGCCGATTTCGACCAGGTGCTGCTTGAAGAAGCCGGCAAACAGGGCGCAGAAATCCGCTTCGGCCACGAAGTCACCGCCTACCGCGACACCGGCGACGGCGCGGAAGTCAGCGTGCAGGCAGAAGACGGCAGCCGCTACACCGTGCACGCCCGCTTTGTGCTCGATGCCAGCGGCTATGGCCGCGTCCTGCCGCGCCTCCTTGACCTCGAACGCCCGTCCGTACTGCCGGAACGCATGGCCGTCTTTACCCACATCAAAGACCACATCACAGACCCCGCCTACGACCGCAACAAGATCCTCATCTCCACCCCGATCCAGTTGCGGGACGTGTGGCTGTGGCTCATCCCCTTCGCCGACGGTACCGCCTCCATCGGCGTGGTCGGCGAACCGGCGCGCCTTGCCGCACTTGGCGCTGACAATGAAAGCATCCTCAAAACGGCTGCCGCCGATGTGCCGCTGCTTACCCGCTTCCTGAAAGACGCCGACTGGGATAACGGCATGCCGATACGCAGCATTCGCGGCTATTCGGCCAACGTCAGCACCCTCTACGGCGACCACTACGCCCTGCTGGGGAACGCCAGCGAATTTCTCGATCCCGTCTTTTCCTCTGGCGTCACCGTGGCGCTCGTGTCGGCGCAACTCGCCGCCCAGGCCGTTACCCGCACCTTGCGCAATGAGGCGGTGGACTGGGCCCAGGATTATGCCGCCAAACTTACCATCGGCGTGGAAGCGTTCAAAACCTACGTCCTCGGCTGGTACGACGGCAGCTTCCAGGATGTCATCTACGCCAGCGACGATAACCCCGACATCCGCGCCATGATCTGCGCCATCCTCGCCGGCTATGCCTGGGATACGACCAATCCCTACGTCGCTAAACCCGCACGCCGCCTCGCCGCTCTGGCTGAAACCGTGCGCGGACGGGCATGACCGCCGCTCCCTGTCTGCCGGGCCGCCGCCCGGCCGCCGCCCTCCTCCTCGCCCTGCTGCTCACCGCCTGCGCCGCGCCGCTGCCGCTCGCCGCCCCGCATGATGCCGCGCCCGCCGAGCTGCATTACCATGCCCGCGCCGCCGGGGAAGGCGACAGCCTCATCGTCGGTCATTATCAGGACGGGCAATGGCGCTGGGTGCAGACTACCCCGCTCGGCGCGCCGCTGGCGCGGCAAATCTATGACGGCCGCGCCTGGCACAACGACGGCTTCCTGCCGCCAAACCGCCGCGCCCGCACCCTCTTCACCGCCCTCATGCTGCTGCACGACCCCGCCGCCTATCCGCACATCCGCCGGGAGGGCGACAGCTATTACCACCGCAACCGCCGCTGGCTGCGCGTCGAGAACGAAACGCCCGGCTTCCTGCTGCACACCGCCGCCGGCGACTGGCATATCGCACCGCTTGGCCCATGATTTACCTGCACCGCCCCGGCCTCATCAGCGCCCTCGGCAACGGCACCGCCGCCACCCTCGCCACCCTCTACGATCCCGCCGCGCAACCGCTCATTGACGAAGACGGCTGGCTGCCCGGCCGCCGTCTCGCCGTCGGCCGCTGCCCCGCGCACGACTGGCAGCCGCTGCCCGCCGGCCTGCCGCCCGCATACCACACCGCCAACAACCGCCTGCTCTGGCAGGCACTCTGCCAGATGGCGCCCACTATCCGCGCCGCCGTCGCCCGCTTCGGCGCCGAACGCGTCGCCGTCGTCCTCGGCACCTCGACCAGCGGCGGCGATGCCAATCGCGCCGCCCTCACCGCTCATGCGCACGGCACGTCGTGGGCGGAAGCGGGCTTCTCCGTTGCCAAACAGCGCATGTCCGCCCCCGCCGATTTCACCGCCGCCGCTTGCCGCCTGCGCGGCCCCGCCTACGGCATTTCCACCGCCTGCACCTCCGGCGCGCGCGCCCTCATCAGCGCCGCCCGCCTGCTCGGCAGCGGCGCGGCCGATGCCGTCATCTGCGGCGGGGTCGATACCCTCTCGGCGCTGACCATGCACGGCTTTGCCGCATTGGAACTCCTCTCCGCCGCCCGCGCCCGCCCGTTTGCCGCCGCGCGCGACGGCATCAACATCGGCGAAGCCGCCGCCGTCTTCGTCGCCAGCCGCGTACCGCTTGATGACGACACGCAGATCCTCTGCGGCTACGGCGCAAGCAGCGACGCCTACCATATGTCCTCGCCGCGTCCCGACGGTGCGGGTGCCATCGCCGCCATCCGTGCCGCGCTCGACCACGCCGGTCTCGCGCCGGAAAACATCGGCTGGCTCAACCTGCACGGCACCGGCACGGTGCAGAACGACCGCATGGAAGCCCACGCCGTCGCCGCCACCCTGCCACACACCGCCTGCACGCCGACGAAAACGCTCACCGGACACACCCTCGCCGCCGCCGGTGCCCTCGAAGCCGCCTTGTGCTGGCTCGTGACCTCGCGCCGCGACAACCCCGACGGCCGCCTGCCCGACGCGCGCTGCCCCGCTTATGACCCCGCCCTGCCGCCCATCCGCCTGAGCGACAGCAACAGCCGCTTCCCCGCCGGCCGCCGCCTCGCGCTGAGTACTTCCTTCGCCTTCGGCGGCAACAACACGGCGCTCATCATCGGCGCGGGCGCATAAAAAAACGCTTCCGCCGCAGCGGAAGCGTTTTTGTGCCGGGCGCTGCCGTTTGACGTCAGGCGGCGGCGATTTCTTCGATGGTCGCTTTCAGGAGGGCGACGCGCGGTTCGATGCTGTCGATTTCCAGGTATTCCTTGTCGCTGTGGAAGCAGGCGCCGATCGGGCCGAAGCCGTCCAGCGAGGGGATGCCGTGCGCCGAGGTGGTGTTGGCGTCCGAGCCGCCGCCGACCGCCTGCCAGGTAATCGGCAGGCCGATTTTTTTGCCCGCCGCTTCGACGAAGTGCATCAGTTTTTCCGTGCCGGCGTTCATCACCATCGCCGGTTTTTGCGATTTGACGGTGATGTCCACGCGGACGCCGTCCACGAACGGTTTGGCGGCGAGTTTGTCGAGCAGCGCCCTGATTTCGTCGTATTTGTTGTTGTCCCAGAAGCGGATGTCGAGGGTGGCTTCGGCGCTGTCGGGGACGACGTTGCTGGCGCTGCCGCCCTTGACCAGGCCGACGGTCAGGCTGGTGCCGTTCGCGTAGTCGTTGTGCTTGCCGAGTTCGAGAATCCAGTGCGCCATTTCGACGACCGCCGAGCGGCCTTTTTCCGGATCGTTGCCCGCGTGCGAGGCGATGCCGTGGAAATTGAGGATGAAGGTGGCGTTGCCTTTCCTGCGGTTCACCAGCGAGCCGTCGGCGCGCGCGGATTCGCAGACGAGGACATAGGCGGCTTTTTTCGCTTCTTCGAGTATCCACGGGTCGGAATGGATGGAGCCGATTTCTTCATCCGGATTGTGCAGCACGGCGATGGAGAGTTTGTCGCGCACCGTCGGGTCGAGTTCGGACAGCGCCGCATACATGGCGACGACGCCGTTTTTCATGTCGGCGACGCCGGGGCCATAGGCGCGGTTACCCTCGACCTTGAAGGGGCGGGCGGCGGCAGTACCGGCGGGGAAAACGGTGTCAATGTGGCCGATGAGCATCACGTCGTAGTGGTCGGGGTTCTTGCGGTTGGTGATGAGCAGCCCCGGCCCGACTTCGTCGTGCAGGTGTTTGCGCGTCACGTGCCAGCCGAGGGCGGTGTATTTGTCGGTGAGCATGTCGGCGATTTTGCCGACGCCTTCCGGCTGGTAGCTGCCGCAGTCGGTGTTGATGAAGGGTTTCAAGTGTTCAAGGAAGGTTTCTTTTTTCATGATGTACTCCTAGACGAGGATTTGCATGACGACGAGGGAAAGCAGGGCATTGATGACGGAGATGAGTACCATCACCGGAATGTATTTGCCCGGTACGCCGACCACACCGAGCAGCCGCCCGATGTATTGCACCTGCGAGCCCATCAGGTACATCGCCGGGGCAAGGACGGCGACATCGTGCAGGCTGAGGGTGCCGGTGGCGAACAGGCTGGAAGCGACGCCGACGCCGCCGCCCATCGACAGCCAGGCGGCGAGCAGCACCATCAGCGCCTCGCCGGGCAGGCCGAAGAGGCGCATCGCCGGCCCGCACAGGCTGCCGATGAGATCAAGGATGCCGGTCAGTTTGAGGAAGTAGATGAGGACGAAGGCCATCAGCACGTTCGGCAGCATGCTGCCGGTGGCGATGCCCCAGCCACGCCGCACGCCGCTGACGAAGACGTCGGTAATCATCGGTTTTTCGTTTTGTTCACTCATGACGGATTCTCCGGTTGTGCCGGTGTTTTACGGTCGGCGAAGTTGAGATACAGCCGCATCAGGTTGGCGCCGAAGAACTTGAAGAGGAAGAGGACGGCGAAGCAGATGCCGATGGTGGTCGGCACGCCCTGCGTCGTGCCGTCGGCGGCAACCGAGGTCAGCGCGAGGAGTGCCGCACCGGAGCCGAGGAAGTTGGTGATGGTCGCGCCCGCACTGAACTGGAACATGCAGAAGATTTCCCGCTCGCGCGCGTTGATCTGCCCCTGGTCGTAGAGCGCGCGGGTCAGTGCCGCGCCCGCATCGGTGGACTGGAAGCTGGCAATCATGGCAAGCCCCGTGTCGCCGGGAATGCCCATCAGCGGCCGCAGGATGCGTTGCAGCAGGCGGCGCATCGCTTCCAGCGCGCCGTAGCGTTCAAGCACGGCGATGATGCCCATGGCGAGGAGGGTGGTCGGCACCAGGGTCAGGGCGAACATGAAGCCCTGCCGCGCGCCCACGCCGCCTTCACCGCTGAAATTGCCGGTGGTGTAGGCGGGCGCGGCTTTTGCCGCATCGTCTTGCGCCGCGCTATCTTTGGCTTTGGCCTCTTTCGCTTTGGCGTCGGGGATGACGACTTTGCCGAACTTGCCGTTCAGGGTATTGAAGTCGAAGACACTGAAAATATCGTGCACTTTCTTTGGCTCGACATTCAGCTGCTGCGCGATTTTTGTGCCGAAATTCTTGACCGGCCCGCTGACGCTGATGCCGGAGAAGAAAACCACCGCGAAAATCAACGCGATATAGGCGCCGACACCCGCTTTGCGCGGTGCGGCGGGAGAAGGATTTTCCTGCATAAACACCTCATGACGATAAATGAACAACAAACAGCGTGGAAAAGCTGTGAACCGTTGGCGAAAAAACAATCGCGCCCGCGCATTATTGAGGATGCGGACAGGAAAAGTCCAGTGTCGGAGAAAAAATATTTTCTGCAATAACAAAAAGATAACGTGAGACACCGACTGCCGCCGGAAGGCGGCCCGCGCAGGATTGACATCGTGTCGAAATGGGGAATTCCGTGTAAACAAGTGAAAATACAGGGCCGATATTACCATTTTTTAGCATAACGGCAAGCTATATCCACACAGCGTACAATTGCGAATCTCTCTTGACTGGAAGGAAACACCATGGCCGACAAAGTTGCCCTTGACCTCACCACCCTGTCCGAAACCCTGCTCATCCCGCTGTGGGCGAAGGCAGTCGAACAACAGCAGTCCGCGCCGCTGCTGCGTGACCCCGTCGCGCCGCAAATGCTGGCGCGCCTGGACTACGATTTCGGCAAATACGCCAAAGCCACCGCCTCGCAGGCGGGCTGCTGCGGGCGGGCGTGGCTGTTCGACGAACAGGCGCGCCACTTCATCGCCGCCCACCCCGATGCCGTGGTGGTGCAAATCGGTGCGGGGCTGGATGCGCGCTACGAACGCCTCGGCCGCCCGCCCATTACCGCCTGGTACGACCTCGACCTGCCCGAAGTCATCGCCCTGCGCCGCGAACTGCTGCCGGAAACCGGCAACATCTATCTGGGCGATTCCCTCTTTGCCACCGACTGGATGGCGCGCGCCGCCGCGCACGGCAAACCGGTGCTGCTGCTCTGCGAGGGCGTGCTGATGTACTTTGAGGAAAACGAAGTGCGCGCCTGGCTCGCGACCCTTGCGCAGCACCTGCCGCAGGCGGAGCTGGTGTTCGACATCATCCCGACCATCCTCGTCGGCCGCGCCAAACGCCACGACGCCCTCGGCAGCATGGACAAACCGCCGCCGGAAATGAAATGGTCGGTGAAAGAGTGCCGCGAACTGGAAAACTGGCTGCCGGGCCTGCAACTGGCGGAAGAACAGTTGCTCAGTAAAACCTGCAGCAAACGCTATCCGCTCTTCCTGCGCCTGCTCTACGCCCTCGGCGCGGGCAGCAGGCTGGATCAGCGTATCGTGCGGGTGAAACTGCCGTAGGCCGGAAACGCGCAACCCGGCGCGGGCGGCGGGCGCGGAAACGCTGTCGAAGGCCCGTGGCCCGCCCCGCCTGCGGGGGCGGCCTTTTGGGGCGTGATGTTTGCAGGCACTAAAAAAACCCGCTGACGCGGGTTTTTTATCGGCATTGTCGCTCAATGCGCTTCGTGGAAGTTGCGTTCCTGCCGTTCGGCGATTTCCTTGCAGTCGATGCACAGTTCGGCGGTGGGGCGGGCTTCCAGACGGCGTAGGCCAATTTCCTCGCCGCAGCGTTCGCACCAGCCGAAATCCTTGCGGACGATGCGTTCCAGGGCATTGTCGATTTTGCGCAGCAGCTTGCGTTCGCGGTCGCGGGTGCGCAATTCCAGGGAAAATTCTTCTTCCTGTGTGGCGCGGTCATTGAGATCGGCGGTGGGCGTGCGGTCATCCCGCAGATGTTCTTTGGTACGGTCGCTGTCGGAAAGAATATCCGCCTTCCAGTTTTCAAGCAGTCCGGTGAAGTAGGCCAGTTGGCCGTCGCTCATGTATTCTTCACCTTTGGCGGGGGTGTAGTGGGTTTTCGCCTTGTATTCTTTCATGTTTTTTACCATCCGTTGTGGGCTCTGGAAATTGGCGGCGCATGGTAGCGAAGCACTTCGGCGTTGTAAACGTTTTTCTTTTTCCCGATGGGGGCACCCCGGCCACGGGTTTTTCAGGACGGCGCCCGGCCACGCCCGCTGGCATCCGCACCTGCCGGCATCACCCGCTCCCGCCAGCGGGCGGCGGCATAGTGGTAGAACGGCCTGGGCTGGATTTGCTGTGACAGCCACGAGGCGATGAGGCTCGCCATCAGCAGCCAGATGAGCAGCGGCTGGCTGCCGGTCATTTCCATCACCACCACGCTGGCGGTAACGGGCGACTGCGTCGCGGCGGCGAGGAAGGCGGCGGTGCAGAGCAGGGCGATGAGGCCCTGCGCGACGCTGCCGTCCGAGAGCAGCCACAGGGCGCTGCCGATGCCCGCACCGGTCGAGAGGGCGGGGGTGAAGATGCCGCCCGCGATGCCGGTCCAGTAGGTAGCGACGGTTGCGGCGAGTTTGGCGAGCCCCGTGCCCGCCGGTTCGGGCGGGATGCCGTGCAGCGCCGCCGCCACCGTTTGGTAACCCGTGCCGTAGGTTTGCCCGTGGCTGTATGTGCCGAGTGCGGCGAGGAGCAGGCCGAGCGCGAAGGCCGTGATGAGCGGGTGGCGGCGCAGGCGGGCGCGCCAGCACGGCGGCACGTAGCCCGCCGGTCCTTTGGCGAGCAGGCGGGCGAAGATGCCGCCCGCGAGGCCGCAGGTGAGGCCACAGAGGATGATCCAGGCGAGCGGTGCGCTGCCCGTGCCGCCGTAGCGCGGGAAATAGGGGCTGTTGCCCTTGATGGCGACGAGGATGAAGCCGGCGGCAAGCACGCCGAGCAGCACGCGCCGCTGCCATTGCAGGTGCAGGCCGCGCCCCAGTTCTTCGATGGCGAAGATGATGCCGGCGAGCGGGGCGTTGAAGGCGGCAGCGAGGCCGCCCGCCGCGCCGGTCGCCAGCAGTTCGTTGGCGCTGAAGCCGCCGAAGGCGAGGCGGTGGCGGCGGCAGTAGGCACCCCAGGCGAGCATCACCGCCGCGCCGACCTGCACCGACGGCCCTTCGCGGCCGACGGAGGCACCGATGAGCATGGCGAGAAACGTCAGCGGGATTTTCCACAGGGTCTGGCGCAGCGCGACCAGCCGCCCCTTGTCCGCGCCATACGGCAGGCTGATGGCGGCGATGACTTGCGGGATGCCGCTGCCCGCGACGCAGGGCGCGTAGCGGTTGGTGCAATAGACCAGCGCGGCGAGGCCGGGCGGCAGGATGAACCACGGCATGAGCGGCCAGCGCCCCGCCCACCACACGTTTGCCCCCAATGCCAGATCGGCGAGGGTGGCGAAGGCGAGCGAGACCAGCGCGACCAGGGTCGCGCCAATCAGCAGGCAGGCCAATTCGAGGCTTTTGCGCGAGATGCGCGAGGATTGGCGCAGTTTGCGGTGCAGGTAATAGCGCAGGCGGGTTCTGCGCCCGGCGGGGACGGGCATGGGCGGTTCAGGCTTCTTCGCGCCTCAGGGGTGGGGCATGGCGGCGCATGGGATTTCTCTTTTCCAGAGCGGAGGGCGGATGGAAAAATACCCCGCTGGCGGGGCGTTGTTCGTTTCAGGCGGTGGCGGCAGGCGGCGGGGTATCGCTCAGTTTGCCGCCGACGAGGTAGAGGCAGCGGTCCATTTGCCGCGCCAGTTCCATGTCGTGGGTGACGATGATCATCGCGCCGTGCTGCTCGCCGATGAGGTTTTTCATCAGGGCGAAGGCGTGGGTGGCGTTGTCGCGGTCGAGGTTGCCGGTCGGTTCGTCCGCAAGCAGGCAGTCGGGGCGGTTGACCAGCGCGCGCGCAATCGCCGCCCGCTGCCGCTCGCCGCCGGAGAGTTCGCCGGGGCGGTGTTTGAGGCGTTCGCCGAGGCCGACCGCTGCCAGCAGTTCGCCCGCCTGCCGGTAGGCCTGCGCGGGTTTGTCGCCACGGATGAGCAGCGGCATGGCGACGTTTTCCACCGCGCTGAATTCGGGCAGCAGATGGTGGAACTGGTACACGAAGCCCATGTGGCGGTTGCGCAGGCGGGTGCGGCGGCTGTCGGCGGCGCGGTTGAGGTTTTCGCCGCAGAGGGTGATGTCGCCCTGCTGCGGGGTGTCGAGGCCGGCCAGGACGTGCAGCAGGGTGCTTTTGCCGGTGCCGGAGGCACCGACGACGGCGACGGTTTCGCCGCGCGCGAGGGCAAGGTCGGTGCCGCGCAAGATGGTGAGGTCTTCGCCTTTGCCGTGGTAGGCGAAGTGCAGGTTGCTGGCGGTGAGGACGTTTTCGCTCATGGTTTACTCGTGGGACAGGGCGCGGGCGGGTTCGGTGCGGGCGGCCATCATCGCCGGGATGATGGAGAAAAGCAGGGTCAGCACCAGGGTGACGATGCTGATGCCGCTGATGACGGCCGGGTCGATTTTCGCGGGCAGTTCGTTGATGAAGTACATCTGCGCGGGCAGGGCGTAGCCGGTGTGTTTTTCCAGAAACGCCATGATGGCGGGGACGTTGATGGCGATGAGGATGCCGAGGCTGACGCCGAGCACGGTGCCGAGCGCGCCGAAGGTGAGGCCCTGGGTGAGGAAGATGCGGCCGATTTGCCGCCGCGTCATGCCCATGGTGCGCAGGATGGCGATGTCGCGCCGTTTTTCGGTGACGACCATGTACATGGAGGAGAGCAGGCCGAAGGCAGCGACCATGACGATGAGGCAGAGGATGATGAACATGGCGTGTTTTTCCGTCTGCACCGCGCTGAAATAGGAGGCGTTGTCGAGGCTCCAGTCGCTGGCATAGACGCCGGGCGGCAGTTCGGGGTTCAGCACATCGCGCAGCAGCGGTGCCTGCATCGGGTCATGCAGCATGATGTGGTAGCCGGTCACGCCGTCGGGCAGTTGCAGCAGTTTGGCGGCGTCTTTGAGGTTAACCAGCGCCACGCCGTTGTCGAAGGCGTAGTGGCCGCTGCTGAACGTGCCGATGAGGGTGAAACGCTTGATGCGCGGCAGGAGGCCGGCGGCGCTCGCCGTGACCTGCGGCACGATGATGGTGACTTTGTCGCCGGGTTTGGCGTTGATCTGTTTGGCCAACACTTCGCCCAGGATGAGGTTGAAATCGCCCGCTTGCAGCTGGCTGCTGATTTCGGGGTCGAGATTGGCAAAGGTTTTCGAGACCTTGCCTTCTTCGGCGGGATCCACGCCTTGCAGGACGACGCCCTGGAAGCGTTCGCTGTCGCCAATCAGCCCCTGCCCCTGCACATAGGGTGCGTAGGCGACGAGTTCGGAGCGCCCCGCAAGGTACTGCGCCGGATCGAATTCGGGCGGGATAACGCCGGTGCCGTCGTCGCTGCGCAGCATGGCGTGCGAAGTCATGGAGAGCATCTTGTCGCGCACCTGGGTGACGACGCCGTTCATGACGGAGAGGACGACGATGAGCGCGGCGATGCCGATGGTGATGCCGATGACGGCGAGGATGGCGTTCAGGCCGATGAAACGCGCACCGCTGCGCGCGTAGCTGTAGCGCAGGCCGATTTTGAAGGGCAGGAGTTGCATGATGCTGTCCGTTTAACCGGCGAGGAGGGTGTCGAGCTTGCCCGCGTCTTCCAGGGCGTAGAGGTCATCGCAGCCGCCGACGTGGGTCGTGCCGATGAAGATTTGCGGCACCGTCTGGCGGCCGTGCGCGCGCTTGATCATTTCGTCGCGACGGCCGGGTTCGCGGCTGATGTCGATGCCTTCGTAATGCACGCCTTTGGCGGTGAGCAGGGCGTGGGCGCGCTGGCAGTAGGGGCAGGTCGGTTTGTAATACATGGTGACGGGTTGCATGGGAAGCCTCGTATGTGTGCAGATGGTGAATGTGGGAGGATGACCTATGCCAAAACGCTAGCTGGCAAGGCGGCGCGGCGAAGACAGTACAGATAAGTACGGCGAGGCGCGCCAACGCCGCCAGATTGCGTTTTGGAATAGGTCAGGGTTATTTGCTGACAACGGGGAGATTCTCCGCCAGCCAGCCGTTGATGCCGCCTTCAAGGACAAAAATCGCCTCGAAACCGCCGGCGCGCAGAGTTTTGGCTGCCGCGTTGACGCTCATGCCGTCCGTGTCATAGACGATGAGCGGGCGGTTCTTCGCGCTCCGGATTTTGCCCAGCTGAGTGGCGAGATCGGCCAGCGGGAAATTCTTCGCCCCGGCAATGTGCGCCTGATGAAAATCGGGCGCGGGGCGGATGTCAATAATCGTGCCGTTGTCGTTGGCGAGGATGGCAGCGCGGGCATTACCGACCTTTTCCCCGGCGGCGTTGCGGTCGCGCATTTCAAAGAAGATGATGCCGGCGATGCAGGCGAAAAAGAGGAGGAACATGAGGAGGTTGTCTGCGAAGAATTGTCCGAAGGTCATGGTTGGGTCCGTGGGTTGAAAAGGACGGAATTATAGACGCTTGCCCGCACTTTCCCTACTGTTATGCCGGCCCCCTGCGGGCAACGGGCAAAATCGCCGCTTGCCGGGATCGCGGACGTGGTTACCGGGTTTCGCTCAGGCGGCGTGGTTGCTGGGAGTGTCAGGCGGCATTCCTACACCTCCCGCTGAAAAACCGCCGAGAACCAGTCCACGAAACGGCGCACCGCCGGGGCAAAACCGCGATTCTTGAAGTAAAGCGCGTGCAGCGGCAGGGGTTCCGTCGCCCAGTCGGGCAGGACGCGGACGAGGAACGCGGTGAGGGCGGGCAGGTTCGGCAGGAGGGCGATGCCCGCGCCGTCGCGCGCCAGTTGCGCCAGCAGGAAGGCGTCGTTCGCCGTGACCCGTTTGCCTGCCTCGATGCTGTGCCGCTGCGCGCCGTTGAGCAGCCGCCAGTCGCTGCCGTCGCCCTTGTGCAGCAGCGGGTGCTGCGCCACCTCCTGCGGCACCGTGATGGGCGGGTGGGCAGCGAGGTAATCCGGCGCGGCATAAAGGCCGAAATCCAGTGTGCCGATGCGCCGCGCCACCACATCATCCTGCGTGGGCGCGCCGACACGCAGGGCGATGTCGATGCCGTCCTGAATCAGGCTGACACGGCGGTTTTCCACGCAGACATCCAGCGTTACCGCAGGATGTTGGCGGAGAAAATCGGCGAGATGCGGTTCGAGAAAAAGACGCTGCATTTCCAGCGACAGCGACAGGCGCAGCAGCCCCTGCGGCTCGTCCAGCGACTGGCGCACGCTGTACACCGCCTGCTCCGCGCAATCCAGCATCAGCCGCGCGCGGCGAAAAAAATCCTCGCCCAGCTCGTTCAGGCGCACGCCGCTGCGGCCACGGTCGAGCAGCTTGCTGCCCAGCGCCGCTTCCAGCGCGGTCAGGCGGCGGCTGAGGCGTGATTTCGGCAGACGCAACTGCTCGGCGGCGCGGCTCAGGCTGCCCGCCTGCACCGTTGCGACGAGAAGCGCCATATCGTTCAGGTCAACACGTTCCATAAATGCAACTCTCGGTTTGAAAAAGCTGGATTGTTCCATAAATGCCTACACCCTACAATGCGCCCCATCGCCACACGCTGGCACTAACAGGAGAATAAAGCGATGAAAATCAAAGAACTGGACAGAATTAACGCCCTCGCCCGCCTGAGCCGCACTCGCGCGCTCACCGCCGCCGAGACTGCCGAACGCGACACCCTGCGCCGCCGCTACCTCGCCGCCATTCGCGGCCAGCTCGGCAGCCTGCTCGCAACCGCCACCGTGCTTGATCCGGAAGGCCGCGACGTGACCCCCGGCAAACTGCGCGCGGCACAAGCGGCAGGCTTGGTGCAGTACACCTAACCGCATAACCCATTCATATAACAAGGAAAAAACCATGATCCGAAACATCCGCTCCATCCACCGCGCTCCTGCCCGCCACTGGGTCGGCGACGGCTTCCACGTCTCCCCGCTCTTCAACCACATGCAGGGCGACAAATACACTACCCCCTTCCTCATGCTCGACTACGCCATGCCGCAGCACTTCGCGCCGAACGAAGCCAAGACCCCGAAAGGCGTCGGCGCCCACCCGCACGCGGGCTTTGAAACCGTCACCCTCGCCCTGCAAGGCGAAGTGGCGCACCGCGACAGCAACGGCGGCGGCGGCATCATCGGCGCGGGCGACGTGCAATGGATGACCGCAGGCAACGGCATCGTCCACGAAGAATTCCACAGCGAAGCGTTCAGCAAACGCGGCGGCATCTTCGAAATGGTGCAACTGTGGGTCAACCTGCCGGCGGCGAAGAAAAACACCGCCCCTGCTTATCAAAGCATCCAGGCGGCGGACATCCCCGTGGTGCGGCGCGACGGCGGCAACGTGCGCATCATCGCCGGCGAGCTCGACGGCACTCACGGCGCGGCGCACACCCACAGCGAGCTGAACATGTGGGAAATCGACCTCGAAGCCGGAGGCAACCTCCGCCTGCCGGTGCCTGCCACGCACAACCTGCTCCTGGTCGCCCTGCGCGGCGAGACGATGGTCAACGGCCGCGACACCCTGCGCGCCAGCGAACTCGCCACCTTCACCGACGCAGGCGACGAAATCCGCCTCAGCGCCGGAGCGGAGGCCGGCAAACTGCTGCTCCTCAGCGGCGTGCCGATTGACGAACCGATTGCCGCCTACGGCCCGTTCGTGATGAACACCCACGAAGAAATCCTGGAAAAAATCCGCGATTACAACGCCGGCAAATTCGGCCACCTCGCCGCTTGATGCGCGACAAGAAAACCGCCCTCCGGGGCGGTTTTTTTGTGCGTGGCCGCCGGGCAGCGTGGTTACTGGGTTCGTGTCAGGCGGCGTGGCTACGGGCTTCGCGTTCAAGCGGCGTGGTTGTGGGCTTCGCGTCAGGCGGCGTGGTTGTTGGGTTTCGCTCAGGCGGCGTGGTTGTTGGGTTTCGCT
>NZ_CALIZP010000046.1 GCF_938028825.1 uncultured Cardiobacterium sp. | reverse complement strand
GCAACAGAGTGTTAATTGTATTTTCACAGACACAACATAACGCATCTGCCCGTTGTCTTTTTAGTTTCTGTTTACCGACACCAGTGTCAGCATACTTTTTAGGACACCACCCAATTTCGCTTGCGGTCGCGTTTGGTGCCATTTTTCTTTAACTCTGCCTATGGCAACCGGGGGCAACAGAGTGTTGGTTGTATTTTCACAGACACGATATATAGTCGTTTCAACTAGAAATGATATGTTGTTGGCGAGCCTCGCTGTACTGTCTTTGGCTCGCCGCCTTGTCTCATTCCCGTTTGAAACGACTATAACGCATCTGCCCGTTGCCTTTTTAGTTTCTGTTTACCAACAACCCGGTCAGCATACTTTTTAGAACACCGCTAGGTGGTGAATCGTGACAATAGCAATCAATCATGAAGCATGGCAGGGCGAGCCACGAAAAAAGCGGGCCGAAGCCCGCTTTTTTGTTTGCTGCCTGTTTAGCAGGCGGATCAGTGTTTGACGCTTTGCAGCAGTTTGCGTACCGCTTCCGGGTCGTTGGCGGCAATGGCTTTGTCAAGCAGGGTGCGGCATTCGTCGTATTTGAGTTTGCTGATGGCGTACTTGACCGCCGGCAGCATTTTGCCGCTGATGGAGATTTCGTTGAATCCCATACCGACGAGGAGCGGGGTGGCTTCGAGCTGGCCGCCCATTTCGCCGCAGATGCCGACGTCAATGCCTGTTTTGTGGGCGGCGTCGCAGGTCAATTTCATCAGGCGCAATACGGCCGGATGCAGTCCGTCGTAGAGGTCGCTGATTTTGGTGTTGCCGCGATCAACGGCCAAGGTATATTGGGTAAGGTCGTTGGTGCCGATGCTGAAAAATGCGGCTTCTTTTGCGAGTTGTTCGGCGATGAGCGCCGAGGCCGGGGTTTCGATCATGATACCGACTTTGAGGTGCGGGTTGTGGTTGCGCCCTTCGGCTTCGAGTTTGACGGATTGTTCGGCGATTTGCTGTTTGACCCAGCGCAGTTCGTCCAGGCTGATGACCATCGGGATCATCACCCACAGGTCGCCGTAGGCGGCGGCGCGGATGGCGGCGCGGATTTGGCTCAAAAAGACTTCGGGGTTGTCTTTGTAGAGGCGGACGCCGCGCCAGCCGAGGAAGGGGTTTTCTTCTTTGGGGAAGTTGAGGTAGGAGAGCGGTTTGTCGCCGCCGATGTCAAGCAAGCGCAGGATGACGGTCTTGCCTTTCATGTGTTCGGCGACTTTGCGGTAGATGGCGTATTGCTGGTCTTCGCTCGGTGCCTGTTTGCTTTCCATGAAGAGGAATTCGCTGCGGAAGAGGCCGATGCCTTCGCTGCCGTTTTCGTCGATGAGGTGCAGGTCGTTTGGTGAGCCGATGTTGCTGTAAAGAGCGAAGGTTTTGCCGTCAAGGGTGGCGGCCGGTTTGCCGCGCAGTTTGGCGTATTCGGCTTTTTGCGCGTCCTGGTGGACCTTTTTATCGGTGTAGATTTTGCGCGTCTGTTCGTTCGGGTCAAGGACGAGGTGGCCGGTGTCGCCGTCAAGCAGGGCGGTAACGCCGCTCGCGACTTCGTCCATGATGCTGCGCATGCCCATCACAGCCGGCATGCCGAGGTTGCGCGCGAGGATGGCAACGTGGCTGGTGAGCCCGCCGTGTTCGAGGACGAAACCGCGCACTTTGTCGGGGTCAAGCTGCGCGGTTTCGGAGGGGGTGAGATCTTCGGCAAAGATGATGCTGTCCGGCGGGGCGCTTGCCAGCGAGGCAAAGGGCAGGCCGTTCAGGGCGAGGAGGAGGTTGTTTTGCAGATCTTCGAATTCGGCGGCGCGTTCGCGCAGGTATTCGTCTTCGAGGTTGCGCATGGTGGTGGCGACCTGGTCCAAGTATTCTTTGACGGCGGCGGTCGCGGTCTTGCGTTCGTCGCGAATCAGCGCCTGGATGTCCTTGTCGAGTTCTTCGTCGGCGAGCAGTTCGCGGTGGCTTTCGAAGATGGCGGCTTCGTGTTCGCCCTGTTTTTCGAGGACGCGGTTGTAGAGGCCTTCGAGGTGCGCATCCACTTTGGCCTGGGCGTTGCGGAAGGCGCGGTATTCGTTTTTGACTTCGTCTTCGCCGATGGTGCGGGTGTCGATGTTCGGGGTCTGCGGGCGGAAGATCCAGGCTTGGCCGATGGCGATGCCGGGGGAGGCGGCGAGTCCTTCGTAGGCTTTCATGGTTGGCTCCTCTGTGGTGGGGGTGATGGCAATACGCCGCAGCGGGGGCTGCGGCGCATCGGGGGGTTATTCTGCGAGGTTGGTGATGTAGTCGGCGAGTTTGGCGAGTGCGTCGGCTTCGTCGGTGCCGTCGGTGCGCAGGGTGAGTTCGTCGCCTTTGCTGAGACCCGCTTGCAGCAGTTTCATCAGGGATTTGCCGTTGTATTCGTTGCCGTCCTTGATGATGGTGACGCTGGCCTCAAAGCCTTTGGCTTGCTGGACGAAGTCTTTGGCGGGGCGGGCGTGCAGACCAGAGGGGTTGTTGAGGGTGAGGGTTTTTTCTTGCATGGTTACAATCCTTCTTCTGTCGGGTCGGGTGGTGGCGGGCGTTTGCTGTGGCTGCCGAGGCTGCCGATGCCTTCGCGTGCTGCGGGGAGCAGTTGTGCCACCAGTTGTCGTGCATCGTCGCAGCCGCTTCTTTCGAGGACGGCTTCGACGAGCATATGCAGTGTGGTGCCATATACGACTTCGCTGTTGGCCCGCTCGCGGGTCAGCAATGCGGCTTGCCGGAAAGGCGCGCCGCCAATGATGTCGCAGAAGATGACCACGCCGTTATTGTCATACAGTTTTACGGTTTTTGCCAGTTTCTCACTGAGCGCTTCGGGAGTGTCGCCCTCGGCGAAATTCACGGCGTACAGGTCTTTCTGCGGCCCGCTGATGAGTTCGAGCGCGCTCTTCATGCCGTCGGCGAAATGGCCGTGTCCGGTGATGATGATGGCGAGGGGCATGGGGTGTCCTTATGTGTGTGATGTGAATGGTAATTTATAGGGGCTGCAAGCGGGAAACCGCGTGGTTGACTCGCTTGGCGGCAATTTTACAATACGTGTCATGGTTAATAAGAAGAGAGATGTTATGAGCACGGCGCATATCAGTATTCAGGTAGATGACGGCATCCATCATCAGGCGGCGGAGGTGTTCGCCGGTTATGGTTTGACCCCGGCAGAGGCGATAGGCCTGTTTTTGCGGCAGGTGGCAGCGACCCGCAAGGTGCCGCTGGAAACAGATTTTATGCCGGAGGCTATCGCTTATGAGCAAAATCCCGTGACGATGCAGGCGGTGGCCGATGTACGGGCGGGCAGGGTTACGACGTATGAGGATTTCGCCGAGATGATGCGTGATTTGCATGAAGACCGGCATTCATGAAAAAGATCAGTGTGTCAAACCAGTGCAAGCGCGATATCCGGAGCCATTATTTGCAGCTGATTACACCGGAATGGGCGGAGGTGCTGCATACCGCTGTGTCAGCGTCAGCCATTGCCCGAACGCTACCGCGACCACGCGTTGAGCGGTGATTTGCGAGGCCTGCGGGATTGTCACGTCAAGCCGGATTTGGTGCTGCTGTATCGTCGTGGTGAGCATGCCATCGAGCTGGTGCGCCTTGGTAGTCATAGTGAGCTGGGCATCGGCTAGACCGCGTGGTTGTCCCGCCTGGCGGCTTTTGGCAAGCCCCATCCCATTTAGGGGGTGGGGCTTTTTTTCTGCCGCCCGGCCGCTATTGCACGGCCGCAGCCGCTTCTGTTGCTTCTTTTACGACGATTCCCATGCGTTCGGCAAGGATGTTCGCATCAATGATATCTACGCCGAAGAGCTGTTTGACCAGTACCGGCAGGCCGACGCAGACGAGGCCGAAGACGATGGTCCAGAGGACGAGGCGCAGGGTCGAGGTGCCTTTTTTAATGCGCCACAGGATGAACATGGTCCACAAGAGCGGCAGCAGTTTCGGCATGATCGGGTCGATCAGGTCTTTTTGCAGACTGTACACGAAAGGTTTTTCTACGCCTTCAACGTGGCGCACAAGTTGCAGACCGGATTCGAGCTTGACGTAGCTCGCCGTCATCGCGCCGATGACGGTCAGGCCGACGATAGAGGCGGCATGGCTGATTTTGCGTGTCTGTTCTTTGAGGTTGGCGATTGCCGAGACGCCCATTTTGTAGCCGTAGTTGGCCAGACCAAAGCGCAGCGCGAAGTGGACGACGTTGAAGAGGGCGAGGAAGAAGATCGGCCCCAGCCATGAGCCGCTGAGCGAGAAGGAGGCGCCGACGCCGCCGCAGATGGAGAGTAGGGTCAGCCAGAAGACAGCGTCACCGATACCGCCGCCCGGTCCCATGGTGGAGACTTTGATGGCGCGGATGGTCGAGATGTTTTCTTTCGCTTCTTCCATCGAGACGACGAGGCCGGAGATGAAGGTCACGAGGAAGGGGTGGGTGTTGAAGAATTCGAGGTGCATCCGCATGGAGGCGCGCAGGTCGTCCGGGTTTTTGTGGATTTTGCGTAGCGCGGGCAGGATGGTGTAGAGCCAGCCGTTCGCCTGCATCCTTTCGTAGTTGAAGGAGGCTTGCAGGAAGAGCGAGCGCCACGCCATGATGCTGAGGTCGCGGCCAGTGATGACTTTATTGGCGCTTTGGTCCTGATAGGTGTCGCGGGTTTCGGTAGTCATGGTTAGATTCCTTCTTCTTCTTGGGGTTGGGCGGGTTTTTGCTGCGCGATGTTGTCACGCAGGAAGTATTCGATGAGCGCGAAGACAACGCCAATCAGCGCGATGGCAAGCAGCGGCTGTTCGAGGTAGGCGGCGAGGACGAAGCCGAGGATGTAGTAGGCGACGTATTCTTTGCGCAGCATGATGTTCAGCAGGATGCCGAAGCCGATGGCGGGCATCAGGCCGCCGGCCATGCCGAGGCCTTCGGTGATCCATTTCGGCACGAATGCCACGTATTTCGCGGCCTGGGCGGCGCCGAGATAGACGACAAGGAAGGTGACGATGGAGTAGAAGAGGAAGAGGATGGTCATGCCGAGGTAGTTCAGCTTGGCGATGCCGCCGTAGTTGAGGGTGTCGGCGTAGTGATCGGCTTTCTTCATCAGCGGCGAGAAGGCGGTGAAGAGGAAGGTAATGCAGACTTGCACAAAGAGGGCGAAGGGGATGGCGACGACGATGGCCTCTTGTGCGGTTTTGCCTGTCGCGATGACGAAGGCGGTGCCGATGATGCCGCCCATGACGACGTTCGGCGGCTGCGCACCGGCCAGCGGCACAAGGCCCATCCACATGAGCTCGAAGGAGGCACCGGCGACGAGCCCGGCCTGCGGATCGCCCATGAGGATGCCGACGATGGGGCCGGCGATGATGGGGCGGTGGATATGGGTGAGGACGTTGAAGAGATCGATGCCCGCGATGCCCGCGAAGAGGGCAACCATGAGCGCCTGGATAAGGGTGATGTCGGATAGGGTTTCCATGGTGTTTTCCTGTTAGTCGATGAGGCTGAGGATGGGTTTTTTCGCGTCTTCCGGTGTGCCTTGCGCAGTGCAGGGGATGCCGAGCGCTTCAAGTTCGCGGAAGGTTTGGATGTCGTCTTCGGTGACGCTGATGACTTTGGCGATTTGTTTTTTCCCTTCGGCATAGTGCAGGTTGCCGACGTTGATGGCTTTGATGGGCACGCCGCCCTTGATGAGGGTGAGCGCGTTCTGCGGGGTGCGCACGACGAGGAAGATTTTCTGGTGCGATGCGGCTTTGTGGATGACATCGATGGTTTTTTGCAGGGTGAAGAAACGGGCGCCGACGTTGCCGGCAATCGCCATTTCCATCAGGTTCTGCTGCACGGGGTCGGCGGCGGTTTCGTCGTCAGCGACGAGGACGAGGTTGGCGCCGAGCCAGTTGGTCCAGGTCATGCCGACCTGGCCGTGGATGAGACGGTTATCGATGCGGGTGAGGAGGATGTTGGGTTCTGCCATAGGTCTTTCCTTTATGTTGGGGGATGGGGATTATTGGTTTGTCGCCAGAGGTCATTGTTTCAGCCCCATCCCCACCCCCAGCGGGGGAAGGGGCACAGTTGCCCGCTTGGGCAGGCTTGCGCCGTCAAAGCCCCTCCCCCTGTGGGGGAGGGGTTGGGGCGGGGGTTGAACACGTCATTTTTCATGATTCAGTTCTTCCAGTTTGTGCAGGATGGCGGTGAGGACGGCGTCTGTTTGTTGCAGGATGTCGTGGTTCCAAAAACGCAGTACGCAAAAGCCCTGCGCTTCGAGGTAGCGGGTGCGGTGGGCGTCGTAGCCCGTTTGGGCAGCGTGCTGTCCTCCGTCTGCTTCGATAATCAGGCGAGGGTTGGTGCAGATGAAATCCACGATGTAGCCGCCTATCGGCTGTTGTCTGCGGAATTTGTAGCCATTCAGTTGCTTGCCGCGCAGGCGTCGCCAAAGGCATCGTTCCGCTTCCGGCATGTTGCGGCGCAGGTTTCTTGCCTTTGTCAGCAAGGGCGGGTTGTTGGGAGGAAAGAGTTTTTTGTGCATTCTGCCGACAGAGGCTTCGGTGATATGTATCAAACCCCCATCCCCGTCCCTTCCCCCAGTGGGGGAGGGGAGCGGTTGCCTGCGGGGCAGGGTGCTCGCAGTGAGCGGGGAAGGGGGTGCTGCAAGCGGTCATTGTTTCAACCCCCATCCCCGTCCCTTCCCTCAGCGGAGAGAGGAGACGCAGTTGTCCGCTGGAGCAGGTTCGCGCCGTCAAAGCCCCTCCCTCTGTGGGGGAGTTGGGGTGGGGACTGAATGCGTCATTTTTCATGATCAGTGGTGGTAGGGGTAAAGCGTGACCCCGCGCACTACGCGGTTGACGCTGCCGTCCGGGCTGGGGTTGTCCGGGGCGACGCCCGCATCCAGCGCGCAGCGCAGGCCGGTGAGTTGGGCGTGCTGGACGTAGAGCGGGGCGAGGGCGGCATCGGGCTGGTTGTCCAGGGTAGCGTCGAAGGCGGTGATGTGCGCGCCGCTGGACGCGAGTTCCGGGTAGCGCCGGAAATAGTTCGCCGGGCCGTAGAGGTGAATGCTCGCTGCGTGGCCGTCCGCCAGCAGTTCCCAGGCGAGGTCGCGGTCGTATTGCTGGGTGTAGGGGTCGTTTGCGGCGTAGAGGCAGACGGCGGTGCTGCCGTCTATCAGCGATTTGGGGCCGTGGCGGAAGCCGAGCGAGGTTTCGCTCATGGTCGGGATTTTGCCGCCGGTCATTTCAAGAATCTTCAGCGCGCTTTCGCGGGCGGCGCCGTAGAGGGGGCCGCTGCCGAGGTAGATGATGCGTTTCGCAGCGGCGAGGGTGTCGAGTGCGGGGGAGGTGTAGTAGGTGTCGCTGGTGTGCTGTTGCGCGGCGGCAAGCGCAGTGTAGTCGGGCAGCGGCAGGTCGAGCGCTTCGTAACAGAGGCCGAGGGTGTAGAGCGTCATGGTGCTGAAGCTGGATGTCATGACAAAGCTCTCGTCGTGCGTTTCCGGCGGCATCAGGCAAATGTGGCCATGTTTCCCGCTGTAATCGGCAAGGCTGCTGTGTGCGTTGCAGACGACGGCAACGGGAGCAAGGCGCGGGGCGACAGCGGCGGCTTTTTTCAGCGAGGCGACGCTTTCCGGCGAGTTGCCACTGCGCGCGAAGCTGAACAGGAAACCGTGCGCGTTGTGTGCGATTTTGTCCGCCGGCTGGGCGACGAGGTCGGTGCTGGCGGTGGCAATGTTGTGCGCGCGGCTAACCCGCTGGATGGCGGCGGCGAGGATGTCGCCGACATAGGCAGAGGTGCCAGCGCCGCTGTATGCAATGGTCGCCGTTGCGTCATGCAGGGCATCATGCAGTGCGGCTTTGAGCGCCGGGTCAGTAGCGGCAAGCAGGGCGGGGATTTGCCGCCAGCAAGCGCCCTGCTGGGCGATTTCACGGGCGGTGGCAGTGGCGCCGCGAGCGGCGAAGTAGCTGGGGTCTTGTCCGAAGATCATGGGGTTTCTTGAGGTTGGTATGGTTCAATGTCGGTGTTTGTCCCGCTTGGCGGGGTTTGGGTGTTTTGTTCGTCAAGGATGTGCGGGGCGATGGGGGCGGCTTCATGGCCTTGTGCGGCGGCTTTTTCCAGCCATTGCCGTGCTTTGGCGGTGTCTTTCGGCACGACAGTGCCGTCGCCGTAGAGGGCGCCGAGGTTGTACGCGGCATCGAGATAGTTTTGTGCCGCCGCTTTTTCCAGCCACTCAACTGCTTCGTCGTAGGCCTGCGCGACGCCGTCGCCTTTGCTGTAACGGCAGGCGAGGCGGCATTGCGCCCCGGCGTCGCCATCTTCCGCTTGCGCGGTGAGTTGCGCGATGTCATTCGTCACGCTTGGGTCTTCAGCGATGGCCGCTGCGGTAAGGGCGGCAAGGCTCAGGGCGAGAAGGTGCGGTTTCATCGGGTTTGCTTTTGTGTAGCGGGCAGGTTTTCTCTTTATTTGCCGGAATCCCAAGTTTTATCCCGCTTGGCGGGAAGCCAGGTTTTATCTCGCTTGGCGGGAACCCAGTGTTTTCCCCGCTTGGCGGGAACCCAGGTTTTTCCCCGCTTGGCGGAATCCCAGTATTTATCCCGCTTGGCAGGATTCCTCCTTTAGGCCTTTGGTTATCTTCCCCCGCAGGCGGAGGAAGGGCTTTTTATGTCAGGCGCAAGCAGCGTAGTAGGGGGCAAGCGCCGCTTTGATGGTGTTGTTGATCAGGTTGTCAGCGGTGATTTTTTCGCCGCGTGCGCGGCAGGCCTCCGCCCCCAGCGGCAGGTATTGATGCGCTACGCCGAGCGGGATTTCCCGGCTGCCGAGGGCGTCCAGCAGTTCTTGTACGGATTTGGCAAGGCGCGGTTTGGTCCAGTAGTAGCGGATGCGGTCGGACAGGCTGTATGCCCGCAGCAGGCGTTGTTCGCGGCGGTCGCCGTGGTAGTACTTCTGCCAGTCGGCGGGGTCTTCGCGCATGACGGCGTCGGCTTCGCCAATCAGGTCGGTTCTGGTTTCGAGGCCGAGTTCGATGGCGATCTGGCACAGGCCGTAGAGGGCTTCGCGGTAGGCGAAGGTCAGCGCCGGACCGACTTTGAGGATGGCAAAGTGGTCGCGCACGAGGTTTTTGAAGGCTTCCGGGGTTTGGTAGTCGGTCGAATGCGCTTCAAAGACGGCGTTCGGGAATTCATCGGCAACGGCGGAGAGGGCTTGCGCGCGTTCGGGACGGTAGTCTTCGACGCCGTGGTGGTCGAATTCGACGCCGGGCTGGACGACGAGGCCGACGACGCGCGCCCAGACATCGTCGCCGAGGCCGTGTGCGGCGAAGGTTTCGCGGTGAATGCGGTAGGTGGTGCGGGCGGCGTCCGGCGTGGTCGGGGTGACGCCGTCGAGGGCTTCTTTGGCGCCGCCCGGTACGGGGACTTCGGTGCCGATGATGTACACGAGCGGCACGGCATCCGGCATGGCAGCGCGGGTGTCTTCGGCGATGCGGCAGAGGCGGGCGGCGCGTGCGGCGACGGTGCTGTCGGGCAGCGGCACGGGGTCGCCCGCGCAGCTCATGCTGCAATCAAGGTGGATTTTTTCGTAGCCGGCGGCGACGTAGCTGCGGATGAGTTCTTCGCTGTTTGTCATGGCCTCGGCAGCGGGCAGATATTGCCAGCGGTTCGGGCCGAGGTGGTCGCCGCCGAAGGTGACGTCGCAGTCGGCGGGCAGCATGGCGCGGGTTTGGGCGATGTATTCGGCGGGGGTGAGGCCGGTATAGCCGCCGAACTGGTCCACCTGGTTCGAGGTGGATTCGAGCAGGAGCGGCGCGCCGTATTCGCGCGCGAGTTCGGCGGCGGCGCGGACGACGGCAGGGTGCGCGCTGCAAACGGAGACGATACCGCCGTGTCCGCTGTGTTTATGGGCGGCGACGATTTCACCGGTTTTGTTATTTTTTGTCTTGGTCATTGTCGTTTACTTCAATGAGACGAATGTCGTGTTGACGGAAGTGCTGTTTGTACAGCTCGGGTACGCCGCCTTCGGAGATAATCGCGGTGATGCGGTCAAAGTGGAAGAAGGTGCGGAAGGAGCGTTTGCCGTATTTGCTGCAATCGGCAAGCAGGTACACTTCCTGCGCGTGTTCGGCCATGAGGCGAGTCAGGCGCGCACGCTGCTCGTTGGTAGTGGTCAGCCCCGCTTCAATGTCGATGCCGTCGGCGCTGATGAAGGCTTTGGAGAAGTGGCACTGGCGCAGGTTGTCGGTGGTAATCGCGCCTTCAAAGGCCATCACGTCTTTGCGCAACTCGCCGCCAAGCGCGTACACGTTGGTGTTTTTGTGCGCGGCAAGGACGGACAGGGCGTCCAGGCTGTTGACCATGACGTTGATGGAGGCATCAGGCAGGGCGCGCACGAATTCGAGGGTGGTGGTGCCGGAGTCAATGACGAGGGAGTCGTCAATGGTGTTGATGAGGTTCGCCGCCGCCCAGCGGCCGATGATGCGCTTGGCGCTGACGTTCTGCGATTCGCGCAGGCTGCGTTTGAGTGGCGAAATGAAGCGGTCGGCTGAAACAGCGCCGCCGTGCTGGCGCTTGGCGACGCCCTGTTCTTGCAGGTAGTCGAGGTCGCGGTAGATGGTCATCAGCGAGACTTCGAAGCGCTCGGCGAGTTCTTGCGAGTTGACGACGCCCTGTTCGTTGAGCAGGGTCTGAATTTGCGCGCGCCGGTCAACGGTAGTATCAGATTTCATTGAGGAAGAAGATGAGGATGATGCGGACATGGATGAACTCCTTGTTTGTTGTGATTTTTGATGTTACGACTGTGTGTATTTACTGTCAATATTTTTGTGGAAATTTGAGGAATGCTGCTTGCGGTGCTGTGTTTCAACATGGGTTACGGTATTGGCGCTTCGCTGCTTTTCCTTTTGTTTTCAAGAAACTTTTATGATGCCTTCGCTGCTGTGGAAGGGGAGTGTAGCGTTGGCGCGAGGTGTGTGGCTTGCGTTATGATGTGTGGCCGTGCGGGGCGGATCGGCACATCAGGCGCCGCTTCCGGGCGGGCGCTGCGCCACCGCGTGATGACCGCCCGGCCGCGCACGGGAAACCGTCATAACGACCCGGCGCACCGCCTCGCCCAATCATATGAAACGCAGCAAAACCATCGGTACCGACCATGACCACACACCACATCCTCTGCATGAAATGGGGCGACAAATACCCCGCCGAATACGTCAACCGCCTGCACCGCATGGTCTCGCGCCACCTCACCCTGTCCTTTACCACCCACTGCCTCACCGACGACCCGCGCGGCATCGACCCTGCTATCGTCTGCCACCCCATTCCCTCGCTTGACCTGCCCGACGGCCTGCCCGAGCGCGGCTGGCGCAAACTCACCACCTTTACCCCCGACCTGTACGGCCTGAGCGGCACGGCACTCTTCCTCGACCTCGACGTCGTCATCCTGCGCAACATCGACCACTTTTTCACCCACCATGCAGACGATAGCGCGCGCACCTATATCATCCGCGACTGGCGGCGACCGTGGCGCAAAGTCGGCAACAGCTCCGTCTATCGCTTCACCCTCGGCGTCTACCCCGATTTACTGGCGACCTTCCGCGCCCACTTCACCACCATCCGCCGCGAGTTCCGCAACGAACAGGCGTGGCTGTCGCACTACCTGCGCGAACGCGATGCCCTGCGCTACTGGCCAGGGCACTGGTGCAAAAGCTACAAATATCACGCGCTCTACCCACTGCCGCTGTCGCTCGTCTGCACCCCGCGCCGCCCCGATTGCGACATCCTCGTCTTCCACGGCGAAGTCAATCCGGACGGCGCCATCCGGGGCGGCGGCGGCAAATGGTACCGCCACATCCGCCCCGCGCCGTGGCTGGCCGAGCACTGGGGATAAGTCATGTATCGCCTCAGCGTGGTGATGATCACCAAAAACGAAGCGGCCAACCTGCGCCGCTGCCTGCCGCTTGTCGCCACCGTCGCCGACGAAATCGTCATCCTCGATTCCGGGAGCCAGGACGACAGCGCCGCCGTTGCCGCCCGCTACGGCGCGCAGTGGCACGAAAACACCGACTGGCAGGGTTACGGCATCCAGCGTCAGCGCGCGCAAGCCTTCGCCACCGGCGACTGGATACTGGCGCTGGACGCCGACGAAGCGCCGGATGCCGCGCTGCTTGCCGCCCTGGCGGATATAAAAAAAGAAACCCCCGCCGACACCATCTACGGCATCCGCCGCCTCGACAACCTCTTCGGGCAGCCCATCGACCACCCGCGCTGGCGCAACAAGGCGCACTGGCGCCTCTACCCGCGCCGCTACCACTACAACGCCAACCCCGTGCACGAATCCGTCGAACTCGCCGACGCGACCACCGCCATCCTGCCCGGCTACCTGCACCACCACACCGCGACCGACCCCCACCACTGGCTGCAAAAACGCCTCGCCTACGCCGAAACCTGGGCGGCAGACGCCGCGGCGCGCGGCAAAAAAAGCAGCGCGGCGGGTGCCGTCCTGCGCGCCTTGTGGGCACTCGCCAAACAATACCTCGCCGGCGGCCGCTTCCTGCGCGGGCGCAGCGGCTGGATTTACGCCTGCCTCTTCGCGCAATACACCTTCAACAAATACGCCCTGCTCTACGACCACAACCGCCGCCCGCAAAGCTACACCGCCGACTATCAGCCGCATGCGGTGAATATCCACACCCTGACCGGCGGTGCGGATGCCGCTCCCAATCCCCCCCCCCCGCAAGCGGGGGAGGGGGCGGTTTCAGCCCTGCAAGCGGGTGAAAAGGCAGCCTCTATTACCGCCCAAACCGCAACCACCGCCCCCCTTCCCCGTGGGACCGGCACAGCTCGCGTCAGCGGGAAAGGGGACGGGGAAGAGGGCGGTAAAGCAAACGCCGCTGGCGGCAAGCCCGCTGCAACAAGACACACCCTCAGCGTCGTCCTCATCACCAAGAACGAAAGCCGCCACCTGCCCGCCTGCCTTGCTTCCATCCGGGGAATCGCCGATGAAATCCTCATCCTCGATTCCGGCAGCACGGACGGCACCGCCGCGATAGCCGCCCACTTCGGCGCGAAATGGTACGCAAGGCGCGACTGGCAGGGCTTCGGCATCCAGCGCCAACGTGCGCAGGCGCTTGCCACAGGCGATTACATCCTCATGCTGGACGCCGACGAACAGCCCGACGCCGCCCTCTCTGCCGCCATCGCCCAAGTGCTCACCCGCCCGCCGGAGCCCGGCACCGTCTATGCCGTGCGCCGCACCAACATCTTCTGCGGCACGCCTGTGCACGGCTGGTATCACGACCGCATCGCCCGCCTCTACCCGCGCGCGCATTACCAATACCACCCCTACGAAGTGCACGAATCGCTCAACAGCCGCGACGCCGCCGTGAAAACCCTCGGCGGCTGCCTGCTGCATTACACCAACGACAACCTCGCCCACTTCCTCGTCAAAAACCTGCGTTACAGCCGCGACTGGGCGGAAGAACACGAAAACCGCCGCGCGCCGAACCTGTGGACGCTGCCGCTGAAAAGCCTCGTTGCCTTCCTGCGCGAATACCTCGTGCGCGGTGCCTGCTGCGGCGGCGGTTACGGACTCATCCTCGCCGTCAGCACCGCCTGCTACCACTACAACAAATACCTCATGCTCGCCTACCGGAAAAAAACATGAACGCCACCCTCATCCGCCTCAACAACGCGGCGGTCTTCCTCACCTTCGCCCTCAGCATCGCCGTCAAGGGCGGCTACAACTACGGCGCGGGCATCCTCTTCCTCGCCGCCCTCCTCGGCCTGCCGCAATGGTGGAAAAGACGCCCGTGCGGGCGCGACCTGCGCCTCATCGCGCTCGGCTTCATCCTCATGGGAACCGTCGCCCTTATCGACGTGTGGCTCTCCGGTCTGCGCGACACCTACTACAACATCCCGCTCAAATTCCTGGTGATGCCGCTTCTCCTCGCCTACCTCGCCGCCAACCCGCCCGACCCGCGCGCCATCTGGTGGGGCGCGGCGGCGGGTGCCGTTCTCGGTCTCGCCTCCGCCCTCTACTACACCCACTACGCCCCCGAACTCCTGCCGGACGGTCGCGCCGCCCGCTACCTGCACCCCATCCAGCTCGGCAACCTCGCCATGCTCTTCGCCCTGCTCTGCGCATGCAGCCTGCGCGGCAGACCGCGCGGCTGGGCGCTCCTGCCGCCGCTGGCGGGCATCCTCGCCGGGCTCTACACCGTCTTCCTCTCGCAAACACGCGGCAGCTTCACCGCGCTTGCCTGGACACTCGCCATCCTCGCCATCCTCTCCCTGCGCCGCCGCCACTTCCGCGCGCGCAGCGTCGCCATCAGCGGCGTTATCCTCCTCGCCCTCGGCGGCACCTTCTGGCTGGGCAAAGGCGACATCATCAGCGAACGCCTCGCCGAAGCGCGCCACGACATCGCCCTCTACCGGCAGGGCGACAGCAACACCTCCATCGGCGCGCGCCTCGAAATGTGGCACTTCGCCTGGGAAGAAGGCAGCCGCTACCCCGTCTTCGGCCCTGGCACGGCGCGGATGCTCGCCGACAAGGCCAGCTGGCCGAGCATCAGCCAGTTCGGCCACATGCATAACGAATTTCTCGACGCCTTCGCGCGGCGCGGCAGCGTCGGCCTCCTCATCGTCCTCTACCTCTTCCTCGTGCCGCTTTACTGCTACCGCCGCCACGGCCGCCCGGCGGATGCGGACGCTGCTGCACTGCGCCTGGCGGGCAGCGCGCACATCCTGCTGTACAGCGGCTTCAGCCTGACCCAGGCGGCGCTGTACAGCCACAACAGCGGCTTCCTCTTTTTCGCCCTGCCGCTGTGCATGATGTATGCCGCCTACCGCGCCAGAGGCGGTGCCTGAACCGCCCGCGCCGTAATGGATTTCCGCGCGGCCGGCAGGCTACAATGCGCGCCCGCTGTGGCGACAGGGAAGGCCGTCGCCCGTATTTCTCCCGCTTTTTTGCGTTTCTTTTTTATGAGGACGGCATGAACGACGCCGCTATGACTCCCATTCGCCGCCGGCACGGCGAACACGCTATTGATGCACATGATATTGACCCGCGCGCGCTGAAAATCGTGCAGCGCCTGGATGAGGCCGGTTTCGAGGCTTTTCTCGTCGGCGGCTGCCTGCGCGATTTGCTCCTCGGCAAGCAGCCGAAGGATTTTGATATTGCCACCAATGCCCGCCCGGAAGAGGTCGCGGCGATTTTCCGCAACTGCCGCCTGATCGGGCGGCGTTTCCGCCTCGCCCATGTGCATTTCGGCCGCGACATTATCGAGGTGGCAACCTTCCGCGCGCCGCCGGAACGTGTGGCGCGCACGGACAGTTTCGGCTCGGTGCTGGAAGACAATCACTATGGCTCGATTGAGGATGACGCGGTGCGCCGCGATTTCACCATCAATGCGCTGTATTACGACGTAAAGCGCGACGAGCTGCGCGATTATGTCGGCGCGCTTGATGATATTGCGGCGCGGACGATCCGCGTCATCGGCGATCCGGCAACGCGTTACACGGAAGACCCGGTGCGGATGCTGCGCGCCGCACGCTTCGCCGCCAAGCTGGGTATGCCGCTGGAAGCAGCGACGGAAGCGGCGATTGCCGCTTGCCGCGACAATTTGCGCGCCGTGCCCGCCGCGCGTCTCTTTGACGAGGCGCAGAAGCTGTTCATGAGCGGCTATGGCGAGGCGTGTTTTGATGTGTTGCAGCGTTACGGGCTGTTCGCCATGCTCTTTCCCGACGCGGGCAAGGTGTTTGCACACCCGCATGCCGCTTATGGGCGGTACGCGGAGCGTGTGGTGCGCATCGCGCTTGCCAACACCGATGCGCGGGTGGCGGACGACAAGCCGGTAACGATCGCCTTCCTGCTCGCCGCCATCCTCTGGCCGGTGTATCAGTTGCAGTATCGCGGACTGCTGCAAGAGCGCGACAACTGGCACAGCGCCATGCACGAAGCGGTGGATGTGGTGCATATCGCCGCCAGCGAGCGCCTCGCCATTCCGGTGCGGCTGCGCGGCATGATTCGCGAAATCTGGACGTTGCAGGCGCGCCTCGATCAGGCGGCGCGCGGCAATTTGCGCAAGATGCACGCCGTGCTGGCGCATCCGCGTTTCCGCGCCGCCTATGATTTCCTGCTGGTGCGCCAGGGCGCGGGCGAGCAGATTGACGAGCTGGTCGCGCTGTGGACGGCGTTGCAGGAAGACCCGGATCTCGCCGTTGATGCCGGGCAGTTGCACAATGCTCCGCCGGAGGGTGATGGTGCGCAGCGCCGCCCGCGCGGCGGTGTACGGCGCAAACGCAGTTAGCGCCTCCCGATGCACACCGCCTGGGTTGCCTTCGGCAGCAATCAGTCCGATCCCGTCGCCCAACTGCTGCGGGCACGGCAAACACTGGCCGCCGTGTTGCAGGAAGAGGCCGCTTCCTCGCTCTATCGCACCCCGCCGTGGGGCTACACCGACCAGCCCGATTTCATCAATGCCGTCATCCGCTACCGCACCCACTTGCCGCCGTTGGCATTGCTGGCGCAGTTGCAGCGGGTTGAACAGGCACAGGGGCGCGAGCGGCCCTTCAAAAACGCGCCGCGCACCCTGGATCTCGATGTGCTGCTTTATGATGACGTGCGTCTCAACCTGCCGCAATTGACCGTGCCGCACCCCGGCATCTATGCGCGGGCGTTCGTCCTCTACCCGCTTGCCGAGCTGAACCCGGAACTGCCGCTGGACGGCGTCAGCCTGCATGATTGGCTGATGCGCTGCGACACGAGCGGTATCACCCGCATTTCCCACGACAACTGGCAAGCGGCATGAATCTTGCTTAATCGCTACACATTACCCATAGGAGTCCCGATATGTCCCCCAAAGATGACGACTTTGACTACGAAAACTTCGACCGCGAGGCGGAGCTGGAACGCGAATGGCAGGAAATGGAAAACGAAGAAGCCGCCGAAGATTACCAGGAAGACTGGGACGGCGCGGAACGCAGTAGCGAAGACGGCTGGTATTACGATGACGAAGGCGACGAGCGCGACGACTTCGACGACTACGGCTATGACGATGACTACCGCGAGGACGACTGAACCGTCGGCGGCGGACGGCAGCAGGGAAGGGCGATGCGCATCATCAACACCGTCAAGCACCTCAAAGAGTGGCAACTCACCCGGCAAGACAGCGGCAAAACCTGGGCACTCCTGCCTTTCCTGAACGGCCTGCCGCGCGAAAGCGGCGCCCTGCTGCATGAAACTCTCACCCGCTGCGATACGGTATTGGCGGTTCTGGACGGCGACGGCGAAAGCAACCGCCCGGCACTGGCCATGCTGGATGACGAAGGTTGCGATACCGCCCTGCCCCCCACCCTGCCTGACGAAGCAAGCCTGCCCTATGCCGTGCTCGACCGCTGCGCCCAGGCCATTCGCGCCGGGCACGACGTGGCAAGCACCATGCGGCGTGGTGAGAATATCCTGAAAAATAAGGGAATTACTCCGCTTCACTTTGGCTGCTATGATATTCACACACTAATTCACAGCCACCGGCGGGAAACGCACAGCATCCTCTGGATGCGCATGACGGATGGCATATACGGCGGATATGCCGTTTCGTTATAAAGATAACCCCGCATAGAACCTGATATTTTTTCCAAGACCCAAATATTTCTCTGCTTCCGTTTGGCTATAACGATCTTTTTGCTTACAATGCGAGCCGCTTTCTGATTGCAAAAAATACGGCTGACTGACGGCAGTTAATGTGGAAACAATGTTGATTAACAATAAATATCAACATAGAACCACAAAAACCTGGCGATGCAGCCCTGCTGAAACCAGACTTTCCCAAATACGAAACCAGAACGGCCGCCGGGAACGCCGGAAACTATGCGAAAGCAAAGCAGGGCGGGGCGTTTGTCCCGGAAACAGATAACCCGCCATATAAAAAACAGGCGTAAGCACGCACACATGGAACAGCATCTGTGCAATAAGCGTTACGCAATTGGGCATTATTTTAGGAAAAATCAGGAGTACATTATGTTGATACTTACCCGCAGGGTAGGAGAGACCATCATCATCGACGACGACATAGAAGTCACGGTGCTGGCAGTGAAGGGCAATCAGGTACGTTTGGGCATCAAGGCACCGGATCATATCGCGGTGCACCGGGAAGAGATTTATCAGCGTTTGATGGGCGAAAACGGCGGCAACAAACCGCCTGTCGCAGAATAAAACGCCCCAAACTGCTATCCGGCCCTCGCCCCATATCCGCGATTCTTTCTCCATATAACAAACAAGCGTAGCGTTGCCAGACGAATCTCTGGCAATTTTTTCCCCGCATTTCCCCATCCGGCGCAACGTCCCGTTTTCTCTGCCTCTCCTTTCCCGCATTGTCGCACCCGGCGCCTGCCACGGTGCCGTGTATCCCTGCCCGCCGGATGGAACGGTTACAATGCGCCCATCTTTGGTTTTGATAAGAAGGAGGAAGCGCATGGCTGAGGCGGTACTGGTTACCGGCGCGAGTCGCGGCATCGGGCGGGCAATCGCCCTGCGTCTCGCCGCAGACGGCTTTGCCGTGACCGTGCACTATCGCGGGCACCGGGCAGAAGCTGCCGCGACGGTGGCGCAAATCGAAGCGGCGGGCGGCACGGCGCGCCTCCTCGCTTTCGACGTGTGCGAGCGCGAAGTGGCGCGGGCGGCACTGACCGCCGACATCGCCGCACATGGCGCCTACTACGGCGTGGTGCTGAACGCCGGCCTCGCCCGCGACGCCGCCTTTCCCGCACTGACCGATGACGACTGGGACACGGTGCTGCGCACCAATCTTGACGGCTTCTTCAACGTCCTGCACCCGCTCATCATGCCGATGATCCGCCTGCGGCGCGGCGGGCGGATTGTCGCCGTGTCATCCGTGTCCGGGCTGATCGGTAATCGCGGTCAGGTCAATTACAGCGCTTCCAAAGCGGGGCTGATTGGCGCGGTCAAGGCGCTCGCCATCGAGCTCGGCAAACGCGGCATCACCGTGAACGCCGTCGCACCGGGGTTGATAGCCACGGAGATGGTCGATGAACGGGTGCCGGTCGCCGACATCCTGAAAATGATCCCGCTGGGCCGCTGCGGCGAGGCGGATGAAGTCGCACAGGCGGTGCGCTTCCTGATGAGCAGTGGTGCGAGCTACATCACGCGGCAGGTGCTGGCGGTGAACGGAGGATTGTGTTGAACAGGGTGGTGATTACGGGCTGCGGTGCGGTAACGGCCTTCGGCAAAGACTGGCCGACGGTGCGCGCGCGGATGCTGCGTTACGAAAACGCGGTGCGGGCGATGCCGGAATGGCGCGATGTCGAGGATTTGCACGCCAGGCTCGCCGCACCGATTGACGGCTACGCACCGCCCGCGCACTGGACGCGCAAACAACTGCGCAGCCTGGGGCCGGTATCGCAAATGTGCGTCGAGGCGGGCGAGCGGGCACTCGCCGACGCAGGCTTGCTGGATGACCCTGCCATCCGCGATGGCCGCATGGGCGTCGCCAGCGGCTCCTCCACCGGCAGCACCCGCGACATCTGCGACATTGCCAAACTGATTATGGATGGCCGCTCGGACGGCTTCTCCGCCAACACCTACATCCGCATGATGCCGCACACCACCGCCGCCAACCTCGCCATCTTCTTCGGCCTGCAAGGGCGGCTGATTCCCACATCGAGCGCCTGCACCTCCGGCAGCCAGGCCATCGGCTACGCCTACGAAGCCATCCGCTTCGGCCTGATTCCGATGATGCTGGCGGGCGGCGGCGAAGAACTCTGCCATTCCGAAGTCTGCGTCTTCGACTCCCTCTATGCCGCCAGCCTGAAAAACGACGCCCCGCAAAGCACGCCGGCACCGTATGACCGCGACCGCGACGGCCTGGTCATCGGCGAAGGCGCGGGCATGCTGGTGCTGGAAACACTCGCAAGCGCGCAGGCGCGCGGCGCACGCATCTACGCGGAAATCATCGGCTTTGCCAGCAATTGCGACGGCACGCACGTTACCCGCCCGGAGCAGGACACCATGTACCGCTGCATGGCGATGGCGCTGGCGCAGGCGGGCATCGCGGCGGAAGAAGTCGGCTACGTCAGCGGCCACGGCACCGCCACCGAACAGGGCGACATCGCCGAAACCCTTGCCACCGCCCGCCTCTTCCCGCACGGCGTGCCGCTCAGCTCGCAAAAAAGCTACTTCGGCCACACCCTCGGCGCCTGCGGCGCGCTGGAAAGCTGGTTCGCCATCGAAATGATGCGCGACGGCCTGTTCATGCCGACCCTGAACCTGCACCATGTGGACGAACGCTGCGGCCGGGTGGATTTCATCCGCAATGAAGCGTGCGCCATCGACACGGACGTGGTGATGAACAACAACTTCGCCTTCGGTGGCGTCAACACCTCCCTCGTCTTCAAGCGCTGGCGGGAATGATGCCGCCCGCAGCCAGAACCGCCCACTGTGGCGGTTTTTTGTCGTGCAGGCGGCGCGGTTTTTCTATATGATACCTGTGGATATTCTTGTGAAGCACACGGGAATATCCGTGAGTGTGTGTTGCTTGTCGTGCATTCGTCAACAGCATGCCGGACATGCTTGATATAGAGGGGAAATATTCATGGACAACTGGTCGCAATCGTTGGGCACAGGCCCGCTGCTGGCTATCGCCGCCGGGGCAATCCTGCTGATTTTGGTGATGATTATCCGCTTTCGTGTGCACGCCCTGCTGACGATGGTGCTGGTCAGCCTGCTGACCGCCATTGTCGCCGGGTTGCCGCTGGACGCCATCGTCGATCAGGTATTGATCAAGAACTTTGGCGGCACGCTCGGCAGTGTGGCGCTGCTGGTCGGCCTCGGTGCGATGCTGGGGCGGCTGGTGGAAACGTCCGGCGGCGCGCAATCGCTGGCGGACGCCCTGGTGCGTTTTTTCGGCGAGAAGCGGGCAGCTTTTGCCCTCGGTGTCGCCTCGCTGATTTTCGGTTTCCCGATTTTTTTCGATGCCGGACTGGTCGTGATGCTGCCGATTGTGTTCGCTACCGCACGCCGCATGAAAGCACCGGTACTGGCCTACGGCCTGGCATCCATCGGGGCGTTTTCGGTGATGCACGTCTTCCTGCCGCCGCATCCGGGGCCGATTGCCGCCGGCGGGTTTTATGGTGCCAATATCGGCCATGTGCTGCTGCTCGGCCTGCCGATTGCCGTGATTACCTGGTATTTCAGCGGTTATCTCTTGGGGCAGTTTCTGGGGCGGCGTTTTTATGTGCCGGTGCCGGATTTGTTGAGCGGCGGCAAGCCGGATACGGATACGCCGCGTGCGCCGGCCTCGGCGGGCACGGTGGTCGGCATCATGCTGATTCCGATGGTGCTGATTTTCCTGAATACCGGGCTGGCCACCCTGATCAGCCAGCATGTGGTCAGCGCCGATGCCGTCTGGGTCAAGCTGCTGCGAATGCTGGGGGCGACACCGGTGGCGCTCCTGATTGCGGTGCTGGTGGCATTGTTCGTGCTCGGGCACAAGCGCGGCGAGAGCGCCACGGCACTGGAAAAGACGGTGGACGGCGCACTCGGCCCGGTCTGCTCGGTCATCCTGATTACCGGGGCGGGCGGGATGTTCGGCGGGGTGCTGCGCGCCTCCGGCATCGGCAAGGCGTTGGCGGACAGCATGGCGCATATGGGCATTTCCGTGATTGCCGGCTGTTTCCTGGTGGCGCTGGTGCTGCGCGTCGCTCAGGGTTCGGCGACGGTGGCGCTGACCACGGCCGCCGCCCTGATGGCGCCTGCCGTCGCCGCTGCCGGTTATAACGACTGGCAGCTTGCCGCCATTGTGCTGGCCACCGCTTCCGGTTCGGTTTTTGCCAGCCATGTCAACGACTCCGGTTTCTGGCTAGTCGGGCGTCTTCTCGATATGGACGTACCGACCACATTGAAAACCTGGACGGTCAACCAGGCGTTGATCGCTGTCATCGGCTTTGCCCTGTCGGTGCTGGCTTTTTCTTTGCTGTGAGGTGTTTATGACAGTGCATTTCGTCATCATGGGGGTGTGCGGCTGCGGCAAAACAACCGCCGCCCGCGCCCTGCAAGCGCATTTTCACTGCCCTTATGCCGAGGGCGACGATTTTCATACCCAGGCAAACCGCGACAAGATGGGCGCGGGCATCCCGCTGACCGATGAAGATCGCTATCCGTGGCTGCGCAATCTGCGCGACTGGATGACGGCGCAGGCCGAACAGGGCGCGGCGGTCAGCGTCGTAACCTGTTCGGCCTTGAAGCGGCAGTACCGCGACATTCTGCGCGGGGCGAAAGGCGAGGTGATCTTCATCCATCTGGCGCCGCCGCAGGCAGTCAATCTGGAACGGATGCTGGCGCGGCAGGGGCATTATATGAAGGCCGACATGCTCGATTCACAGTTGGCCATTCTCGAAGCCTTGCAGGCGGATGAACGTGGCGTGCGCATTGACAATGCCGGTGATGCGCAGGCGGTGCAGGCGGATATGCTGGCCTGGATTCAGGCGCATGTGGCGTTGTAGGCGGGTAATATCTGTACAGCCGTCGCGCCGCTGACGCGCGGCGGCGGCAGTGGTGCAGCGGCGGCGAGCACGGCGCTGACCAGCCAGGCTCCGTCCAGCAGCCAGGCATGGCGCTGCCAGTGCAGCCCTGTTGGCGCCGGGGTGTCTGCCGTGAGATGCGGCAGAGCGGCAAAGTCGGCGTGCAGCGCCTTCAAAAGCGCTTCCTTGAACGTCCACAGGCGATAGAAGGCGAGGGCGGGATCGGCTTGCCTGCCGAACCAGTGCTGTTCTGCCGGAGTGGCGAACCACGGCAGGAGGGCGGCGAAATTGCGCGGCTGCAACACTTCCATATCGACGCCGACGACAGGCGCGCCGGTGAGCAGCACGGCGTGCCCTTTTTTATGGGCGAGGCTGTGCAGCGGACGCGGCTGTGGCAGCAACTGTTTGAGCGCGCGGCTGCTGCGCCAGTCGGCACGCCGTTCCAGTTGCGGGGCGCGTTGCAGGCGGTCGCGGTCGCCGTCGTCCAGCCGCTCCGGACGGTAAGCGGCCTCTTGCGGCGCGGTGTAGTAGAGGATGGGGGCGAACATTGGCAATCGGTAAGGCTTTGGTTACAATGACGATAAGTTGAAATGCAGTGTGCATTTCGAGCCGTCACCTTCGTTAACACAAGGATTTTACATGAAAACTTTCGTCAATCCGGTCGTCGCCTGCTGTGCGGCGGCGCTGTTGGCCGCAGGCTGCGTCACCAGCGGCAGCCATACCCTTTCCATTACCGAAGCGCTCAATTCCCAGGAAGCGAAAGCCTCGCTGGATCCGGCCATTAAACTGGAATTTGCCTCAGGAAAAGGCGCCGTGTTGCGCAATGACCAGGTCAGCAATAAAAAAGAACATGCCAGCGACAAAACCCTGAATGCCGACTGCATCCGCACCTTCGTTTCCGCCGTCAAGCAGCTGCAGGAAGAGGCACGTCGCGCCGGAGCCAACAAAGTCATCAACATCATCAGCTATTACCGCAAAAAGCCTTATTCCAGCGCCAGCCTGTATGAATGCCATGCCGGCGGACAGCGCGTCGGTGTCGCCCTGAAAGGCGATCTGGCGCGTTAAGCGGGGGATATATGGCAGATCGCATCTTCCTCGGCTCGGAAATCCGTCAACCTGCGCCGGATGACGCGCTGTTTCATGTGATACCCGTGCCGTATGAAAAAACCGTCAGCTATGGCGGCGGCACGGCGGAAGGTCCGGCAGCCATCATCGAAGCTTCCAATCAACTGGAAACCTACGATCAGCTGTACGGTGAACCCTGCCGCTTGGGCATTTACACGCAGGAAGCGGTAGATTGCCGGGGCGAGGCGGGCGATATCCTGCAACGTATCCGCGAGCGCACCCGTGCCGTCGCCGCAAGCGGCAGCCTGCCATTTGTCTTCGGTGGCGAACATACCGTCAGCTATGGCGCGGTGATGGGTGTCGTTGATGCCTTCCCCGGCGAACGCATCGGCGTCGTGCAATTCGATGCCCATGCCGATTTGCGCGAAAGCTACGAAGGCAGCATCTGGAGCCACGCCTGCGTGATGAAACGCCTGATCGATGAAGGCCTGCCGCTGTGCCAAATCGGTGTGCGCGCCCTCAGTCTGGATGAGCAGGCGGTGCGGCATGAATTTCCGGCACAAATCACCGCTCACGATGCGCGCGTCATCTGCCGCCCGCCGCTGCATGACTTGCGCCTGCCGGAAAACTTCCCGCAGAAGATTTATATCACCGTCGATATTGACGGACTGGATGGCGCATTGATGCCGGCAACCGGCACGCCGGTGCCAGGCGGTCTCGGCTGGTGGCAGTTGCTGGATTTATTGACGAGTGTCGCCGGGCAGCGGCAGATTGTCGGGCTGGATCTGGTGGAATTCGCGCCGATCCGGGGTCTGCATGTCTATGACTTCACCGCTGCCGATCTCGCCTACAAAATGATGGGCATTACCGCCCGCATACTGGGAAAACTTTAATGAGGGAACAACGATGATTCATATCCTGATACTGATTGCTTTAGGTCTTTCCGCCTATCTTTTTCACAATTACCAGGTCTTTAATGATGCCTATATGCGGCCGTGGGTAGTGGAGCAGGTCAACTATAACCGTGAGGCTGATCCGCAGGCCTTATGCGATTTATTGGCGCCGGATGTGGTTGTCAATGTCCGTGATGAATATACGCGCTACAAATACACTATTAATAACGGCGATAAAGCAGCTGCCTGTGATTACTTCGAGAAATCGGCAAAAAACTTCCTGAAACCACGCAGAGAAAAGAACGGTTACATCGAAGACTGGATTAAAGAATATTCCATAGACCATGCCGACTTATTCAAAGATTATGCCGATGTCACCTTCACCACCGATACGAAAGTGGATACGCCGGCAAGCCTGGTGACCAAAGAAGGCGATGTATTGCGCGGCAAGACCACCACCAAGCTCACCGTCAAAAGCCCCATTTTTAAAGACAGCAAAATTACCCGCTATACCTTCAACCGCAAGCTCGAACAGGTGATAAAAAACTAGGGCTCCGCCAGCACCGCCACCTGCGCCGTGCGGATCGCCGCACCCAGGGCAGCCCCCTGATACTGCGCTGCCAGCGCCTCTACCGACAACGCCCGCACCTTCTCGCGGGCGTTTTCAATGGCGGCGTATGTAGCCGCTTCCACCTGCATCAGGCGGGCAAGCGTCAGTACATCGCCTGCCTCGCGCAGACTGTGGCAGGCTTTCAGCATCGCCCGGCGCGCCTCGCCGCTGAGTGCCGCCCAGCGCCGTACGTCTGCACCATAAGCGGCAACCAGCGACAGCCAATAGGTAAACCGCTTCGGCAGCGGCAGTACCGTTTGCACCCCCGTCCGCGCCGCTGCGCCCTCTTCCCCCTGCAAACACGCTGCCAAACGCTGCTCCGGCGCGTCTGTCAGCGCTACCACCGCCCGCAGGCGGGCATTCATCGCCGCAAGCTGCGCGTCGCTCGCCGTTATCCCCAGCACATCCAGCGCGCCGACCGACTGCAAACCGGCGAAAAACTGCTGCGGCGCGGCAGAAGCCAGCGCCTTCTCACATTCCGCCCACACCCGCTCCGCGCTCAAATGGCACAACTCGCCCGCCGCCACCATCGCGCGGCATAAATCCAGCGTTTCCTCAGCAATCACAAAGCCCAGCGGCGCGAAACGCGCCCAAAAACGCATCAGGCGCAGCACTCGCAGCGGGTCTTCGACGAACGCGGGCGAAACATGACGCAAGCGCCGCGCTGCCAGATCCGCCTGTCCGCCGTAAGGGTCAATCACCCGCCCGTCGCCGTCCATCGCCATCGCGTTGATGGTCAAATCACGGCGCAACAAATCCGCTTCCAGCGACACATCCGGCGCGAAATCGAAGACAAACCCCTGATGCCCCGTGCCGGATTTCCGCTCCTGCCGCGCCAGTGCATACTCCTCGCCCGACACCGGATGCAAAAACACCGGGAAATCCCGCCCGACCTGACGAAAACCCTGCGCCAGCAGCGCCGCTGCCGTCGCGCCGACCACCACCCAGTCCCGATCCTTGACCGGCAAACCCAGCAACCGATCACGCACCGCCCCGCCTACCAGAAAAAACTCCATCGCACCCTCCGCGTCCGCAAAAACAAAAAAGAAAACAACTAACTGCGTATAATAACCACAAACCGTAACCACCCAAACCCCATGACCTCACACTTCAAACACATCGGCATCGTCGGCAAATACGGCGCCGTGCGCGTCGATGACACCATCGCCCGCGTCATCGCCATCCTCGATGCGCACGGCCTCGCCTGCACCCTTGACCGCGACACCGCCCCGCCACAATACCGCGACAGCCCCGCCGCCCTGCCCATTGCCGCCTGGGGCGACGTGGATCTCTGCATCGTCGTCGGCGGCGACGGCACCTTCCTCTATGCCGGGCGCGCCCTCATCACGCGGCAAATCCCGCTGCTCGGCATCCACACCGGCCGCCTCGGCTTCCTTGCCGACCTCACCCTGAACGACCTGCCCGACCGGCTCGACCGCATCCTCGGCGGCGAATACCACCGCGAAGAGCGCCACACCCTGCACGTTACCGTGGCTACCCGCGACGGCAGCCACGCGCACACCGCCATCAACGATGCCGTCATCCACAGCAGTAAAGCGCGCATGATCGAGCTGGATGTGTACACCCACGCGCGCCACCTCAGCCACTACCGCGCCGACGGCCTCATCATCGCCACCCCAACCGGCTCGACCGCCTACGCGCTCGCCGCCGGTGGCCCCATCATCGAACCCAACCTGCCCGTCAACCTCGTCGTTCCCATCTGCCCGCACACCCTCACCCAGCGCCCCGTCGTCATTGATGCGGCGAGCCCCATCACCATCGCTCCGTGTGGCAGCGGCGCGCACCTCAGCATTGACGGCCAGCAACAACACCGCCTGCACCCCAAAGACCGCATCACCATCCGCCCCGGCACCCCGCTGCCCGTGCTGCACCCCGCCGATTATCACTTCCAGGACCGCCTGCGCGCCAAGCTCAACTGGGGCATCGCCCCCGAAGACAACAAATAACCCATGCTCGAACAACTCACCATTGACCAAATCGCCATCATCGCCCACAGCGACATCCACTTCCGCCCCGGCTACAACGTCCTCACCGGCGAAACCGGCGCGGGCAAAAGCATCCTCATCGACGCCCTCGGCCTCGTCCTCGGCGAACGCGCCAACGCCGGCCACATCCGCCACGGCGCAGAACGCGCCACCGTCAGCGCCACCTTCACCCGCCTGAGCCCCGCCATCCGCGCAACACTCGCCGATGATGCCCTCAACGACCCCGACAACCCCGGGCAAATCCACATCCGCCGCAGCCTGCGCGACGGCGGCAGCAAAGCCTGGGCGAACGACCAGGGCATCACCGGCGCCAAACTCAAAACCCTCGCGGGCGCGCTGGTCAACATCCACGGTCAGCACAGCAACCAGGCGCTGCTCAAAAACGACGAACAACGCCGCCGCCTCGACCGCTACGGCGGCCACCACGACCTGCTCACCGCCTGCGCCGACGCCTACCGCCACTGGCAAACTCTCGAAAAACAGCACCACGACTGGCAACAAAACCGTGCCGCGCAAGAAGAACGCCTGGCCCTGCTCGCCTACCAGCTTGAAGAAATCGAACACATCGCGCCGCAGCCGGACGAATTTACCACCCTCGCCGCGCGCCAGCAGCTGCTCGCCGCTGCCGACGAAATACTAGGCAAAGGCGGCCAACTCAGCGCCCAACTGAGCGAAAGCGACCACAACCTGAAAACCGCCCTACGCCAGGCCCTGCGCGAAGCCAACCACCTCGCCAGCACCAGCCACATCTTCCGGGAAACCGCCGAACTGCTCGAACAGGCCGCCGTTTACCTCGACGAAGCCAGCGACGCTCTCAACAAACAACTGAACAAAATCGAACACGACCCTGAAGCCCTGGCCGCCGTCGAAGAACGCATGAGCGCCCTGCACAGCCTCGCGCGCAAACATCATTGCGACCCCGCCGATCTGCCTGCGCACTGGCAAAAACTCGCCGACGAACACGCGGCACTGGCCGCCGAAAACGAAGACGGCGGCCAACTCGCCGCCGCCTGCCATGCCGCCGAAGCCGCCTACCGCGAAAAAGCCGCCGCCCTCAGCGCTGCGCGCCAGCAGGCCTCGCCCAAACTCGCGTACGAAGTCGAACACTGGATCCGCCAGCTCGGCATGAACAAAGCCACTTTTACCATCGACATCGCCCCCGCTGCGCGCCCGGCGGCGCACGGCACGGACGACATCACCTACACCCTCTGCGCCAACCCCGGCCAAACCCTGCAACCGCTGGCGAAAGTCGCCTCCGGCGGCGAACTCTCGCGTGTCAGCCTCGCCATCGAAGTCGCCTGCCTCGACGAAGCCCCGACCCCGACCGTCATCTTCGACGAAATCGACAGCGGCATCGGCGGCGAAGTTGCCGACACCATCGGCCGTCTGCTGCACACCCTGGGGCAAAACCGCCAGGTGCTGTGCATCACCCACCTGCCGCAAGTCGCCGCCTACGCGGATGCGCACTACCGCATCGAAAAAACCAGCGACGACAACGAAACGCAAACCCGCGTCAGCGCGCTGGATGACGACGCGCGCATCGTCGAAATCGCGCGCATGCTCGGCAGCGCCGACAGCGAGACCAGCCGCGAACACGCGCGCAGCATGCTGGCGCGCAAAAACACCGCCTGAAAAAACGGGCGCCGCCGGGGCGCGGATGATGCCCGGTTTCTGCCGGCATGAAAAACCCGCCTGGCGGCGGGTGTCGTTGTCACGCTGTCAGGCAGGTTCCTGATTTTGCGCGGCTTTGGCCTTTTCCCGCGCCACCAGTTCGCGGCGCAGGATTTTGCCGACATTCGATTTCGGTAGCTCGTCGCAGAATTCGTATGCCTTTGGCCGCTTGTAGGCGGTGAGGTTGGCGGCGGCAAATTTTTGCAGCTCTTCCACGGTCGGCTTCCCGCCCGCACGCGGCACGATGTACGCCTTCACTTTTTCGCCGCTGCCTGCGCTGGGGACGCCGATGCAGGCGACTTCGAGCACGGCGGGGTGTTGCGAGAGGACGGCTTCGACTTCGCTGGGGTACACGTTGAAGCCGGAGACGAGGATCATGTCTTTTTTGCGGTCAACGATTTTCAGCGCGCCATCCGGCCGCATGGTGGCGATGTCGCCGGTTTTCAGCCAGCCGTCCTGCATGACGCGGCGGGTTTCGTCTTCATGCTGCCAGTAGCCTTTCATCACTTGCGGGCCGCGTACCCACATTTCCCCCGCTTCGCCTGGCGGTACGGGGTGGCCGTCGTCGTCGCGCAGGCTGACGTCGGTGCCGGGGATGGGGTAGCCGATGGTGCCGTTGTAGGCTTTGGTGTCCATCTGGTTGACGCTGATGAGCGGCGAGGTTTCGGTCATGCCGTAGCCTTCGACGATGATGTTGCCGGTGAGTTGCTGCCATTCGTCCGAGACGGTTTTTTCCAGCGGCATGCCGCCGGCGATGACGAAACGCAGGCGCGAGAAGTCGAGGGTGCGGAAGGCCGGGGTGTTGAGCAGGGTTTTGAAGAGGGTGTTGACGCCGGTCAGCATGGTCGGCGGGTGGCGGCGCAGGATGGTGATGAAGGACTTGATGTCGCGCGGGTTGGTGACGAGCACGGAGTGGACGCCGCGTCCGCTGAAGCCGAGCGCGTTGATGGTGCAGCAGAAGATGTGATAGAGCGGCAGCGCGGTGATGAGGACGTCATCCGGGCCGATGTTGTAGGAGCCGATCCACAGGTTGATTTGCGCGGCGTTGGCGAGCAGGTTGGCGTGGGTGAGCATCGCGCCTTTGGCAACGCCGGTCGTGCCGCCGGTGTATTGCAACATCGCCATGTCATCCGGTGCCGCCCGGTGCGGGGCATAGGGCAGGCGGCGGCCTTGTTGCAGGGCTTTTTTGAAGGCGATGGTCTCCGGCAGGTAGTAGGGCGGCACGAGTTTGCCGATGTGGCGCACATAGAAATCGACGATGGGCGACCAGAACCAGCCCATTTCGTCGCCGTAGCGGGTGATGATGATGTCTTGCAGGGCGGGGACTTGCGGGCGCACTTCGGCGACGCTGCGGGTGAAGTTTTCGGCGAGCACGATGCCGCGCGCGCCGCTGTCGTTCAGCTGGTGTTCGAGTTCGCGCGCGGTGTAGAGCGGGTTGACGTTGACGACGACGACGCCCGCCAGCATGCAGCCGTAGAGGCAGATGGGGAATTGCAGGATGTTCGGCATCATCAGCGCGAGGCGGTCACCGGGCCGGTAGCCGAGTGCGTGGCGCAGGTAGGCGGCGAATGCCCGGGCGCGTTCGCCGATTTCCGCGAAGCTCAGGGTGCGGCGGAAGTTGCTGTATGCGGGAAGCGCGGCGTTGCGGGCGAACATGGCTTCGAGGAAGTCGGCGAGGTTGCTGTATTCGCTGCCGGGGAAGGTGTGCGGCACTTCGGCGCGGTAGCTCGCCAGCCACGGGCGGGGGATGTCGTCGGTCGTCGTCATGGAATTCCTTTGTAAACGATGGTGGAGTAGGCCGCTGCGATGTCTGCCACGGCAGCGATGAGGGCTTTGCGTTCGGCGCGCCGCAGGCGGCCGATGTTGCTGAGTTCGGTGTCAAAGGGTACGGTCTCGCTGCCGTCTTTGGGGGCAAAGGCAAGGATACGTTTAACGGGTAAATGGTTTTTTACCGCCTGCCGGATGGCGGCGGGGCTGTCTTTGAACGGGTCTTCGATGTGCAGGTCTTTGTCGTACGCGGCGAGCAGTGTCAGCGGCATGGCGTCCTGTTCGACATACCACCACGGCAGGCTCTGCTTTTTGTCAAATGCCAGCAGCACGCGGCGGGGCGTGCCGTTGATGCTGGGGAAATAGCTGATGCCGCCCAGCTCCAGCACATCCACGACGGTCAGCCGCCACGGGTAGGCACCGCGACGGTTCAGCGCCCCAGCCAGTATCCGTTGTCGCCTCAGGTTAATAAAAAACATAAGGGCCGGTGTGAACAGGAACAGCAGAATGCAGCACGATGCCCAACCACATAGAAGAGGCGCAGCGTCAGGGTTTCCAGGGCATGGTCAATGGTGATGCGGCTTCCTCGCGCATCCATCAGCCGGACAGCCTGCACATCCGGGGCATCCGCCATCCTGCCGAGATAGCTGAAATCCCCTTTTATACTGATGCCCTTGTAGTGCACGGTGTAGCGGTAATTCGTGCTGAAAATGCCGGTTTCCCGCTTGCCGGAAACGGCTGCTTCTGCCAGCGGTATGGCGGTATGCCGCGCTTGATAGTCATGGTAAATGTCGCGGTACGACTGGACATTTGCCATGCCGAGGTAAAAAATCAGGCAGAGCAGCAGCAGAACCATCAATTCGTGGAAAAGAAAGGAATAACGCCCGAACCGCCTGATTTTTAGCGGCCGGGCGGGCAATTCGATCTCGATGATTTCCATGCGGGCGTTTAATCGCCGCTGATGCGCTCAAGCTTGGCAATCAGCGCCTGCCGCTCGCTTTTGCTGAGGCCGCCGATGGTTTTCAGTTGGCGGTCAAACGGCACCGCTGCGCCGCCGTCAGCAGGGGCAAAGGCGAGGAGGCGGGCGGTGTCGCCGCTTGCCTCCACCACCCACGGCCGCATTTTCTTGCCGAGATCGATGTTGATGCGGCATTCCGTGCCGTTGATGTCGGCCATGAAGTGGGTGAGGCGGTTATTCTTAACGGCGGCATCCACCGTGGTCAGTTGCCACGGCTGCGCCTCGGCACGGTTCAGCCCGCGCAGGAGGGCAAGGAAGCGCGGCAGGTTGACGAATATGGCGCGCAGGGTGAAGTAGATGAGGATGAGGCCGATGGCGGCAATCGCCGCATCCAGCAGGGCGCGGTTCATGACTTTGCCGGCGGCGAGGTCGAGGGTGACTTGATTGGGATCGCTATCGGAAGCGATGGCCTGCACGGTGAAATTCTTTTCCGTGCTGAAATCGATGAAGAAGAAACGTTTCTCCCAGCTTTTGCCACCGTCGCGGATGGTGACTTTGCAGGTGGTAAACACGGCCTTATGTGTTTCGCATTCGCCGTCAATACGGGCATCCGGCAGAATGTGGTGGGCGCGGCCAATCTGATAGTCGGCATAGATGTCCTGCCCCGAAAGGTAAGACCACCACAAGAATCCGGCGGCAAAAATCAGGGCGAAGGGGATGCCGAAGGCAAGACGCGGCAGCGAAGTTGCAAAGATGCCTTTCATTTTCAGTCGCTTGTCGGGGAGGTTGAGACTCAGGTCAGTCATAATTTATTCCGGTGGGTGAATGAAGGGCAATATTGTAAGCGAGCCCGGGGCGCGGTTCGTGGCAAAAATTTTGTCGTGCCATGTACATGATTTTTGGCGCCGAGGCACAGCCGCTTTGTTAAAATGACCGCCTACGTTACTGTTTGTTTATCCATTGCCATGTTACTCACCAAACGTCAATTCCTGAGCCGCAGCGGTATGCTCGGCCTCGGTGCCGCCCTGCCGCTTTCTCCCGCATATGCCGCCACCGAGCTGGAACAGGCCATCAATAAACGCGTGCAGCAGTTGCGCGCGGAAGGCCGCCTCGCTGCTGATGAACGCACCGCCTGGCTGGTGCACGATCTGGTTGCCAACCGCCCGCTGGCGCAAATCAATGCCAATACACCGCTGCAATGCGCCAGCCTGGTCAAGCCGTTCGTCATCCAGGCCTATCTGCTGACCCACTTCATGAAGGACGCCGCCCTCTATCCGATGAGCGAGCGGGTACAAAGCGAGATGCGCGGCATGGTGGTTGCCAGCAACAACGAGTTCACCAACCATATTTTCAAGCGTCTCGGCGGGCCGGAAAGTGTGCAGTGGATGCTGAAGAAACAGGCTCCGCAGATTTTCCGCAATATCCAGATTGTCGAGAATATTCCCGCCCAGGGCCGCACCTACCGCAACCGCGCCTCCGCCGCCGATTACGACCGCTTCCTCCGCGCCCTGTGGGCAAACCAGCTGCCCGGCGCGCAGTTCTTGAAACAGATCATGTCCATCCCCAACCCCGACCGCATCCGCTCGAAAACGCAGTTCGTGCCGCAAACGGCCACGGTGTACGACAAGACCGGCTCCACCGCCATGCTCTGCGGCAATTTCGGCATCATCGAATGCAAGGCCAACGGTCGCAGTTATCCCTACACGATTTCGGCGATTATCGAAAAGGGCAATCCGGCGGGGAATTATTCGGGCTGGATCACCAGCCGCAGTAACGTCATCCGCGAGATTTCGGATATCGTGTACCTGCATTTCGCCGCCAACCATCGGATTGGCTAGGATTTATCATTTTGACAGCCCAAAATGTTGAGAGTATGATGCGCGCCCCTACGACCCCGCCCCGGCGGCTTTTTGACCCTTGGGCATATGCCAAAAACCGTTGTAGCGATGCCGGTACGCTGCCTCTGGCAGAGACCGAAACCCTGCGACAATGGACGGGAACGCATGATGATGTCGTGCACTACACCCTTGAAGGCCGCATCGACAGGCACGGACAATCCCGTTTACGCGGTAATGTCCGCACCATTCTGCATACCGAATGCCAGCGTTGTCTGGAAGCGATGGCGCTGGCAGTCGCCCATGACTTTGATTATGTCCTGATTCGGGATCAATCCCTGGAAGACAAGGTGGCCGACGGCAGCGAAACCCTGATTTGCGCCGGAGACGAGCTTGACTTGGCGTGGTTTATTGAAGAAGAAGTCCTGCTGGCAATGCCGATGATTGCCAAGCACGATGATTGCAGCCTGCCGCAGACCGGCGCGCAAGTCCCCCTGCCGCAGGCAGGTGCGCGCCACAATCCGTTTGCGGCTTTGAAAGACTTACTGGAAGCTAAGGAGAATCCTCATGGCCGTTCAACAGAATCGTAAAACCCCTTCCAAGCGCGGCATGCGCCGCTCCCACGATGCCCTCACCGGCAAAACCATTTCCACCGACCGCACCAGCGGCGAGCGCCATCTACGCCACCATGTCACCAAAGACGGTTTCTATCGCGGCCGTCAGGTCATCTTCCGCACCAGCAAAAAACAGATTGACATCGAAGAATAAATCCCGCCCGCGCCATGAGCACGCACAAGCCGCCCGTCATTGCCATTGATGCAATGGGCGGCGATATCGGTCTGGACGTTACCCTGACCGCTATCGCCCTCATCCAGAAGCGGCATACCGACGTTCATATCCTGATCGTCGGCGATGAAAGCGCCATCCGCACCCACAAAGCTTTTCCCGCCATTGATGGCGGGCGTATCCGTATCCGCCACACGACCCAGGTTGTCGCCATGGACGAAGCGCCTGCTGCCGTCCTGCGTCACAAAACCGACTCTTCCATGTGGAAAGCCATCGAGGCGGTACGTGACGGCGATGCACAAGCCTGCGTCAGCGCGGGTAACACCGGAGCCCTGATGGCGAGCAGTCGCTACATCCTGAAAATGCTTCCCGGCATCTCGCGTCCTGCCATCTGTGCCGTGGTGCCGTCGCGCGGCGGTCATGTGCACTGGCTGGATCTTGGTGCCAACGTGGACGCCAAACCGGAGCAACTGGTGCAGTTTGCCGTCATGGGTTCGGAACTGGTCAAGGCGGTGGATGAAAAACCCCGCCCCATCGTCGGCCTGCTCAACATCGGCGAAGAAGCCATCAAGGGCAACGACATCGTCAAGGAAACCAGCAAATTGCTGGAACAAACCGGTCTCAACTACTGCGGTTTCGTCGAAGGCAACGATATCTTTCTCAAAGAACATCTTGACATTGTGGTCTGCGACGGCTTTGTCGGCAATGTTGCCCTGAAATCCGTCGAAGGTATCGCCAAATACATCCAGACCACACTCGAACAAGAATTCCGGCGCAGCATATGCAGCAAAATTGCCGCCCTCTTCGCCCTGCCGGTACTGCGCCGCACCAAACGCCGCATTGATCCGCGCACCTACAACGGCGCCACCCTGCTCGGGTTGCAGGGCATCGTCATCAAAAGCCACGGCAACGCCGACGCCTTCGCTTTTGCCAATGCCATCAATGTGGCGCGGCTGGAAATCACCAACGGCATCATCGGCCACATCCGCAAACAACTGGACGGGCAACAACCGCCCGCCCCGGCAGAAGATATTCCTGCATGAAATACAGCACCATACTCAGCACCGGCAGCTATCTGCCGCAGCAAGTCATGACCAACCACGACTTCGCCGAGCGGATGGACACATCCGACGAGTGGATACGCGCCCGCACCGGCATAGAGCAGCGCCATATCGCCGCCGCCGACGAGAGCAGCACCGATCTTGCCTATTACGCCGCCCGCGACGCCCTGCAAACGGCAGACATAGATCCCGCCACAATCGACCTCATCATTGTTGCCACTTCCACCCCGGAACACCTCTTCCCCAGCAACGCCAGCCAACTGCAAATGCGCCTCGGCTGCGGCAATATCCCTGCTTTCGACATGCAGGCGGCCTGTTCCGGTTTCGTATTTGCCCTTGCCACCGCCGACAATTTCATCCGCGCGGGCAGCAGCAAACGCGCCCTGGTCATTGGTGCGGAAGTCTTCAGCAACATCCTGGACTGGAGCGACCGCAGTACCGCCATCCTCTTTGGCGACGGAGCCGGTGCCGTCATCCTCGAAGCCTCGGACGATCCCGGTATCCACGGCAGTATCCTGCACAGCGACGGTCGCTACAAAGACCTGCTGCTGGTGCCGCGCGGCAGCGGTTCCCCGGCCGACAGTCTCGCCGATCGCCTGCCCTTCATCCACATGGAAGGGCGCGAAGTCTTCAAAGTTGCCGTCCGCACCCTGGCCGGCCTCGTCACCGAGCTGCTCGAACAGCACGCCATGCAGCCGGAAGACCTCGACTTCCTCATCCCGCATCAGGCCAACCTGCGCATCATCAAGGCGACCGCAGAACACCTCAACCTGCCGATGGAAAAAGTCATCCTCACTGTTGCCGAACACGCCAACACCTCCGCCGCTTCCATCCCGCTGGCATTGGACTACGGCATCAAAAACGGTACGATACGGCGCGGCCACAAACTGCTGCTGGAAGCCTTCGGCGGCGGATTCGTTTGGGGCGGCAGCATCATCACCTACTGAGAGGAGCGGATATGACCACCATCGCACTCATTTTCCCCGGGCAGGGTTCGCAAAGTGCCGGTATGCTTAAAGAACTGGCCGCAGTCTATCCTGTCATACAGCGCCGTTTTGCCGAGGCATCCGAAGTCCTCGGCCTGGATTTATGGCACATCGCCCAGGAAAACCCGAACGGCCAGCTGGATCAAACCGCCATCACCCAACCCGCCCTGCTTGCCGCCGGTGTCGCCTGCGCCGACATCCTGCGCGATACCTGCGGTGTCAACGCCGCCTGCATGGCAGGCCATTCCCTCGGCGAATACACCGCCCTCTGTGCGGCAGGGGCCATGACCTTTGCCGAAGCGGTCCAGCTGGTGCATATGCGCGGCAGAATTATGCAGGACGCCGTTGCGCCGGGTGAAGGTGCGATGGCTGCCATCCTCGGCCTTGACGACGAAGACGTCGTCGCCGTCTGCAACCGCACCCCCGGCAAAGTCAGCGCAGCCAACTTCAATTCTCCCGGGCAAGTCGTCATCGCCGGGGAGGCCAAAGCCGTCGCCGCCGCCATCGAAGCCGCCAAGCAGGCGGGGGCCAAGCGCGCCATTCCGCTTGCCGTCAGCGTTCCGTCGCACTGCGAACTGATGCGTGCCGCTGCGGCGCAACTCGGCCTGCATCTCAACAAAATCCACTGGCAAACCCCCGGCGCCACCATCATTCACAACGTGGATGCCAAACCGCGTGACAGCGCAACAGGCATTGAAGCCGCCCTCGGCGCGCAACTCTACCAGCCCGTACGCTGGGTGGACTGCATCAAGGCGCTTGCCGCACGTGGCGTTGACCTTTTCATAGAAGCCGGACCCGGCAAAGTCCTCACCGGGCTGAACAAACGCATCGACAAAAACCTGCGTACCATTGCCTTCGACCATCCCGACAGCGTTGCCGCCGTGCAACAAGCCCTGGAGACCGCATGAACCTGCACAACCAAGTCGCCCTCATCACCGGAGCCAGCCGTGGCATCGGCCGCGCCATCCTTGACACCCTCGCCCGGGAGGGTGCCACCGTCATCGGCACTGCCACCGGTGACAGCGGCGCGGAAGCCATCAGCCGCCACATTGCGGAAAACGGCTATCGGGGCAGCGGCAAAAAACTGCTGGTCAACGACAACGACGCCGTTGAAACCCTGATCAAAAACATTGTCGACGAATTTGCCCCCGTCGGCATCCTCGTCAACAACGCCGGCATCACCCGGGACAACCTGCTGATGCGGATGAAACCCGAAGAATGGGACAACGTCATCGATACCAACCTGAGCAGCGTGTACCGCCTCAGCAAAGCCGTGTTGCGCGACATGATGAAAGCCCGCAGCGGGCGCATCATCAACATCACCTCGGTCGTCGGCATCATGGGCAACGCCGGGCAAACCAACTACGCCGCCACCAAAGCCGGGCTTATCGGCTTTACCAAATCGCTGGCACGCGAGGTCGGCTCACGCGGCATCACCGTCAACTGCGTCGCCCCCGGCTTTATCCGGACCGACATGACCGACAAACTGCCGGAAGAACAAAAAGCCCAACTTACCGCACACATCCCGCTGGCCAAACTCGGCCGGGTCGAAGACGTGGCCGACGCCGTCCTCTTTCTCGCCCAGGCGGACTACATCACCGGCGAGACCATCAACGTCAACGGCGGCATGTACATGGTATAAAGCCGCTTTGTGGCAAACACCCCCCGAACCTTTTACAATGCAACCCCTCAATCACAACCTAGGAAAACACACACCATGAGTAATTCAATCGAAGAACGCGTCATCAAAGTGATCGCGGAACAACTGAGCGTTGACGAAGCGCAGGTCAAGCCGGAGGCCGCCTTCATTGACGACCTTGGCGCCGATTCCCTTGATCTCGTAGAACTCGTCATGTCGCTGGAAAAAGAATTTGACTGCGAAATCCCCGACGAAGACGCCGAAAAAATCACCACCGTGCAAACCGCTATCGACTACGTCAAAGCCAACAGCTAAGCGGGTCGAAAAACGAGCCACGGTAGTATTGCTGCTGTGGCTTTTTTATATCCATCCCCCAACGGCAGAAACACATGACGCAACAAACCACCCACAGAGCCATACCTCGTGTCGTCGTGACCGGCATGGGCATCGTCAGCCCCGTCGGCAGCAGCATCGCCGACGCATGGGCGAACATCCTCGCCGGCAAAAGCGGCATCGCCCCCATCACCGATTATGACCCGTCGGCACTGCCCGTGCGTTTTCGCGGGGCCGTGCAGGGATTTGACCTCAGCCGCTACCTCGACCCCAAAGAAGCCCGCAAAATGGACAGCTTCATCCACTACGGCTACGCCGCAGCGGTGGACGCCATCACCGACAGCGGACTGGATTACACGCACAACCTCACCCTGCGCGAGCGCACCGGCATCATCATCGGTTCCGGCATCGGCGGTCTGCCCGGCACCCTGGACGGCTACCGTGAATTTCTCGAACGCGGCGCGCGGCGCGTTTCGCCTTTCTATGTGCCGCGCAACATCATCAACATGATCGCAGGCAACATCTCCATTCACTACGGCATCACCGGCGCGACACTTGCCACCGTCACCGCCTGCGCCAGCGCCACCCATTCCATCGCCCAGGCCTACCGCATGATCCAGACGGGCGACGCCGACGTCATGATCGCCGGCGGTGCCGAAAGCGCCGGCAACGATATGGGCATCGCCGGATTTGCCGCTGCCAAGGCACTGTCCACCCGCAACGATGCCCCCGAACAGGCCTCACGCCCGTGGGACAAAGACCGCGACGGCTTCGTCCTCGGCGACGGTGCAGGCGTCATCGTCCTCGAATCCCTGCCGCATGCCCTCGCGCGCGGCGCCGCCATCCACGGCGAAATCATCGGCATGGGCATGAGCTCGGATGCCTACCACATGACCGCCCCACGCGAAGACGGCTCCGGCGCGGCACGCTGCATGGTCCTCGCCCTTGCCGACGCGGGCATCGCCCCCGATGCCGTGCACTACATCAACGCCCACGGCACCTCGACCCCGGCGGGCGACATCGCCGAAACCCGCGCCATCAAAAAAGCCTTCGGCGACCACGCCTACCGCCTCGCCGTCAGCAGCACCAAATCCATGACCGGGCACACCCTCGGCGCGGCGGGCGGCCTCGAAGCCATCTTCACCCTGCTCGCCCTGCGCGACCAAATCGCCCCGCCGACCATCAATCTCGACACCCCCGGTGAAGGCTGCGACCTTGACTATGTCCCGCACAAGGCCCGCCCGATGCCCATCGACACCGCCCTGTCCAACTCCTTCGGCTTCGGCGGCACCAACGCCAGCATCCTCTTCCGGCGGTACCCGTCATGAAACGCCTGCTGCTCAACCTCTTCCTCACCCTCATCCTGCTCGCCGCCTGGGGCGCGGGTATCTTCTACCTGCAATACCAGAAAACCCTGAACACCCCGCTTGTCGCCGAAGGCGACGGCATCATCACCGTCAAACGCGGCGACACCCTGGTAAGTCTTAACCGCGAACTCATCCGGCGCGGTGTCATCAGCGGCAGCGACTGGGTACTGCCGCTCTACGCCCGCCTCAACCCGCAAGCCGCCAACATCAAGGCAGGCGATTACCGCATAGACGAAAACGCCACCCTGCCCTCGCTCATCAACGACATCACCAACGGCAAAGTCGTGGTGTACAGCGTGACCGTCGTCGAAGGCAAAACCTTCAAAGAGCTGCGCGACACCCTCAAACACACCGCCGGCCTCGAACACACCCTGAACGACAAAAGCGACGAAGAAATCGCCGCCCTGCTCGGGCTCAATGGCAACCCCGAAGGCTGGTTCCTGCCTGAGACCTACCAATTCAATCGAGGCACGACAGACCTCGACATGCTCAAACGCATGTACGGCGAAATGCAGCGCACCCTCGAACAAGCCTGGTCGCAGCGCGCCGAAGGACTGCCGCTTGCCAGCCCTTACGAAGCGCTTATCCTTGCCTCCATCATCGAAAAAGAAACCGGCGTCGCTGCCGAACGTCCGCAAATATCAGGCGTCTTCATCCGCCGCCTGCAAAAAAACATGCTGCTGCAAACCGACCCCACCGTCATCTACGGCGCGGCAGACTATCACGGCGACCTCACCCGCAAACACCTGCAAACCGACACCCCCTACAACACCTACATCAACAAAGGGCTGCCGCCGACCCCTATCGCCCTGCCCGGCAAAGCCAGCATCGAAGCGGCATTGCACCCCACCGACGGCGACAGCCTCTACTTCGTCGCCGACGGCACCGGCGGCCACACCTTCAGCGCCAGCTACGAAGAACACCAGCAGGCCGTCGCCGACTACCTGAAAAAACAACAACAAAACAAACCATGACCGGCCGCTTCATCACGCTCGATGGCGGCGAAGGCGTCGGCAAAACCACCCAGCTCGCCCACATCCGCGCGTGGTGCAGTGCGCAACACCTCGAAGCCCGCTTTGGCCGCGAGCCGGGCGGTACCCCCTTCGGCGAACGACTGCGCGCCATCCTGCTTGACCCCGCCACCCGTGCCGACCCCGTCAGCGAACTGCTGCTCATCCTCGCCGCCCGCCGCGCCCACCTCGAACAAACCATCCTGCCCTGCCTCGCGCGCGGCGCGTGGTACATCAGCGACCGCTACCGCGACGCCACCTACGCCTACCAGCACTACGGGCGTGGCATCCCTGCCGCCACCATCGCCGCCCTCGAAGCCATAAGCGGCACCGATCGCGAGCCCGACCTCAGCCTCATCCTCGGCAGTAGCAGTGCCATCGCCTGCGACCGCCTCGCCGCACGCGGACAAAGCGCCGACCGCTTTGAAAGCGAAAACAGCGCCTTCCACGAACGTGTCGCCGCCGGTTACCGCGCCCGCGCCGCCGCATCCCACGCCCGCTGGATTGACGGCGAAGGCGACCCGGATACCGTCTTCGCCCGCATCCGTCCGCACCTCGAAGCCCTGCTCCCCTGAAACGGCAACCGCCAGGCGAAAAAACATCCCCCAGCCCCAACCCCAGCAAATACCATGCCCCTGCCTTGGACCGACCTGCACTATCGCGGCCTCGACCGCCTCGCCGACAACCTGCCCGCCACCCTGCTCCTGCTCGACCCGCAGCGCGGCAACGCCGACGACATGGCACACGCCATCATCCACCGCGCCCTCTGCCTTGATCCTGCCGCCCGCCCCTGCGGCCGCTGCAAAAGCTGCCACCTGCTCGCCCAAGGTACCCATCCCGACACTGCGAGCTATCTCGAACCCTGCAAAATCGAAGACATCCGCACCATCGGCGACAGCGTGCAGACCACCCCCGCCATTGGCCGGTGGCGCATCACCTACCTCGGCGCCATCGACAACTACAACCCCTACGCGCTGAATGCCCTGCTGAAAACCCTCGAAGAACCGCCCGCACACAGCCGCTTCATTCTCGGCGCCACCAACCGCCGCGCCGTGAAAGCGACCATCCTCAGCCGCAGCCACATCGTCACCCTGCCCAAGCCCACACGCGAGCAGGCGCGCGACTGGCTGATTGCCGCCTATCGCTTTACCCCTGAACAAGCCGATGCCGCGCTCAACCTGCACCACGACGACCCGCACCGTGCCGCCGCCAACCCCGACGCCCCCGATCCCATGACCGGCATCGGCGAACTCATCGCCTACCTTGCCCGCCCGCAGACGGCCACCGCCTACCTGCACCGCCTTGACCGCCTGAAAGACAACCAGAGCAACGACTACCTGCAAAACCAGCTGCACGCCATCATCGCCTACCGCCAACTGGACACTCATGAGCAAAGTTGGCACAATCGCCTGCGCGAATACGACGCAGCCCTGCAAGGACTCGACCTGAACCGCCTGCATACCCTGAACGCACGCCTCAGCGAACTGCGCCGCCCGGACCGGCAGCAAATCGGGCAAACCCTCAACATCAAGGCCCTGCTGCTGGAAACCTACGACAAAAGGAACCTGACACTATGAGCACCGAACAACCTGCCGCCCAAGGCCAATCCAAACTCAAACAGGGCGTCATCAAAATCAACATCGACGACCTCAAAGACCTCTACCAGTACTACATGCCCTACGTGGACGGCTGCGGCATCTTCGTCCCCACCACAGAAACCTACAAACTCGAACAGGAAGTCTTCATCTTCCTCAAACTGCCGGGCGATCTCGGCAAATTCGCCGCCTCCGGCCGCATCGTCTGGCTCAACCCGCCAAAAAAAGCTGCGCGCCGCATGCCCGGCGTCGGTGTCCAGCTCCGGGGCAAAGAAGCGCCGCGTATCCGCGAAATCATCGAAGCGGGCCTCGGTAAAGCGCTGACCAGCGGGCTGCCGACCGCCACCATGTAATACGGAAGCATAGACAATGGGCATAATTGCCAACCTGCTGCGCATCCCTGCGGCAAAACTGGACGCTTATCTTGCAGACAGTGGACAACTGGATGCCGACCTTTTTTTAGAAGACGATGAACAAGCGGATGCCGACCTTGATGCCCATCGGGCAGCCGGGGAAGCATCCGCCGAATCACTCTATTTGGACAAATCCTGGGACGGACTCATCTATCTGTTGAGCGGCAGTGGTATCGCCACAACCGATTTGAGCAACCCCGATAACCTTGCGCGCGCCATCCTGAGCGGTGACATCATTGATGAAGAAAAGAATGAGGACTGGGAGTACGGTTATGTGCATTACCGCACCGTTGCCGAAACCGCTGCCCTTGCCGCGCGCCTCGCGGCTATCCAAAAAGGCGAACTGCGCCGAAACTATAACCCCGCAGCAATGGGCGATGTCTATCCGGGCATCATATGGCGCAGGGACGGCGAAGAAGCCTTGCAATACCTGCTTGACTACTTCGACGAACTGCAAGCTTTCTACACCGAAGCCGCCGCACAACAACAGGCCGTCATCAGCTTTCTCAACTAAACGGACAAACCACCAGCCAGAACCAAAGGGCGGTAAAGGATGACCTCACATCCCTTACCGCCCTTTATCGTTGCCAATCCAAAAACTGGAGCTCACCATGCAAAAGACCCTCCTCATCACCGCCCTTGCTGCCGCGACCATCGCCACGAGCGCCCAGGCGGATACCACGGCTGTGCCGGACGGATACACACTCGAAAAAACCGTCATCCTCAGCCGCCACGGCATCCGCGCCCCGCTCATCGGCTACGGCAGCGCGCTGGCGGAAGCCACCCCGCACACCTGGCCGAGCTGGCAGGCCGAAGGCGGCCACCTCACCGCACGCGGCGGCGAACTCGAAACCCGTATCGCCCACTACGTCCGCACCTGGCTCGACGACACCGGGCTCACCGCCAAAGACACCTGCCCGAGCAAAGACGATCTCCTCATCTACGCCAACAGCCTGCCGCGCACCATCGACACCGGCAAAAACTTCGTCAAAGGCGCCTTCCCCGGCTGCGACCTGCCCGTGCACAACCTCGAAGAAGTGGGCAAGATGGACAACACCTTCAACCCCATCGTGCGCAGTCCCGTTGACGCCGCCTTCACCGCCAAAGCGGAAAAATCCATCGACGACATGCTCGGTGCAGGCGGTTTCGCAAACATCAACCAACGCCTTGCGAAAAACTACCAAATCCTCGAAAACGTGCTGGATTACGACCATTCCGCCACCTGCGAAAAAGAAAAACAGTGCGACCTCGACAAAATCAAAAACAGCCTGAGCTTCGCGCAGGACAAAGAACCCGGCACCAAAGGCCCGCTGCGTAACGGTACCGGCGCGGCAGACAGCTTCATCCTGCAATATTACGAAGGCTACCCGGAAGCGGATGTCGCCTGGGGCAAAATCAAGACCGCTGACGAATGGCAGGCCATCGTGGATCTCAAAAACATCTACACCGATGTCCTCTTCACCTCGCCGGTGCTCGCCAAAGAAACCGCTTCACCGCTGCTGGCCTTCATCCAGAACAGCTTTGCCGACCACGGCTACGACCACCCGCTCATCAAGGACGCGCAAAAAGCGCGCACCGTGCTGCTGGTTGGCCACGACTCCAATGTCGCCTCATTGCTGGCATTGCTCAATACCGCGCCCTACCAACTGCCCGAGCAGTACGAAAAAACACCGATCAGCGGCAAAGTACTGTTTGAACAGTGGCGCGACAAAGACGGCAAGGCGTTGCTGAAAATCGAGTACCTCTACCAGAGCACCCAACAACTGCGCGACGACAGTGTGCTGGACGAGGAAAACCCGCCGCAGCGCGTTACCCTCACCCTCAAAGACTGCCCGACCGACGCCAACGGCTACTGTCCGATGGAAGACTTCAACCGCATCGCCGACGCCGCCCTCAAACCCTGAGCGGCATTCCCCGGAAAATCCCCGCCTGCGCGGGGATTTTTGCTGTCCGGGGCAGGCGGACCGCATTACCCCCGTGCACGCGCTATTCGCGCGAAACGGCGGGCGGCGGCACATGGCCGTCCGGCGGGGTATAGACATTCAGCGCCGCCTCGGCGAGGCGCATTTCACCGTGATAGAGACAGCAGTCGAAGACGCCGAAACCGGTCGCGTCGCGCGTTGATTCCCGGGCTTCGACGCGCAGGGTCGCGGGCAGTGGCAGGTCGCCGTGGTGCAGGGTCAGCCTGCGGGTGCCGAGCAGATAGCCGAGACGCACGGGTTCGCCCGCATCCACGGCCAGCGCCCCCGCCAGGGCGCCGATGGCTTGCGCCATGATTTCGAGACAGGCCCAAGCGGGCAGGCGGTCATGCACGGCAAAGATGTTGTCGCCGGTAACATCGGTTTCGGTGGTGATATGCTGCGCGTCGTAGCTGAGGACGCGATCGATGAGCACCATGCGGCCGCTGTGCGGCAGAAGCGGGGCGGCGGGAGTGATAGGGGTTTTCATGGGGAAGCGGCCATATATAAGTTCAACAGCGAATACCAAAATCAGAAAAAACTTGCCGCAGGGCGGGCGGTCGCCCGCCGGAACCATGCGGATGGTGGGGCAAAGCCCACCCTGCGACACCGTTTTATAGCCGTTTCAGGCGGCGGGAACCCGTGCAGCGGTGTTTTTGCCGCCGTGTCCGGCCGCCGCTGCGGTCATTTCCTGCCGCCTTTGGCAATCTCCGTCATTTCGCGTTCGTATTGTGTGCAGCGGTAGCGCCAGGCGTCTTTGTAGCTTTCGGGGAGCGGTTTGTTTTCCGGCAGTTGTACGGTCATTGGGTCGTAGGGGATGTCGTTGATGCGGACTTCATAGTGCAGGTGGCTACCGGTACTCATGCCGCTGTTGCCGAGGCGGCCGACGGTCTGGCCGCGCGCGACTTCTTGTCCGGTTTCGACGTCGAGGTCGGAGAGGTGGGCGTAGCGGGTCTGGTATCCGTTGGCGTGGTCGATGATGACGACGCGGCCGTAGCCGCCGCGCCAGCCCGCGTAGTTGACGATGCCGTCACCGGTGGCGCGCACAGGGGAGCCGTGTGCCGCCTTAAAGTCAGTGCCTTCGTGCGGGCGGATGATGTGGGTGATGGGGTGGACGCGGGCGGGGTCAAACGGCGAGCTGATGTGGTCGTAGTGATCGAGCGGGATGCGGTCCATCGCCACTTCCGGCGCGTTACCTTCGCGGTCGTAGTACCAGATGTTTTTGCCTTCGAAGCGGGCGTAATAGGTGTAGGTGTAGCGGCCTTCGCGCAGGCGGGCGGCGATGATTTTGCTGTTTTCGGGATTGGTTTTGCCGTCTTTGGTGTAGGTACTGTAGAGGATTTCGACGGTGCTGATGGCTTCGTCCTCAATTTTGTGTTGCAGCGGTTCGAGTTGTTTGATGAGGACGGGGTTGAGGTCGCTTTTTGCAATGTGTTGCCACTGGTTGCCGACGGCGCGGAAGCTGCGGTAGTGCTTGTGGAAATCACCTTTGCTTTCGATGGTTTTTTCGTCACTGCCTGCCGAGGCTTGCGGCTTTTCGCCGCCCGGCGGGGTTTGCGGCGTTGTGCTGCCGGGCGGGATTGCGGGCTTTGTTTCGCTGGATGGGGTTTGCGGTGTTGTGCTGCCGGGCGGGATTGCGGGCTTTGTTTCGCTGGATGGGGTTTGCGGTGTTG
>NZ_CALIZP010000045.1 GCF_938028825.1 uncultured Cardiobacterium sp. | reverse complement strand
GGTTCGGTTCGGTTCGGTTCGGTTCGGTTCGGTTCGGTTCGGTTCGGTTGCCATAGTTTTACCTTGATTTTCAGTTGATTGGAGTGTCCGCAGGCTGCCAGGGAATAGGGCGGCCTGTTTTTTTATGTTAGATGTGTCCCCGGTGCCGGTCATGTGTTTTTTCACGCGCCGACGGCGTCCACGACGGAGAGGCTCTGTTGTCCCCAAACGGGGCGGTTGATGGCAACGACCGCGTCAGGCGGGTAAATATGCAGGTTTTTGTCATGTGAAACTGACGGATGATTGTGCGCATAGCCAGGCCACCGTTTTCCCCGCCCGTTACGACCGTGGCTGCGTGTCTATACCGACGCGAGCCGGTCGAGCAATTCCGGCAGGGCGACGCGGCGGTGTCCGCAAAAGCCGCTGACGGTGGCCGCGCTGAGCAGGGCATCGCGCACGGCGTACTCGGTGCCGTCGGCAGCGGCGCGGAAGTAGTCGTCCAGGGCGCTTTCGGGGTGAAGGCGCGCCCCGCTGCGGTCGGTGCTGAATGCGAGGTTGATGTCGCCCGAGCCGTGGCCCCAGTGGCTGCCCAGCCGTCCCAGCCCCGCACCGGCACGTTTGGCGAGGCGGGTCAACTGGCGGGCGTCCAGCGGTGCATCGGTTGCCATGATGGTGATGATGGAGCCGCGCTCGGCGGGCGCGGGTGCCGCGTCCAGCGCCTGTTGCAATGCGTCGCCGCAGGGAATGCCGTCCAGGCGGATATCGGGCAGGCGGCCGAAGTTGGCCAGCACCAGCAGGCCGAGGGTGTGCGCCCCGACGCGGCGCGAGGCGGTGCCGATGCCGCCTTTGAGGCCGAAGCAGCTCATGCCGCGCCCCGCGCCGACGGCACCGCGCGCAAAATCGGGCTGCGCGGCGGTGAGTGCCGCCGCCGCCATCGCTTCGCTGACGGCAAGGCGCTGGATGTCGTTGAGGTAGCCGTCGTTGCATTCGAGAACGACAGGGTTCACGGTCGCGCTTTCACGGCCGATGTCGGGGTTTTCCGCAACGGCGTGTTGCACCAGGGCGGTGTAGCAGGTGCCGACGCTGAGGGTGTTGGTGAGCAGCAGCGGGGTTTCGAGGGTGCCGAGTTCGGCTATCTGGATGAGGCCGGTGCTTTTGCCAAAGCCGTTCAGCACGGCAACACCGCAGGGCAGCGGATCGGTGAACAGGTTGCCGCCTGCGGGGATGATGGCGGTCACACCGCTCTGGCAGTCGCCATCGGCGAGGGTACTGTGGCCGACGCGCACGCCGGGAACGTCGCTCAGGCGGTCGTGGGGGCCGGTGGGCAGGTTTCCCGGCGGCAGGCGGCGGTGGCGGCGCCAGTAATCCAGCAGCAGTTGCAGGCGGGCTTCGTGGTAGGTGGTCATGGGGCGGTCTCCGTTGCGGGTTTGCGGTATAGCTTACGCCGTTGGCACCGCCCCGGTCTGCCGAAAAAACGCGGCAATGTCGCGTGTCAACATTCCGATATAGTCGTTGCAAACAGGAAAGAGGCGAGGCGGCGAGCCGGAGACAGTGCCTGGTTCGGCGCGGGTTTCCCGTTTGCAACGACTATAACGTGCGTTGGTGCCGCTTCCCGGCCTGCTTTCCGGGATTGGTATAAGATGCAGGCGACCCGTTGGCTGTCCGGCAGCGTTCGTCGCCGGGGAAATGCTGCTTTCCCGCCCGGTGCAACGGGTGTTGTTTTGCCGCCGCTTCCGGCGTGTCGTGCCGGCGGCCTGTCTCAACCGGAGTTTTTCATGCGTGCTTTTTTGCTCATCGATATTCAGAACGACTTTATGCCCGGCGGTGCCCTGCCGGTCGCCGACGGCGATGCCGTCATCGCCCCCGTCAATGCCCGCATGGGCGATTATCCGCTCGTTATCGCCACGCAGGACTGGCACCCCGCAGGGCATGAGAGTTTTGCCAGCGCCCATCCGGGGCAGGCACCTTTTGCCACGATTGACCTGCACGGCCTGTCGCAAACGCTCTGGCCGGATCACTGCATCGCCGGCAGTACCGGTGCCGCCCTGCATCCGGCGCTCGATACCCGCCGCATCGCCGCCGTTTTCCGCAAGGGGATGGACAGGTACATCGACAGTTACAGCGCGTTTTTTGACAACGGCCACCGCCATGACACCTGCCTTGCCGCCTACCTGCACGCCTGCGGCGTGTCGGACATCGACATCGCCGGGCTCGCCGCCGATTATTGCGTTTATTACAGCATTCTTGACGCGCTGGCGGCGGGCTTTCGTGTCCGCCTGATTGAGGAAGCCACCCGTGCCATTGACCCGCAGGGTTACGCGCAGAAGAAGGCGGAATTGTTGCAGCATCCGGCGTTCTCGCCGGGCTGACCCGCAGCCACCGCTTGCCCATAAAAAAACCGGCGGGTTCATCAGCCCGCCGGTTTTTTTGCGCTTCGCCTCAAAGTGCCATCACGGCTTCGAGTTCGATTTGCGCGTCCCAGGGCAGGGCGTGCACGGCGAGGGCGATGCGTGCCGGGTAGGGTTCGTGGAAGTAGGTTTTCATGATTTTGTTGACTTCGGCGAAGTGCTCCATGTCGAGCAGGTAGATGTTCAGCTTGATGATGTCGCCGAGGCCGCCGCCCGCCGCTTCGCACACGGCTTGCAGGTTGCTGAAGACGCGGTGTACCTGGTCGGTGAAGGCGTGTTCGAGTTCCATCGTCGCCGGATTGATCGGGATTTGCCCGGCGAGATAGACGAGGTTGCCGGTGCGCACGGCTTGCGAATAGGGGCCGATGGCGGCCGGGGCTTTGTCGGTGTGGATGATTTGTTTTGTCATGGTGTGGGTTCCTTGTGGGTGATGCGGCGGATGCGGATGGTTTCTTCGAGCTGGCGCAGGCGGTGGATGAGCTGCGTCAGGTGTTCGAGGTCGCGGACTTCGATCCAGACGGTGAGGTTGCGCCGCTGTTCGTCGCCTGCGGCGTGGTTCATTTGGAAATCGGTGATGTTGGCTTCGCTGTCGGCGATGATGCCGCTGACGCGGGCAAGGAGGCGCGGGTGGGCGTAGGCGATGATGTTGAGTTCGCTGGGGAAGAGGCCCTTGCGTTCGTCCGCCCAGGCGGCGGCGATGGTGTGCGCGGCGTTTTCGAGCAGCGGACAGTCGCGGCTGTGGATAAGGATGCCGCTGCCGGCGACATTGTGGCCGGTGATGGGTTCGAGCGGCAGCGGGTGGCAGCAGGGCGCGAGGGTGATGCCGCTTTCAAAGGCGCTGCGGACGAGGATTTTTTGTTCGCCGGCGGCGGGTTGTGCGTTTTTGCCGGGCGCGGTGGCGGCGTTTTGCCGCGCGAGGCGGTTCAGGTAGCGGTTGATGCCGATGTGCGCTTTGCCGCCGGGGATAGTGAATTGCAGCCAGCTGTTGTGCGGGTGCGCGTCCGGGGCGGTGAGGATTTCCACGGTCTGCGCCATTTTCAGCGGTTTGTAGATAGGATAGGGCTGGCCGTTGACTTTGGCACCGACGATGTGGTTGCCGATTTCGGTGTGGATGGTGTAGGCGAGGTCAACCGGCGTCGCCCCGTGCGGCAGGACGATGATGTCGCCTTTCGGGGTGTAGATTTGCATTTCCCCGGTGACGAGTTCTTTTTTGACGGCGTCGTAGAATTGCAGCGGGTCGTCGGTGATGTTCTGCACTTCTTTCAGGCGCGACAGCCATTCGCGCATGTTTTTTTCGGCTTCGATGCTGCGCGCCTCGATTTTCACGGCGCGCTGTTTGGCGTACTGGTGCCAGACGGAGATGATGCCCGCTTCGGCGAGGGTGTGCATGTCGCGGGTGCGGATTTGCACGTTGAGTACGGTGCCGTCGCCCATGACGGCGCTGCTGTGCAGGGAGCGGTAGCCGTTGCTTTTCGGCGCGGCGATGTAGTCTTCAAATTTGCCGTGCACGGGGCGGTAGAGGCCGTGCAGTGCGCCGAGGATGCGGTAGCAGTTGTCTTCGCTGTCGGTGATGATGCGGATGGGCACGGTGCGGATGGCTTCCTTGAAGCTTTCTTTGCGCTTCATGCGCTGGTACACGCCCCAGAGGTGGCGCTGGCGGGGGTTGATGGAGGCTTTGATGCCGAGGGTGTGCAGGCGGGCTTGCAGGTCGCCCCGCACAGCGCTCAGGGTTTGTTCGTGGGTGTTGTCTGCGGCGTAGCGCTGGCGCAGCACGGCGTAGCGCCACGGATGCAGGTAGGAAAAGGCGAGGTCTTCGAGCTGGATGCGGAAGTAGAAGAGGCCGAGGCGGCCGGCGATGGCGGCATAGACATCCAGCGTTTCGTGGGCGATGCGCTGCTGTTTTTCCCGGCGCAGGGCACCGAGGGTTTGCATATTGTGCAGGCGGTCGGCAAGCTTGATGATGAGGACACGCGGATCGTCGGCGGTCGCCAGGAACATTTTGCGGAAGCTTTCGGCGACGGCGGCCTGCGGCGCGGTTTTTTTCAGGCGGTCGAGTTTGCTGACGCCATCGACGAGGCGGGTCACTTCTTCGCCGAATTCGGTCGCCATGTCCTTTTTGTCGAGGATGGTGTCTTCAAGGACATCGTGCAAGAGCCCTGCTTGCAGCACGGGCAGGTCGAAGCGCTGTTTGGCGAGGATGCGGCAGACGGCAATGGGATGAACGAAGTAGGGTTCGCCGGACTGGCGGCGCTGGCCTTCGTGGGCGGCCGCGCCATAGATGGCGCAGCGCAGGACTTTGTCGATGTCTCCGGGGTCGAGGTATTTTTTCAGCTCGACGGCGAGGTCGTCGTAAGCCGCTTGCAGGGTGGCGGCGCCGGTGAAAACGCCGAAAGGCTGATATTCGAGGGCAAGCGGCGCGTTCATGATTATTCGCCGCGTGCGGGTTTTATCACGCCGTCGTCATCGTCTTCATCGTCCACGATGATGGTCGGTGTCGGGGCGACGGGTGCCGGGGCGGGGGTGATGGGCTTGGTGCTGCGCAGCAGGCCGTCAATGGTGGTTTTTCCTTCCTGGATTTCGCGCAGGGCGACGACGGTAACTTTGTCGTGTTCGGGCGGAACGAGCGCCTGGTGGCCGTTGGCGATTTGCCGCGCCCGCCGGGAGGCGGCGAGGACGAGGCGGAAGCGGTTGTTTTCATCTTTGAGGCAGTCTTCTACGGTAACGCGTGCCATGGGTTCCTCTTGATTGGGTACGGATTAAGGGTCAGTCATTCTAGCAAGTTAATGTCTGTTCGGGGGAGGGCTGTGCGCGGGAATGCCAACCCCCTTCGTGCACGGCAAAAATAAAGACACCTCCCCGCGTGCGGGGGAGGTGTCCGAAGGATGGAGGAAGGCAGCCAGGCGGCGTGATTGCAGGGTTTTATAGTCGTTTCAATTAGAACTGATACGGTGTTGGCGAGCCTGACCGGGCACCCATAAAAATCGCTGCGCGATTTTTATGGGAAACCCGCGCCGTACTATCTGTACTGTCTTCGGCTCGCCGCCTTGTCTCGGTCCTATTTGAAACGACTATATCGCTACGCGGCTTTCTAACCCTCTCCCCCGATGGAGGAGGGGCTTTTGGTCGTGTCCGAAGAGCAATCCCAAGAAATAAAAAGGCTTTTGTCGGGCAGGCGGTGGGGCGTGCCGCTCAGATGACTTTGGAGAAGCGTTTGGCGTTTTCCGCCTTGTTGAGATAAGCGTCGAAGACCATCGCGATGTTGCGGATGAGCAGGCGGCCCAGCGGCAGGACGGTGAGGCGGTGGCCGTCCAGTTGCACGAGGCCGTCGGCGGCGAGCGGTTGCAGCGCCTGCCATTCGCGGGCGAAGTAGGCGGGGGCGTCAATCTGCCGGCGCGCGCTGACAGCGTCGAGGTCGAGGCGCAGGTTGCACATGATGTCGGTGATGACGTGCTGGCGGATGTGGTCGTCCGCCGTCAGTTCGATGCCGCGCAGCACGGGGATGCCGCCGCCGTCCAGCGCTTTGTAGTAGCGGCTGCGCGCTTTTTCGTGCTGGCTGTAACAGCCGCCGAGCATGCTGATGGCGCTGATGCCGAAGCCGAGCAGGTCGCAGGCGGAGAAGGTCGAGTAGCCCTGGAAGTTGCGGTAGAGCGTGCCTTCGCGCTGGTGGCGGACGAGGCTGTCGTCCGGGCGGGCGAAGTGGTCGAGGCCGATAAATTCGTAGCCGTCCGTGGTGAGGGTTTCGATGGTGGTTTGCAACAGTTGCAGTTTGCCGGCGGCGTCGGGCAGGTCGGCGGCGTTGATTTGTTTCTGCGCGCCGAAGATGTGCGGCATGTGCGCGTAATTGAAAACGGCGAGGCGGTCGGGCGCCAGTTCGCCGATTTGTTCCAGGGTGCGGCGGAAGCTCGCCACGGTTTGCAGCGGCAGGCCGTAGATGAGGTCGGCGCTGATGCTGTGGTATCCCGCTTCGCGCGCCGCGACGATGGTATCGCGGACGTGTTCGAAGGACTGGATGCGGTTCACCGCTTTCTGCACACGCGGGTCGAAGTCCTGCACACCGAAGCTGACGCGGTTGAAGCCCAGTCCGCGCAGGAAACCGAGGTCGGCCGGGGTGACGGTGCGCGGGTCGATTTCGATGCTGAATTCGCCTTCGTTGTCCGCAGCGAAATGCGGGAAATGGCGGTGCAGCATGGCGAGCAGGCGCTGCATCTGCGTGTGGTCGAGGAAGGTGGGCGTGCCGCCGCCAAGGTGCAGCTGGACGACGCGGCGCTTGCTGTCGATATGCGCCGCCTGACGGGCGATGTCGCGTTCGAGGTAATCGAGGTAATCGTCGGACTGGCCGTGGTTGTGGGTGATGATTTTGTTGCAGCCACAGTAGTAGCAGACGTGTTCGCAGAAGGGGATGTGGACGTAGAGCGAGAGGTCGCGTTTGCTCGCGTTGCTGGCATCAAGATGACGGGTGTAATCGGCGGCGGTAAAGCGGTCGTGAAATTCGACGGCGGTCGGGTAGGAGGTGTAGCGCGGGCCGCTCTGGCTGTATTTCTGGATCAGCGCGGCGTCAAAGTATTGGCTCATGGCGGGTGGTCGGTGGGAATGGCATGCGCGCGATTGTAGCAAGCGGCGGGCGGCGCGGCTTTGACCTGGGCCAGTTGTGCGCGCAAAAAAACCGCCCCGGAGGGCGGTTTTTTGTCGGTCATCAGACCATCAAGCGGCGTGTTACTGGATGTTGATGGTTTGTGCCGCCTGGCGCGCGTGTTCTTCCGGGCGGTACATATTTTCCAGGGACGCGCCGGGGGCGTGCCAGGTGCCGGCGCCGGTCGTTCTGCCGTAGATGGTGTAGCTGAACGGTTGCGGTTTGCCGTAGGCGGTGAAGGCGGCGATGTGGCGGTCGTCGCGGTTTTCCCGGTACTGGTAGCGCATGACGCTGTCGTCTTCGTCATCCCCACCGGCGTCGTTCGGGTTATCGCGCAGGGCGCTCAGTTTGATGCCTGCCGGAACGGGGTAGGTGTAGATGAGGTCGCTCTGGCTGCCGCTGTTATCCGCGAGTTTCGGGGTGAAGGTCGCGGTGATGCTGATGTCGGTGTTGTTCGGCAGTTTGGCCGGATCCAGCACGGTGCCGTTTGCATCTTCATAGCGCAGGGTGATTTCCCAGCCGTTGTTGTCCGCTTTGTCCGCAGGCGGGGTGTGCAGGTCTTGTGCATCCAGCCATAGGGCGTCTTTACCCGGGTTGGTGATGCGCACCGCGCCGTTGTATTCGCCTTTTTCGAGGTCGGCGAGGGTCGCTTTTTTGCCGTTGATTTCGATCGGGGTGTCAGCGGCAAGTTTGGGCGCGAGAGCGGCAAGGCGCACCAGCCAGGCGAGTTCCTGGGTGCTGTGGTAGCGGTCATGCGCGAGCGCGGTAGCGAGTTTGTCGCGCTCGATGTCGCGCAGGCGGCTGATGGTTTTTTGGGTTTGCTGCGGGTCGTTGCTGATGTTTTGCCACAGGACTTCGAGTTGTTTCAGGCGGACGAGGTTGTGCGCAGCGAGGCTGGTCGCGCTGCCGTAGACATAGGTCGCCGCATCATCGTCCATGCTGCTGCCGGCCAGACGTTCGCTCGCGGTTTGGTATTCGCCGAGCAGGGCAAGGGCGGTTGCGATGTCGAGGCTGTCGCTGAGGCTGAGTTTGTCGCCAGCTTCACGGTGGTAACGCAGGAGGTTGCCGCGTATGGGCTCTTCGGCGTATGCCAGGGTGTAGTAGGCGTAGCTGTCTTCATGCGCGGTTTCAGGGCGGTAGCTGCCGTCATTGCCGCTGCGCAATTGTCCGAGCAGGCGGGTGAGTTGTGAGGGGTTCAGCAGTTCCTGGCGTTTTTGCAGCTGGATGAGGGCTTCGCCGATGTAGGCGGTGAGCCAGCGGTTTTCTTTGCCGTAGCCCCACAGGCTGTAGCTGCCGTCCCAGTGTGCAAGGTTGGCCAGGCGGTTTTCAGCGGCATGGATGGCGTCACGGTCGGCTTTTTCGGCGCCGATGAGTCCCCACAGTTTGCCGGTGGTTTGTTCGCTGCAACCCAGCGGGTAGTCGGCAAGTTGTTGTTGGTACGGCGTCGGGTTGTAGGGGATGCCGTTGTTCAGACTGAGGCGGGCGTCACGCAGGTCGCTGTATTCGAGGGTAGCGCCACCATCCAGGCGTTGGTACTGGGTGCGCACTTGCGGCAGGGCAGCTGCACGGATGGGGATGCGCCGTTCGAGGCTCTGGGTGTTGTCACCGCTGATTTCTGCCTTGATGTGGGCATCGCCGCTCGCGGTAACGCGGTAGGGATAGCTGAGGGTGACGGTCTGGTCGGGCTCGAGGGTGGTTTCCGGAATGGCTTCGCCCGCGAGTTCGAGGTTGTCGGCAGTCAGGTTGATTTTGAGGTTCTGCGCTTTGTCGGTGGTGTTGTGCAGGCGCAGGGTGAAGGTGCCGCTGTCGTCCGCGCTCAGGAAGCGCGGGGTGTGCAGTTCGGCGACGACCGGCGCTTTGATGATGGCGGTTTCTTCGGCGGTGCCGGTTTTGTCTGCGTTGTAGGCGGCGGCCATGACGCGCAGGCGGCCGTTGTAGTGCGGCACAGGCATGGTGTAGTTCACGTTGCCGTCGGCATCGACTTTGAGCGGCCCGCTCCACGCGCTGATGAGGTCGATATCGAGATCAGGCAGGTCGGCAAGAGCCGCGAGTTCACTGGCGGCAGCACCGTCAGCACCGCTACGCAGGGCGGCAAGGCGGGCGTCGGTCTGACGGATGATGCTGCCGAAGGTGTCGTAGAGGGCGAGGGTGGGTTGTTTTTTGCCGAAGAAGGCTTCGAGCGGGTCGGTGAAGCTCGGCGCGGCGATTTGGTAGAGGCCGTCGTCAATGATGGCGAGGTTGACCCAAGTGTTGTCGCCCGCTTCGGGGACGTAGACGCCGACGGTGTAGGGTTGTTCTGGCAGCGGGTTTTCCGGCAGTTTGAGTTGCGGCACGAGACGACGGTCAGCCAGGTCGGCACCGACCCAGTAGAGGCCGACGGCGCGGCGGTTGTGGTCGCGGGCGTTGTCGTTCCAGGCGTTCGCCAGCAGCCAGACGCCTTGTTCCCAGTTGTCTTGCCACGGGATCTGGATTTGGCCTTTGCCGTTTTTGAGTTCGAGTTCGTGGTTTTCGGCGATGCTGTCACGGCTGGCGACTTTGACGGTGGCTTTGCCGTCAAACGGGGCTTGTACGTTGACGGTGAGGGTGTCGCCTTTTTTGTAGGTCGGCTGGTTGGTGGCAAGCGTGATGGTCGCCGGGCTGTTCTGGTTGGGGTCGCCGTACCAGCCGCGTGCGATTTCGAGGCTGGCAGCGCTGGCCGGAGTTTTACCGCGCACTTCGAGGACGTAGATGCCGTCGCCGTCAAAGGGCAGGTCAAGGTTGGCCGGGGTTTTGCCGTCGGTGTTGATGCTGCCTTTTTTCAGCGGTTCGCGGCTGTCGTTGTTTTCGTACTTCCACTCGCCTTCGCTGTTGTACCAGTACCAGTTGCGTTCGACGCGGTAGAGCGTCCATTCGAGGGTATCGGCTTGTTGGGCGCCTTTGTCGTCGATGGCGGCGATTTGTGCGCCGTTTTCGCCCGCTTTGAGGGCGATGTAGGGAGCGGTGCGCGGCAGCGGCGCGGTTTGGTTGGCGCTGATGGTGCTGCCATCCGGCGCGGTGAGGCGGACTTCGGCGTAGAGGGCTTGCGGGCGGGTACCGGCGGGGCGATCCAGTGCCCCGATGGTGATACGGCGTTTGCCGTCTTTGTCGGTGTCGCCGTTTTCGATTTTCTGCTTATTGCCACTGAGTTCGGCTTCGTCGTGGCGGCCAATCTGCCAGCCCGTCCATTCGTTGTGGGTTTGCGCGAAGTCGTCGTCGGTAATACGCCACTGGCCGTCGGTCAGGAGGTTGGCGGCAGGCGCCCCGTAGAGCCAGTCGGCGCTGTAATCGAGTTCGGCTTTGTTTTCTTCGGCTTTGACGGCGAGTTTGTTTTCGATTTGTTGCGGGACGATGCTATCCACGAGGTAGGTTTCGTCCACAACGGTGGTGCCGCCTTTGCCGAGGCTGATGCGGATGTTCCAGTTACCCAGGCGCGCGGTGGCGGGGATTTCGGCGCTGTAGCGGTAGGCGCCGCTGGCGTCAGCTTCCAGCAGCTGGCTGTGCACCAGGGTGCCGTCCGGACGGTAGATGTCCAGCCACAGTGGGGTATCGCTGAAGGCTTTGCCGTCCGGGGTTTTGAGGAGCCACAGGGCGTTGATGGTGTCTTTCGGGCGGTAGGCGCCGCGATCGTGCCAGGTCCAGTGGTCGAGGGTCGGGTTGGCTTGTTTGTCGCCGTTTGCGCCTTTGTCCGAGAGGTCAATGCCCTGCCCGGCAACACGCAGGTAAGCGAGGTGGTGCTCTTTCTGGCTGATGATGTGGCTAGGGGCATCCGCGTCTTTGCCGCTGGTTTGCGCGCGGGTGAAGCGGGCGATGCCCTGGCCGTCGGTTTCGGCTTCGCCGAGGATGCGGTTGTTTTGCGCGTAGAGGGTGACTTTCTGATGGGCGACGGGGGCGCTGGTTTTCAGGTCGCGCAGTTCGGCGAGGATGCCGTCGCGGGTCTGGTAGGCAGTCAGCCCCTGGTCGGTGACGGTGAAGCCGAGCAGGGCGCTCTGGTAGCTGTCTTCGTCGCGCACGCTGAGGACGTACACGCCTGCACGGGCATCGTCCCCCGCCATGTCTTTGAAAGCGAGGCGGCTTTGCGTGATGGCGTTGCGCTCGCTTTTTTCCGGTTCAAAGCTGCCTTTCCAGATGAGGCTGGCGTTGTCGTTGAGGTCGTATTCTTCGAAGCTGTCTGGGTTATCAATGGCGTTGTGCGCGTCGCCGGCAAGGTTGTTACCGGGAATTTGCCACAGTTCGACGTTGATTTTGCCGCCGGTATTCGCGGTTTCGATGGTCAGCGCAGCGTCCGGGGTGAGTTCGAGGGTTTTGCCACGGGTAGCGAAGCGCACCAGCGGCGCGCGGTCACCGGTGTCGATAGTGCGTTCAACCGCCATGCCGAGTTCCATGTGGTTTTGGGCGGCGAGTTTGGGATCGATTTTGAAGGTGTATTCGGTCTGCCACTGGCCGGTGTAGCAAAGTTTATCGCCGGCGTAGCGGCCTTCGCCTTCGGGCGCGGGGGTAACGCTAATGTACTGTTTCCAGTTTTGCAGCGGTTCGGCGAGGACGGGGTTAGTGAATTCAAGGCAGATACGCGGTTTGTCCTGGTTTTTGTCGCTGTCGATGTTGCTCAGGTTGAAGGCGTAGCGCTCGCGCAGGTAGTTGTATTGTTTGCGCTGTTCGTCGCTGTACTGGTCGCGCAGTTTGTCGAGGGCGGCAATGGCAAACGGGACGCTGTCGCTGTCGTCCTGCATGATGGCTTCATAGAGGGCGAGGGTGTCATCAAGGTAGGCGGTCTGCGAACGGCGCACATCCGGCGAGGCGGCAAGCAGCGCGCGGTAAGCGGTTTCCTGGGTGTTGTCGCCATATGCGCTGCGGTCGATGAGTTTGGTCAGCAGTTCGGCGGGGTTTTGCAGGCGGGCGTAGGTTTTGCTGTCGGACGCGCCTTTTTTCACTTTGCTGTATTTGGCACTGGCCAGCCAGGCGCGGATGTCATCATTGGCGAGTTTGGCGACAGGACCGCTGCCTTTTTGCAGATACTGGTCAATATCAGCTTCGGCTTTGGTACGGGCGGTTGCGAGGGCTTTGTCATCCCAGCGCGGTGCGGCGTGGGCGGTGATGGCAAGGGCAGCGGCAATGGCAGCGGCAAGGTGGGTTTTGAAGTGCATGTGTTATGTCCCGTTAGGTATGTGAAAAACGGCGCGGATTTTAGCAAATCCGCCTTGTTTTTGAGGATGTGTTCGGGCGGGCGGCCGCGTTCACGCCTCGCCGTCTTCAAGCTGCATCCAGCGTTCCATCAGGGCATCGAGCTGCTGCTGCGCCGCTGCCAGCGCGGCGAAGCCCGCCTGTTGCGCGTCCTGCGGCTGCTGATAGAAGCCCGCTTCCTGCACGGCGGCGGTGAGGCGGGCGATTTCCGCTTCCGCCGCTTCAATCTGCGCGGGCAGGGCTTCGAGTTCGCGCCGGTATTTGTAGGAGAGTTTGCCGCTGCGTTTGTCGGCAGGCGGGGCGGCGGCGGGTTTTTCCGCTGTTTTGACGGCAGGCGCAGCGGCTTCTTCCAGTTGGGCGATGTCGCCGCCCTGTTGCAGCCAGTCGCTGAAGCCGCCGACGATTTGCTCGATTTTGCCTTTGTGACGGTTGAACACCCACAGGCGGGTGACGACGGCATCAAGGAAGGCGCGGTCGTGGCTGACCAGCAGCACCGTGCCAGGGTAGTCCGCCAGCACTTCTTCCAGCAGTTCCAGAGTTTCGATGTCAAGGTCGTTGGTCGGTTCGTCCAGCACGAGGACGTTTGCCGGCTGCGCGAAAAGGCGCGCCAGCAGAAGACGGGCCCGTTCGCCGCCGGAGAGCGCGCCGACCGGGGTGCGCCAGCGTTCGGGCGGAAAGAGAAAATCTTGCAGGTAGGCGGCGATGTGCTTGCGCTGGCCGTTCGTTTCGATGTAGTCCCGCCCCGCGCCGACGCTGTCGCGCAGGGTTTCTTCGGGATCAAGCTGGGCGCGCAACTGGTCGAAGTAGGCGACTTCCAGTTTTGTGCCGTGTTTGAGACGGCCTGCCGTCGGCGGCAATTCGCCAAGGAGCAGGCGCAGCAGGGTGGTTTTGCCCGCGCCGTTCGCGCCGACCAAGCCGATTTTCTCGCCGCGCTCGATGATGTCGCTGAAATCCTGCACCAGCGGCGCGCCGCCTGCGTGGGCGAAGCTGAGGTTTTCGGCGACGATCACCTGCCGCCCGCTGCGCTCGCCCGCGTCCAGTTGCAGGTTTGCCTTGCCCTGCCGCTCGATGCGCGCGGCGCGTTCGGTGCGCATCGCTTTTAGCGCGCGCACGCGGCCTTCGTTGCGGGTGCGCCGCGCCTTGATGCCCTGGCGTATCCAGATTTCTTCTTCGGCAAGTTTCTTGTCAAAACGCGCCTGCGCTTCGGCTTCGGCGTGTTGCGCTTCCTCGCGGGTGCGCAGGAAGCGGCGGTAGTCGCTTTTCACGTCGAGCAGGCGGCCGCGATCCAGTTCCCAAATGCGGTTCGCGACTTTTTCGAGGAAGGCGCGGTCGTGGGTGACGAAAACGACGGCGCCGGCAAAATTATTGAGCAGGTTTTCCAGCCAGATGATGGCGCCCATATCGAGGTGGTTGGTCGGTTCGTCAAGCAGCAGCATGTCGGGACGGGCAACCAGCACCCGCGCCAGCCAGACGCGCCGCCGCCAGCCGCCGGACAAATCCGCCATCTGCGTCGCGCCGTTGAGATCGAAGCGTTGCAGGATGCCGTCGATACGGTTATCCAGCTGCCAGCCGTCTGCCGCCGCCACCGCCGCTTCGAGACGGGCGAGTTCATCGGCATCATGCTCGTCATGGGCGGCAAGCAGGGTTTGATAACGCTCGACCAGCGCGGCAGTTTCAGCCAGCCCGTCGCGCACGACTTCGCGCACCGTGCGCGCGTCCGCTGCGGGCGGGTCTTGCGGCAGATAGGCGATGCGCACGCCTTCGCTGATGCGCAGGCTGCCGTCATCCGGCATCTGCGCCCCGCGCAATACATTGAGCAGGGTGGATTTGCCCTCGCCGTTACGACCCAGCAGGGCAACGCGCTCGCCGCTTTCCAGCGAGAAGTTGACGTGGTCGAGCAAGGGCCGCCAGCCAAAGGCGAGCGAGAGGTCCTGGGCGGTGAGGAGGAGCATGGGGCGTTCCTTATTGAGTAGGGAGGTCTTTTAACAGCATCTGCGCCGTTTCGTCGCCTTGTGCAGCGGCTTTGTCTAACCAATACCTCGCCTTTTCCGGGTCAGCGGGAAGCCCCTCGCCTCTTAGATAAGCAAAGCCGAGGAGGATTTGTGCGGCGAGATGACCTTGTGCGGCAGACTTTTCTAACCATTCCCGCGCTTTTTCCGGATTAGCAGTAACATCCCTGCCTCTTAGGTATCTTTCACCAAGATCGGTTTGTGCATTAACAGCACCTTGCTGTGCTGCTTTTTCCAACATGGACAAGGCGTGGCGATACCACTCACCCGCTTTTTCCCGATCTTTACTAACACCGTAAAAACCTCCTGCGTAAGCGTTTGCCAAGTCAAATTGAGCCCTCGTGTCCTCTTGGACAGCAGCTTTCTCCCACCATGCCAGTTGTCCTGCCATATCTTTCTTTTCCTCATACAGGAAATTACCAAATTCGTATTGTGCAAACGGATGGCCTTTTTCTGCGGCTTTTTTCAGCCATTTACCACCTTCTTTGCGATTTTTTTCTATCCCTAATCCATCGCGATATGTAACGCCCAAGAGATATTGCGCTTCGGCATCCTGGTGTAGCGCCGCTTGACGCAGGCTTTTTTCCGCCTGCACAAACCATTTTTCCGCTTCAGCAGTATCTTTTTTTACCCCTACACCATGAAGAAAGGCGCGACCTAACCGAAATTGTGCATAACCATCACCGGCTTCCGCCGCTTTGTTGTAATGCGCAATCGCCTCGGCCATATCGCGTTTACCCAGTTCACCAAGGGCATACATCGTGCCAATCTTGGCTTCGGCACGGGCATTGCCCTGCTCGGCGAGGGTTTTATAGAGCGCGTAGGCTTCCTTGTAATCGGCATTGCGGCGGGCGGTATCGGCCTTTTGCAGGGCGGCGGCAGTCGCGGCGGTGGCGGAGACTGCCGGTACGGCGGTGTCGGCGGCGAGCGCCATGTCGGCAGCGAGCAACGCGGCGGCGAGGAAGAGGGGACGGACAGACATGATGGACTCCTTGTGGGTCAAGAAAAACGGGAGGTGGTGTGCCGCTCAGATGATGCCGCTGCGGGCAGCGGCGTAGCGGGCAAAACGCAGCAGCAGGGCGGCGGCGTCGGGATGTTCGGCGCAAACGGCGGCGCTGATGGCGTCCGGGTCGCGGCCCGCTGCGCTGATGACATCGCGCCTGCCGTCGATATGGGCGCGGATGGCGGCGGCATCGAATTCGGGATGGAATTGCACGCCCCAGGCGTGGGCGCCGATGCGGTAGGCCTGATGCGGGTCGTGTTCGTTGGCGGCGAGGCGGGTTGCCGTTTCAGGCAGGCGCAGCACGGACTGGAAATGGGTAACGTTGGCGGTGAAGTGTGCGGGCAGGGCGGCGAAGATGGGATCGTCGTCGCAGGCGGGCAGGCGGGTGATGGTCGCGCTGCCGATTTCGAGCCCGCGCGGGTTGTCGCCGACTTCGCCACCGCAGGCGTCCGCCAGCAGTTGGTGGCCGTAGCAGATGGCAAACACGGGCAGCCCGGCGGGCACGGCGTGTTGCAGCCAGCGGCGGGTGGCTTCGCTCCACGGCTGGCGTTCCGGCACCATGTGCGCCGAACCGCTGAGGATGACGCCCGCTGTATCGCTAACGGCGGGCAGCGCCTCGCCGCCGATGATGTCGAGCACGCGCACGGGGTGTTGCATCGGCGCGATGGTGCGCGCGATCCAGTCGCTGTACTGGCCGAGGCGGGCGATGATGTCGGGCTTGGGCGCGCCGAGTTTGAGGATGATGAGGGGTTTCATGCAGCTTCTTTTATGTATGAAAAACCCCCGTCTGGCGGGGGTGGATTAGGCGGCGATGGGGTTGTGCTTATTGGGCAGCAGGTTGAGCGACTTCACGCTCAACGAGGCCGTCAACCGTGACATCTACACGACGGTTTTGTGCACGGCCTTCGGCGGTTTTGTTGGTGGCAACCGGGTTGCGTTCACCGTTACCGTAGGATTCGATCAAAGACTGCGGTACGCCGTTTTCCACGAGGTAGTTGGCAACGGTGTTGGCACGACGTTCGGACAGTTTCTGGTTGTACGCGTCGGAGCCTTTGGAGTCGGTGTTACCGACAACGGTAATTTTCTGGATGTTCGCACCACGCTGGTTCAGGTCGCCTGCGAGTTGTTGCAGGGCTTCTTTACCGGCGGGTTTGAGGTTGTATTTGTCGAAATCGAAGTAGGTGTCGGCGGCCAGGGTGATGGTTTCGGTTTGCTTGACCATTACAGGCGGTTCCACCGGCGCAGGCGGTTGAACGCCGCAACCGGTCAGGCCCTTGTTGGCATTGACGGTAACGCATTCGCCCCAACGGTTTTTGACCAGATCCCCACCGGCGGAAGTCAGGTCTTCGTTTGCAGGCAGATCTGCAAATGCCGGTGCTGCACCGGCAGCAAGTACGGCAACTGCAATCAGTTTTTTAAGTTTCATATACTTCTCCCATAACAAAACTTGCAAGTTAATGTTAAGAACTTGGTGGACGGCTGCCCGTCCAAGATTGACGGCACCCCTGCCCACGAACAGGCAAGAGGTACCCATCCGCGCGCCATGATACGGGTTTTGTTGCAAAAATGCAAAGGCAAATGCGGTAAAAGCAACACCGCAGGCGGCGTTTTGTTGTAGAAATGACACGAAACGGGGCGTATCCGCATTCATGTTAAAATATGCGCCGTTTGCCCCGCCCTGCGGGCGTTTTTACGCTACAAGGTAGAGAAATACATGAGCGAATTTGCCAAAGAAGTGTTGCCGGTCAATCTGGTGGATGAAATGCGCAGCTCCTATCTGGACTACGCGATGAGCGTCATCGTCGGGCGCGCCCTGCCGGATGCGCGCGACGGCCTGAAACCGGTGCACCGCCGCGTCCTCTTTTCCATGCACAAACAGGGCAACGCCTGGAACAAAAAATACGTCAAATCCGCGACTATCGTTGGTGACGTGATGGGGAAATACCACCCGCACGGCGACAGTGCCATTTACGACACCCTGGTGCGCATGGCGCAACCCTTCTCGCTGCGCTACCCGCTGGTGGACGGTCAGGGCAACTTCGGCTCGATGGACGGCGACCCGCCCGCCGCTTACCGCTACACCGAAGCGCGCATGGCGAAAATCGCGCACAGCCTGCTCACCGACATCGAAAAAGAAACCGTCGATTTTGCGCCGAACTACGACGGCAGCCAGCAAGAACCCGTCGTCCTCCCCGCCCGCCTGCCGCATCTGCTGGTCAACGGCAGCTCCGGTATCGCCGTCGGCATGGCGACCAACGTCCCGCCGCACCACCTCGGCGAAACCCTTGACGCCTGCCTCTACCTACTCGACCACCCCGCCGCCGACACCGCCGCGCTGATGCGCTACATCCCCGGCCCCGACTTCCCCACCGGCGCGCTCATCAACGGCGCACGCGGCATCCGCGAGGCCTACGAAACCGGGCGCGGCCGCATCTACATCCGCGCCAAAACCCACATCGAAACCGACGACCACAGCGGCAAACAGACCATCGTCGTGGACGAACTGCCCTACCAGGTCAACAAAGCCAACCTGCTCGGTAAAATCGCTGACCTCGTCAAAGAAAAGAAAATCGACGGCATCAGCGCCCTGCGCGACGAATCGGACAAAGACGGCATCCGCATGGTGATCGAACTGCGCCGGGGCGAAGTCGCCGAAGTCATCCTCAACAACCTCTTCCAGCTCACCCAGCTGCAAGTCGTCTTCGGCATCAACATGATGGCGCTGGTCGGCGGCCAGCCGCGCCTGCTCCCGCTCAAAGAAGCGCTGAACGTCTTTCTCGCGCACCGCCGCGAAGTCGTCACCCGCCGCACCATCTTCGAGCTGCGCAAAGCCCGCGAGCGCGCCCACATCCTCGAAGGCCTCTCCATCGCGCTTGCCAACATCGACGAAGTCATCGAACTCATCAAACAATCCAGCGGCCCCGCAGAGGCCAAAGACGCCCTGCTTGCAAAAAGCTGGGCGGCGGGACAAGTCGTCGATATGCTCGCCCGCGCCGGCGCCGAAAACTCGCGCCCCGAAGGGCTTGCCAAACAATACGGCCTGCATGATGGTGCCTACCGCCTCTCGCCCGAACAGGCGCAAGCCATCCTCGACCTGCGTCTGCACCGCCTGACCGGCCTCGAACAAGAAAAAATCCTCGACGAATACCAGCAAATCATCCACGAAATCGAAGCCCTGCTCGACATCCTGCAAATCCCCGAACGCCTGCTGGAAGTCATCAAAGAAGAACTGCGCGACATCAAGAACCAGTACAACGATGTGCGCCGCACCCAAATCCTCGACACCCACCTCAACCTCTCGCTCGAAGACCTCATCGCCGAAGAAGACCGCGTCATCACCCTCTCGCACGAAGGCTACATCAAGGCGCAGCCGCTTTCGGACTACGAAGCGCAAAAACGCGGCGGCAAAGGCAAGTCGGCGACCGCCGTCAAGGACGAAGACTTCGTCGAGCAACTCATCATCGCCAACACCCACGACACCATGCTCTGCTTCACCAACCGGGGCAAAGTGTACTGGCTGAAAGTGTATGAATTGCCGCAAGCGGGGCGCAACGCCAAAGGCAAACCCATCGTCAACCTTCTGCCCTTCGAGCCGGGCGAGCGCCTGAACGCCGTGCTCACCACCCGCGAGTACCCCGAAGACCGCTACCTTATCTTCGCCACCCAAAGTGGCACCGTCAAAAAAACCCCGCTGTCCGACTACTCACGACCGCGCAGTATCGGTATCATCGCCATCAACCTGCGCGCAGACGACGAACTCGTGGACGTCGCCCTCACCGACGGCGGCCGCGACATCATGCTCTTCTCCGACGCCGGCAAAGCCGTGCGCTTCCCCGAAGCAAGCGTGCGCAGCATGGGGCGCGACGCGACCGGCGTGCGCGGCATGAACATTGACGACGGCCAGCGCGTCATCGCCCTCTGCGTCGTTGCCGACAGCGGCGACATCCTCACCGTCACCGAAAACGGCTACGGCAAACGCACCCCGATTGCCGACTACCCGCAAAAAGGACGCGGCACCAAAGGCGTCATCTCCATCGCGTGCAGCGAACGCAACGGCCGCGCCGTCAGCGCCCTGCAAGTGCAAGAAGACGAACACATCATGCTCGTCACCGACAACGGCACCCTGGTTCGCACCCGCGTCGCCGAAATCAGCACCAGCGGCCGCAACACCCAGGGCGTGCGCCTCATCCGCACCAGCGGCAGCGAAAAACTCATCGCCGTCGCCAAAATCGTCGCCGAAGGCGAAGACGACAGCGGCGAGGGTGCAGGCACAAATACGGACGAAAACGCAGAATAAAAAAGCGGGCGCAAGCCCGCTTTTTCAAACGTTGGAGACAGGAATGACCATTCCCAAATATGACGAGCTGCTGCACCCCATCATCCAGTGGGCAGCCGACAAACCCGCATGGCGAATAACAGATCTTATCGGGCCCCTGGCCAAAGCATTTCATCTCGGAGAGGCAGAAATAGCGCAACCATACCAATCAGGACACCCAAGACCCATATTCCGTGACCGTATCTCCTGGGCAGTCAGCCTGCTTTACCGCACCGGCTTATTGGATAAAGCATCCAGAGGGCATTATCTGCTTGGCGAAGAAGGGAAAAAACACATTCATAAAACAGCGGCAGCATTGCGTACCTATGCCAAAAACAAAGATAAAAACAGGCAACAGCAAAAAAACGCAAAGCAAGAGGCAGCCAGAGAAATAGAAGAACAAACACCACAGGAATTACTCGATGCCGCCTATAAATCCATTCGCCAGGAAATCTACGACGACATTCTTGATACCATCCTCAGCAAAACCCCGACTGCCTTTGAGAAGCTGGTCATACAGCTTCTGCAAAATATGGGATACGGTGGCGAAATAGAAGAAGCCGCCCGTGTCACGCAGCAAAGCAGGGACGGCGGCATTGACGGCGAAATAAAAGAAGACGTGCTGGGACTGGGGCGCATCTACATCCAGGCCAAACGCTACAAACGGGATACTACTATCGGCCGCCCCGAAATCCAGACTTTTGTTGGTGCGCTATCCGGCGTCCGCGCGGATAAAGGCGTATTTATGACGACCGCGAGTTACAGTAAAAGCGCCATAGATTATGTACAAGGACTGCACAACCTCCGCATTGTCCTGATTGATGGCATGAAACTCGCGGAATACATCTATGATTACAACCTGGGAATGCAAACTGAGCAGATATTCAGTATCAAGAAAATGGATACGGACTTTTGGGATGAATGGCAGAATGATAATGGGTGATTCTTCCTGCTTTTTGCAAACCGTGCGGGAATTGCCATCAGTCGGCAAATGCTGGCCTTGCCGCATAAAAAACCGCCCTTTCGGGCGGTTTTTTATTATGACGCGCATCGGCAGGATTATTCCGGGCGCATATGCGGGAAGAGGATGACATCACGGATGGAGGGCGCGCCGGTGAGCAGCATGACGAGACGGTCAATGCCGATGCCTTCGCCGGCGGTCGGCGGCATGCCGTATTCGAGGGCGCGGATGTAGTCGGCGTCGTAGTGCATGGCTTCGTCGTCGCCCGCGTCTTTGGCCGCTGCCTGGGCGCGGAAACGTTCGGCCTGGTCTTCGGCATCGTTGAGCTCGGAAAAGCCATTGGCGATTTCGCGCCCGCCGATGTAGAGCTCGAAGCGGTCGCAAATGTCGGGGTTGTCGTCGTTGCGGCGCGACAGCGGGGAATCAACCGCCGGATAGGCGGTGATGAAGGTCGGCTGGATGAGCCTGGTCTCGGCGGTTTCTTCGAAGAGCAGGGTGTGCAGGTGGCCGAGCGGGGTGTTGTCGTCCACTTTTTGTTTGTATTCGTCACGCAGAATGGCCGCAAGGGCAGCGGCGTCGTGCAGTTTTTCGCTGTATGCCGGGGCGTGGCGGCGGATGGCATCCAGCATGGTCAGGCGTTCGTAGGGCTGGTCAAGATCGATGGTTTCGCCGCCGGCGGTGATGTTCCGGTTATCCAGCACGTCGCGCTTGATGCCCCGGAAGAGGGTTTCGGTGAGGTTCATCAGGTCACGGTAGTCGGCGTAGGCCCAGTAGAATTCGAGCATGGTGAATTCGGGGTTGTGCCGTGTGGAGAGGCCTTCGTTGCGGAAGCTGCGGTTGATTTCAAAGACGCGCTCGAAGCCGCCGACGACGAGGCGTTTGAGGTAGAGTTCGGGGGCAATGCGCAGGTAGAGCGGCATGTCGAGCGCGTTGTGGTGCGTGATGAAGGGGCGGGCGGTGGCACCGCCGGGGATGGGGTGCATCATCGGGGTTTCGACTTCGAGGAAGGCGTGTTCTTCAAAGAAGCGGCGGATGTAGCGCACGATTTTGTTGCGGGTGAGGAAGATGGCGCGGCTGTCTTCATTCATGATGAGGTCAACGTAGCGCTGGCGGTAGCGGGTCTCCTGGTCGGTGAGGCCGTGGTATTTTTCCGGCAGCGGGCGCAGGGATTTGGTCAAGAGGCGGATGTCGCGCAGGTGGAGGCTGAGTTCGCCGGTCTGGGTGCGGAAGAGGTGGCCGTCGGCGGCGAGGGTATCGCCCACGTCCCAGGTTTTGAAGTCGGCGTAGCGGCCTTCGGGCAGGTCGTCGCGGCTGAGGTAGAGCTGGATGCGCGCACCGCTGCCGTCCTGGATTTCGCAGAAGCTGGCTTTGCCCATGACGCGTTTGCGCATCATGCGGCCGGCGACGGTGATGTCGCCCGCGTTACGCAGGGTGTCGGCGTCTTCGACGCTGTCGTAGGCGGCGTGCAGGGCGGCGGCGTTGTGGGTCGGGCGGGCGTCGTTGGGGAAGGCGACGCCGCGCGCGCGGATGGCGGCGAGTTTTTGCCGGCGTTCGGCGATGAGTTTGTTTTCGTCGGCGGGGGCGGTGTTCGGGGTGGTCATGCTTCTACTCCCTGTTTCAGGCTGGCTTGCAGGAATGGGTCGAGGGCGCCGTCGAGGACGGCCTGGGTGTTGCTGGTTTCATATCCGGTGCGCAGGTCCTTGATGCGCGACTGATCGAGAACGTAGGAACGGATCTGGTTGCCCCAGCCGATGTCGGATTTGTTGTCTTCGATGGCTTGCGCGCTGGCGCGGCGTTTTTGCAGTTCGAGGTCGTAGAGTTTGGCGCGCAGTTGCTTCATGCAGATGTCGCGGTTGACGTGCTGGCTGCGGTCTTGTTGCGACTGCACGACGATGCCGCTGGGGATGTGGGTGATGCGCACAGCGGATTCGGTGCGGTTGACGTGCTGGCCGCCCGCGCCGGAGGCGCGGTACACGTCGGTACGCAGGTCGGCGGGGTTGATGTCCACTTCAATGTTGTCGTCGATTTCCGGCGAGACGAAGACGGCGGCAAAGGAGGTGTGGCGGCGGTTGCCGGAATCAAAGGGCGATTTGCGCACGAGGCGGTGCACGCCGATTTCGGTGCGCAGCCAGCCGTAGGCGTATTCGCCGCTGAACTGGATGGTGGCGGATTTGATGCCGGCAACATCGCCGGGGGATTCTTCGATGAGCTCGGTTTTGTAGCCGCGCGCCTCGCCCCAGCGCAGGTACATGCGCAGCAGCATGGAGGCCCAGTCTTGCGCTTCGGTGCCGCCGGAACCCGCCTGAATGTCGAGGAAGGCGTTGTTGGCATCGAGTTCGCCCGCGAACATGCGGCGGAATTCGAGGTCTTCGATGTGTTTTTCGTGGCTGTCGATGTCGGCGATGGCGGCGTTGACGGTGGCTTCGTCGTCTTCGGCTTCGGCGAGTTCGATGAGGTCGAAGGCGTCTTGCAGCCCCCGTTTGATGGCATCCAGCCCTTGCACGACGTTGACGAGGGCGGCGCGTTCCTGGCCGAGTTTGGTGGCTTCTTCGGGGTTGTCCCAAATGCCGGGGCGTTCGAGTTCGCGTTCGACTTCTTCGAGACGTTCGGCTTTTACGGCGTAGTCAAAGATACCCCCTGAGCGCCGCCTCGCGCGCTTGCAGGTCTTTGATGCGTTCGTAGGTGAGGTTGAGTTCCATAGTGCGATCTGCCTGTATTGTAAAAAGCGCCGCATTATAAGGGATTGGGACGCACCGCTTCCATGCGCGGAGAGTTTACGGAAACATAATCCGCGCCCGCCTTTCACGTCTTGATTTATCCATTTAGAATACGAGGCGTTATTAATTGACCCATTTATTGAGGATTTGTTGATGAAACGCACTTTATTCGCCCCGCTGCTCACTGCCGGATTCATGCTGACCGCTCCCCAGGCAAATGCCTTGTATGACGGCTGGTTCGATACCTATTTTGCCGAAGCCGCTTTCGATACCACGCTTCGCCAAAACCAGCGCAATCATGAAAACTGGTACGGCAATTCCGGTGGCGGCAAGGCCGCAGCCCCTGCCGCTGCCCAAAAAGGAGTCGCCAAATACAGGAATGACAACAGCATCACCGAAGAAATCGACGCCAAAATGATTGACGCCTTGCGCCAGCATTTGCAGAGCATCGGCAAATACAGCGAAGACAGCGAACAGCAGCTCACCCAGTTGCAAAACAGCTACCTTATCTCGCGGGTAAAAAATGCGCTGTTGTCAGATGGTTATGATGCAAATAGCGTTGCGACTGCCATGGCGTATGTAACGGCCATCAATTACGGCATTGCCAGGAATCTGGATTTGGCCGCCGTGAAAGCGCACCCGATGGTCGAACAGATACAGGCCGCGATGGATAAAGACAGCTATCTGCAACATCTCTCCGATGCCGACAAACAGCGGATAGCGGATACGTATTACTGGATTGGCAGCCTGCAAATGGCCATGTATATGGAAGCCGCCAATGCCGGCAATCAGCAGGCGTTAAATGATTTGACGAAAGAGGCCAATGACGTATTGACGTCTTTCGGCCTCAGCACCGCACAAATCCGGGAAGGCAGCAACGGTCTGGAAATCCATCGCTGAAGAATGTTTCCCGCTATCCGTTGTCATTAACGACAGCAATAAGAAAGCCCCGTGTAACGGGGCTTTCTTTTTATCAGACTCGGAAAAAAGTAGGACGAACGGCATCAGTGCTTATCCGCGCCTGCCGCATCCGCCTGTCAACTGCGAGCGGGAAAGTATTGGCCAACCATGTCTGCTGCCTGTTGCAGCCAGTCTTCCCGCGTTTGCCGGTCGCTGTCGGCGACGACCCGGAACATGAGGCGGTCGAAGGTGTGAACGCCGCAGAAGGCGAAGATGCAGTCTTTCCAGATACGTTCCAGCGGGTCGCCGAAGACCTCGTGTTCGCGCTGCTCAGGGGTGTTTGAGGTGTTGAAAACCAGCGCCGCTTTGGCCGGCAACAGGCCGATGGGCAGGCCGCCGCCGTTGTCGCCGACGGGGAAGGTGTAGGCGACGTGTTCCCGCAGAACGCGGTCCACCCAGCCTTTGAGGATGGCGGGCGGCTGCCCCCACCAGTTCGGGTGGACAATGATGATGCCGTGCGCGCGGGCAATTTCTTCCTGGTGTTGCCGCAGGAGCGGGTCGCTGCTGTCGTCCGCAACCAGCTCCTGCCCGCTGATGAGCGGGTTGAAGCCTTCCCGGTAAAGATCGTGAAAATGGACGCTGTAGCCGTTCTGTTGCAGTGTCGCGATGACGGTCGCCGCGATGGCGGCGTTCAGGCTGTGGTCATAGGGATGGGCAAGAATGACGCTGACAGGTTGCATGGGGTCTCCTGCGGGATGGGTTAGGCGCTTTTTGCCGCCGTGTGCTTGGTGTGACAGCGCGCGCATTCGCCGGACAGCACCAGCGGGCCATCCTGCACGGTAAAGCCGCGTTCGCGGCAGAAGGCGAGCAGGATGTCCACCGGTTCTTGCGCGGTGAGTTCTTCGGTGGTGCCGCAGACGGTGCAGTTCAGGATGACGCTGGTGTGTTCTTCGCCAAAGTGGCTGCAAATGACGTAGCCGTTCAGCGATTCGGCGCGGTGCAGCACGCCGATATGCACGAAGAAATCGAGGGCGCGATAGACGGTCGGCGGCGCGGCGCTGCGTTTGCTTTTTTGCAGGTCGGCGAGGATTTCGTAAGCCTTGACCACGTTCGGGTAGTCAAGGACGAGTTCGAGCACCTGTTTGCGGATGGGGGTGAGGCGGGCGCCGTTTCTGATGCAATATTGCTCAATTTGGCGGACGATGGCGTTCTTCTGGTTTTTATTCATGCGGGAGGTGGGCTTGGTGATGGGAACGGAAGCCGCTAGGACGCCTGCGCTTTGCGGCGGTACACCCAAACGTGGGCGGGCGGGAAATTCAGCCAGGCGTAGTTGACCTTTTCGGCGCAAATGTCGGCTGCTTCCGGCAGGTGCAGCGGCGAGCGCTGGCCGTAGGTGAACTGCACCAGCACGTTGGCGGGATCCTCGCGCAGGGCGGCGAAAAATATTGCTTCGATGCCGTGCGCGATGTCCGGCGGCAGCGAGCGGAACGGCAGGGAAGAGACGATGGTTTTCGGTTGCGGATGCGTCCATATGTCCAGTTGTTCAACGCCACCACGGCGGATGGTGCTGCCCTTGAAGCGGTCACGCAGGCGGCGGGCGAGGCGCGGGTTGAGCTCATTGATAATCAGGCGTTCGCGGGGGAAATGGGCGACCAGTTCGCGGGTAATCGCCCCCGTCCCCGCCCCCGCTTCGATCACGATGCTTTCCGGATGCCCGTAATCCTGCGCGGTGCGGCGCATGGCGCGGGCGAGGGCACGGGAAGACGGAATGATGCTGCCCACCCCTTTCGGGTGCCGGATGAATTCATAGGAAAATCCGGCGGTTTCTTTCACCAGATTGGCGATTTTGCGGTTTCTCGTCATAAAAGATCCTGTTGATGAAGCGGTTACGCACGAATCATACGCGCGCAGGCACAATGAAACCAGCGCCGGGCCGATAACCATGCGGTTTTCCGGCAATCAGGCGGGGGCCTGCCGGTCAATCACATTCCTCATTTCAAAACTCGAATGCACATTCATCACGCCCGGAATGCGGCTCAATTTGCCCAGCAGGAAGGATTCAAACGATTCCATGCCGCTGACCAGCACCTGCAACAGATAATCCTCGGCACGGCCGGTGACAATGCTCATCCGCACCACTTCGGGAAAGGACTTGACCTGCTCCTCAAAGGCGGCAAAGCGTTCCGGCGTATGGCTGTCCAGCGTGACGGCGATGAACACGCTCAGGCCGAAACCAAGGGCGTTGCGGTTGAGCACCGCGCGGTAGCCTTCGATAATGCCCGCTTCTTCCAGGCGGCGCACCCGCCGCGCACACGGCGTCGGCGACAAATTGACCGCCTCGGCCAGTGCCAGATTATTGATGCGGCCGTTGACCGACAGGATGCGCAGGATCTTGCGGTCAATCTCATCCAGCATAAAGTGATTTTCGCTCATAAAAATCCTGATAGTGGTGAAAAAAGCTCATTATACCGACAAAACGCGCGATAAAAAGTGAAAAAACACCGCTAACAGCTACTATAATGCGCCGCCTGTATCACAAAGGACATCACCATGAGCCGCTTCAATCATCAAAAATACCGCCCTTTCGCCTTCGCCCCGCATCTGCCCGACCGCACCTGGCCGGACAAAACCATCACCAAAGCCCCGACCTGGGTCAGCGTTGATTTGCGCGACGGCAACCAGGCGCTGATCGACCCGATGACCATCGAACAAAAACTGCGCTTTTTTCAGCTTCTGGTGGACTGCGGTTTCAAGGAAATCGAAATCGGCTTTCCCTCCGCCTCGCAAATCGAATACGACTTCACCCGCCTGCTCATCGAAGGCGGCCACATCCCCGACGACGTGACCATCCAGGTGCTGGTACAGGCGCGTGAACACCTCATCGACCGCACCTTCGAATCCCTGCGCGGCGTCAAGCGCGCCATCGTCCACCTGTACAACCCCACCTCGCGCGTACAGCGGGAAAAAGTCTATGAAAAAAGCAAAGAAGACATCACCGCTATCGCCGTCGCGGGCGCGACCCTGCTGCAAGAACGCGCCGCGCGTTACCCGGACAGCGAGTGGATCTTCGAATACTCGCCGGAAAGCTTCTCGCAGACTGAAACCGACTTCGCCGTTGCCGTTTGCGAAGCCGTCTGCCGGGTGTGGCAACCGTGGGCGGGGCGCAAAGTCATCCTCAACCTGCCGAATACCGTCGAAGCCTGCACCCCGAACCGCTACGCCGACCAGATTGAATATTTCTGCCGCCACCTCGGCTGCCGCGAGCACATCACCCTCAGCGTGCACACCCACAATGACCGGGGCTGCGCCGTCGCCGCAGGCGAACTCGCCGTCATGGCGGGGGCGGATCGCGTCGAAGGCACCCTGCTCGGCAACGGCGAACGCACCGGCAATATGGACATCATGGTCATGGCGATGAATCTCTACTCGCAGGGCGTTGACCCCGAACTCGATTTCAGCCGCATGAACGACATCGTGCGCATCGTCAGCGAATGCAACAATCTGCCCGTGCATCCGCGCCACCCTTACATCGGCGAACTCGTCTTCACCGCCTTCTCCGGCTCGCATCAGGACGCCATCAAAAAATCGCTGGAAAAACCGCAGGAAGACGGCATCTGGGACATCGCCTATCTGCCCATTGACCCGCTCGACATCGGCCGCAGCTATCAGGATGTGGTGCGCATCAACAGCCAGTCGGGCAAAGGCGGCGTCGCCTACATCCTCGCGCGCGACTACGGCCTGAATGTGCCGCGCTGGCTGCAAATCGACTTCGCCCAGCACGTCCAGAAAGAAAGCGAACGCACCCAAAAAGAACTGAGCAGCCGGGACATCATCACCCTCTTTGAAGACAGCTACCTGCACGACAGCCCGCTGCATCTGGACGACTACGCCATCCGCCGCCTCGAACGGCAGGACCACCACCTCGAAGCGAACCTCACCCGCACCGACGGCAGCAGCATCATCCTCAAAGGCCACGGCGGCGGGGCGATGGGCGCCTTCATCGACGCCCTGCAACAACACAGCGGCAAGCGCATCAGCGTTGCCAACTACGCCGAACACGCGATGAGCAAAACCACCGACGCCCAGGCGGTCGCCTACGTGCAGCTCATGATTGACGACGCACTGCACACCGGCATCGCATACAGCCAGGACACCGTCAGCGCCATGCTGCGCGCGACCCTGGTCGCGGCGGGGCACATCCTGTAATGCCCATCCCGAAAACGAAGTGCTCGGCACAGGCCGGGATTGGCATCAGTATTCCCGCCCGTTGATGATGACCAGCAGTTGGCACAAATGAGGCGCGCCGCCGGGCAGTTCCCGGGCGGCACGCCATGCATCGACGCTGTGTGCGGCAAGTGCGGCCCGGGCGGCATCGAGCCCCAACAGCGCGGGATAGGTGTTTTTGCCCCGGGTGGCGTCCTTGCCTGCCGTTTTGCCGAGCGTGGCACTATCGGCAGTCACATCCAGAATGTCATCGGCAATCTGGTAGGCAATGCCGAGGGCGGTACCGAGGGTGTCGAGAGTCGGGCGGTGTTTGTCGTAGCAGGCGGCGGGAATGGCGCCGCAGTGCAGCGCGGCGCGGATCAGGGCACCGGTTTTACCGTGATGTACCGCTTGCAGTTCCTCCGGGGTCAGCCGCTTGCCGGTGGCGGCGATGTCGCGCATTTGCCCGCCGACCATGCCGCGCCAACCGGCGGCGTCCGCCAGAACACGGATTTGTGCGACCTGGGCGGCAGGCGGCAGCGGGCTTGCTGCGAGCAGCGCGAAGGCAAGGGTATTGAGCGCGTCGCCGGCGAGGATGGCGGTGGCTTCGTCAAAGGCTTTGTGCGTGCTGGGGCGGCCACGGCGCAGGTCATCGTCATCCATTGCCGGCAGGTCGTCGTGGATGAGCGAGTAGGCGTGCAGTGCTTCCAGGGCGCAGGCGGCAGCATCCGCCGCATCCGGCGACACGGCGAAATCCTCTGCCGCCGCATACACCAGCGCGGCACGCAACCGTTTGCCGCCGCCAAGGGCGGCATAACGCATCGCATCGGCAAGGCGTTCACCGGCGGGCGGCAGGCGGGCGGCGAGGGCGGTTTCGAGGCGGGACTGATAGGCGGCGAGCAGGTCGGACATGGGTGGTGGCGCGGTTGGTAGGGACGGCGGATTGTACTGGAAATGCGTCGCCGCCCCTACCGTTGCCCGCTTTTTTACGTTATCTTGCCGAACCCGATTTTTTATGGAATGCACCATGCAACCTTTAGATGATTTGCGCATTGCCGCCATTGAAGAACTGATTCCCCCCTTCGCGCTGCTGGAACGCCATCCGCTGACCGAAAGCGCGGCCGCAACGGTTGACGCCGCCCGAGAGGTCATCCACGGCATCCTTGACGGCACGGACGACCGCCTGCTGGTGGTTATCGGCCCCTGCTCGATTCATGATGTGGATGCCGCACATGAATATGCCGCCCGCCTGCGCCCGTTGAGTGAGCGTTACCGCGAACAACTGCTCATCGTGATGCGTGTTTATTTCGAGAAACCGCGCACTACCATGGGCTGGAAGGGGCTGCTCAATGATCCTTATCTTGACGGCTCCTTTGCCATCAACGAAGGGCTTGCCATCGGGCGCAAGCTGCTGCTGGACCTGGCCGAAGCGGGCATTCCCGCCGCTGTCGAGTATCTTGATGTCATCATCCCGCAGTACATCGCTGATCTGGTCAGCTGGGGGGCTATCGGTGCCCGCACCACAGAGAGCCAGATACACCGCCAGCTGGCCTCAGGTCTTTCCTGCCCTATCGGCTTCAAGAACGGCACTAACGGCGACGTGCAAATTGCGGTAGATGCCATCGTCTCGGCGCGCTGTGCGCACAGTTTCCTCGGCGCCACGAAAAGCGGACACGCCGCCATCGTTACCACCCACGGCAATAAGGATTGCCACCTCATCCTGCGCGGCGGCAACAAGGGCCCGAATTACGACGCCGCACACGTCAAGGCTGCCGTTGCCACCCTCGCCGCCGCGCATGTGCCGCAGAACGTGATGGTGGATTGCAGCCACGCCAACAGCAACAAGCAGCACCTGCGGCAGATGACGGTTGCGGCCAGCGTCGCGGCGCAGATTGCCGCCGGCAACCGCCACATCATCGGCCTGATGGCGGAGAGCAATCTGGTCGAAGGCGCGCAGAAACTCGAAGCGGGCAAACCGCTTGTGTACGGGCAGAGCATCACCGATCCCTGCATCGGCTGGGACGACACGGAGAAGATGCTGGCACTGCTGGCGGATGCCGTGGCCGAACGGCAGCGGAAAGCGCCGCAATAGGTACCGCCTGCCATGCATACGCATAATGAAAGACGCTGCCCGCCGCAGCGTCTTTTTTTGTGCCGCCACGCTGTGTGGTTTGCCTTTTTCACCATACTGGCGGCAGCTCCCAGAGAAAGCGGAGATTGTCATGGCGACGAACGGCACACAAGACGCTGCCCCGGCGACTGCGGTGCTGTACGTCCGCTGGCGGAAGAGATACCGGCGATATGCAAAGGCGCAAGCCGGATTGCGGCACAGATTTTTGGGTGGTGACCTGAAAAGTATGCCGGGCTGGACAATGCCATAGTTGATGTAGTGAAAAGCTAGATTAAAGACCTTGAAGTGGTAGAGCAATTTCTTTGAAAAAAAACAGGTTTTCCTCACAATCCGCTTGATCCGGTTGTCTCAGACGGCAATGATTGCCTTCAATTCCCACCGTATATTTCTTGCCAATATTCGATTTTTCACTGCCGAATACTTCAACAAAACTCTGCCACTTATCCATTGCGATATTCCCATAAGTAATCCTTAGATCGTTTAAACGTGCTTCCAATTCCCTTACTGTGGTAATATCCCGTTTCCCCCGGGCATAAGCCACTATCTCGCCGCTACCACGGTCATAAGCATAAATAAGCCATACCTTGTTCTTTTTGCTGCCGACGAAAGTCCAGATCTCGTCAATCTCTAAAGTATCATAATGATTTTTCTTAGGAAGGACATGATGTTGTGACGTTTTTAGCACCTTCTGCACCTTGTACCTGCTGCATCCTGTTATTGCGGAAATATCACGAATGCCACAATTACGAACCGGCATTTTGAGGATAATTTTAATAATGTTTGAACGATATCCAATATAGGTCAAATTATGGTCGCCAATAAATTGACGACAGCAATCTTTGCAGAGGTAATTTTGTTTGCCGTAGCGCTTGGTGCCATTTTTCTTTATACTCTGCCCATGGCAACGGGGGCAACAGAGTGTTAATTGTATTTTCACAGACACAACATAACGCATCTGCCCGTTGCCTTTTTAGTTTCTGCTTACCGACACCAGTGTCAGCATACTTTTTAGAACACCACCAAAAAATGAAGTTCCCCGAATGAAGCTGGTTATAGTCGTTTCAAATAGGACTGAGACAAGGCGGCGAGCCGAAGACCGTACAGATAGTACGGCGAGGCGAGCTAACACCGTATCAGTTCTAGTTGAAACGACTATACGTAAAAACCTTCCCCCGTTTGCAAAGGCATTCGCCCATCTCGCAGGGAGGCACCTATACCTGTCTGCCTGAGGGTTAGCCTGCCACGACGTGGCGGTTCAGATCGATACAGCGGGGGAAGAGGGTCTTGATCGGCGGCTGGTGACTGATGGCAAGGCACAGGGTGTGCGGCAGTGTTTCGTGCAGGGTCTGCATGAGGGTGCGGGCGACGGCATCGTCGAGCTGGTTCGTCGCCTCATCCAGGAGGAGGATGTGCGGGCGGGTGATGAGGGCGCGGGCGAGGCTGATGCGCTGCTGTTCGCCGCCGGAGAGGATGCGCTGCCATTCTGCTTCGTCATCAAGGCGGGCGGCGAGGCGGTCGAGGCCGACTTGTTGCAGCGCGGCGGTGAGGCGTTCGTCCGCGATGCTGTCGCGTGCGGGGTAGCAGAGGATGGCGCGCAGGGTGTCCTGTGGCAGGTAGGGGCGCTGCGGCAGGGTGAGGATGCCGCGCGCGGGCAGGCGGTAATGCCCCCGGTAGTGTGGCCAGATGCCCGCCAGGGTACGCAGCAGGGTGGTTTTTCCGATGCCGCTGGCGCCGTCGAGCAGCAGACGTTCGGGGGCGGTGGCGTGTAGGTTGAGGTTGCCGAGCAGCGGGCGGCCGTCGGCGCTGTCGATGCAGAGGTTTTCCGTGGTGATGCTGTCGTCGCCGCTGTCGGTGGCGGGATGTTTGGCGGCGGGCAGTTGTTCCAGCGCGTCCTGAAAGCGGGCGAGGCGCTCGATGACTGCCGCCCAGACGATGAGCTGTTTGTAGCTGTCGAGGAACCAGCCGAAGCCGTCCTGCACGCGGGCGAAGGAGGCGCGGGTCTGCATGATGTCACCGAAGGTGAGGGTTTTGGCGAGATACATCGGCAGGGTGGCGAAGATGGGGATGAAGATGCTGATGCGGATGTAGCTGGCGGTGAAGGTGCTGAACATGAGTTCGCGGTTGATGAGGGCGCGCCAGTTGGTCTTGATGTGCTCGAAGCGCTGTTGCAGGCGGGCTTCTTCCGCCGCTTCGCCGCGATAGAGGGCGATTTGTTCGCTGTGGTCGCGCACGCGCAGCAGGGTGGCGCGGTAGTCGGCTTCGCGGTGCTGGCGCTCGACGTTGAGCGCTTGCAGTTTGTGGCCGATGAGGTGGCCGATGAGGGTGGTGATGAGCGAGTAGGCGAGCGCGACCCAGACGAGGTAGCCGTGGATGGTGAAGCTGTAACCGGCGATGGTGAAGGTCTGCACGCCGGAAAGCCCCCAGAGGATGCCGAGGTAGGTGACGAGGGTCACGCTTTTCTGGATGAAACTGCGCAGGAGGTCGAGGGTCTGTTCAGCGAGCAGGGCGATGTCTTCGGCGATGCGCTGGTCGGGGTTGTCCGGTTCTGCGCCTTGTTGCAGGCGGTAGTGTCTGTGTTCTGCCAGCCAGGCGTGCTGGAAGTCGCGGCTCATCTGTTCGCGCCAGCGGATGCGCAGCACTTTGCGCAGCCATTCGCCGCTGACGATGAAGGTGACGAGGAGGGCGAGGTAGCCGAGGTATTCGGCGGCAAGCGCGGGCAGGATGGCGCCGTTGAAATCGGCGAGGGCGTCGTAGAAGCGCTTGTCCCAGCGGACGATCCACACGCCGATGAGGATGAGGAGGAGGGTGCAGGCGGTGTCGGCGGCAAGCAGCCCCCAGGCGGGCAGGCTGCGGCGGGTGAACCAGTAGGGGGCGATGAGGCGGAGGAAGCGGGCGAGGGTTTTCATGATGACGGGCGTGGTCGGAGGCGGCAAAAAACCGCGCCGGAGCGCGGTGTCGGGTTATTTGACATTGAGCGGGATGCGTTTGCTCACCGTCCTGCCTTCGGGCGGGGCGGCGTAGCGGCCGACGCTGCGCACGGCATCGAGGATGAGGTCGTCGATTTGCCGCACGCCCGAACTCTGCTCAATGCGGATGTTGCTGAACGCGCCGCTCGCCTGGATGTCGAAGGCGACCACAGCGGTGCCGCGTTCGCGGATGCGGCCCTTGCGTTTGGCGACGGCACCGGCGATGCGCTGTTGCAGGCCCTGGTTGTAGTTTTTCGTGGTGATTTCACCGCCGGGTTTGCCGCCGACCCTGCCGTCCGGCGAGCCGCCGCGTCCGGCACCGGCATCCGGGCGGGCGTTCGGCGTTTGTCCCTGTCCGTAAGTGGATGACGGCACGGGCGGGGCGATGCTGACCCGCGCCGGCGGCGGGGTGAAGACGGGGCGTTCGCGCACTTCGGAGGCGGGTTCGCGCGGCTCCGGCTCCGGTTTCGGCTTCGGTTTTTCTTTGGGCTTGGGCTTTTCTTTCGGTTTTTCTTTTTTCGGTTTGGGCTTTTCTTTGGGCGGTTCTTTTTTCGGTGGCGGTTTTTTTTCGATTTCGACCGGCGCGGGTGTTTCTTCGACAACCGGCTCGGGCTCGGGTTCGGGCAGGATTTCCGGTTCGGGTTCGGGGGGCGGCGGCGGTGGGGGAGGTGGCGGCGGCGCGGCCGGTTCGGGTTCGGGGGCGTATTCGGCCCATTCCCAGTTGAGGATTTCCGGGGTGATGACGGCAGGCGGCGGGTCTTGCCGGTAGATCCAGACACCGCCGGCGACAATGCCCGCATGCACGGCAAGCGAGACAACGAAGCCGGTGATGCTGGCGGCGCGGCTGTATCCGGCCATGTCAGTGTTCCCCGGCCGGGATGGAGAGGACGGCGACGCGGAATTTTTTGCCTTTGAGCATGTCCTGCACGGTGATGAAGTGCTGGAAGGGTGTGTCGGCGTCGATTTTCAGGGTCACGCGCTGGTTCTCCTGCCAGCCGTCCACGGTGGTTTTCAGCGCTTCCGTGCCGATTTTCTGCTCGCTCTGCCCGCCGTCTTTGAGGTAATAGATGCCGTCCTTGTCGATGGTGATGAGTTTCAGGGTGTCTTCGGCTTCGAGTTTGGTCGGCTCTTTCGAGGTCGGCAGGTTGACCTCGATTTTGCCCTGGGCGATGAAGCTCGCCGTCATCAGCACGATGGTGAGCAGCACCAGCATGATGTCGATGAACGGGATGACGTTGATCTGGTCAAATTTTTTCATTGTTGTATCCCGCCTGGTAGGACTGCCATTTGGCACGGCGCACTTCGACTTTGCGCGAGAGCAGGTTGTAAAACATGATGGACGGGATGGCGACGAGGATGCCGAAGGCGGTCGCTTTCAGCGCCATGGCGAGGCCGATCATGATTTGCGCGGCGTCGATGTTGCCGCCGTGCTGCCCCATGTCGTAGAAGGTGATGAGGATGCCGGTCACGGTGCCGAGCAGGCCGACGTAGGGCGCGTTCGAGCCGATGGTATAGATGGGGGTGAGGTTGCGTTCGAGGGCGATGTCGAGTTCGTGGATGTTGGGGTAGCGGCGCACATCGAGGCGGGCGAAGAAGATGTAGCGCTCGACGACTTTCCACAGCATGATGAGGCTCATCAGGCCGAGGGTGCCGAGGATGATGTAATCGACGTGTGCTTTGAGAAATTCCATGGTCGGGATGCTCCGGTGAGTAAAAAGGGCTTGCACTATACCCACCCCCCTATGTCATGTAAATACGAGGGATTATTGTTTGTTGCCTGACACCGCACGCCCTGCGCAAAAAGAAAGCAGGGAAAATTTCTCTTTTGTGAACACGGGGTAAGCCTCCGTCTGCCGGAGTTATGCACAGCTTTTGTGGATAACCGCAGGCGGCAAAGGCGTGGCCGATGCGCTGGCAGGCCCGCGTCTTGCGGCATCAGTTTGCCCGGCCCGGCGTACGGCGCAACCGCCGGGCGAAGAGTTCAAGGACGTGCAGCATCAGTTGGCGGTCGTCTTCAGCGAGGTTGGCGATGCTGCTGTGGATGTGGTGCGTCTTGTCGAAGAGGCGCGGGCTACCTTCGGCGAGCAGGTCGGCGGCAGTGCAGTGGAAGATTTCCGCCAGTTCGAGCAGGCGCATGACGTTGGGCATGATCAGGCCGCGCTCCATGCGCGAGACGGCCTCGTTGCCGATGTGCAGCAGTTCCGCCACCTGTTCCTGGGTGAGACCGCTTTCCTGGCGGTATTTGGCGATGGCGCGGCCGATGCGGCGGTTGATTTCTTCGTGGTTCAGGTTCATTTTTCTGTCCTTTTCTGGTCTTTGCGGGTTGAATGCTCAACCTTTCTGACGGAACGGTTAAGGACTTTTTGGTGTGGTTGGTCATCTTTTCAGTTTGTGCTTTCGGTGTACAATGCGGCGGCACCTGTCGCCATGTCACCACGTCACGCGTGGTTTTCTTTTTATTTCCGCCGGTTACGACCAAGGAGCCGCCCATGATTTTCCTTACCGCCGTGGAAAGCGTCCTGTCCATCGTATTGCTGATTGCGCTGGGCTTTGTGCTGCGCCGACGCGGCTGGTTTGCCGACGACTTCGCCGCCAACATCTCGCGGCTGATTATGCACATCGCCCTGCCGGCCTCGATTTTCGTCTCGGTGCTGACGTATCTTCACCGCGACCAGCTTGCCGCGTTGTCGGACGGCCTGGTTTACGGCGCGGCATCGCTGCTGCTCGGCTATCCGGCGGCCTGGCTGATGGTGAAGGCGTTGCGGGTGCGTGCCGGGCGGCGTGGCGTCTTTATCAACACCATCGTCAATGCCAACACGATTTTCATCGGCCTGCCGCTCAATGTGGCGCTGTTCGGCGACGCAGCCATGCCCTATTTCTTGGTTTATTACGTCCTGAATACGGTATCCACTTGGGCGTTCGGCGTCTTCCTGATTGCAAACGACCCGCTGCCGGGACAAGAACCCGCGCCGCAGAAAAAATTTGAGTGGAAGAAACTGCTACCCGCGCCGCTCCTGGGCTTTCTGCTGGCGATGGTATTCCTGCTGGCCGATATACCGGTGCCGTCTTTCATGCACGCCACCCTCGGCTATCTCGGCGCAACGGTCACACCGCTCTCGCTTCTCTATATCGGCATCACCCTGAGCGATGCAGGACTCGCCAGCATCCGCTTCGATCGCGATACCAGCGCCGCGCTGCTGGGCAAATTTGTTTTCGCGCCGCTGTTGATGCTCGCCCTGATTTATTGCGGCAGGCATTGGCTGCCGCTGCCTGCGGCGGAAGCCAAAACTTTGATTGTGCAGTCGTCCGTATCCGCATTGGCTGTCTTGCCGATTCTCGCCAACGAAGCCGGGGGCGACGTGCGTTTCGCCACCAACGTCGTCACCACCAGCACGCTGCTGTTTATGGTGGTGGTGCCGCTGGTGGACTGGCTGCTGGCATGGCTGCCCCTTTGAACCCCTTTCCCAACCATCATAGGAGACCACTATGAGCAACACCCCCGCCATCCTGCAAAACCCGCTGACCAACAAAGGCACGGCATTCACGCCGGAAGAACGCGCGAAATACGGCCTTACCGGCCGCCTGCCCGTCGCCGTGGAAACGCTCGACCAGCAGGCGGCGCGCGCCTATCGCCAGTTTGCATCCTTTGCGAAGGACATGGAGAAATACATCTTTCTCGACCAGTTGCACAACCGCAACGAGGTGCTCTACTACAAGCTGCTCACCGACCATCTCGCCGAAATGCTGCCGATTGTTTATGACCCGACCGTCGGCGAGGCGATTAAACAATGGAGCCGCGATTACCGCCGCTCGCGCGCCGTCTATCTCGATGTGAACCATCCGGAGAACATCCGCGCGGCGTTCGCAACGCTGGGCCTCGGTGCGGACGACGTGGATTTGCTGGTGGTGTCGGACGCGGAGGAAATCCTCGGCATCGGCGACTGGGGCGTGAACGGCACGGATATTTCCGTCGGCAAGCTGGCGGTGTACACCGCTGCGGCGGGCATCCACCCCGCGCGCACCATCGCCGTCAACCTTGACGTCGGCACTGACAACGAGGCGCTGCTCAACGACCCCGCCTATCTCGGCAACCGTCACGCCCGCGTGCGCGGCGCACGCTACGACGCGCTGATTGCCGAATATCTGAAAACTGCCGCCGAAATGTTCCCCAACGCGCTGCTGCATTTTGAAGACTTCGGCCCATCCAACGCCCGCCGCATCCTGGTGCAGAACCGCGACCAATACCGCATCTTCAACGACGATATGCAGGGCACGGGCGCGATTGTGATGGCCGCCGTCTTCTCCGGCCTGAAAGTGACCAAACAGACGTTTGCCGAACAGCGGCTGGTGGTGTACGGCGCGGGCACGGCGGGCACCGGCATGGCGGATCAAATCAGCGCGGCGATGCAGCGCGACGGCCTCTCGCGCGCAGAGGCAAAAAAACGGGTGTGGCTGATTGACCGCCACGGTCTCGTGACCGACGACATGGCCGACCTGCCCGACTACCAGCAAGAATACGCCCGCCCCGCCGCCGAAGTCGCCGCCTGGGCGAAAACGGACGGCAACATCGGCCTGCTCGAAGTCATCAAGCAGGTGAAGCCGACCATCCTGATCGGCACCTCCACCGACCACGGTGCCTTTACCGAGGCCGTCATCAAAGCGCTGTGCGCGGGCGTCGCGCGCCCCATCCTGCTGCCGCTCTCCAACCCGACCGAACGCATCGAAGTGATGCCCGCCGACGCCGTGCAATGGTCGGACGGCAAGGCGCTGATCGCCGTCGGCATCCCCGTACCGCCCGTGCCGTACAAAGGCGTGAACTACGTCATCGGCCAGGCCAACAACGCCATGCTTTACCCCGGCCTCGGCCTCGGCGTCATCGTCTCCGGCGCAAGCCGCGTGACCGACGGCATGCTGCTCGCTGCCGCCGAAGCCGTCGCCTCGCAGGTCAACCCGCAGGACGTGGGCGCGTCGCTCCTGCCGCCGGTGGACAACCTGCGCGCCTCCTCCGCCACCGTCGCGGTCGCCGTCGCCAAACAGGCGGAAAAAGACGGCGTCGCCAGCAAACAGGCGGACAACTGGGTGCAGGCGGTGCAGGACGCGATGTGGCAGCCTGTCTATTCATGAAATACAGCGGGCGGCAGCCCGCCCCTCCCCCTTTCTTTTGCCATTCCACAGGAAAAACCCATGAAAAAACACGAACTGCTCCTCGCGGGCATCCTCTCGCTCATCGGCGGCCTGCTCGCCTGGTTCAACCCCTTCGCGGCGACGCTCGCCATCGAACAACTCACCGGCTGGTGCTTCCTGCTCGCCGCGCTGACCATCCTCTACGCCGCCCGGCACGAACCCCCCGGCCAACTGCGCCGCGTGACCTGCCTCATCGGCATCACCTACCTGCTGCTCGGCATCTACCTCATCGCCCGCCCGCTGCAAGGCATGATCGCCCTGACCGTCCTCTGCGCCCTTCTCCTCCTGCTCGCCGGGCTTTTCCGCCTGACCCTTGCCTTCCGCTACCTCGCCGGCAACCCGCGCTGGGTGATGGCCGTCTCCGGCACCATCTCGCTGCTGCTGGCGCTGTGCATCATCAGCGGCTTCCCGGCCACCGCCGGCTTCACCCTCGGCATCTTCCTCGCCATCGAACTGCTGACCAACGGCGTCGCGCTCATCATCTGGTCGTGGCAACGCGGATAAACCGCTGCCGGGCTTTTTGCCAACAGAACGGGCGGGCTTCAAGCCCACCTGTTTCATACTTGCCGTACTCATTTGTACCGCCTGCGGCGGCGCGCCTTGTTACGGCTTCTTGGCTATTGACTATAACCCATCCCGGAAAATCATCTGAGTGGGTTGGCACTTCTCGCCAACACCGTATCCATTTGAAACGACTATATTTACAGCCACCGGCGCGCTTTTCACCGGGCCGCGCGCCACGCCCGTGCCGCTGGGATAGTGCAGGCGGCGACGGTTTTGTCCTCTTCGCGGACTATCGAGATGTATAGAGACCCACGGGGAAGGGTTCTTCCCGTGGTTGTGTCGCTTGGCGTTATCCGGCGATGTCGGCGTCTTCGTATGCGCCGTCGGCGCCGATGCTGACCGTGATGACGTGCCCCCAGAAGATGCTGTCGTCGTTGAACCAGGCGGTGAAGCTGCCGTCTTCGCCGATGGTGATTTCTTCCAGGCGGATGCGGCGGGTAAAGGCGGCTTCGCTGAGGCCGGGGTCGCCGTTTTCCGCGTCTGCCTGCCATGCGCGCGCGGTATCGAGGAGGGCGTGCGCGGCGTGGGCAGTGAGGCGGTCATGCCATGCTTGCGGCGCGGCGGTGAGGCGGCGCAGGGTGGCAATGGCGGCGGCGGTGGGGCGTGCCTGTTCGTCGTCGCCATCGAGTGCGAAGCGGATGGTCTGCCCCGGCCAGTCGCCTTCGCCGTTGTAGGTATGGAAATTTTTGTCCAGCGTGAAGGAGGCAAAGGGCGCTTCTTGCCAAATGACGGGTTGCCGGTAAGCGGCGCGGATGGTTTCGAGGTCGCTGTCGGCCACGTCTGCGGCGAGGATGTCCAGCAGCAGGAAGTCGTGCGGCGCGGTTTTGTGCGGGCAGACGCGCAGGCGGTAGAGGGTGAGGTCGCGGAAGCGGGGGCGGTCGTCGCTGTTGAGTTCGGCATCGTTTGCCGGCCAGGAAACGCTGCCTTCTTCGTGGTGCAGTTGGCCGCCGTCTTTGTAGGCGAGGATGTCGCAGTTGGCAGACCAGATGAGCGCTTTGCCCGCCCTGCCCGCCCCTTCGCAGCCTTCGCTGCTGAGAATGGCGATTTCCCGGGCTTCGTCGCGGTAGAGGGCGGTGAAGACGGCGCGTTCTTGTTGTTCCCGGGTGTTCATGGGCGTTTCGGTGTGGGTGGGTTGATGGGGCGGCGGTTCAGTAGAAGTCGTAGTAGAGCAGCCAGTCGCCGCTTGCTGCGTTGCGGGCGAACATGAGGCTGCCGCTGTCGATGACGTTGAAGCCCGCTTTTTCGTCGCTGCTTATTTGCAGGACGTATTCGTAGCCGGGCTGGAATGCGAGACCGATGCCGCTTTGGGCGAAGGAGGGGTAGCCGCCGAGTTTGTGGGTGTAGGCGTGCTCGTCGTCATGGCGGATGTCTTTGAAGTAGTCAAGGGTATTTTCGTCGGCGGGGTTGGGGTATTCGGGACTGAGGGCGCAGATTTGGTTTTCGATGTCGGGCGGGATGCCGCCGCCGTCCCAGAGCGGCATATTGATGGCGTGGTATTCGGCTTTGAGCGGGAAGGGTTTGGGCCAGTTTTGTTCGGGGTAGGGGTGATGGATGAGGGGGTCGGCAGCGGTGTATTCGCGGATGAGCCAGCCGTTGCCGTTGCGCCCGGGGTCGGTGCGCCACATGGTGTCACCGCGCAGTGAGGCGGGGGCGGCGAGCCATTCGGGATGCGGGTATTCTTCCAGCGGCGGGATGTCGTCGCCGATGAAGAGGGTGAGCCAGGTGAGGTGGCGCAGTTGTGCGGGGATGCAGGGCAGGCCGGGCAGGTGGATTTGTGCCAGCGGGTAGAGCGGCTTGCCGTTGGCGTCTTGCGGTTGGTCGGTTTCGTCGGGGCGGCAGATGTACACGCGACCAAGCCAGCCTCCGCGGTCGCTGTGGGTCGGGCGGAAGCCGCCGGTGGTGAAGGCGGTGCAGGGGCGGGCAAGTCTGGCGCGGATGTCGGCGATTTGGGCGGCGATGGCGGGGGTTTTGCTCATGCGGGACTCCGGTGTGGGTTGGGGTGCCGGTGAGGCGGGATGTGCGTAATTGCCCCGCCCGACGCGTCAGGTTTGGGCGGTAAAGCCGTCGTCCGTCAGGGTGATGTTGCCCGCTTCTATGGCGCGCAGCCAGTTGACGGTGGTCTCGAAGCCGCCGAGCGGGTAGAAGTGCAGTTTGCGGATGGCGTTGTCGGGGTGGGTTTTGCGGTAGGCGGCGAGGTCGGTGAGGAGTTTGTCCGGAGTGCTGATGCCCATGAGGCGGCGGATGTTGCGCCCGTTTTTCCACAGGAAGCTGATGGATTGGCCGATGCCGCAGGCCTGGGCGTGGCGGATGAGCGATGTGGTGCCGGCGACGCCGGGGATGCCGATGTGTACGGGCAGGGTAATGTCGCGCGCGCGCAGGTGGTCAAGCCAGGCGGTGATGGGCGCGATCTGGAAGCAGAATTGGGTGGTGAGGTAGTAGTCGTGCGGGTAGGTGAGCGCGTAGCCCTGTTTTTGGGCTTCGGCGGCTTCCTGTTCAGCTTTGGGGATGTCGGGTGAGCCTTCGGGGTGGCCGGCAAAACCGATGTGCTCGAAGGGGTAGGTTTGCAGGATGCCGGTTTTCATCAGGTCTTTGACGCTGCCGTAGGGGCCGAGCGGCTCTTTGGCACCGCCGGCGAGGACGAGGATGCGGCGGATGCCGAGGGCGGTGATGCGGTCGAGGGTGTGGCGCAGTTCGTCTTCGCTTGCGATGTTGCGCAGGGCGAGGTGCGGCACGGCCTGCATGTGCTGGCTTTGCAGTTGGGCGCAGGCGTCAAGGCTGTCGCTGATTTTGTGCCCGCGCAGGTTGGGGACGTACACTTCGGTGCCGGGAGCGAGCCAGGGACGGATGTCGCCGATTTGGCGCAGGGTTTTGGGGACGATTTCGATGCTGTATTGGTAGATGAGTTGTTGCAGGTCGGTTTTGTCGATGTTCATGGGCGCGGACTCAGGGGGCGAGGCGGGCAATGTCCCAGCCGTTTTCGGTGCGGGTGTAGCGGAAGCGGTCGTGCAGGCGGTTGGGTTGGCCCTGCCAGTATTCGATGGCATGCGGGCGGATGCGGTAGCCGCCCCAGAAGTCGGGCAGCGGGATGTCGCCGTGGGCGAATTTGGCTTTCATGCGCTCCCATTGTTGCATGAGCAGTTGGCGCGAGCTGATGACCTGGCTTTGTGGCGAGGTCCAGGCACCAAGCTGGCTGCCTTTGGGGCGCGAGAGGAAGTATTTGAGGGTTTGTTCGCGTGAGACTTTTTCGACGCTACCTTCAATTTTTACTTGGCGTTGCAGGGCGAACCAGGGGAAATGCATGGAAACGCGCGGGTTGGCGGCGATTTCCTGCGCTTTGCGGCTGTCGTAGTTGGTGTAGAAGACGAAGCCGTCGGCGTCGAAGTATTTGAGCAGGACGGCGCGCTGCGAGGGCTGGCCGTCGGCGGATACGGTGCTGAGGACGAAGCCGTTGGCTTCGGCGATGCCGCTGGCAAGGGCTTCGCTGAACCAGCGCTCGAATTGCCGGATGGGGTCGTCATGCAGGTCAGCGCGTTCGAGCGGCGGGTGGTCGGCGAAGTCTTTTCGGATGTTGCCGATGTCCATGTTCACTCCCCCTTGGTGAGTTTGGCAAAGGCTTGGTCTGCGGCGGTGAGGGTCGCGTCAATCACGGCGGCATTGTGCTGGCTGCCGGTGAAGATGGCTTCGAAGGCAGACGGCGCGAGGTTCACACCGGCATCGAGCATGTGGTGGAAGAAGCGGGCGAAGCGGGCGGTGTCGCTGCGTTTGACGGCTTCGAGGTTGTCAATGCGTTCTTCGCTGCTGAAAAAGAGGCCGAGCATGCCGCAAAGGTGATTAACGACGAGCGGGATGCCGTGCGCACGGGCGCGGTCAAGCAGGCCGTCGGCCAGCGCTGTGGTGTGTTCGCTGAGGCGTTGGTAAAACGCAGGGTCGTCAGTGAGGCTGAGGCTGACGATACCGGCGGCGACGGATACAGGGTTGCCGGACAGCGTTCCGGCCTGATAAACGCCGCCAAGCGGGGCAAGCTGTTCCATGATGGCGCGTCGCCCGCCGAAGGCACCCACCGGCATCCCGCCACCGATAATTTTGCCGAGGGTGACGAGGTCGGCCTCAATGCCGTAATACTCTTGTGCGCCGCTGCGGGCGACGCGGAAACCGGTCATCACTTCGTCAAAAATCAGCACGACGCCGTGCGCGCTGCACAGGCGGCGTAGGGTATGCAAAAAGGCAGGGTCGGGCGGGACGCAGCTCATATTGCCGGCGACGGGTTCGACGATGACGGCGGCGAGGCGGTCGCCGTAGTCGGCAAATGCCTGTTCCAGCGCGGGGATGTCGTTATACGGCGCAGTCAGGGTGTGTTGTGCGTAGGCGGCGGGGACACCGGGCGAATCCGGCACGCCGAGGGTGAGTGCACCGGAACCGGCGGCGACGAGCAGGCCGTCGCTGTGACCGTGATAGCAACCGGCGAATTTCAAAAAATCACTGCGGCCAGTGTAGCCGCGCGCAAGGCGAATGGCGCTCATCGTCGCTTCCGTGCCGGAATTGCACAGGCGCACCATCTCCACCGCCGGCACACGGGCAACGATGGCTTCGGCAAGCGCCGTTTCTGCTTCCGTCGGCGCGCCGAAGCCGAAACCGCGTGTCGCCGCTTCCTGTACCGCACGGACAATGGCCGGGTGGGCATGGCCGACAATAGCCGGACCATACGAGCCGACATAGTCAATATAGCGTTTGTCGTCCACATCAAAAATATAAGGCCCTTCGGCTCTGGCGATAAAGCGTGGCGTACCGCCGACACTGCGGAAAGCGCGGACGGGCGAATTGACCCCGCCCGGAATAACCTTTTGCGCGGCGAGAAAAGCATCTTGCGACGACATGGAAAGTACCTCGAAAACAGGAAAGGGCAGCATTATGGAAGCACGGCAGGGGGATTACAACCACAGGCCCGGAAGGCCCTGTCGCAGGGGAAAAGTCATTGACAAAATTAAAGAAAAAGGGCAATATCCGCGCCCTCTTTTACCCCTTTTTCATTGATTATTTAGGAGAAATATCTTGGCTAATACAGCACAAGCAAAAAAACGCGTCCGCCAGTCCGAAAAAGCCCGCGCCCGTAACGCCAGCCAGCGTTCCGCCATGCGTACTGCCGTGAAAAAACTGCTGCGCACCATCGAAGGTGGCGACAAGAGCGCCATGCAGGCCGTTTTCATCGAAACTTCTTCCGCGCTGGACCGCGCTGCACGTAAGGGCCTCATCCACAAAAATAAAGCGGCCCGCCTGAAAAGCCGTCTGAGCGCCCGCATCAAGGCTGTTGCCACCTGATTGCTACCGCTTCCCCAAAACCCGCTCCTATGGCGGGTTTTTATTTGTCGAGATATTGCCATGCAGGACGAAAAAAAATCTCCCCCCCTCACGTCAGAGAACCCCGCCGCCGCCTTCAAAGGCACGAAAAGTGGCATTGGTCGCCTTTTTAATGCCCTGCGCTACTCGCTGGACGGCATAAAGGCCGCCATCGAAGAAGCGGGCTTCCGCGAACTGCTGATGCTGCATACGGTACTGCTTATCCTGCTGATTTTCCTGCCCTTCCCGCTGACGCAGAAAATGCTGCTCGTCTTCGCCTCGGGCGCATCGCTTGTCACCGAACTACTCAACACTGCGCTGGAAGCAGCGGTTGACCATACCTCGACCGCCATCCACCCGCTTGCCAAACGTGCCAAAGACGCAGGCTCGGCGGCGCAATACACCTGCCTGACCTTCGTCGCCATCTTGTGGGCAATAGCGTTGTATGGGGCGTATAGCTGATCAGGGTCTGTTGACACTCAGCGTTGCGGCAGGCGACCTGCCCGCCCTGCGGCAGGTTCTTTTTTGCTTTTGTTATCAACACGCCGCACCAACCGCCGATTTTCGCAGTTGCAAATGGCGGCTGGCGCGCGGCGGGGCAATCAAAGCAGGGCTTCTGCCGATTCCGGCAGGATTTGCCCGCCGTCGATGATGAGGGTTTGCCCGGTGATATAAGCCGCTTCACGGCTGGCAAGGAAGCAGGCGGCGTAGCCGATGTCCTGCGGGGTGCCGAGGGTGTGGGTCGGGATGGCGGCGCGCATCTGGTTGAGGTAGGTATCGCCCTGGGCGAGCAGACCCTCGCTCAGGATGTTGCCGGGCATGACGGCGTTGATGGTGATGCCGAAGCGGGCGTATTCAAGGGCGACGCTGCGCATGAAGCCGAGTTGTCCCGCCTTGCTGGCACCGTAATGACTCCAGCCGGGAAAGCCGGTCACCGGGCCGGTGATGGACGAGGTGATGACGATGCGCCCGTAACCGCGCGGCTGCATCACCGCCAGCGCCGCCTGCACCATGAAGAAAGTGCCTTTGAGGTTGATGCCGTGGGTTTCGTCCCAGTCCGCTTCCGTCATCTCTGCCAGGGTTTTCTGCGGAAAGATGCCGGTATTCGAGCAGAGGATGTCGAGTTGGCCGAACTTTTCTGCCACGGCTTGCACGGCGGCATGGCAGCTCGCCTGTGCACGGACATCGACGTATTGGTAATGGGCACCCAGTTCGGCAGCGGTAGCGGTGCCGTGTTCGCGATCGATGTCGGCAATGGTGATGGTCGCCCCCGCCTGTTGCAGGACGGCGGCAATGCCTTTGCCGATGCCTTTGGCGGCGCCGGTAATCAGGGCGGTTTGGCCGCGCAGGGAAAAGAGATGCATAAGGCGCTCCCGTTGCTGTGAATTTGTGCAGATTATAGTAATGTTCTTCACAGCAAACGGTGTTTCCCGTTTGTTAATGTGGTTTCCGGATTTCCGCAGGCACGGATTCCGCCCTTCCCGGCGACATGATGCAAACAAAAAAAATCGGCGTAATGGACAAATTTCATGCTAAAAATCGTTGTAGCCCTTACGCTGTAAGGCTTTACGCGGGGTCAAAACCTTTGAACACAAAAAATGCTTTTTCTGCGGCGCCAAACAGGTCAAGAAAAACGGGCATCGTGACAACGGAAAACAGCAATACCGTTGCGGCTCCTGTAAGCGCCATTTCATAGGGGGCCAACGCCTTAATCCCAACACCCTTTGGCAGTGCTACAGCGAAGGCAAGCAAAGCGCCGCACAGCTTGCCGCGCAGCACGGATGCAGCCTCAAAACCATCCGCCGTCACCTCGCCAAAGCCGCTACACAGGCCGAATGCGCGCTGCCACAGGCACCCGTGAACCTCATCATGGACACCACTTATTTCGGCCGAAAATGGGGCGTCATGGTCCTCTACGACGCTTGTAGCAAGCACGCCTTGACGGTCGTGGCAGTTGAGCGGGAAACCAACGCGCTTTACATGCAGGCGGTCGCGGCGTTGCGAGAAAAAGGCATTGTGATACAAAGCATTATCTGCGATGGCAAAAGCGGTTTGCTGGGTTCGTTCCT
>NZ_CALIZP010000044.1 GCF_938028825.1 uncultured Cardiobacterium sp. | reverse complement strand
GATTTAAATCAACATACTATGCTGACTCCTCGCGATGCGGAATATATAAGCGGCGCAAATACTGAACCCGTGTAGGGTGGGCCTCGGCCCACCGAGCAGGCACAGCCCGCCGTAGCGGGTCAGGCCAAAAAAGGCGGACGCCTTGGGGTCATAGAGAATGCCGAGGAGGATGACGCCGATGGCGAGCCAGCCCCGACTGTTCCGCCAGGGGGAATGACAGCCGCCGCTCCAGCCACGGCTGTGCGGATTGGCGAGATCGGGAGTGAAGTGCGGCATGAGCGGCTTCTAATGGTGGATTGTAGCGGGGCGGAGATGGTGGCAAACGGGGGGCTTGAATAGTTAAACCGCCCAAAAGCCGTAACAACGAGAAAATGCCTGCCCTGCACCGTTATCTTTTTTCAGCGATTTGACGGTATCGGCAGTAAAGCACGCCACGCCGCTCAATCGCTCTTTTGCGCGGCGGCGAGTTGGCGGTAGAGGAAACGCAGGTAATCGGGCAATGCGGTGAACATTACCGTGCCGTGCGTTTCCTGCGGGTAGAGCTGAAATTCGGCGTCAATGCCCGCCGCTTGCAGCCGAGCGGCGGCGTCGCGCGCCGCGCTGACCATGCCGCGCGCTTTCTGGCGGGCGGCGCGTTCGGGGTCGGGCGGCAGGCGCGGATCGCTCTCTTCTTCGTAGGCCCCGGCGGTGATGCGGATGTGCACCGGCGGCTGCGGTGCGGTGTCGAGGCGGTGCGCGTCGGCGAGGACACGGCGTCCGTTCCACCAGATGGACGGGCTGGAAATGAGGTAATGACGGTAGTGCTGCGGGTGGTTGTAAAGGGTGTAGAGGGCGAAGAGCCCGCCGTAGGAATGGCCGAGGATGGCTTGTTGCCGGTCGTTGACGGGCAGGGTGTTGGCGATTTCAGGTTTGAGTTCTTCTTCGATGAAGCGGCTGAAAAGTTCGGCACCGCCGTAGGTGTAGCGGTCATCGGGGTAGTGAGGCGCAGGCGGGGTGTAATCCGCACTGCGGGAGGCGAGGTCGAGCAGTTCGCCGTTCGCGTAGCCGATGCCGACAAGCGCCAGCGGACGCGCGCCGGTTTCTGCGGCGCGGTATTGCCAGGACTGCGTCATCACCGCAAGCGCGGGGAAAAGCGTATCGCCGTCAAGGATATAAAGCACGGGGTAGCCGTCTGCCGGCGCCTCACCGCCGGTTGCAATCTGGATACGGTAATCACGGCCGGTATGGACACTGTGCAGGATGCGTTCCTCCGTGTGCGGCAGGGTGGCAGGCGCGGCGTGGGCGCTGCCGAGAAAGAGGGCGATGAAGGCGCCAAGCAGGGGGCGGGTCATGAAATCCTTGGGGTTGGGCGGAACGATAAAACGGCAGTACGCTGCGCGACGGGCATCACCGCCCCTTGCGCAGGGTGTCGAGTTCGTCCAGCAGTTGCAGGATGAGCGCGGTCGCGGGCGCGCTTGCCTCGAAGTCGCGGCTGATGCGCCGCGCGCGGCGCAGACGCGCCAGTTGGTAGCCGCTGTATGTCGCCTGTTGCGGGTCGCCGTTGACGTGGATGATGTCCGCTTCGATGATGCCGGTAAACCAGGTGTCGTCGCTGTCGCAGGCGCGGATGATTTCGCGGTAGCTCAGTTGGATGTCGTGTTCGTCGTGCATGGTTCAGCCTCTTGCGCCGTAGTGTGCCGCCAGTTGTTGCCAGGCGGCGCGGTCGGCGTCGCTGTCGGCTTGCGGCAGGTCGATGTTGATGGTGAGGAACAGGTCGCCCGCTTCTTTGGCGGGGATGCCTTTGCCTTTGAGGCGCAGGTTCTGCCCGTTTTTGCTGTTCGCCGGGATGCTGACGTGCAGCCTGCCCGCCGGTGTCGCCACTTCCAGACTGCCGCCGAGCGCCGCCGTCCACGGCATGACGCGGATTTGCTGGTACACGTCCTTGCGGTCTTTGACGTAGAGGCCGGGGTTTTCATGGAAGCGGATTTTCAGGTAGAGATCGCCGTTGTCGCCGCCGTTCCAGCCCGGCAGACCCTGACCGCGCAGGCGGATTTGCTGGCCTTCGATGATGCCTTTGGGGATTTTGACGTGCAGGGTTTTGCGGGCGTAGGTCATTTCGCCCTGCGCGGTGAGCGTCGGCATATCAAGGCTGAGGCTGCGCTCGCTGCCCTGATAGGCGGCGGCGATGTCGATGGCGAGTTCGGCGTGCTGATCCTCGCCCTTGATCGGGCCGCTTTGCCGCGCGCGCTGTTCTTGCGCGTGGCCGAAGGCGGAGAAGATGTCGTCGAAGCGGAAATCGCCGCCGCCGAAGGGCTGTCCTTCACCGAAGCGGCTGTCGTCGAAGCGGTATTCGCGGTAGCCGCCCGCCTGACGCGGGTCGAAGCCGCCAAAGCCGCCACCAAAGCCCGCGCCACCCGCCTGTCCGGCGAAGGGGTTGGCGAGTTCGGCATCATAGGCGGCGCGCTTTTCCGGATCTTTGAGGACATTGTAGGCCTGGTTGATTTCGCTGGTTTTCTTGTCGGCATCGGGGTCTTTGCTGATGTCGGGGTGATACTGCCGCACCAGGCGGTGATACGCCTTTTTGATGTCGGCAGCGCTGGCGTCTTTGGCGACGCCGAGGGTGTCGTAGTGGGTTTGTGCCATGTGGGGGCCTGTGTTGGGGTTGGTGAATTATTGTAATACCGCCTGCGGATAGCTGCCGAGGATGCGGAAGAGGCTGGCGCGGTCGCGGATTTCGTCGAGGAGGACGCGCATGGGCGGTTCGTCGCGGTGGCCTTCGAGGTCGATGAAGAACACGTATTCCCACATGCCCCGGCGGCTGGGGCGCGATTCGATGCGGGTCATGTTGATGCCGTGGCGGCCGATGGGTTCGAGCAGCTGGTAGAGCAGGCCGGGGCGGTTCTGTGAGGAGACGAGAATGGTGGTTTTGTCGCAGCCGCTGATGCCGCTTGCCTGTTGACCGATGACGAGAAAGCGCGTGGTGTTGTTGCCGTCGTCTTCGATATGCGGGTAGCGCACCGGCACGCCGTAGAGTTCTGCTGCCATTTTTCCGGCAATCGCCGCCGCGTCCGGTTCTTCGGAGGCGAGGCGGGCCGCTTCGCCGTTGCTGCCGACCATGATGATGTCCGCATGCGGCAGGTTTTCCGCCAGCCAGCTGCGGCATTGCGCCAGCGACTGGCTGTGCGAATAAACGCGGCGGATGTCCGCCAGCATGGTGGCGTGGGTCATGAGGTTCTGCCCGATGCGCAGCAGCACTTCGCCGCAGATGTTGAGGCTGGAGGTGACGAAGCTGTCCAGGGTATGCGTGACCATGCCTTCGGTCGAGTTCTCGACCGGCACCACGCCGTAATTACACACGCCGCTTTCCACCGCCTTGAAGATGTCGGGGATGGAGCGCAGCGGGCGGGTGGTGACGGAATGGCCGAACTGTTTCAACGCGGCGGCCTGGGTGAAAGTGCCTTCCGGGCCGAGGTAGGCGATTTCCAGCGGCAGTTCGAGGGCGAGGCAGGCGGACATGATTTCGCGGAAAAGGCGCATGATTTCCTGATCCGGCAGCGGGCCGCCGTTCAGCGCAGCGATGCGTTCCAGCACCTGCCGCTCGCGCTCCGGGCGGTAATAGGCGATGTCTTTGCTGCCTTCGGCTTTTTTGATGGCACCGACGGCCTGCGCGCAGCGGGCGCGTTCGGAGAGGCGGGCGAGAATGTCGGCATCAAGCGCGTCGATTTGCGCGCGCAGTTCATGCAGGGTGGGCATGGGGGTGGACTCCGGTAGGGGCGGGACGTGTTATATTCTCGCACACTCGCCCGCCGCCGCGCGGCGGACGCCATAGTCGTCCCAAATAGAACTTGGTGTTGACGAGTCCCAGTCCTATCTGAAACGACTATAAACACAGGAACCTGCCATGAGCGATATACTCGAAATTCACCCCGAACGCATCAAGCCGCGCGACATCGACCGCGTTGCCGACATCATCAGAAGCGGTGCCGTCGCCGTCGTGCCGAGCGATTCCGGCTATGCCCTGCTTTGCCGCCTGGACGACAAGGCGGCGGCGGAGAAAATCCGCCACATCCGCGCGCTTGACCGCGACCACCCCTTCACCATCCTCTGCGCCGACCTCGGCGACCTCGCCCGCTACGCGCGCGTCGATAACGTGCAATACCGCCTGCTGAAGACCCTCTTCCCCGGCGCCTACACCTGCATCCTGCCCGCCAGCCGCGAAGTGCCGCGCCGCGTGCAGAACGACAAGCGCAAAACCATCGGCATCCGCGTCCCCGCTCATCCCGTCATGCAGGCGCTGCTCGCCGCGCACGGCGAGGCGCTGATGGGCGTGTCGCTTTTTGACGGCGACGATTTCGGCGGCGACATCCACGACCTGCCCGCCGCCGCCACCGGCCTCATCGACCTCATCGTGGACGCGGGCGACCTGCCGCTCAACCCGACCACTGTGCTCGACCTTACCGTGATGCCGCCCGCCGTCCTGCGGCAGGGCGCGGGAGATGTCGCCAACATTACCTGAACCTTAACCGAACGTATGTTGCGCCACTACAACATACGGCTATACTGCGCCGCGAACCCCTTTAACTCAAACGAGGTACTTACCATGCACATCCGCACCCTCATGTTAGCCGCCCTGGCTGCCGCAAGCGTATTGACTGCCTGCTCTGACGAAACCAAAGACAAAAGCAAAGAAGCCGCCGCTTCCGCTGCCAAAGACGTGAAAGAAACCGCCGCCGCGACTGCCGACAAGGCGAAAGAAGTCGCCGGTGAAGCCAAAGAAGCTGCCGACAAAGCCGTGGGCGACGCCAAAGCCGCCGTGGGCGAAGCGGTAAATGGCGCCAAAGAAGCCGCAGGCGACGCGATGGACGCCGCCAAGGCACACGTCCACGAAGCTGCCAGCAGCGTGGCCGAAGCCACCGCCCCTGCCGCCGAAGCAGAAAAACCTGCCGACGCCGCTCCGGCAGAAAGCGGCAAATAAGCCCGCGTCCACACAAAAAAGCCCGCCTCGGCGGGCTTTTTCACGACCATGACCATGCCCCGCCACTACATCGGCCTCATGACCGGCACCAGTCTGGACGGCATTGACGCCGCCCTCATCCGCACGGATGGCGCGCGCTGTACCTATCTCGCCCACAGCGGGCAATCCATGCCGCCCGCCCTGCGCGCCGCCCTCTACGCTCTCTACCGCCCTGGCGGCAACGAACTGCACCGCGCCGCCGTCGCTGCCTGGGAACACGCCGCCGCAAGCGCCGCCGCCGTCGCCGCCCTGCTCCGCGAAACCGGCATGACTGCGGCCGCCATCACCGCCATCGGCACCCACGGCCAGACCCTGCGCCACGCCCCCGACCACGATCCGCCCTACACCATCCAGCTGCAAAATCCCGCCCGCCTCGCCGAGCTTACCGGCATCGACACCATCGCCGATTTCCGCAGCCGCGACATCGCCGCCGGCGGCCAGGGCGCCCCGCTTGCGCCCCTCTTCCAGCGCGGTCTGCTGGGGCTTGAGCGCGCCGCCGTCATCAACATCGGCGGCATCGCCAACATCAGCCTGCTCACCCCGGCGCGCAGCAGCGGCTACGACACCGGCCCCGGCAACGGCCTCATGGACAGCTGGATCCGGCAAACGCGCGGCCTGCCCTTCGACACCGGCGGCGACTGGGCGCGCAGCGGCACCCTCCTGCCCGGCCTGCTCGCCCGCTGCCTCGCCGATCCGTACTTCCACCGCGCGCCGCCGAAAAGCAGCGGCCGCGATTATTTCCATCTCGACTGGCTCAACCGCCACCTGCACGGCGGCGAAGCGGCGGCAGATGTGCAGCGCACCCTGCTCGAACTCACCGCGCAGAGTATCTGCGCCGCCATCCCCGCAGACGCGGGCGACATCATCCTTGCCGGCGGCGGTGCCAAAAACGCCTTTCTGGTTGAACGCATCAATGCCCTGCTCGCCGCGCGCCATCAGCGCACCACGCCCTGCCCCATCCCGACCCAGGCGCTGGAAGCGGCGGGCTTCGCCTGGCTCGCCGCGCAATTTACCGCCCGCCACCCCTTGCCGCTCGGTACCACCACCGGCGGGCAGACACGCATCCTCGGCGCGCTGTATCCGGCATAACGCGCAGTCTCGCCACGCACCGCCGTTCTTGCGCTGCCGCCGGGAGGCAGGCGGTGAGGTGGTCGCGGCAATGGCAGGTCGCCTAGAAGGTGTCGAGGTGCAGGCGGTTTTCCTTCGTCAGGCGGTCGCAGGCTTTTTCGCCGAGCAGTTGGTGCAGGGTGTCCATCGTCCCCGCGCCGATTTTGTCCGCGCTGCCGCAGATGTAGAGGACGGCACCGGCGTCCAGTTGGCTGAGCAGGCGTTCTTGCTGGCTTTCCAGGATGTGCTGCGCGTATTGCGGCGGATTGCCCTGGCTGTAAGTGCGGTCCAGCCAGGTGAGGATGCCGTCTTCGCGCTGTTTTTCGAGGCAGGAAGCGTAGATGCGGTCGTGTTCGGGGTGGCGTTCGCCGTAGATGAGCCAGTGTTTGAGGCTGTTGGCGCGCGCGGGGTAGCGGGCTTCCATGCGGGTGAGGATACCGAGGATGCCCGCGAGGCCGCTGCCGCTGGCGATGAGGATGAGCGGGCGAGGCTCTGCGGGCAGATCGGCGGGGTGGTGGGTGAGCGGGCGGATGTGCAGGGTGTCGCCAATAGCGAGGGTTTGCGTGAGGTAGGCGGAACCGGGGCCGGGGGTGCCGTCGCGGTGGGTTTGCAGGCGGACGATGAGGTCGAGGCCGCGACTGCCGTCCGGCGCGATGGCGGCGACGCTGTACTGGCGGCGGATGTCCTGCCCGTTTTCCTGCGGGATGGTGATTTCGATAAGGGCGGTGTCGGCGGGGATGGTCGGGCAGTCGAGGCGCAGGTGGTAGATGGGTTGGGCACTGTCGGGGTTGAGCAGGGTGCGCGCGCCGAGGGTGGCGTGGTGCGCGGGTGCCTGGACGGGAGCGGTGATGGTGAGGTCGTGCGCGGCGGCGAGTTGTTGTTGCCAGTAGGTGATGGTTTGCGGGTCGAGGTTGTCCACGGTGGCGATGGGGCTCGCGGCGGCGGCACCGAGGCGTTTGAGTTCGCGGTCGAGGGTGTGGCCGTAGGCGCAGTAGTGCGGGTAGCGTTTGTCGCCAAGTGCGAGGAGGTGGTAGCGGGTGTCGGCAAGCGGCGCGCTGTGTTTGCGCAGGGAGCGGGTGAAGCGCACGGCGTTGTCGGGCGCATCGCCTTCGCCGGTGGTGCTGGCGATGAGGATGAGGGTTTTGTGGTTGAGGGCTTTCACGGGGTGGTGCGCGTGCCAGGCGTCGAGGCTCTGCGCGGTCACACCGAGTTGCGGCGCCAGGGTGCGGGCGAGGGTTTCGGCCTGACCGCCCTGGCTGGCGTAGAGCAGGAGCAGCGGGCTGTTGTCGTCGCCAACGCGCTGTGGGCGGCGGCTCCACAGCCAGATGAGCCAGGCAAGGCTTTGCGCGGCGAGGAGGAGGTAGGCGAGGGTTGGGTTCATGCGGGCGTCTCGGTTGGGGCGTGGTTTGTTTTTTGGCGGGCGGGTGAGGCCGGCCTGTTCCGGGAAGCGGCGCGCCGGCATACCCAGATGGTTTTCCGGGGATGGGTCAGTAGTGGATGCTGAGGAAGATGATGATGAGCGGGATGCTGATGCCGGTGGTGGTCCACAGCCAGGTGCTGCTGCGCTGTTTGCGGTAGTAAACGAGCAGCGCCAGGCCGCTGATGGCGACAAGGATGGTGAGGATGGCGAAGCTGTCCATGAAGAGGTGCCAGATGCGCGGGGCGTGGCGGCCTTTGTGCAGGTTGTTGAGCAGGCTGATGATGCCGTTTTTGCGCCCGCTGTATCCGACGCTGCGGGTTTCGCTGTCAATGGTGATGCTGGCTTCGCTGCCGGGTGCGCTGGTTTCGAGGATGAGCTGCGGCGGTTCGGCTTTCAGGGTGTAGGCGTGCATGGGGTAGGGGCTGCGTTCGGCCAGCCAGGCGGTGAGTTTGGGGCTGAGGGCGGGGGTGGGCGCGTTTTCGTCGTCGCTGAGTGCGGGCAGGGGGAGGTCGTCCGGCAGGTTGGCCTGCCATTGGGTTTCGATGGGGTCGCGCTCGAACCAGGCTCCGTGGTTAAGCATGAAGCCGGTGGCGGCGAAGAAGGTCAGGGCGGTGAGGATGTAGGCACCGAGGATCCAGTGGATGATGCGTATCCAGCGCCAGAGGGTTTGGTTCATGGGATGGTTTTCCTTCGGGGTTTGGGGTGGGTTGGCGGGGCATATCGCGGTTTTTCAGTATTGGCTTTCGTGCTGGCGGCGCAGGTAGGCGGTTTCGGTCGGCAGGGTAATCTGGATGCGCAGGCCGGGTTTGTTGTCGTGCAGGGTCAGGCTGCCGTTGTGCAGGGCGACGATGGCACTGACCAGCGAGAGGCCGAGGCCGTTGCCGGGGGTACTGCGCGCGCTGTCGAGGCGGACGAAGCGTTTTAATACGTCGTCGCGTTTGTCCGGCGGGATGCCTTTGCCGTTATCGGCAACGCTGACCAAGATGTTTTCGCCGCGTTTTTCGGCGCTGAGGCGGATGTTGCCGCCGCTCGGCGTGTATTTGACGGCGTTATCGAGCAGGTTGGTGATGGCCTGGGCCATGAGCTGGCGGTTGCCCATGATGTCGAGGTCGGGCTCTATTTCGGCGGCGAAGGTGTGTTCGCCGTCTTCGCTCAAGACGTCGTAGAGTTCGGCGAGGTCTTCGCAGATGGCGCTCAGGCTGGTGTGGGTGAAGTCGTCTTTGGCGCGGCTTTCGACTTGCGCGATGCTGAGGAGGGCGTTGAAGGTTTTGAGCAGGTTTTCGGCGTCTTCGACGGAGTCGGCGATGACGTCGCGCAGGGTTTTGGTGTCGCTGTTGCGGTCGAGCAGTGCCACTTCCATGCGGTTGCGCAGGCGGTTCAGCGGGCTTCTGAGGTCGTGCGCGATGTTGTTTGTCACTTGCCGCTGGCTGGTGATGAGGGTTTCGATGCGGTCCAGCATGTGGTTGAGATCGTCGGCGAGCTGGTTCATTTCGTCGGCATCGTTGGCGCGGGTGGGGACGCGTTCACCGAAGTCGCCGTCCACGATGCGCCGCGCGGTGCGCGAGATGCGCGAGATGCTGTGGATAATGTTGTAGCCGATGAGGAAGGAACCGATGAAGGCGATGAGGATGAGGAAGGCGGTAACGTAGATGGTGTTGTCCAGCATCCGCCGCAGCATTTTTTGCTCGTTGGTGGTGTCGTAGGCGGTGATGAGGGTGTAGCGGTTGTCGGCGGTGTTAACGATGACGACACGCATGACGAGGTTGATGCGCAGGTTGCCGACGCTGCTGCCCGCATCGGCAGTATTGATGCGGCAGAGGTCGGCGACGCTGCTGTCGAGGATGATGAGGTCGGCGCCCGCGCTGTCCATGCTCGCCGGCTGGCTGTCCGCTGCGGCGATGGGGCTGTTGGCGGCGAAGCCGTTAGTAAAGGGGTTGTTGTTGCCGCTGTTGCCCGTGCTGCCGCTGCGTGCGGTAACGCAGAAGGTGATGTTCGGGTCGCCGGGGACGCGTTCGATGATGCCGAGTACGGGGGTGTAGAGGCCGATGCTGGTGCGTTCTTCAAAGCGGCGGCGCAGGCTGGTGGTTTCGGCGAGGAGGCGCGAGTCGATTTGTTCGCGGATTTCTTTTTCGGCGCTGCGGTAGAGGGTGTACATCGAAACGGCGGTAACGAAGCTCGATGCCAGGGTGAAGAGCAGGGAAAATTTGAAGGCGGTGGTGCGCACCGCCTTCCCCCAGTCGCGCAAGCGCTTAGTTATAGCCGCTTGGGTCATAGAGGCTGTATCCTGCGCCGCGTTCGGTGTGAATCAGGGGTGGGTCGAAGTCTTTGTCGATTTTGCTGCGCAGGCGCGAGATGTGCACGTCGATGACGTTGGTTTGCGGGTCGAAGTGGTATTCCCAGACTTTTTCGAGCAGCATGGTGCGGGTGACGACTTGCCCGGCATTGCTCATCAGGTATTCGAGCAGGCGGAATTCGCGCGGTTGCAGGTTGATTTTTTTGCCGCCACGGGTGACTTTGCGTTTCAGACGGTCGAGTTGCAGGTCGGCCACTTCCAGCATCATCTGGTCCTGGATTTCGCCACCCCGGCGGCGGGTCAGCGCCCGCACGCGGGCGAGCAGTTCGGAGAAGGCGTAGGGTTTGACGAGGTAGTCGTCGCCACCGGCGGCGAGCCCTTCGACACGGTCATCCACTTCGCCCAGCGCCGAGAGGATAAGGACGGGGGTGCTCATGCCTTCGCTGCGCAGTTGCTCGATGACGGAGAGTCCGTCCAGTTCGGGCAGCATGCGGTCCACGATAAGGATGTCGTACTGCCCGCTTTGCGCCATGGAAAGCCCTTCGGTACCGGTATGCGCGGCATCGACGACATAGCCGCTTTCGCTGAGTCCCTTGGTGATGTAGGCGGCGACGTCTTTGTCGTCTTCTATAATCAGAACGTGCATGAGTTGCTCCTTATTTTTCTGTAATCGGTTGTTTCGGCTAAGGTAAGGTGGGGGTAGCCAAAATGTGCGGTCTATCTTAATGCAATCAGAGGTATTGATGAATAAAACATTGGTTATGTTGGCCTTCGCGCTCGCCGTCCCGACGGGCTTTGCCGACCCCGCCCCCGACTTCACCGCCCTCGTCGCCAAGACCAAGGATGCAGTGGTCAGCATCGAAGTGGAAAGCCGCGTCAAGACGCCCGCGACCATCAACGGCCTGCCGCCGGAAGTCTTTGAAGACTTCTTCGGCGGCCTGCCCGGCAATCCCTTCGGCGATTTCCCCTTCGAGCAGGACGCGCCGCGCGAGCGCGTGCTGGAAGGACAGGGTTCCGGCTTCATCATTGACAGCGACGGCTACATCCTCACCAATGCCCATGTCGTTGATGGCGCGGAAAAAGTGCGCGTGCAGCTCAACAACAACAAAGAATACAGCGCCGAAGTCATCGGCCTGGACAAACGCACCGATGTCGCCCTCGTGAAAATCCAGGGTGGGCAACTGCCCGTCGCCAAACTCGGCGATTCCGATCAAGTGCAAGTCGGCGATTGGGTGCTGGCCATCGGCTCGCCCTTCGGCTTCACCCACACCGCGACGCAGGGCATCGTCAGCGCCGTCGCCCGCAACCTGCCGAGCGGCGACTACGTCCCCTTCATCCAGACCGATGCGGCGGTCAACCCCGGCAACTCCGGCGGCCCGCTCTTCAACAGTAAGGGCGAAGTCATCGCCATCAACTCGCAGATATACAGCCGCAGCGGTGCCTTCAACGGCCTCGCCTTCTCCATCCCCATCAACATGGCGAAAAACATCGCCGACCAGCTGAAAGACAAGGGTGAAGTGGTGCGTGGCTGGCTCGGCGTGCGCATCCAGGGGCTGGACCAGACCCTCGCCGAATCCTTCGGCATGGACAACCCGCACGGCGCGCTGGTCGCCGAAGTCATGGAAAACTCACCGGCGGCGAAGGCGGGCATCGAAAACGGCGATGTCATCACCGAATTCAACGGCAAGCCCGTCAACAAATCCGCCGACCTGCCCGCACTGGTCGCCACCACGCCGATTGGCAACAAGGCCGACATCAAACTGCTGCGCGACGGCAAAGAACAAAGCGTCCGGGTCGAAATCGGCAACCTCAACGACGCGGGCGACGACATCGCCGCAACGGGCAAGACGGCGACACAGGCGGTACGCGGCCTCAGCCTGAGCGCGCTTGACCGGGACGACCGCGAAGCCCTCAAATACAAAGGCAAAGGTGTGCGCATCAGCGGCGTGAAAAGCGACTCGGCGGCAGAACGCTCCGGCCTGCGCGAAAACGACATCCTCGTTGCCGTCGGCGGCAAACGCGTCGAAGACGTGAAAACGGCGCGCCGCCTGCTGGAAAAAGCCGACAGCAAACGCCCCGTGCCGCTGCTCATCTACCGCAACGGGCAGAATCTCTACCTCGCCCTGCAACCGTGATGCGCGGCACATGAAATGAGAAGATACAGCCGCCTGTCGTCATGATACTATCATGGCGCCATCCGGCTCTCCCCCCGTAACCACAAGGAATATTTATGAAAAAAACACTGCTCGCCGCCCTCATCGCTGCGGCACTCCCGGCCGCCGCCCTCGCCGGTTCCTGCGACGATTACTACAAAAAAGCGGAAGAAGAACTGAAAAAAGACGGCAATGCCGGCGAGCAAACGATGAAGCTCATCAAGGATCAGGTTGCCGCCATTCCGGCCGACCGGCAGGAAACCTTCTGCGCCGCCGCGCTGGAAAACCTGGACACCTGAACACGGAAACACACGGCAAAAAAGCCAAACCTGCGGGTTTGGCTTTTTGCCGCCCGAAAACCGCATGGAAATCGAAACCCACCCCTTCCCGCCGTTTCTGCCGCCGCATGCCACCGTGATGATGAGCGGCAGCTTTCCGCCGCCTGCGGAAAAACGCAGCATGCAGTTCCACTATCCCAACTACCAGAACGACATGTGGCGCGTTTACGGCAGCATCTTCTTCGACGACCCCGCCTATTTCGCCGTGCCGGGGGAAAAGCGCTTCGATGCCGACCGCATCCGCGCCTTCCTTGCCGCGCGCGGCATCGCCATCTGTCCCAGTGTGCGCCGCGCCATCCGCATGCAGGGCAATGCCGCCGACGCCCATCTGCACATCGTCGAGACCCTCGACCTGCCCGCCGTCGTGCGGCAACTGCCGCAGTTGCGCCACATCTTCACCACCGGCGGCAAGGCGACCGATGTCCTGCTCGGTTTCGTCCCGGGCGACAAGACCGCGCTGAAAACCGGCGCGAGTCTGGCCTTTCAAATGGACGGACGGGCGCTGGAACTGACCCGCCTGCCCTCCACCTCGCGCGCCTACCCGCTCAAACTCGCGCAGAAAATCGCCGCCTACCGCGCCTATTTCCAACGCTGCGGCTTACTCTGAACGCGCACAATCGGGGCGGGCGACATCCACGCATTCCGTCACGTGGTGGCGCGAAAACCCCGCAAAGAGGCGCGTCATGCCGTCCTCTTCCGCGAGCAGGGCGATTTCGGCGGGGTAAAGCGGCACCAGCGCCAGGAACGACACCTCCCTGCCATCAGGCAGGGACAGGTGCAGGAAATCCGGCGGCAGGCTGATTTGCGGCGGATAAAAGAGGAAACCTGCGAACGGCGTGCCGGGCAGGGTCGCGCCGTCATCCAGCCTGATCACATTACCGCCCTGCACCCCTGCCAGTTGCCGCGCCATCAGGTGCAGCGCCTGCAACGGCCAGGCGGCAGCGGGGTCATCCGCCTGCACAGGCCACTGCGGCGGCAGCAGCAGCACCAGTTCCGTCCGCTGCTCCTGCCCCGTTTGCGCCGCCTCGCCCATGCCGCTCGTCACCAGCACCTGAAACGGCCGCGCCTCATCCGCCGCGAGGTGGTAGATATGTACCCGCCTGCCGCCCGCCGCATCATCTGCCGCCACATCGCGCAGCACGCCCGCCGTCCCGCCCAGCGTGCGGACGATATGCGCCTCGACCGCCGCGTCATAAGCGCCGAAATCCTGCTGCGCGATATCGAGCAAATCGCCGAAAGCTTCCAGCTCCTCGCCCGCCTGCGCCAGAAAAGTCTCGATATCCGGCGTGGTGTCATCGCCCATATCGGCGGCAACATCTTCCAGACACTCCTCGAAAGAGTCGAACATCAGCAGCAGCGGTGCCCCATCGTCCGGTGCCGGTTCACCCATCACCGCAACCACCTGTCCGGAAACGCCGCCGGCGGCCGGGGCAAAATCCAGACAATAAAAATCGTTGTTCACATTCTGGAAGACCGGCAGGCGCGCCGCATCAAACAGCACCTCGCGCACCGCGTCGCCATCTTCAAAATCGGGCAGGCGGTATGTCGCCCAGTCCGCGCCGAAGGTCTGCCCGATATGCGCCAGCAGGCGTGCCTGCACCTGCGGGATTTCCGCCAACGGCAGCAGGCGGTAGGGCACGGCGTTGAGTACCTCGCTCTCCTGCCCGTCCATATGCAGATACAGTTCGCGCAGGGCGGCGGGCAGAGTGATGCCGTGCGCCGCTTCAAACGCCGCCAGCGCGGCGGCGTCGGCGGGCGGATAGGCGTAGCCCGCCGCATCGTGTTCCTGTAATACGTGCAAAAAGCGTTCGACGGCATGATTCATGGCGATTCCTTGTAAGGGTTGAAAAACAGGCCATGCCGCCGGGCGGCGGCATGGCGCGGACGGTTATACCAATTCTCGCCGCGCGCGACAAAACTTCCTCATGCCGGCCTGCGCCGCGCCACCGCCAACGGTACCTGCCGCTTGGCAGGCGCTGGATGGGCTTCAACCCATCGAGCAGGCGCAGCCTGCTTTTTGTATTCCGGGCAAGCGGTGCCACCAAGCGGGGCAGCTACGCGGTTTTTGCCGCCTGGCGGCTGTATTGACGCCGCAGCGGTTCATTCGCCACGCATGAAGTATTTGCCGATCTCGTCAGTCGAGAGCTGGATCCAGGTCGGGCGGCCATGGTTGCATTGCCCGCTGGCCGGGGTGTTTTCGATATCGCGCAGCAGCTGGTTCATTTCGTCGAGATTGAGGGCGTCGTGGGCGCGCACGGCTTTGTGGCAGGAGAGGCGCGAGAGGATTTGGTCTTCGAGACGGGCGATGGCGGTGCTTGCTGGGTACTCGCCCAGTTCGTGCAGCAGTTCGCCGACGATTTCCGGCGCGGGCGCGTGTTTGAGCAGGGCGGGAACGGTGGTGATATCGATGCGGCTTTCGTCCGCGCTTGCCGTCAGGGTATAGCCGAGGCGGGCGAGCCAGTCATGGTGCCGCGCGAGGGTATCGAGGGTTGCTGGGGTAGCGGTGAGGCTTTGCGGGATGAGCAGGTGCTGGGTTTGCGGGTTTTGTGCGCGCAGTTGTTGTTTCAGGCGTTCGTAGAGGATGCGTTCGTGCGCGGCGTGCATATCGACGATGACAAGGCCGTGGGCGTTCTGCGCGAGGATAAAGATGTTGTGGATCTGGCCGAGGGCGTAGCCGAGCGGATGTTCTTGCGTCTGTTCTGCAGCGGCGGGAAGCACGGGGCTGGGCGCGACGCTGTCCGCTGACGGCAGTGGATAGGCGGAGGCGGGCGGTGGCGGGGCGGGGATATGTTGCGCCCATTGGTAGTAAGCGGTGCTTTCGGCGACGGCGCTGCGGCTGGGGCGGCGCTCGCCGCCTGCGAGGTAGAGCGGGGTTTGCCGTGGGCGCGGCGCGCTGTCGTCCGCGCTGCTGCGGGCGGGCGGAGCGGCAGGTGGCAGCGTGGGCGTATTGGCAGGGATGTTGCCGCGCAGGGCGTGGTTGAGGCTGCTGTAAATGAAGTCGTGGGTGAGGCGGCTTTCGCGGAAGCGGACTTCGTGTTTGGCAGGGTGGGCGTTGACGTCAATGAGTTCGGGGTTGATATCAAGGTAGAGGACGTAGATGGGGTGGCGGCCGTGGTAAGTCATGTCCTGGTAGGCCTGGCGGATGGCGTGGGCGATGATTTTGTCGCGGATGATGCGGCCGTTAATGTAGAAGTATTGTTGGTCAGGCTGGGTGTGGGTGCAGGTGGGCAGGCCAACGCGGCCATAGAGGCGCATGTCGGCGGCGCGGGCATCGATTGCGACGGCCTGTTCGAGCAGTTCGTCGCCAAGTACGCTCTGGATGCGCGCGGTGAGGTCGTCGCCGCCGTAGTCGCCGAGGGTTTTGCCGTGGTTTTTCAGGTGGATGCGGATGCCCGTATGGCTGAGGGCGAGGCTTTGCACGAGTTGCTGGATGTGGGCACGCTCGGTGCGCTCGCTTTTGAGGAATTTTTTCCGCGCCGGGGTGTTGTAGAAAAGGTCGCGGATTTCGATGGTGGTGCCGGGCGGGTGTGCGGCGGGACTGATGCCGTTACCGAGATGCGGGCTGATGCGCCAGGCTTGTTCTTGTCCTTCGGCGCGGCTGGTCAGGGTGGTTTTGGAGACGGAGGCGATGCTGGGCAGGGCCTCGCCGCGAAAGCCGAGGGTAGTGATATGTTCGAGGTCGTCAATGTTCTGGATTTTGCTGGTGGCGTGGGTGGCGAAGGCGAGGACGAGATCGTCGGGGTGGATGCCGCAGCCGTTGTCGCGGACGCGGATGAGTTTGCCGCCGCCGTCTTCGATGTCGATATCAATGTCGGTCGCGCCGGCGTCGATGGCGTTCTCGATGATTTCTTTGACCACGGAGGCCGGGCGTTCGATAACTTCGCCGGCGGCGATCTGGTTGATGAGGCTGTTGGGCAGTTGCCGGATGCGGGGCATGGGTGTGCGTGATCTTGAAAGGGTTATGGGTATCGGCGCGAGTTCACCACAATCTCATTCTTTTCTTTTCGATGATGACTTTGCCGTTTTTGATTTTAACGTCGTCTATGGATGCAGGGTTTCCGACAATATCACCCAAATAGAGCAGCGGTTTTTTATATTGCAGTTCATGGGATATGGCGTTGATGAGGTTAACCGCATATGGATCCGCCTTGATCTCTTGCCCGTCTTTGCTCAATTTCTTCAGCTCAAACCAGAGAAGGTACAGATTGCCCTTGCGATAATCGAGCCGGGCGGTAAAGACCGCTTGTGCCTGTACCGTCCCGGATTGCGCAGCACCGGTAAAGGCGTAGTCGGTTTCGATGATGATTTCGCTGTTCTCAATATGGACGTCGGGATGCGAGAGTTTGGTCTCCCCACTCGTCCATAGGGATAGTTCTATCGGGAAGCGGGCCTTGATGGCGGTGATGACGGTTTCATTGGGAATTTCGCTTTCTTTGTGTGCATAGAGATAGGTGCCAAGCGCGGTGGCGATAATAACGATGCCCAAAAGGATCAGGGTCAGGATTTTTTTCATGGATATTCTCCGGATGGGTGAACGTCAACCCGCCGCGCCCGCCGGATGCGGGCGGGGGTCAGCGGCGCCGTTCGCCCTGTGCGCCGTGGATGATGTCAAGGATGGTCACGGTGTGGGGGCTTCGTCAATGTCGTAGTAGATGATGTAGGGATAGGGCAGGCAGCAGGCGTGCGCCGTGCCGCCGGGCGATTGGGTGAACATGCGCGGCATGAAGGCGATGTAGTCGTCGATGATTCTTTCTATATCGGCGATAACCCTATCCGCAACCCACGGTACACCACGTTCTTCTTTCAGGTATGCCGCGATAGTTTGCAAGGCGCGGATAGCCGCTCTATTCCACCGTATACGGTACATGACGCAGGCCCTCGCGCAGCAAACGGATTTCTTCTTTGGCTTCTTCGTGACTGATAACGGGCGTCTGCCGCGCTTTGGCGAGGCGTTCTTCAACATAAGCATCCCAGGCTTCGAGTTCTTCCTGACTGTCGAAGACGAGGCCGTAGCTGTTGGTGTAGGTTTTGGGTTCCACCGGTTTTCTCCTGCTGTTAAGGCATGGGTGTGCCGCCCTATGACTGCATGTTATTCGGAAAGCAGCGACAGGTCGGCGATTTGGTCGAAGCCACGTTGCAGGGTGGTGAGCAGCGTCAGGCGGTTTTGTTGCAGGGCCGGGTCGTCGCTCATCACCATCACGTCGGTAAAGAAGGCATCCAGCGGTGCGCCGAGGGTCGCGAGTGGTTCGAGGGCGGCGCGGTAGTCGCCGGCGGTGAGGGCTTGTTCGAAGGTGGGCTGTTTGTCCTGCCATGCTTGCCACAGCGCCTGTTCGGCGGGCTCTTGCAGCAGGGCGGTTTGCACCGCGCCGTCGCGTTCGCCGTTCTTTTTCAGGATGTTGCGGATGCGTTTGGCACTCGCCAGCAGGTTTTTCACGTTGTCGCCCGCAGCGAAGGTGTCGAGGGCGCGGATGCGGCGGTCGTTATCAACAAGGTCGTCGCTGTTAAGCGCCAGCACGGCTTGCACGGTTTCGCTGCGGATGCCCTGTTCGCGGTAGTAGCTGTCGAGGCGTTCGCGGATGTAGTCGCGTACGGCGGCGGTGTGTTTGTCTGCGGCGAGGGCGGCTGGGTAGGTGGCGGCGCTGGCGGCGAGGGCGCGGTCCAGCGGCAGGTTCAGGTTGTTTTCGTTGATGAGGCGGATGAGGCTGATGGCCATGCGGCGCAGGGCGTAGGGGTCTTTGCTGCCGGTCGGTTTGGCGCCGATGGCGAAGCCGCCGACGAGGGTGTCGAGTTTTTCGGCGAGTGCCAGTGTCAGTCCTGTCGGGCTTTGTGGCAGTTCGCCGCCTGCGCCGCGCGGGTAGTATTGTTCGTCGATGGCGGCAGCGATGTCGGCGGGCAGGCCTTCGGCAGCGGCGTAGTAGCGCCCCATGATGCCTTGCAGTTCGGGAAATTCCATCACCATTTCGCTGAGAAGGTCGCTTTTCGAGAGGCGGGCAGCGGTCGCCGCGTGTTCGGCGTCCGCTCCGGTTACAGCGGCGAGTTCGCGCGCCAGCGTTTCGAGGCGGCGGGTTTTGTCGGCGAGTGAGCCGAGTTTGTCCTGGTAGGTGACGGCTTCGAGACGCGGCAGGTAGTCGGCCAGGCGGTGTTTGAGGTCTTGTTGCCAGAAGAATTCGGCGTCGGCGAAGCGCGGGCGGATGACTTTTTCGTTGCCTTTGCGCACGGTGGCGGGGTCTTGGCTTTCGAGGTTGGCGATGGCGATGAAGTGCGGCTGGATTTTGCCGCAGGCGCCGACGACGGCGCAGGTTTTCTGGTTGTCCTGCATGGTGGTGATGAGGACTTCTTGCGGGACGGCGAGGTAGCGTTCGTCGAAGCTGCCGCTGATGGCGACCGGCCATTCGGTGAGGCTGGCGTTCTCTATCAGCAGAGCTTCGGGCAGGATGGCGCTTCCGCCGAGGGCAGCGGCTTCTTTTTCGACCTGCTCGCGGATGCGTTCCATGCGTTCGCTGTGGCTGGCGATGACGTGCGCGGCGCGCAGGTCGGCTTCGTAGCTCGCGGCGCTCTGGATGCTGACGGGTTCGGGGTGGTGGACGCGGTGCCCGAGGGTGTCGCGGCCGGCGCGGATGCCGAAGTAGTCGAGCGGCAGGATGCGTTCGTCAGCGAGTGCCACGAGGGTCAGCACGGGGCGGACGAAGCTTTGTTCGTTATCGCCCCAGCGCATTCTTTTGGCGATGGGCAGGTTGTCGCAGACGTGGCGGAAGAGTTCGGGTAGCAGGGTTTCCAGCGTTTGTCCCGCCTGTTCGCCGTGGTAGGTCAGCCAGGCGCCTTTGGGGGTTTCTTCGACGCCGAGGTCGCTTGCTTCGACGCCGCAGCTTGCCGCGAAGCCAAGCGCGGCTTTTGTCCAGTTGCCGTCTTTGTCTTTGGCGGCAGCCAGCGACGGGCCTTTGCGCTCGATTTTCTGGTCGGGCTGTTTTTCCGCGAGCTCGTGGATGCGCCAGGCGAGGCGGCGCGGGGTGGCGAAGGTGTCGATGCTGCCGTGGGCGAGGGCGGCGTCGCTGAGGGCTTGAGCCCACAGGTCGCGCCCGGCAGCAGCGAGGGCGGTGACGGCTTTGGTCGGCAGTTCTTCGACGCCGATTTCAATCAGCAGGGTGGTGGTCATGCGGCGGCTCCTTGGTTGCGGCAGAGCGGGAAGCCGAGGGCTTCGCGTTCTTTGTAGTAGGCTTCGGCGGCGGCTTTGGATAGCGCGCGCACTCGCAGGATGTAGCGTTGGCGTTCGGTGACGGAGATGGCGCGGCGCGCGTCAAGCAGGTTGAAGGTGTGCGAGGCTTTCAGCGCCTGTTCGTAGGCGGGCAGCGGCAGACCCAGTTCGGCGAGTTTGTGTGCCATTTTTTCGGCGGCGTCGAATTGGGCGAGCAGATCGGCCACGTCGGCGTGTTCGAAGTTGTAGGCGGACTGTTCGCGTTCGTTTTGCTGGTACACGTCGCCGTAGCGCACGATGCCTTGCGGGGTTTCCGTCCAGACGAGGTCATAGACGCTGTCCACGTCTTGCAGGTACATGGCGATGCGTTCGAGGCCGTAGGTGAGTTCGCCCATCACCGGTTTGCATTCGAGGCCGCCCGCCTGCTGGAAGTAGGTGAATTGCGAGATTTCCATGCCGTTCACCCACACTTCCCAGCCAAGTCCCCAGGCGCCGAGGGTCGGCGATTCCCAGTTGTCTTCGACGAAACGCATGTCGTGGATGGCAGGGTCGATGCCGATGGCGCGCATGGAGGCGAGGTAGAGGTCCTGGAAGCGCGGCGGCGAGGGTTTCATCACGACCTGGAACTGGTAGTAGCGTTGCAGGCGGTTGGGGTTGTCGCCGTAGCGGCCGTCGGTGGGGCGGCGCGAAGGCTGGACGTAGGCGGCGTGCCACGGTTCCGGGCCGACGGCACGCAGGAAGGTGGCGGTGTGGAAGGTACCCGCGCCGACTTCCATGTCGTAGGGTTGGAGGAGGACGCAGCCCTGCTCCGCCCAGAAGCGTTGCAGGGTGAGGATCATGTTCTGGAAATTGAGTGCTTCGGCCATGTGGGTTTCCGGTGGTCAAAAATGAGGGGGTATTGTAATACCAATCCCGGCAAGCACGCGGGGCAGGCGGTGCGCCGGGGCGGGTCTTGGCGTGCGTTCTGTGGACACGGCAAGATGTCGCCGAGCAGCATCAATGCCGGGTCGTGCAGAGACGTCGCCTGCCGCGTTTCAGCCATTTGCGCGTCGGCACCGGCGCGCTCCGGCGAGCTGTGGGGGAAATGGACGATGCCTCCGGCATGGATGGCAGCGCCGCCGGGGACGCGGTCAAGACCGCTTGAGGACGGCAATTCCGGACAAATAAAAAGGGGAAGACGCCTTGCGACGCCCTCCCCCCAAGGAGCAAACGGTAATTCACACCATCGCGACGCCGATGTCGTCCTCGATGCGCGTGATCAGGTTGTTGTGCCGATAGACGTGATAGTTCCCTTCGTCTGCCAGCTGTGTCCAGTGGTTGCCGGCAAGCTGCACGGTGTCGCCGCGATTGCCGTCGATGGTCAGGGTGGCGGCGGGGTCGCCCAGCAGGTCGCGGGCGCTCAGTTTGAGCAGGTCGTTGTGCCCGTTGTCCAAATCGAGTTTGCCGTCCTGCGCGACGCGCGCCACATCCAGTGTTTCGTTGTTCAGTTGCAGGGTGTAGCCCTGTCCGCCGCCGTGCTGGCGCGGATTGTCGGCGGGGCTGCCGTGGGGCAGGCCGTCGTAATCGTTGTTGCTGTTGCCGCTGATGAGTGCCGCCACGCCGCCGATAACCAGGGCACCGCCGCCCGCGAGCAGCATGGAGCCCATGGACGGTGTTTCGACGTCCCCACCGCTGTATGCAGCCGCCGGTTCGGCGGCGACTTCTTCGGCGCGCAGGTGTTCGACCGGCAGAGTTTCCTGCGGGACGACTTCCTGCGGCAGCGGGGCAGGAAATTCTTGGGCGGGCGGTGCTGCGGCGGCTTCGCCGGCTTCCACCGCTTGCGGCGGTGCTGCTGCATCGCCGTGGTGCAGCGTGACCCACGGGTAGCTGTCGCTGCCGTAGATGTCGATCTGCCCGTCGTGCCGGGCGATACGCAAGCCGTCCGGCGTCTGTCCTGTCCGGGTGTCAATCAGGCTGAACTGCGCATCTTGTGTCATGTGGACGTCAATCTGCTGACCGTCCACGACGTCCCAGTTGCGTTCGCGACCGCCTTCTTTGACGGTGAGTTTGATGGCCATGATTTCCTCCTGAACTGCGGTGTACGGGAAGCCCCGCGTCGGAGAAATGTTACAAAACCATCAGATTAAATACCAGTTATTTTTTATTTCATTGTTCTCCATGATGTTATCCGGTGAAGCGCGATGACGGAGCGGGCCGTTTTATTACGGTTTGTCAGGATTATGCCGCCCGGCATGAAAAAACGCCCCTTGCGGGGCGTTTGCTTGTGCAGGCGGTTGCTCAGAACACGTAGATCAGCAGCACGGCCATGAGAGCGGCGATGATGCCGTAGAGGGTCATCGGGATGACGGTCTTCTTGATAATCGCGCCTTCCTGGTTTTGCACATCCAGCACCGAGCAGACGGCGATGATGTTGTTGATGCACACCATGTTGCCCATTGCCCCGCCCACCGATTGCAGGGCGAGCACGCTGTTGCCCGGCAGGCCGACGCTCTGCGCGATGCTGTGCTGGATGCTGCCGAAGGTGAGGTTGGACACGGTATTCGAGCCGGAGAAGAAGGCCCCTATCGCGCCGAGGTAGGAGGCAAAGTACACCCAGTTGTCGCCGGCAATCTGCGCGAAGCTGTTGCCGATGATTTTTACCATCGAGCCGTCCGCGCCGACCATCATGAATTTGACCATGACCAGCGCACCGAAGAGGGCGAGCAGCGGTTTGATGGTTTGCGCGAGGGTGGTGTGCCAGACGACGAAGCTGTCGCGGAAGCTGACGCGGTAGATGGCCAGCGACAGCCAGACGGTGATGACGAACGGGATGAAGGCGGGGACGTAGAGGGTTTTGTAGCTCTCGTTTACCGCTTCGCCGAAGATGTTTTTGAAGCTGAGGATGAGGGCGCGGCTGACTTCAAAATCGCAAACGCCGAGGTGCAGGGTGAAGAGCGGGGTGGCATCGTTGAGCAGTCCTTTCAGACCGAGTTCCTGCACGCGGGTGACGATGAGGATAATCATCAGCATGCCGAGCGGCATCAATGCTTTCAGCACCTGGCCGGTGGTGAGCGTGGCGCGTTCGCTGCTGTTTGTCATTTTGGCGAGGCCGATGCCCTTGTTGGCGAGAACGACGGAGAGCAGCAGGCCGATACCGCCGCCGACCAGCGACGGGAATTCGTAGTTCACCTGCGCGAGCAGGGCATACGGCACGGTGCAGGCGAGGATGCTGAGGTAGATGTAGCCGAGGTTTTTGCGGATTTCCGCCCAGCTGGTGATGAAGCGCAGGGCGATGACCGGGATGACGAGGCCGGCAATGAAGTGGATGATGCCGGTTTGTTTGCCGATTTGCAGGATGTCGGCGTCGCTCAGTATCCCCGTGTTTTTCAGTTCCCCGAAGCCAAACCAGGTCGGCGTGCCGACCGCGCCGAAGGATACGGGCACGGAGTTCATGATGAGGGCGAAGACGGCAACTTGCATCGGTTTGAAGCCGAGGCCGACGAGGATGGGCGCGGCGATGGCGGCGGGTGTGCCGAAGCCGCTCGCGCCTTCGATCATGAAGGCGAAGGCCCAGCCGATAATCATCAACTGCGCAATGGGGTTGGGGTTGATGTTGCCCAGCCACTGGCGGATGACTGCGAGGCAGCCAGTCGCTTCCATCATGCGGTTGAAGAAGATTGCGCCGAAGATGACGGTAATGGGGGTGAGGGTGGCGACGATGCCCGCTGCCGCGTTGGCGTTGAGCAGCATGAAGTCGTTTTTGAAGTAGAAGAGTTGCAGGAGGTAGATAAGGAAGGCGATGCCGGGCAGGGCGATGTAGGACGGCACGGCGTTTTTCTTCACCATCAGCCAGATGAGGAGGATGACGGGGGCGATGCTGAGGATGAGCGGCAGGTAGCCGGTGGTGGTAGTTGTGGTTTCCATAGGCAGTTCCGGTGAATGGGTTAGGTGTGGAAAGCGCGTGGTTGTCCCGCCTGGCGGCAAATCCAGTGTTTATCCCGCTTGGCAGGAACCCTGGTTTTATCTCGCTTGGCGGGCGTTTTATCAACAAAGGCAGCCGTCGCCGACTGCCTTACGGGCTTAGTACGTTCCCGGCACCAGAATGTCGGTGCCGACGTTTTTGATGTCGGTGTGGCCGCAGAAGGCCATCGTCGTGTCCATCTCGTTGTAGAGGATTTCCAGGCAGCGGCGCACACCGTCTTCGCCGTAAGCGCCGAGGCCGTAGAGGAAGGCTTTGCCGATCATCGTGCCTTTCGCGCCGAGCGCCATGCATTTGAGCACGTCCTGCCCGCTCATGATGCCGCTGTCCAGCCACACCTCGATTTTGCTGCCGACGGCGGCGACGATTTCCGGCAGTACTTTGATGGTCGAGAGCGCGCCGTCGAGCTGGCGACCGCCGTGGTTGGAAATCACCAGCGCATCCGCACCGGAAGCGGCGGCTTTTTCCGCGTCTTCGGCGGTCATGATGCCCTTGATGATGAGCTTGCCGCCCCAGAGGTCCTTGATGCGGGCGACATCGTCCCAGGAGAGGCGCGGGTCGAACTGTTCGCTGGTCCACGACGACAGTGAGGACAGGTCGGAGACGTTTTTGGCATGGCCGACGATGTTGCCGAAAGTGCGCCGCCTGGTGTGCAGCATGCCCCAGCACCATTGCGGCTTGGTGGCGAGGTTGAGCATGTTCATCAGGGTCGGCTTCGGCGGCGCGGACAGGCCGTTTTTGATGTCGCGGTGGCGCTGGCCGAGCACTTGCAGGTCGGCGGTGAGCATCAGCGCGGAGCAGTTCGCCGCCTTCGCCCGCTTGATGAGGTCTTCCATGAAATCGCGGTCGCGCATCACATAAAGCTGGAACCAGAACGGCTTGGTGGTGTTCGCCGCCACATCTTCAATCGAGCAGATGGACATGGTGGACAGGGTAAACGGCACGCCGAACTTCTCGGCGGCTTTGGCGGCGAGGATCTCGCCGTCGGCGTGCATCATGCCGGTGAAGCCGGTCGGGGCGATGACCACGGGCATATGCACCTTCTCGCCGATCATCGTCGTTTCCAGGGTGCGGCCGGTCATATCGACCAGCACGCGCTGGCGGAACTTGATCGGGTCGAAATCGCGACTGTTGTGGTGCAGGGTGCTTTCCGTCCAGGAACCGGAACGGACGTAGTCATAAAACATGCGCGGCACTTTGCACTGGGCAACGCGGCGCAAGTCTTCGATGCAGGTCATTTTGCTGAGATCGCGAGGCATGGGTTCTCCTTATGGTTCAACAAGATAAATTTTTCAGAAAGGATAAAGCGCCGGGCAGTCGCATGTCGCAACTGTTTGTCTGCGCAGATTATCACCTGGGGCAACTTAAATGATGCGCGGCGTACTGTACTTGATTTTGATGAAGTGAAAGGGATTTTTATTTGGCGGATTTGCATTCTGCGGCGGCAAAAGCGTCTGCCTGCCGCGCGCGGCATACGCTACACAATGACGTGATTTATTCTTATCACCCTGTTTATAATGAACACCCGTTTTGCCAGGAAGGGAACCCGCTTGACCACCCCGCCCGATTATCGCCGTTATGCACCGCGTTATCCCGCCCGCGAGCGCTTGCGGATTTTCGCCATCACCGTCGTCTGTCTGTCCGGCGTCGGCGTCGTGCTGCACCACACCTTTTTCCCGTGGCTGCACGCCATCCGCCCCTGCGATACGGTGTTTGGCGTCGCGGGCATCGACGTCATCATCTTCACGCCGTTTGCCGGCCTGCCGCTGTTGCTGCTGCTCGCCAGCCTCGCCACCCTGCCGGAGACGCGGCGTATTTTCCGCAGCGGGCAGTCGCCGTCACCCGGCCGGAAGACGCTGCGCCGCACCCGCCTGCGTTACGGCCGCGCGGCGCGCCGCATCGCCCTCCTGCGCCTTGCCTTTGTCTGCGCCTGTTTCCTCTTCCTCATGTGGGGCGGGTGGTACGCGCAGCACTGGACGAATGCGGTTCACGCCCGCTTCCCGCAAGGCATCCCCTGTGTACCCGCCAACCCATAGGAACCGCCCATGACCCCGCCATCTGTCCACAGTCATTACCGCCTCGGCACGGACAAGCGCCTCTTCTTCCTCGCTGCCGCCGCCGTCCTCCTGCTTGTCCTCACCCTTGCCGATCTCGCCAGCGGCCCGTCCGGAATGCCGCTGACCGACATTTTCAGGGCGCTGCACGCCGGGCCGTTTTACGACAACAGCCGCAGCGTGCGTGCCGGCCTGCTGCTGAACGCGCTGCCGCAGCAGGCTTTCCTGCCCGACGCGCTGTGGCAGGGCTTGCGCGACAGCCTCGGCGAAGAAGTGCGCCTGCGCAAACTCGTGACCATCCTCTGGGGGCTGCGCATGCCGCAGACGCTGACCGGCGTCCTCGTCGGCACCGGCCTCGGCCTCGCCGGTTTGCAGATGCAGACCATCCTCGCCAACCCGCTCGCCAGCCCCTACACCCTCGGCTTCTCGGCGGCGGCGAGCTTTGGCGCGGCACTGGCCATCATGTTCGGCGGCCTCGTCCCCGGCCTCGCCCAGCACGGCTACTACCAGTTCCTCATCGTCCCCGCGAGCGCCTTCCTCATGACCCTGGCCGCCTGCGGCCTCATCTACCTCATCGCCATCCTGCGCAGCGCCGCGCCGGAAATCCTCGTCCTCGGCGGCATCGCCGTGCTCTTCTTCTTCCAGTCCATCCAGTTGCTGCTGCAATTCATCGCCAGCCCGGAAGCCTTGCAGCAAATCGTGTACTGGCTCTTCGGCAGCCTGCTCAAAGGCACCTGGACGGCGGTCGGCGTCATCATCGTCGTCATCGCCGCCTGCGCCCCCTTCATCATCCGCGACACCTGGGCGCTCACCACCCTGCGCCTCGGCGACGCCAATGCCCTGAGCCTCGGCATCAACGTGGACCGCCTGCGCAAGCGCACCTTCATCACCGTCGCCCTACTCACCGCCGCCGCCGTGTCCTTCGTCGGCACCATCGGCTTCGTCGGCCTCATCGCGCCGCACATGGCGCGCTCGCTGGTCGGCGAAGACCACCGCTTCGCCCTGCCGCTTGCCGCCATCACCGGTGCCGTCATCCTCATCGGCGCCTCCGTGTTCGGCAAACTCATCTCGCCGTCCGGCAGCATCCCCGTCGGCATCATCACCGCCGTCGCCGGCGTGCCGATGCTCTTCGCCATCATCATCCGCAGCGGCAGGAGGAACGTCGCATGAGCCTTATCCTCGAACACGTCCGCGTCAATTACGGACGCAACAACATCCTCGCCGACATCAACGCCCAACTCGAACCCGGGCAGATTGTCGGCCTCATCGGCCCGAACGGCACCGGCAAATCCACCCTCATCAAGTCCATCGCTGGTGTGCAGGCATACAGCGGCACCATCAGCTGGCAGAACGCCCCGGTCAACCTGCGCGACATCGGCTTCATGCCGCAGAACAGCCGCGTCGAAGCTGAACTGAGCGTGCTCGAAACCGTGCTGCTCGGCAAACACGACCGCCTCGGCCTGCGCGTGGGCAGCGCATACATCGACGCCGCCGCCGCCATCCTGGAAGATTTCCGCATCGGCCACCTGCACGACCGCTGCATGACGCGCCTTTCCGGCGGCCAGCAGCAACTCGTCCTCCTCGCGCAGCGCCTCCTGCGCGAACCGAAACTGCTGCTCCTCGACGAGGCGACCAGCGCGCTCGACATCCGCCACCAGATGCAGGTGTTCGACCGCCTGAATGCCTACGTCGCGCGCACCGGCGCGCTGGTGGTCATCGCCATCCACGACCTCAACCTCGCCGCGCGCCACACCCAGACCATCCTGCTCCTGCACAAAGGGCACGTCGCCGGACAGGGGGCGTTCGCGGAAATCGTCTCGGCGGCCAGCCTGCGCAAAGTCTATGAAATCGAGGCGGAAATCGTCACCACCCCCAACCACTACACCGCCATCATCCCCGTCTGCCCCTGCGATGACGGGCACTGAGGATGCCGCCTGCAACGGCCCGTTGCCGGGATTTACCGCCCCGCGATTTTTGTCCCACGGGGAATAGGTATCCGCCCATCTCGTGGCGGGATAACCCCCGTTAGAAAACAACGGGCAACCCCGCCTCCCGCAAACATTACGCCAAGATTCGTTATTGCCCTTTCCCATGACGCCGTCATGATTTTTACCCCCTTTCGGCTTTCGGTCACGCGGGGGGAAGGGTTCTTTCTTTTTGCCGCGCACGAAGGATTTTGGTATCAGTTGCCGCCGACGAGATATTGCACGTTGTGCGCTTCGCTGTAATCGGGGATGTCCAGTTTGTCGAGCAGGCGGCTGATCACGGCTTCCGGTACGGGGCGGGCACGGTTGCGGTTTTGTTGCAGCAGTTGGGTGTAGGGTACTTCGAGGTAGTGCAGGTGGAGGCGGGCATGGTAGGCGGCGAAGAGGCCCGTCCATTTCTCGCGGATGTCGCGGCCGATGTTGGTGGCGTTAAACACGAAGGGTTCGCCGGCACGCAGGTAGGCGCGCGCCTGTTCTTTGGCCTGCTGGATGACGCGGCCGTTGCCTTTTTTGTCGGTGGGGTCAATGCCTGCTTTGCGGCGGATGTCGTCCAGCGAGAGGACGGACAGGTCGCGGTGATGCGTGCGGATGTGGGTGTCTTTGCCGCTGCCCGGCAGGGCGCTCAGGATATACACGTCGTTTTTCAGGTCGTCGTAGGGTTCGTAGTCGGGGTAGCTGTCCGGGTGGTTGAGGTAGTGGTAGCGGGCGAGGTTGGTCGCGAAGGGGCGCGGCTGACCGTAGCCGTCGTTTTCGCGGCAGAGTTCGGCGAAGAGGTCGATACGGGTGAGCAGGCTGTCGGCGTCCGGGCAGATGCGGCCCCGGATATCGGCGCGGGCGAGCAGGGTCAGCCAGTGGGTATTGACTTGCAGCCCGGCGCTGATGACGCGGTGCGCGGGGTGGGTTTTGTCGATGGCCCACAGCGGCAGGCCGTGCCAGCGCGCGAGTTTGGCGATCTGTTCGCGCACGGCAAAGGGCGCGGGGATGTCGGTGTAAAGGAGGCGGCGCGCGCTGTATTCGCCTTTTTTGGCGTGGCGCGGCGAGGTGATGCGGGTTTTGCCGCCGATGGTTTCGCGGGTCGTCGTGCTGCGTTTTTCGATGTCGTGCATGAGGGCGGCGGCGAAGAGGATGTGCCGGGCTTCTTCGTCCAGCGCTTGGTAGTCCGCCTGTTCGAGCAGCGCGGCGGCGACCATTTTGGTGTGGGTGAGGACGTCGCCTTCGCCGTGCCATTCAAGGTCTTGTGGCACGCCGGCCATGTCGGCCAGCCACGGGTAGGCGGCGGTGAGGGCCGGCCAGTCGGGGTCGTGGCCGGGGTGGTAGTGCGGGAAGGTCCACATTTCAGTCTCTCCAAAATGGTCAAAATAGTCGTTTCAAACAGGGCTGAGACCAGGCGGCGAGCCGAAGACAGTATGTGTGTAATACGGCGAGGCTCGCCAACACCGTATCAGTCCTGTTTGGGACGACTATAAGCGTAGGCGTCCCAGCCGTATTTTTGGTAATCGATGAGGCACGCGGGTTGCCAGGTTTTTGTCCAGTGGGTGCCGGTTTTGACGTGTTTGGCGCGCACGAGTTTGCAGAGGTTGTCGAATTCGTTGGCGGCAACGGGCAGGTCGCCGTTGTTGGTGAGGTAGCCGTCGCGGTTGCGGATGACGAAGCCTTCGCAGCAGGGCGCGCCGCTCGCCGGGTCGTAGCCGCCGAGCGCGCCGGCGGTTTCGACGGCGTCCGTCCACGGCATGCCGAGGTTGGCGGTGAGCCAGTCGGCGAGGACGCGGTTTTCGTCGCGCTGCTCGTCGTAGAGGGCGGCGAGCGGCGTGGTGATGGGGATTTCGGGGACGGTCGGGAAATCGAAGAGGGCGGCGTAGTACTGCACTTCTTCCCAGCCGAGCCAGCGCCCGCCTTCGCGCACGGCGAAGAGGTAGTAGTAGGATTCGAGGGCATGGTAGGCGATGGAGTGGATGCCGTAGAGATTTTCGCCGAAGAGTTCGATCCCGCCGAGGTCGTGGCGGATGTGCTGCCAGCGTTCGCGCAGGGGTTTGTCCCACGGGTGCTGGCTGGGGGCGGCGTGTGAGCGCGCGAAAACGCCGTGGCGGTTGAAGCAGTTGTTCTGGCTGTCGAGCTTTTCGGTAAGGACGAGGGCGGTTTTTTGCGCGAAGCTGCGCACGTATCCGGCGGGCATGAAGCGGTCGTCCGAAGTGGTGCCGAGGCTGATGTGGACGTGCAGGCTGCGCTGGTATTTTTCGCTGAGGGTCATGGGGTGTGTGAGCTTGGCAGGAAAGTCGGTGTTTACGCCGCTTGGCGTCGTCCTTGTCAAAAACGCAAAAAGCAGGCTGCGCCTGCTTGGTGGGCTACGCGGAACCCGTGTTTACGCCGCTTGGCGGGGTGTCGTGCAGGGGATGGCTGCAAGCGGTGGTTTCAGGGGCCGGGGCGGTAGTGTAGTTCGATGCCGTCGCCGCTCAGGGTGAGGGCATTGCCGTCGCGTCTGATGGTTTTGGTCGCTCCCAGGGCTTCGAGGTAGGCGCTCTCGAGGCGCATCGCCGCCATGTCGCCCGCCATCAGGGTGGTGGTGATGGTCTCGGTGTGTTCGATGCTGTTGCCGCGTATTTTCACCGGCGCGTTGTAGCGGTTAACGGCGGCGACGCCGGTGAAGGCGTCTTTGCTTGCGGTGTTCAGGGTAACTTTGCCGGCGGCGGTATCCAGCGCTTTGCCGTTCGCCCGGCCGCTTTCCAGAACCCATTCGTGCTGCGGCGCGGCATCCGTCCCGCCGTTGCCCGTTTCGTGTGCGCCCAGGCCGCTTTGGCAGGCGGCGAGGAGGAGGGCGGCGCACCATGCCGCCGTGTGTGTCGCAGTTTTCATAGACGTTGCTCCCGGTTGTTGTGCAGGTGCCGCTTGACGGCTTCCTGCGGCGTTTCATTTTTGTCGCTCGCTGCCGCCTCGACGGGTCTGGGGTCGGCGGCGGCAGGTTGCGCCGCCTCCGCCGTTTTTGCCGCCGGCGCAGGTTTGGCGGCTTCGGCGGGTTTCACCGCAGCGGCTTCTTTTTCCGCTGCGAGGTAGGACAGGGTGACGGTTTTGCCACGGCGTTTGTCGAGTTGTTCTTTGAGCGCTTCTTTGTCCATCAGGTGCTGCGCCCCTTCGCTCAACTGGTTGAAGACGTTTTTATAGCTGTCGGTCAGCTGGTCCACGGCGTCGGCGGTGCGGGCGAAGTGGCTGTTCACGCTGCTGCGGAAGCGGGCGTAGGACTGTTTCAGCGCGTCACGCTCCTTGCGCAGGGTTTCGGCTTCTTCTTGCAGCTGCTGTTCGCCGCTCTGGTTGGTGTTTTTGATTATCCAGACGAGGACGGCACCGATGAAGAAACCGAGGGCGGCGGCGACGAGAACGGATGGGGTCATGTGGGCTCCTGGGATGATAAAGGCGGGATTATAGGCTTATTTGGCGGCGACCCGCTGAAAGATCAGGGGCTGTTCTTCATCGCGCGTGGCGAGTTTTTTGCCGATGAAGCGGTCTTCCACGACGGCCTGGATGATGCCGGTGTTGCCGTCGCTGCCGTAATCGAGAATGGTGCCTGCCGGGGTGTGTTTGTGGTAAAGGGCGCGGCAGCCGCTGGCGCAGACGGAGACGATGGCGTAGGCAAGGTGGCGGTGCTGCGCGCATTTGCTGAAATGGTGGGCATCGTGCCGGTGCGGGAGGCCGGCGTTGAGCATGCACGGCAGGAAAAGGTTGGCGGTGTCGGCGTAGATTTCGGGAATACCGGCGCGGATGCGCGCGGCATACCATGCTTCTGTGGGCAGTGCTTCCGTCAGCGGGGCTTCGCTGAGGCAGGGGGTAACGCCGGGAACGCCGCCGATTCGGGTGATACCGCTTGCGTCGGTGCAGAGGGCGGGTTCGGTGTCGCTGCCGTCGTCGGCGAGGGCGCCGAAATGCAGGGCGGTGGCGGTGAACTGCACGTCGCGCTCGCCGATACGCGCTTCGATATGGGCAAGAAAGGCGGGGGCGGCGGAGCGCGGCAGGCGCAGCAGGATGCCGTCCGTCCACGGAAAGACCCAGAGAAAGGCCAGCACTTTCCCTTCTTCGCCGCAGCAGGCGGCGAATGTCCAGTGTCCTTGTGCCAGCGCGCCCAAATCATCTTCGAGTTGTTCTTGCAGGAAGCTGCCCGCCGCGAGGCCGTGTACTTTCAGGATGAGGGAATCGTCAATCATGGTGTTTTTCCTGTGGTTTTTTGTGGATTTATGTAGCCGTATTATAGCCCGGGCGATATACTTAAACACTCTCTTTATCCTGACGAGGACACCATCATGAACCCACGGCTGGTCTGGCTGTCGCGGCGCGGCATCAAGGAACTGGACATCGTGCTGCAAGACTATTTGCAGGCTGACTACGCGGACGCACCGCCTGCCGAGCAACAGGCGTTTGCCGCGCTGCTGGCATATCAGGACCCCGATATTCTCGACCGCCTCTTTCACGGGGTGGAAGACGCGGATGCGCACATCGCGGCGCTGGTCGCGCGGCTGCGGGGGCGTTAGGCGCCGCTTGCGGCAAACGGGTTGATGTACACCGCCTGCGGCCAGGCGGCGCGCACCGCTGCCCCGTCGCGGCGGTGATAGAGGATTTTGATGTTCGGCCCGGCGTCAATGGTGGCGTAGATTTCCAGGCCGTCAGCGCGTTGCCGCCAAAGGCGGTGCAGGGCGTCGAGGCTCGCGCCGTGCAGATAACTCAGGGCGGGGCGGGCGGCGAGCATGGTGGCGTGCATGGCGAGCGCGTTGGCTTCCGCCGTCGCGCCGAGCGCGGTGAAATCGCGGGCATGAATCGCCGCCTCAATCGCGGCGAGGTCGCGCGCGGCGGTCGCCGGCCAGGCGGTGTAAAGCGGGCTGGTGGCGGTGGTGTGGTTCATGCCGTCGCCGCTTGCGGTTTTCTTCGCGCCGCTGTCAATGGGCAGGAGGGCGACGCGCAGGTCCTGCCAGTCGCTGGCGATGGGCGTGGCGATGCTGTCGCTGCCGTCGGGCTGTTCGCCTTTGTCCCATTTGACGAAGCCGTGCCAGAGCGAGCGCGCCGCGCTGCCGCTGCCGATACGGGCGAGGGCGGAGAGGACGGCGCCGGGCAGGTTGAGCCGCCAGTAGGCGTTGAGCGCCAGGGTGAGCGCGGCGAAACCGGAGGCGCTGGATGCGAGACCGGCGGCGGTGGGGATGGTGTTTTCGCTTGTGATGGCAAGCGGCTGCGGCGCGCCCCGGCGGAGGTGTTCGATGAAGGCGAAGGTGCGGCGGTGCAGGGCGCTGTCGGCGGCGGCACGCACGCCGTTCAGGGTGATGCTGTCGGCTTCTGCCGCGCCGACGATGGTGCGGCTGCCGTGGCTGCCGAGCGAGATGGAGAGGCTGCCGTTCACCGGCAGGTTCAGCACGCGGTCGCGCTTGCCCCAGTATTTGGCGAGGGCGATGTTGGCCGGGGCGTAGGCGGTGGCGGTTCCGGCGGGAACAAGGCGCGGCGGCAGGTGGGGGGCGAGATAGTCGGCAGGGGTCATGAGCGGATTCCGGAAAGGGTTGGCAAGACATCACGGGCGGCGCTCGTACGAAGAAACCGCCGGGGCGGTTTGCTGCGGGCGTTACGGCAGCTCGCCGCTTGTCAGATAGCGAAAAGTGGTCGGCGGTACCAGCGGGCGGATAGCCTCCATGTCGCCCGCGGCCAGCAGGCGACGCACACGCGAGGCGCTGATGACGTCGCCGTCCGCCTGCTGCCGTTCGATGATGACAAGCGCCGGCTGCCCGGCAAATTCACGTTGCAGCGCGGCGTTGTAGATGGCAGTCGCGGGACTGAGCGGCTCGCTGCCGACGTAGCGTTTCGTGATGCCAAGCGCGGGGGCGATGTGCTCTTTGAAAATGCGGGCATCCAGCCGCGCCTGGATTTCCGTGATGTTCGCGTCTTCGCGCAGGAAATAGGCGGGGAAGGTCGCCGCCGAGATGATGTAGTCGCCGGTCGGGTGGACGTGGACGTTGGCGAGATCCGCCGTACCCGCCTTGACCAGCGCGAGGCGTACCGCGCCGGGAAATTGCGACAGGTCTTCACTCAGCACGAAAAGGTGCACCACGTCGTTTTCCCGCGCCGCTTTTTCCACGAGGTAGCGGTGACCGTTGGTGAAGGGATTGGCGTTCATGACGATGGCGGCGATGCGGCTGCCCGCCACATAGTGCGCACGCAGCGCCTGCAAATAGTGCGGCAGGCCGCGCACGGCGTTTTCGAGGAAGTAGAGGGTGTCGTCCACATGGGCGATGTCGCGGAAACCGAGGTGGCGGAAGGCGGCGCAGGCGTCGGCTTTGGTATAGACGTAGCAGGCACCGTAGCCGCGCGTGAAGACATCCGCCATCAGGCCGCTCATCAGTTCGTTGAAGAGGGTGCCGCCCTGGTGGGCGCGGCAGATGGCGATGCATTTTAGGATGTTGCGGTAGCGCGCGCCGGTGGCGATCAGCGCGCCGCCGTCGTCATAAATGCCGTACACGGCATCAAGATTAGCCTCGCCCCGGATGCCTTCGCGTTGCAAGAGATCAAGCCAGGCGGCGCAGTCAGCGGCGATACGGGCGGGGAAAAGCTGCTGCATCAGCGCCAGCGCCGCTTGCGTTGCGGGTAGATGTTGAATTTGACCCAGCGGCGCTCTTCGCTTTCCGGATCGATGGTGACGATTTTGCCGCAGAGGCGGTCACAATCGCCAAGCAGGTCGTTTAGTTCGCGCGCGTATTCGCCGGGGACGTAGCCGATTTTGTTGTTATGCCAGAAGATCATGATGGCGTGATCATCGTGTTCGTTATCCGGTTCGTGGCGCAAATCAAGCAGGTCGCCCCGGTGCATCAGCGTCGCCAGGTCTTCGGCGCGGTAGTAGGCCAGCCCCGCCACCGGCACTTGCGCGACTACCGGCTGCGGCGCACGGCGAAACCATTTTTTCAATTTTTTCCACATGGTGGTTCCCTAAAATGAACATTTATTTATCGTGAAAATCATAGCGAAAAACGTGCCAAATGGCGATAAAGGCGGCGTTATTTTGCCGTCCGGCGATATAATCCCGCCCCGTTTTTCAGATCATTTAAGGAATCTCGCATGAGCCACACCCGCGTTCTCACCGGCATCACCACCACCGGTATCCCGCACCTCGGCAACTACGTCGGCGCCGTCCGTCCCGCCATCGCCGCCAGTCAGGCAAGCGGCGAAGAATCCTTCCTCTTTCTCGCCGATTACCACGGCATCATCAAATGCCACGACCCCGAACAAATCCACCGTTCCACCCTCGCCGTCGCTGCTACCTGGCTCGCCTGCGGTCTTGATCCGGAACGCATCACCTTCTACCGCCAGTCTGACATCCCGGAAATCCCCGAACTCACCTGGATCTTCAACTGCGTCTGCGCCAAGGGCCTGATGAACCGCGCCCACGCCTACAAAGCGGCGGTGGACGCCAACGTCGCCGAGGGCAACACCGACCCCGACCACGGCATCTCGATGGGGCTGTTTTCCTACCCGGTGCTGATGGCGGCGGATATCCTGATGTTCAACGCGACCCATATCCCGGTCGGGCGCGACCAGATTCAGCACGTCGAAATGGCGCGCGACATCGCCGGGCGCTTCAACCACCGCTACCGCGAGCTGTTCGTCCTGCCGGAAGCGGTGGTGGACGACGACGTCGCGCTCCTCACCGGCCTCGACGGGCGCAAGATGAGCAAAAGCTACGGCAACACCATCGCCCTTTTTGAAGAAGAAAAGGCACTGCGCAAGCAAATCATGAAAATCGTCACCAACTCGCAGGAGCCGGGCGAGCCGAAAAACCCCGACGAATCCACCATCTTTGAAATCTACCGCGCCTTTGCCGGTGAAGCCGAACAGGCAGAAATGCGCGCGCGCTATGCCGCCGGTATCGGCTGGGGCGAAGCGAAACAGGCCTTGTTTGAGCGCATCAACGCCGAACTCAGCGAGCCGCGCGAACGCTTCCGCGAACTCACCGCCCATCCGGCACGCATCGAAGACATCTTGCAGGCCGGCGCGGCGAAAGCCCGCAAACACGCGCGTCCGTTCCTGGACGAAATCCGCGACGCCGTCGGCATCCGCAAGTTGGGTTGATCCGCAGGCGAGGCGGGGAAGTGGCAAACGTACAACAAAACCGCATGGTTGTCGCTTTTTTGATACGTTCTCTGTGTCGTTTTGGTAATGGATCTGTTACGATAGCGGAAAACCCCTATAAATAGTGCCAAGCAACTGTAAGGACGATATACGTGTACAGACGCCACTACCCCGAAGAACATTCCCCGGTGCTGATGCAGGCCGGCTGGGTCACCTGGACGGTGCTTATCCTGAGCCTCGTCGTGACCCTCTCCACCTGGGTCGGTACCAACAGCCTCACCGGCTGGTTGCGCTGGTCGGCGCACGACATCGCCGCCGGTCAATGGTGGCGCACCATCACCCCCGCCTTCCTGCATTTCAAATCCTTCAATTCGCTCGTCACCCACCTCCTTTTCAATGCCTTGTGGTGGCTGACCCTCGGCGGCCTGATCGAAACGCGCGAGGGCCCGCTGCGCCTCATCCTGCTCTTCCTCCTCGCCGCCGTCATCGGCAACACCACCGGCGGCTACTTCTACGGCAGCTACTTCGGCGGCCTCTCCGGCGTCTGCTTCGCGCTCATCGGCTACGTCTGGCTGCGTGGCTACCAGATTCCCGCCTACCGCGCTGTCGTCAAACCGCCCCTGTTCTACGCCAGCGTGGTCTTCATGCTGGCGGGTTTCGTCCACCTCATCGGCGGCATGGCGGACTGGGTACACGCCGCCGGCCTCGCCACCGGTTTGCTCGTCGCCCTGCCCTACTACCTCATCACCACCCGCTGGCCGCAGCACCAGGAACAGGAATAATCGAGAAGCCCCGCCTAGTGGGGCTTTTCATTTTGTGTGGCACGAAGTATTGACCATTAAAGCGCCAGATAGCTGCGTCCTCAACTACTTTCCCATCAGGGTATTTGGAATCTTCATAGTCAATGAAGGAAATCCGCATTTCTTTACGCTTATCATCATAGATAAACTCTGGAATCCGATTGTCGAAAGCGGAATCTTTCCTCATGCCGGAATCATCAATTTCAAACCTTAATTCGTGCCCATAGCCGCCATTCAGGGCAATTAAGTCAGCGTATGCCAACTTGTCCTTCACGACATGAAGCAAGGTAGCATTGTACCCGGTGAGCAGGGTAGATCCTTGGTGTACTTCTATCAGCCAATAGGCTGTTCCTTTTTTCCCCAAACGGGCCGTATAGATCGCCCGCACAAAGCCGCTATTGCCCCAGCGTTCCGGCTCTTCGGCTTCGGGATGGGCATCCATGATATGAGTCTTTCCTGCCTTATCGCGATATTGCCATAAGCCATAAGAGAAACGCATGGTACCTCCTTGCTGATTATCCCAAGCATACGCGCGGAGTTTCTCATCCTTAGAGGTAACAATATTCAATTCACGCCTAGCCAGCGGAAATGTGCATTTCCAAGTATCGCTGTTGGCATTGGCTTTAAGGAAATTTTTTATCTCGGCATTCAGCCTGTTATTTTTTACACCATCGCCAGCGTAGGGGAAGGCGACTTCTGCAAGCGCCTGTAATTGCGCCTTCAAGACCATATCCATTTCATAGCAATCCTGATTGGCGTGAGCGGTCATTCCGACGAATATCAACAGGGCAGACAGGGTGTGGCGGTATCTGTTCATGTTGGCTCCTTGTCGTGATGGAAGAGAGGCGGCCAGTATAGCGCTGCCATGCACGGTGTTCTCAGCTCCTGCGCCACCCTTTGCGCAGAGGCGTACAATCGCGCGCTTTTCCAGCCACGGCCCATCATCATGTCCGAAACCACCCCCGAAAAATCCGCCAATATCCATACCAACGACCCCTTCGGCAGCCTGCTCGGTTACGCGCCGGGTGGCATCGCCATCTATTCTTCCGATTACGACAGCGCCGACGAGCGCGAATTTCCCGACGACGCCGCCTACCGCAGTTACCTCGGCGGCGAATACATGGGCTACAAATGGCAGTGCGTCGAGTTCGCCCGCCGCTATCTCTACCTCAATCACGGCATGGTCTTCACCGATGTCGGCATGGCCTACGAAATCTTCTCGCTGCGCTTCCTGCGCCAGGTCGTCAACGACGCGCTGCTGCCGCTGCAAGCCTACGCCAACGGCAGCCGCAAACGGCCTGAGGCGGGGGCGCTGCTCATCTGGGACGAAGGCGGCGAATTCGAGCGCACCGGGCACGTCGCCATCATCACCGATGTCCTGCCCGACCGCATCCGCATCGTCGAGCAGAACGTCATCCACTCGCGCCTGCCCAGCGGGCAGCAGTGGACGCGCGAACTGCCGATGAGCGTGGACGCCTCGGGCGGCCACACCCTGCACGACACCTTCACCGACACCACCATCCTCGGCTGGATGATCCAGACCGACGACCCCGCATACAGCCTGGCGCAACCCGTGCCGCCGCCCGAACTGCTCACTATCCACAGCGCGCACCTGCCCGCCCCCGGCCGTCTGGCGGGGCAGTGGCTGAACGAAGCCGAACCGCTGGAAAGCGCCTTCATTGCGGCGATGGGCGGGCAGCGCCTTGCCGACAGCGACCCCTACCGCTACTACACCCTCTCGGAAAGCGCCAAACACGAACTCATCCGCGCCACCAACGAAGTGCACCTGATGTACCTGCACGCCACCGACCGCGTCCTCAAAGACGACCGCCTGCTGCAAAACTTCGACATCCCGCGCCTGCTCTGGCCGCGCCTGCGCCTGTCGTGGCAGAACCGCCGCCACCAGACCATCACCGGACGGCTGGACTTCTGCCTCGACGCGCGCGGCCTCAAATCCTACGAATACAACGCCGATTCCGCCTCCTGCCACGCCGAAACCGGCGCCATCCTTGCGCGCTGGGCGGCAGCGGGCGGCCTGCGCGCGGGGACAGACCCCGGCGCGGGGCTCAAAAACGCCCTTACCGACTGCTGGAAACACCGCCGCCACGCGCCGCTGGTGCACATCCTGCAAGACCACGACAGCGAAGAAACCTACCACGCCCGCTTCATGCAGTCGGCACTTGCAAGCGCGGGCATCGCGACCAAAACTGTCTATGGCACCGAGGGCCTGCACTGGGACAACCGTGGCCGCCTGCTCGACGAAGACGGCCGGCAAATCCTCTCCGTGTGGAAAACCTGGGCCTGGGAAACCGTGCTCGAACAACTGCGCGAAGACGCGGACGGGCGCGAAGTCGCCCCGCCCATCCGTACCGGCTACCCCGGCGACAGCGTGCGCCTCATCGACGTGCTGCTGCGCCCGGAAGTGCTGGTGTACGAACCACTGTGGACGGTCATCCCCAGCAACAAGGCCATCCTGCCCGTGCTGTGGGAACTCTTCCCCGGCCACCGCTACCTGCTCGATGCCGACTACCGCCTCACCCCGGCGCTTGCCGCCGAAGGCTACGCAAAAAAACCCATCGGCGGCCGCTGCGGCGACAACGTTACCCTGATTGGCACGGACGGACCGGAGGCCACCGCCGGCAAATTCGGCGCGCAAGAACACATCTACCAGCAACTGTGGTGCCTGCCCAAAGTCGGCGGCGACTATGTGCAAATCTGCACCTTCACCGTCGGCGGGCACTACGGCGGCTGCTGCCTGAGAAGCGACCCGACGCGCATCATCACCGGCGCCAGCGACATCCGCCCGCTGCGTATCCTCACTGACGACGCTTTTCTGCAAACCCCGGCGGAGGCATGAACATTCCCCACCCCGTGGGGCCGCCGGGCGGGGCGCATGTTGGCCCGCCATTGCGGGCGTGAAGGAAGGTACGGCGGGCTTGGGCCCGCTCTGCGGCAGGTCATAGTCGTTTCCCGTCATGCCCGCGCCGCGTCAAGGCCAATCCGCCGCGTCTGCGCTACAATCGCCGCTTATTTCCACGGGGCACGCATCATGAAAACCCTCGGCATCATCGGCGGCATGGGTCCGCAAGCGACGATCGATTTGTATCAGAAAATCACCAATCACTGCGCGGCGGGCCGCGACCAGGAGCATTTGCACATCGTGATTGACAGTTATCCGCAGATTCCCGACCGCACCGCGCACATTTGCGGCGCGGGCGAGGATCCGCTGCCGTATCTCGAACGCAGTCTGCGCCGCCTCGAAGCGGCGGGGGCGGAGCTGCTGCTGATGGCCTGCAATGCCGCGCATTTTTATTATCCCGCCCTGCGCGCGCGCACCGCCCTGCCGTTTTTGCATATTGCCGCATGTGCGGTAGCCGCGCTTGCCGGGACGACGCCGCGCGGCAGCCGCGTCGCCGTCTTGTCCACACGCGGCATCCGTCAGGCGGGGATTTACCGCGACGCCCTGCAACAGGCGGGTTATCAGGCGGTCGAACCCGACGACGCGCAGACCGACGCGCTGATGCGCTGTATTTATGATGGGGCGAAGGCGGGCAATACCGCCGCTTATGCGCCGCTGCTGGCGGAAACCGCCGCCGCGATTGCCGCCGACAGCCTGATTCTCGCCTGCACCGAGTTGCCGCTCTTTCTGCCGTACTGGCGGGACGGCCGTCCGCTGGTGGATGCCACCGACGCGCTCGCCCGCGCCGCCGTCGCCGCTGCCGGGGAAGCGTCATGATTCTGGAAGACGGCAAGCCGCTGGATCGCCCGCTGGCCTGGCGCATCAGCGATTATTGCTGGGGCATTTTCCCCGCGCTCGCCTCGCTTTTCGCCTTCACCGCGCTGTGGCAGTTCGGGCATGACCGCCTGGGCGACATGCTGATTCCCGCGCCGCTGACCGTCCTCGCCCGCGCCCGCGACATCCTCGCGACCGCCGGGCGCGGCGAGGTGCTGCTCACCCTCGAACGCGGCGGCTTCGGCATCGCCCTGGCGCTGGCCTGCGGCATCGGCGCGGGCTTCATCGCCGGCTTGAGCCGCACCCTCGTCCTGCTGCTGCGCCCCATCAATACCGTGCTGCTCGGCACGCCGCCCATCATCTGGGTGGTGCTGGCCATTTTCTGGTTCAACATGGGCAGTACCAGCGTCGTCTTCACCGTGTGGATTACCGTGCTGCCGCTGGTGTTCGCCGCCGCGCAGATGAGCATCATCACCATCCCCGCGCCGCTCGCCGAAATGCTCGAAAGCTACCGCGTGCCGTGGTTGCGCCGCCTGCGCGCCCTCTACCTGCCGCACGTGTTGCGCCAACTCCTGCCCGCGCTGATTGTCGCCGTCGGCAGCGGGCTGAAAATCACCGTCATGGCGGAGCTGCTCGGCAGCAACGACGGCATGGGCAGCGCCATCGCGGGCGCCCGTGCCATGCTCGACACCGTGGATGTGATGGCCTACATCATCCTCATCGTCGCCATCATCATGGCCATCGAATACGGCGCACTCGAACCGCTGCGCCGCCTCTTCATCACCGAACGCCGCTCCTGAACATGCTGACGCTAGATAACATCCAAATCGACCTCGGCGGACAGACCATCGTCGAAAACTTCAGCCTGCACCTCGCCGCTGGCGAATGCCTCGCCCTTTCCGGTGCCTCCGGCTGCGGCAAAACCACCATCCTGCGCGCCATCGCCGGACTCGTTGAGCTGGAAGATGGCAGCATCCGTTGCCACGCCCGCCGTCTCGCCTATCTCTTCCAGGAACCGCGCCTGCTGCCGTGGCTGCGCGCCGACGAAAACGTCCGCCTTGTTGCTCCCAAAGCGGATACAGCGCGCATCAAGACGCTTTTCCGCGAACTGTGGCTGGACGACAAAGATATGCGCAAATACCCGCACGAACTCTCCGGCGGCATGCAACAGCGCGTCGCACTCGCCCGCGCGCTGATTACCGAACCCGACCTGCTGCTGATGGATGAACCGTTCAGCGCGCTCGACGCCCGCCTGCGCGACGAACTGCAACAACGCGTCATCCGCCTCATTGACGCAGGCACCGCCGTCTGCCTCGTCACCCACGACGCGCAGGAAGCGGTGCGCCTCGCCCGCCACATCTACTGCCTGCGCGGCAAACCGACGCAATGCTTCGCCGACATCCACCTGGATGACCCCTTCCCCGCCCGCGACGCCGCCTGGTGCCGCGACAAAAGCGCCCACCCGGCTTTACGCGGGATTGAGGAAGCGGCGCTGGCGGATTGACCGCCCGCTGCGGATAGAAGAAAAGACGTTACCGGGCGGCGTTTTATAGTCGTTTCAAACAGGACTGATACGGTGTTGGCTCGCCTCGCCGCCTTGTCTCAATCCTGTTTGAAACGACTATATCCCTCCTTCCGCCCTGCGGCCCCCGCAAGCGGGACATGGCTGTCCGCCTATCCCGGCAGGCGGAAAAATCTTTAATCATCAAAGAAAAAGCCCCTCCCCCCGCTTGCGGGGGAGGGGGCTTGGCCGTGCATTTGCCTGCGCCGCAGGCGCTTGAATTTATGGTTTTTGGTGCCGCGTACGGAGGGGTGGCTACTGCGCGTCGAGATCAAGCAGGCTGAGGCGGGCGTTTTCGTTGCCCTGCGCGGCGGCTTTTTCCAGCCATGCCCGCGCTTTTTTCAGGTCTTTTTTCACGCCGTCGCCGCGCGCATAGAGGCCGCCGAGGTTGTTCTGCGCGTCGGCATCGCCCTGTTCTGCGGCTTTTTCGTAGTAGGCGCGTGCCTTGCCGTAGTCTTGCTGCACGCCTTCGCCGGTTTCGTAGGCGAGGCCGAGGTTGTACTGGGCGTTGACGTTGCCCGCTTCGGCCGCTTTTTGATACCACGCCAGTGCCTTGTCGCTGTCCTGCGCGACGCCTTCACCTTTTTCGTAGAGCACGGCGAGGTTGAATTGCGCTTTGGCATCGCCCGCTTCGGCGAGTGCGGTGAATTGTTGCGCGGCGGTTTCAAGGTCGCCTTGCCGGTAGGCGGCAACCGCGTCTTCGAGGGTTTGCGCCTGAATGTTGCCGGCAAGGGCGAGGGCGAGCAGTAATGGCAGTTTTTTCATGGGTACTCCTTGTGTTGTTGATGGGTCAGTCGCCGTCTTCTTCCGCATCTTCCGGCAGGCGGGTGATTTCGGCGCGGCCGACGATGCCGTCGGCAAAATCCAGCACGCGCACGCGGCAGCCGGGGAAGTCGAGTTCGGTCCCCGCTTCGGGGAAGTTGCCGAGGGTTTCGATGATAAGGCCGCTCAGGGTGTTCGGCCCGTCCAGCGGCAGTTTCAGGCCGAGTTCGCGGTTCAGCTGGCGCAGCGGGATGCCGCCTTCGACGGTGTAGAGGTTTTCCTGTTTTTCGACGATTTCCGGCGGTTCGTCGCCGGTGTCTTCGTCGCCGATGTCGCCGACGATGTGGGTGAGGATGTCTTGCAGGGTGATGAGGCCCTGAATGTCGCCGTATTCGTCCACAACGAGGCCGCTGCGCGCTTTGGCACGGCGGAATTGCAGGAGTTGCTGGCGCAGCGGGGTGTTTTCCGGTACGAAGATGCAGGGGCGCAGGGCTTTTTGCAGGGCGGCGCGGTCGAAGGTGTTGTCGCGTAGTTGCAGGACGATGTCGCGGATGTGCAGCATGCCTTCGACCTGGTCGAGGTGGTCGCGGTAGGCGACGAGGCGGCCGTGGCGGCTGGTGGTGATTTGCCGCATGAGGTCGTCCCAGTCGTCGTTGAGATCCACGCCTTCGAGTTCGTTGCGCGGCACCATCGCTTCGCTGACGGTAACGTCTTCGAGTTCGAGCACGCCGAGCAGCATTTCCTGCTGTTCGCTGTTTTCGGCATCATCCCCGCCGGACTGGACGATGCTTTTCAGTTCTTCGTTGCTCAGTGCTTCTTCGACGGCGTTGTCGGTTTTGATGCCAAGCGGGCGCAGGATGAGGCGGACGACAGCGTTCAAAAGGGCAACCAGTGGCGAGAAGAGGCGCACCAGGCCGGTGAGGATGCCCGCGACCGGCAGGGCGATGCGCGCTGCATGCAGCGCAGCATAGGTTTTCGGCGCGACTTCGGAGAAGATGAGGATGACGACGGTGAGGATGACGGTGGCGTAGAGGACGCCGAGATCGCCGTAGAGGCGGATGCCGATGACGGTGCCGAGCGAGGTGGCGGCGATGTTGACGAAGTTGTTGCCGAGCAGGATGGTGCCGATGAGGCGGTCAGGGCGTTTTAGCAAATGATGGGCGCGTTTGGCGCGTTTGTTGCCCTCTTCTGCCTGGTGTTTGAGCTTGTAGCGGTTGAGCGACATCATCGCGGTTTCCGAGGCAGAAAAGAAGGCAGAGAAGGCGAGGCAGAGTAGTAACAGGAGGATTAACAGTCCTAGCGGAATGCTTTCCACGGTGGCTCCTTGGTATGGTTAGTGTTGAATGATGAATTGCAAAACGATATTGCTGAGGACGTAGCCCATCAGCAGGAGAACGAACACCGCGCACAGTTCGATGACCAGCGTCATGCCGCGCTGTTCGCGGATGTAGTAAGAAAAGAGCATCCAGCCGAGGGCAATCCAGGCGAGGATTGTCAGCACGGTCTTGTGGACGAGGTGCTGCGCGAAGAGGTCATCGACGAACATCCAGCCGGTCAGAAGGGCGCAGGTGAGGAGGACGAAGCCCGTTACCGCTTGCAGCATCATCACCCGTTCCAGGCTGACGAGCGAGGTGATGCTGATGTCTTTCAGCTGCTTGCGCTTCAGGCGGCGGAACAGCCAGCCGTAAAGCAGGGCATGGAGGAAGGCGAGGGAAATGAACGTCCAGGCGGCGATGGAGGTGAGGATGTGCCACCACATGCCGGGCGAGAGGTGTTGGGCAAAGGGTTTTTCGCTGACGAAAAGGAAGGGCAGCGCGACCACGACGGCATTGACGCAGCAGATGATGACACCGCCCAGCGCCATCGAAGCGCGCCACAGCCAGAACACGGAGATGCAGGCGACGAACCAGGCGTTCACCGACACCATATTGAAGATGGAAAGATTGAGCGAATCACGCCCCTGCATCGAGACAATCAGCGACAGGGCGTGCCCCTGACAGGCACAAACGAGAATACCCAGCACCCAGAGCGGGTTGACGCGGCGCGGCGGGTGGCGAGAGACGCGGACGAACCCGGCAGCGGCGGCAAGATAGGCGGCAATAGCGAACAATGGCAGCCAAAGCTGCATAAAAAATCCTGCAAAAAAGGGAAGTCGTTATAATACACGAACAAAATTTAACCTTCACCAACAAGGAACTACCCACCATGTTTGACAATCTCAGCGAACGCTTGCAGGGCACCCTCAAAAAACTGCGCGGCCAGGCCCGCATCACCGAAGACAACATCAGCCAGGCCCTGCGCGACGTGCGCATGGCGCTGATCGAGGCCGACGTTGCCCTGCCGGTCGTCAAGGAAGTCATCGAAACCATCAAAAACGCCGCCATCGGGCAGGAAGTCAGCCTGAGACTCTCGCCCGACCAGGCCTTCATCAAAACCGTGAAAAGCGAGCTGGTGCGCATCATGGGCGAAGAAAACAGCGCCCTCAACCTCGCCGCCCGCCCGCCCGCCGTCATCCTCATGGCGGGATTGCAGGGCTCCGGCAAGACCACCTCGACCGCGAAACTCGCGAAAAAGCTCATCGGCGACAAGAAAAAAGTCGCCGTCGTCTCCGCCGACGTGTACCGCCCGGCAGCCATCGAGCAGTTGAAAACCCTGGCCGGACAGGTCGGCGCCGTCTTCATCCCCTCGGAAACCAGCGAAAAACCGGCCGACATCGCCACCCGCGCGCTCGATACCGCCAGGCGGCAACACTTCGATGTCCTCATCGTCGATACCGCCGGCCGCCTGCACATCGACGACGCGCTGATGGCGGAAATCCGCGACCTGCACGAGCGCCTTGACCCCGTCGAAACCCTCTTCGTCGTGGACAGCATGACCGGCCAGGACGCCGCCAACACCGCCAAAGCCTTCAACGACATCCTGCCGCTGACCGGCATCATCCTCGCGAAAATCGACGGCGACGCACGCGGCGGTGCGGCGCTCTCCATCCGCCACATCACCGGCAAACCGATCAAGTTCCTCGGCGCCGGCGAAAAAACCGATGCGCTCGAACCCTTCCACCCCGACCGCATCGCCTCGCGCATCCTCGGCATGGGCGACGTGCTCGGCCTCATCGAAGACCTCGAACACCAGGTGGACGAAGAAAAAGCGCGCAAACTCGCCACGAAAATGGCAAAAGGCAAAACCTTCGACCTCGACGATTTCCGCGAACAACTGCACCAGATGCAGCTTATCGACATGGACAAAATCCTCGAAAAAATCCCCGGCATGGGCAACATCCCGCAGGCGGTGAAAGACCAGCACCTCTCGCCGAAAAAAATCCGCCGCCAGGAAGCCATCATCCAGTCGATGACCATGCAGGAACGCCGCAACCCGGACATCATCAAAGGCTCGCGCAAACGCCGCATCGCCGCCGGTGCCGGGGTGGATGTGCCGGAAGTGAACCGCCTGCTCAAACAGTTCAAGGAAATGCAGAACCAGATGAAAAAATTCCGCAGCAGCAAAATGCTGCGCATGCTCGGCGCCAGCAAAGGCGCACTGCCGATGGGCAAACTGCCGTTCAAATAAGCGGCTGCCCGTTCATAAAAGAAAACCCCGCTGCGGCGGGGTTTTCTTTCGCAAGCAGTTATTTCCGCTCATCGAGAAAGACGACTTCAATCTGCGTCTTGCCGCCTTCCGGCAGGAGGACGTAATTGACGCTGTATTCCAGTTCGTCGCCGTTCATTTTCTTGTATTCAAACTTGGCGCTGTCTTCGCCGACTTCGCTGGCGGCTTCGGTCCAGCCGCGTTCCTGGGCTTTGGCCTGAATATCGGCGGCGATGTCGGCGAGTTTGCCGCTGCTTTGCACGGTGAAATCGACGCCGCCGGTTTCATCATCCGCGCCTTCGATGAAGGTTACACCGGCGGGGATGTAGGCGTCTTGCGGCAGGTCTTGCAGCGCTTTCAGCGGCACTTCGGCGAAGGCACCGGCGGCAAACGCGGCGGCGAGGGTGGTGAGCAGGGTCTTTCTCATGGCTGTCTCCTTAGCGGGGTTTGGGGTGAGGCGGCGCATCTTAGCGGATTCGCGGCGGCGCATTCTTTACGCTTGGTTAGGATTTATGCCTGTTAACAGCCGCCGGATGGGGCAACCACGCGGGATTACTGGCTATAATGTAGGCAGTTTTTCAACCGGAGACAGCCATGACCCACCCGCTTCGTTCCCTGCTTGCCACCGCCCTCCTCGCCGCCCTGGCCGCCCCGCCCGCACTGGCGGAAGAGACTGCCGCCACAGAAACCGCTGCGCCCGCTGCCACGGCAACCGCCGCCCCTGCCGCCGCGAATAGCACCGACGCCGTGCCAAGCGGTACTGCCGTCGCTACTGCGCCGCCCGTCATCGGCGACACCTACCACTTCGCCCTGACCGGTCCGGAAGACAAACCCGTGACCGATGCCGACGCGCCTTTTGCCGACAAATACCTGCTAGTCGCTTTCGGCTTCACCTCCTGCCCGGACGTCTGCCCGACGACCTTGTACGAATTCGGCGAAATGCTGAAAAAAGTGAAAGAGCCGGACGTCATCCAGCCCGTGTTCATCAGCATTGACCCGCTGCGCGACAATT
>NZ_CALIZP010000043.1 GCF_938028825.1 uncultured Cardiobacterium sp. | reverse complement strand
ATCGACAAGCTATTTAGGATCTGTATGAAAAATGAAATCCATTAGCTATAGTTGTCATCGGCGACCGCGCCGTCGAGTTTGGGCTTGCTGTATGCGACGCCCGCGCCGACTTTCAGCCCCTGCCAGCGGTAGGTCGCGCCGAGTTCGTAACCGCTGTTTTTCAGTTTGCCGCCGTTGAACATGCGGCGGTAGGTGTTGCCCTGCGCGTCGGTTTCGGTGGCGGTACTGATGATGCCTTTGGTGGTCTGCCAGAAGTAGCTGCCTTCAAAGGTGAGTGCGTCGTTCCAGGCGTAATCGAAGCCGATTTCGGTGTTGCGCGCGCGTTCGGCCTTGAGACCGCTGTCGGCGCGGACGGCGCGGCCGTGCCGAGCATGACTTCGTAGAGGCGCGGGCTGCGGCTGGCGTAGTTGTGGCTGGCGTTCAGGCTGAGGCCGGGGATGACGTCGTAGATGACGCCGACGCTGGGGTTGAGCCTGCCGCTGCTTCTGCTGCCGCCGCCGCCGCTGGGTTTGAAGTTGAAGTGGTCGTAGCGCAGGCCGGTGGTCAGCGTTACCGGGTTGAGGTTCCAGATGGCTTCGCCGTAGAAGCCAAGATCGGTTTTGTTCTGGTTGCGATGGACGCCGGCAGCGCGCTCGCCGCTGCTTTTGCCTTCCTGGTAGCGCCAGTTGACGCCGTATTTGAAGACGTGCGGCGTGGTGAAGGCGCTTTCGAGGTTGAGGTTGCCGTTGTAGGTTTCGATTTCGTGATGGGCTTTTTCATCGGGCTCATCGCGCTTGATGGTCATGCGGCCGATGTTGCCCGTCGCTTTGTCGATGAGGCCCATGTTGCGCCCTTCGTATTCGAGGTTGGTGGTATTCTGGGTGGCGATACGGTAGCGCGGCTGGTTGTTTTCGATGTTGCTGACGTAGTTGCCGCTGCTGTCCTTGATGAGGTTGGTACCGGGTTCGACGGTGTAGCCGAGTGCCTGCTGTTCGGCGGTCAGACGCCCGCCTCTGGCGGTGAGGAAGGTTTGCGAGAAGTCGAATTCTTCGCGCAGGGCGCGCACGCCGGAATCGCGTTCCTGGCGGAAGCTGAGGTCGAGGCGCTGTTCGGGAGTAATATCCACGCCGATTTTGCCGAGATAACCGCGCTGTTTCAGGCCGCTGTTCAGCACTTTGTCGTTGCCGAGCAGGTTGTGATAGCCGTGCCCGCCCTTGTAGTCCTTGCGGTTGATGAAATCGGTGACGATGATGCCGTCGAAGGCACCGTATTTGCCAAACGCGCTGAGACCAAGCTGTTCGCCCTTGTTGGTGTAGTAACCGGCGCTGATTTTGCCGCCGATGTTCTGCCCTTCCTGCAAGAGGTCGGACGCGCTCACGGTTTTGGCGACGATGGAACCGGCGGTCGCGCCGATGCCCGCGCTGGCCGAACCCGTGCCTTTCTGCACGCTGACGATTTTCACGAGCGCCGGATCAAGCATGAAGCGGCCCTGGTGGTGGAACATCTGCGTGTCGGAATAGACGCCGTCCACTTTCAGGTCAACCTGATCCTGGCCGATGCCGCGAATGGTCAGCCATTGCGAGGTGCCGTTGCCGCCGCCGAAGTTGATGGACGGCTCTTCGCGCAGCGCGCCGCGCAGGTCGGTGTCGGTGCGTTTGTCGAGGGTTTCCATATCGACAACGTTGGTCTTGTTTTTTGCGCCTTCCTGACCGATGTTGACGTTGATCGCTTCCAGCGTGGTGGCTTCCTGGGCGTTGACGGCGGCACTGACGGCAAGGGCGAGTGAAGAGAGGAAAAAATGTTTTGACATGATGGCGTTACTTCCAAGTATGAATAGAGGGTTACGGTTTAGCAAACAAACGAAGCCTAATAAGAAAGTTTTTCATCACTATTCTCTGTGCGCAGGCGGCTGAAGCCCGGCACTTCCACCGCTTCCCGCCATCCCCGCTGCACATAACCCTGTTTCCCGCCCCGCCCGTTACTGACGATAATGGCCGCAAGCCCTGCCGCAGTAACACGCGCAAACCTTCCTCAACCTCATGGAGTACTGACCGTCATGCACAAAACCGCCCTCACCCTCACGGCCGCCCTGCTGCTTGCCGCCTGCGACCAGCCGGACACCACCGACCTCTCCGCCCTCACCATCCCCGGCGTCGCCCCCTACCAATACCTTAATGACCCCGTCATCAGCGTATCCGTTTCCATCATGGTGCTGAGCGGCGACCTGCCGCGCGCAGCGGTACTGGACGGCCGGCAACTCGCCGCCGACGAAGGCGTGAGCAACGACGCCATCGCCGCCGCCGTGGACAAGGCCCTCGGCAACAACTGGCAGCGCGGCAAAGCCGAGCGGGGGACCTGGGACACCTGGGTCATGACCTGGGAAACCAGGAAGAAACCAAAGCGCTACTACGCCATCGCCGCTTAGGACCACGTCATCACCGCCGCCGATGGCCGCCGCTACCGCCCGCTCGAAAGCCTCTACACCCGCGCCCCCTGAGGAGAACCGCCATGCACAAGACCCTCGCCCTCGCCTCCGTCCTGCTGCTCGCCGCCTGCGACCGGCCCGATACTACCGATCTCAGCACCCTCACCATCCCCGGCGTCAAGCCCATCAACTATCGCGTCCATGAGCCCGCCTACTTCCTGACCCAAAATACCGCCATCCGCACCCGCCACAACTGCCGCGCCTACGGTGCCGAAAACCGTGCGGGCAGCATGCAGCTTGCCGCCGGCGAAGGCGTGAGCGACGACGCCATCACCGCCGCCGTGGACAAAGCGCTTGGCGACAACTGGCAGCGCAGCGACAAATACACCAACCCCTACCCGCAAATCCGCGTCATGGCCTGGGAAACCAAAACCACCCCCAAACGCTGTTACGCCATCGTCGCCTGGCAGCAACCCTTCGGCGCAGACGACGACCAACGCCTGCTGTAAAACGTCTATACTTTGCGAAACACCGACCCCGGTGCCCGATAACCCCCAACCGGAGAAATACCATGCACACCGCAGAACACCTCTACCACGCCTGGCACGACGCCGCGAAAAACCGCGACACCGACGGCCTCATCGCCCTCTATCACGACGATGCCGAACTCGAATCGCCGCTGGTGCCCATCATCATGCAGCGCGACGACGGCACCCTGCGCGGCAGGGCGGAAATCCGCGCCTTCCTCGCAGAAGGCGCGCGCCGCCGCCCGAACGAATGGGTACGCTGGTACCGCGATGCCCGCTACTACACCGGCGGCGACATCCTCATCTGGGAATACCCGCGCCAAACCCCGGACGGCAACCAGGTGGACATCCTCGAACTCATGCAGCACCGCGACGGCAAAATCTACCGCCACCGCATCTACTGGGGCTGGTTCGGCACACAGATGCTGATCCGCTCGGCACTTGCCAAACAGGAAGCGGCGGAATAACCGGCCGGACGGCGGCTTATGTCCGAATCTGCCCCGTGCCGCAGACGCAGTACTTCGTGCTGGTCAGCGCTTCCAGCCCCATCGGGCCGCGCGCGTGCATTTTCTGTGTCGAGATACCGATTTCCGCGCCGAGGCCGAAGACGAAGCCGTCGGTGAAACGGGTCGAGGCATTGACGTACACCACCGCCGCATCCACCGCTTCCTGAAAGGCGCGGGCATTGGCGAGGTCGCGGGTGATGATGGCTTCGGAGTGGTGGCTGGTGTAGCGGTTGATCCAGTTGATGGCCTCCTGGTTGCTGTCCACCACTTTCACCGCCAGGATGTAGTCGAGAAATTCAGTCGCGTAATCTTCTTCCGTGGCGGCAACAGCATCGGGCAGGAGCAGCAGGGCGCGGGCGTCGGCGCGGTATTCGACGGCATGCACCGCCGCCATTGCTGCCGCCAGTTGCGGCAGGAATTGTGCCGCCACCGCACTGTGCACCAGCAGGTTTTCCGCCGCGTTGCAGACGCCGGGGCGCTGGGTTTTGGCGTTGACGACGATGCGCGTCGCCATGTCGAGGTCGGCGCTTTCGTCCACATAGATGTGGACGTTGCCGACGCCGGTTTCGATGACCGGCACCCGCGCGTTTTCTTTGATGCTGCGGATGAGCTGCGCGCCGCCGCGCGGGATGAGGACGTCGATGTAGTCGGTGGCCTGCATCAGCGCTGCGGCGAGACGGCGGTCGGGGTCGTCCGGCAGTTGCACGGCGTCGGTGTCAATCCCGGCGGCGTGCAGGGTGCGGCGGATGACGTCCACCAGCGCGGCGTTGCTGTGCCGGGCGTCGCGGCCGCCGCGCAGGATGATGGCGTTGCCAGTTTTGCAGGCGAGGCTGAAGGCATCCACGACGACGTTCGGGCGGCTTTCAAAAATCATCGCCACCACGCCGAGCGGCACGCGTTTTTGCAGGATGTCGAGGCCGTCGGCGTTGGTGTAGCCGCGCAGCACGGTGCCGATGGGGTCGGGCAGGTCGGCGACTTGTTCGACGCCGGCGGCGATGGCGTTGATGCGCGCGGCGTCGAGGCGCAGGCGGTCGAGCATGACGCCGCTGATGCCGTGTCCGGCAGCAGAGGCGAGGTCGCGCGCGTTGGCGGCGAGGATGTCGTCCTCGTTTGCGCGCAGGGCGGCAGCCACGGCGCGCAGGGCTTGGTTTTTCGCGCTGCTGCCGAGTTGTGCCAGTTGGCGGGCGGCGCGGCGGGCGTTTTCGCCAAGTGCGGTGATGGTGGTCATGGGTTACTCCTCGGGTGTGGTGTGTGGATATTGGGCCCGCCAAGCGGCGTCATGACTGGATCCGTCAAGCGGCGGGATGGGTGTTCACGCCTCCTGCACAAACCAGGTGCCGATGTCTTCGCCGTCCAGCACGCGCAGGATGTCGCGCGGTTCGCGGCTGTTCATCAGCACCATCTGGCTGTTGCGGGCGAAGACCATTTGCGCGCAGCGGATTTTGCTCGCCATGCCGCCGGTGCCGTGTGCGCTGCCCGCGCCGCCCGCCGAGCGGATGGTGACGTCGTCAATCCGGCTGACCCGCCGGCGCAGGCGGGCGTCGGGGTGTTCTGCCGGGTTTTTGTCGTAGAGGCCGTCAATGTCGGAAAGCATGATGAGCAGGTCGGCGTCGATGATGTCCGCCACCACCGCCGAGAGGCGGTCGTTGTCGCCGAATTTGGTGATGTGGTCCATTTCGTCAACGCTGACGGCATCGTTTTCGTTGACGATGGGGATGATGCGCAGCGCGAAGAGGCTGGCAAACGCGTTGCGCGCGTTGTCGAGGCTTGTCGGGTATTCGACGACGTCGCGGGTCAGCAGCAGTTGCGAGACGGTGCTTTGGTAGTGGCGGAAGATTTGTGCGTAGAGGCTCATCATCGCCACCTGGCCGACGCTGGACACCGCCTGCTGGCGCGGCACTTCCGCCGGGCGCTGCGGCAGATTGAGGACATTCAGGCCGAAGCCCATCGCGCCGGAGGAGACCAGCACCACATCGAGGCCGCGCCGGGTCAGGGCGCTGATGACGAAGGCGAGGCGGTCGATGCGTTCGAGGCGGATGCTGCGGTCGGGGGCGACCAGCGAGCTGGTGCCGACTTTGATGACGAGGCGTTTTACCGCCGAAAAATCGCGTTGCATGGATGTCTCCTTGGAAAGGGGGAAGGGCAGCCTATCACGGGCGGAGGCAGTAAAGCATACGGCGTCAGCGTTTTTTGCGGACGATGAGGATGACGCGTTGCGGCGGCGGCAGGCCTTCGATGGTCGCGCTGAAATCGGGCTGCATGAAGTCGGCGAGCGAGCAGTCGGTGCTCCAGGCGGTTTTGCGCTGTTCCGCGCTAGTGGTGGGCACGGGTGTGCCGCTGTATTCGAGGTCTAGGCCGAGGCGGTGCAGCCAGCGGGTGAGTGCCGCCACGCTCGGCAGGAACCAGACGTTGCGCATGCCCGCATAGCGTTCCGGCGGCATGAGCACGGTCGTCGCGTCGCCATCGACCACCAGGGTTTCGAGGATGAGGCGGCCATCGGAGCGCAGGGTGTCGCGCAGTTGGGCGAGGTGTTGCAGCGGTTCGCGGCGGTGGTAGAGCACGCCCATGGATAGGGTCAGGTCGAAGTCGCGCGGGGTGATGTCGTCGAGGGTCAGCGGCAGGTAGGCGCAGTGCTGCGGGCCGAGCAGTTTTTCCAGGGCGAGGTATTGCGCGAAGTAGTGCCAGGAGGGGTCTAGGCCGAGGGCGAAGCGCGCGCCCGCGCCGAGCATGCGGTAGAGGAAGTAGCCGTTGCCGCAGCCGACGTCGAGGATGTGCTTGCCGGTGAAGTCCACGCCGGCGGCGAGCAGGCGGGCGAATTTGTCGTCGCTGCGCCATTCGCTGTCGATGTGGACACCGTAGAGGTCGAACGGGCCTTTGCGCCACGGCATCAGCGCGCGCAGTCCCGCTTCCGGTGAGGGGGCGGTGGCGCTGCTGGCACGGACGGCGGCGGTATTGAGTTCGATGGTGGCTGCCGGGTCGTGCGGCAGGGCATGGACGGCGGCCAGCCAGTCGGTGAACTGGCCGTGCGGCCTGGTGGCGGCGAGGGCGGCGCGGACGGTTTCATCTGCGGCGGCCAGTGCCGGTTTTTCCGCGCAGGCGTGCTGCCACTGGGCGAGGGCGGGCGAAACGGGACGGTTCACGCGCGGCGTTCCAGCAGCCAGGCGGCGATGGTCGGCACGCGGAAGTAAAGACGCGGTGCGGTGAAGCCGCTTGTTTGCACGAGGGCGGCGAAAGCGTCCATGCTGATGCCGTGGATGTCGGTAGCGAAGCGTTGTTGCATCAGCGGGATGCCGGCGGCGGGCATACCGGCAGCGAGGGTGTATGCAATGAGTACGGGCAGTTCGTCGGGGTCGGTCGCGATGATGTCGCTGTGCAGCAGCGGGGCGGCAGGTTTGAGGCGGGCGGCGATCTGTTCAAGCAGGGCGCGCTTGGCGGCCGTTTCCGCGACAAAGTGCATGACGAGATGGCAGACGGCAGCATCAAAGGGTTCATTGTGCGGCAGGTCGGCAAGGTAGCCGTGGTGGTAGTGGATGTTGGCGATGCCTGCGGTTTTGGCACGCGCCTGAGCGAGCATTTCCGCTAGCGGTTCGACGGCGGTAATGTGCCAGGCGGGCTGCTGGCGGTGCAGGGCGAGGATGTCTGCCCCCGTGCCGGCACCGACGACGAGGATGCGCGCGTCTGCGGGCAGACGCGTGGCGAGCAGGGCGGCGCTGCTGCGATGCAGGGTGTCGTAGCCGGGAACGACGATGGCGATTTTTTGATCACAGTTGTCGGCATCTTGCGGGCGGAAGTGTGGGGTCATGGCAGGCTCCGGTGGGAAAGCGCCAATGATACACATCGCCGCCAATAAACGGGGCGGCTTGCACCGCCCCGCACGGGTTTACAGCACGACGGCTGCGTAGAAGCTGATATCGGCGGCATAGGGCTGCGGCCGGAAGCTGTGGTAATACTCGAAGCAGGGGCGGTTATCCACCGCAGGCGGCGCAGGTAGGCAGCCAGCGTTTCGCCGGTTACGGCGGTGAAGATGCGGTGGAAGTGATACGGCGAGAGGGATGCCAACGCCGCGATGGTGGTGAGGTCGGGCGGGTCGCGGTAGTGCTGTTCGAGGTAGCGGATGACGGGTTGCAGGCGGCGGTGGTAGTCGGTACTCATGGGGCGACGATGTGGCGCAGGATTTCGGCGGTGAAGTAGCCGCCGACGGTGCCGAGGGTGTAGCCGAGGATGCCGAGCAGCACGCCGACCGGGGCGAGGGCAGGGTGGAAGGCGGTGGCAACGATGGCAGCCGATGAGGCGCCGCCGGTGTTGGCGTTCGAGCCGACGCAGAGGAAGAAGAGTGGGGCACGGATGAGGCGGGCGACGGCGAAGACGATGGCGATGTGCACCGCGAGCCACAACGCGGCAACGAGCAGCAGCCGCCACTGGTCAAAAATGCCGTGCAGCTGGATTTGCATGCCGATGGCGGCGATGAGGATGTAGATGAGCGCCGTACCGAGTTTGGAGGCGCCGGCGTGGTCGAGGTGGCGGGCGCGGGTGAAGGAGAGGCAGAAACCGGCGAGGGTGACGCTGATGACTTGCCAGAAGAAGGCGCTGTTCAGGCTGTATTCGACGGCCCGGGGGAATTGCGCGAACCACGCCGCGAGTGCGCCGCCCAGCGGATGGGCGAGGCCGACCACGGCGAAAGTGAGGCCGAGCATTTTCATCAGGTCGGGCAGGGTAGTGATGCGGGCGTGTTCGCGTTCGTAGCGTTCAACGGTGTCGATGACGGCGGTGATGCCGCTGGTATCGGCACGCAGCCAGCGGTCGATGCGCACAGCGTGGCGCGCCATGGCGAGGATGGCGAAGAGCCAGACGGAGGCGAGGGTGGCGTCAATCAGCAGCATGGTGCCAAAGAGGGCGTCGTCCACCTGATAGAGTTCTTTCATCGCCGCCTGGTTTGCCGCACCGCCGATCCAGCTGCCGGCGAGGGTGGAGAAGCCGCGCCAGATGTGTTCGCCGTCCACCCAGTCCGGGGCGATGAAGTGGAAGACGGTGAAGCTGATGATGCCACCAAGCATGATGGCGAGCGTCGCCGTGAAAAACATCGCCAGCACTTTCCAGCCGAGGCCGATGAGTTTCGGCACGTCCATGGAAAGCGTCATGAGAAAGAGGCTGGCGGGGAGGAGGTAGGTGGCGGCGAAACCGTAAATCTGTTTGCCAAGGCCGGGGGCGAAGACGCCGGCGCTGTTGAGGCCTGCCGGGACAAAGCAGCAGAGGATGATGCCGGGGATGATGGCGTAGAAGCGGCGCCAGAAGGGGTGGGCGCTGTCGCCGGTAGCGAAGATGAGGCCGACGACGCCCATGATGAGGCCGAAGGCGGCGGGCAGGGTAGTGATAAGCGGGGTCATGATGGGAGGGGTTGTGAGTGGGGCGGGCATTGTAAGACAAAGCCGCCATGGCGGAGCCGCCAAGCGGTGTGGTTATTGGGCCCGCCAATCGGCGTGACTACCGGGCTCGCCAAGCGGCATGATTACCGGGCCCATCAAGCGGCGAAAAAGCCGATGCTGTTAGCTCCTGGATAGTGTTCAGAAAAACAACAGGAGTTGCAGAGTGCGGTACAGATACGCCTGTTTCAGGGTCAGTTGCAGTTTGTTGTCGTAGTAATGCTCTGCAATACTTTTACGCAGCGTTTCCCGGGTGGCAGGTGAGAGGCGATACAGGGCATCACAGTGGCGGCAGAGTTGCAGGCCGCTGGCCGTGCTGTCGGTATTCAGCGGCTGCCAGGCGGGCGCCTGACTAAGCGGCAGCGCGCTGCTCGCGAGCAGGTAGCGGTAGGTGGTTTGCGGCGGGTCCAGTTCGCCGGGATCGTCGCAGGCGAGGAAATTGTACAGGTAGGCGATGTCATCCTCGTGGGCATGGTAATCGTCGTCGCCATCGTTCTTGCCGTCGGCAATACAGGCAGCGCGCCAGATGATGTAGGCGGCGAGTTCGTAGCGGCTGAGTTGGCCGTCGTGCTTGATGAGGCGGCGGATGATGGGGTCGAGGCGGCGTTTTTTGCTGTTGTCGAGTCCCAGGGTACCGAGGCTGATGTAGTTGAAGAGGGCGAAGCGCAGCAGTGGCTCGCTTTACGCGAGCATGTCGTAGGCGCGGCGGCAGGCAGCAAGACGGTCGCTTGGGAGAAGGCCGGCGCGTTCCAGTTCGATATAGGGTGTGCCGCTGTGGTAGGCGAAGTAGGCGAGCAGCGCGGCGGCGTGATCTTCCGGGGCAGGGTACGGTCTGGCGGTGCAGAGAAGGGAGTAGGTTTCGAGCGGGTAAACGGGGTTCGGCTCGGGTGGCGGTGCGGCAGGGCGCAGGAGACCTGCACCACGGCTGCTGCGGCAGGCATGGATGCGGGCGAGGATGGCGGGCAGGTCGGCGTCGCTGATGCGGCCACCCCAGGTGCGGATACGCTCTTGCAGGGTGGGGTGGGTGCGCAGCTGGGGGTTGTCGTCAGGGCGGCGGTAGTCAATGAAGTAGATATGGGCGCGTTCATGCGGCGGGCGCCGCGGGTGGATGCCCTGGGTTTGCAGGGCCCAGGCTTTTTGCAGCGCGCTGATGAGGGCAGCAGGGTCGCGGGTGTATTGCACGGCGCGGGCGTCGGCCATTTCTTCGCGCTGGCGGGCGAAAGCGGCTTGCATGAAGCGGCCGTAGCGGTAGAGAACGATGCTAAAACGGTGCGTGGGATAGCCGCTATCTTCGCGCTCGTATGCATCTTCGATGAAGCTGCGCAGGCTGAGGGCCTGGGTGTCGGGGTCGGTGTAGAGGCGTGACCCAAATCTCCCCGTATTTTCGGTGCTGGCGGCATAGTAGCCGTGGAGCATGGCGGTGAGGTGGTTGTAGAGCGTGGGGTCGCCGTTTTCGATGTGGCCGAATTCGTGGGCGAGGACAGCTTGCAGCTCGTCGCGGGTGAGGTTGTCGAGTGCGCCCCGGCTGACGGCAAGGGCGAGGCTGCCATCGCGACCGCTGAGGGCGAAGGCGTTGATGCTGTCATCGGCGCGCAGGACGTAGGCATCAGGTTCATCCAGGTTGGCGGCGAGACTGAGTTCGGCGATGAGGTTGACGTAGCGGCTTTCAAGCGGGTCATCATCAGGGCGGGCGGGGTCGGCACCGAGGGCCAGGGCTTGTTCGCCTGCGCTTTGCCGCGCCAGCTCGCGCCTTTTTTTGTTGTAAGCGGAGAACAGCCCGGATATGTGCACGATAAAGCAGGCGACGATGGCACTTGGGAAGAGCGGCATGAAGAGATGGGCGGTGAGGTTGCTGTCAGTTATAGGGACGAAGGCGAAGCCAATGATGTAAAACAGCGGCGAAACGATGAGGAGGTAGCAGAGATAGACGCCGAGCACACCCAGCCAGAAGGCGAGGTGCAAACGGCGGCTGGCGCGCCGGGCGCGGCGGTGTTTGTCTTGAAAACGGGTGGGCATGGCGGTCTCGCGGTAATGTGGGCAAGCGGATTATAGCCGGGACCCGCCAAGCGGCGTAAACACTGGGCCCGCCAAGCGGCGTGGTTACCGGGTTTGCACATGAGCCCCGGTTTACTTATTGGCCGGAGGACTGTTTTCGAGCAGGCCGGCACCGTCCCGGTCGTGCAGGCGGGCGAAGACGGCGGGGATGGCTGAGCGGCGCTACTACCCGGTGCCCGAAGGGCTCGCCGGGCAGCGGGTGGACGCCGTCCTTGCGCGCATGACC
>NZ_CALIZP010000042.1 GCF_938028825.1 uncultured Cardiobacterium sp. | reverse complement strand
TCCTTGGGTAAAAAAATCCCCGCATGACGCGGGGTTATCGGTTGAATTTGCGCCTAGCGCCGCCGACCACGGACACACTGCCGCGTCCGCGAATGATGGGGGCCAGGGCGTAGCGGCAGTTATGCACCAGCACACCGGAGGCGAAAAATTCTTCGGCATCAGCCACCATCAGGTCGTACACCCTGCTGCTCTTTCCCGTAGCGCAAACGGACAGCACAATGTCGGCTGCAACAGCGGGCTTTGCTGTATTTGTTGATAGTGAAGTTCTGCCCACAGCAGGCGCATTGCCTTGTCTCGTTGTCAACACCGGACACGCGGCGGTAGGCCGATTTGCAGGCGTTTGAGCAATAGCGGTCCTGGTGCCCCGTCTTGCGGGTGATGAATTCCTTGCCGCAATGCAAACACCGCTTGGGCTTGCCCTGAAAATTGCGGTAAGCCAGTGCGCCAATCTCGCGATGTTTGGCGATGCCTTCCGGCGAGCGATGCCATGCTTTGGTGAGCGGGCGGATGCGTTCGAGGTGGGCGATAAATTCGTCGCGTCGTCCGCCCCACACTTCATGCTTGGCAAAATGTTCGGCAGGCGGCAGACATTCGAGATTATCGAGGCTGTTGTTCTGGCAATTACCGTCTTTGTGATGGATATGCCAGCCATCAGGAATCGCGCCAACATGGTCAATCCATATTTGCCGGTGCAGATACCCATCCCGCTTGCCGTCCGGTGCGCGGCGGAAATATTCGCGGATGCTGCGGTCGGGGGAATCGGGGTAGCGGCGCCAGGTGACGCCGCCATAGGTGATGCGTTCGATACGTTGCATGATGGCTCCCAAGTCAGGACACGGTCGCCACGGGTGATGGCGTCCATGCGGACAAAGCCCCTGTCAGCCACAAACACCCGATGGTCGGCAGTAGCCAATAATGTTTTCCCTCCGGTGGTCGTCAGGCGGAATAGCGGTTTGTCGTCATGCACCAACCCCGCCGCTAGCACCTGCCGCAGGCCGCGTCGTGTTTCCACCCAGTCGCCGACGCGCACCTGCTCAATCGGAATGCTACCGCGATGCGTTGCTACCTCTTCCCCGTGGGCGATGCATGCATCCCAACAATGGTCCGAACCCGGCGCTAACTGCGGCAGCGGGTCGCCGGTCAGGCGGTCGGTCTTGTAGCTCCACAGCCGCGCCTCTTCGGCAGTGTACTTGCAGCGCGGGTGGATGATGATGTCGTCCAGTCCGCGCAGAAAACTGATGCCGTCCTCCACGCTGCCCGGCCATTTGTCGGCGGCACGGATGCCGGGGAATCCGTGACGGCGCATGTGGCTAATCATCTCTGGTCGGGCGTTGTCGGCGCGGACGATGTGTTGCCTTGCACCTTCGATGTGATCGAAGAATTGCGGCATGTCCACCGTCTCCACCTGCTCGCCGTAGGCCTCGTGCTCAATGTACAGGGTCTTGCCGGACAGCCAGCACTTGACAAGCACCGTCGGGTCGGTGGCAAAGCCCCAGTCAGCGCCGAAGTAGGGGCCGTCCCAATCCAGGGATGGTTCGAACACCTCGACCACATAGCAGCCTGCCAGCACTTGCGCCCCAGACAGTACCGAGTAGGCACCGTGCCAGATATGTTCAAAATCCGCCCAGGCATTGCGGTCGCCTGCTGCCTGTTTGCGCTTGGCGCGCTCGCGGTCATCTGCATACTCTTCCCAGGTCTCGGTACTGGCAAACGGGTTGTCATGCAAATTGACCTGCACCACGATGCTGTTCTCCGGCGGATCGGCGCGCAGCAGGCGGTCTATCGGGTCGGTGTCATACCGGGGATTCCACGACGCCCAAATCTCACTCCCTGCCTTGCGGATGGTCGGACGCAGCAGGCTGAGCGAGCGCGCCGATATGCTTTGCGCCTCCTCAATCCAAGCGCGGTCGAAGTCTTCCAGCGATTTGATACTGTCGGCGGTGTGGTCTTGCATCCCCTGGAAGATAATCAGCCCTTTGCCCTGTTTCGAGAGAATCAGGTCACGCTGCACGTCAAACAGCGACGACACGCCCAGCGCTTCAATCTTGCTTTCTATCAGTGCCTTCACGCTATGGCGCAAGGATTTCTGAATCTCGCGGATGCACACCGTCTTGCTGTGCGGGTTCATGATGTGCTCTTCCACCACCATCTCGGCGAAGAAGTGCGACTTACCGCCGCCACGTCCGCCATGCGCGCCCTTGTAACGTGCCGGTCTGAGTAACGGCAGCGCCCAGCGCGGGGTGTTAATGCGGATCGGCATCCACCACCACCCGCTCAATCCGCTGTGGCGCGTTGTTGTTGACCTGCACCGCGACCGCCGGGCCATCGCCCAGCATCGCCTTGCGCTGCATCTGTAGCACATCGGCCACTTGCTTCACCTCACCTATCTTGTCGGTTCCGGCCAGCAATCCCATTGCCTTGTCGCGCACCGCCTGGAAGTCTGCGTTGCTCTGTAATTCGAAAGCGAGGCGGTCGAATACCGCTTCCTGCACCGCCCTCTGCGTTTCTGCGTTCAGCTTCTGCGTTTCTCTGCGCAGGGCCAATTTTTCCTTTTCATTTTCGACGGTTGCGGTAATCAAGTTCTGCGTTTCCGTCTGATTCCAGCCCTCTTTCTTCGCGCGCCGACTGATGTTCGAATTGTTGACGCCATACTTGCGTTCCAGCTCGCTGAAAGACATGCCGTTGACCTCGTGGTCAACGCGCACCTTCTCCCACTGCTCCGGCGTGAGACGTGCCATCACAACATCCCTTTCAGCGCACCCAGGAGGCCGACTTCCTGCGCGATCAGGGTGAATACCGCACCGGACAGAATCCATTTGATTTGCGCCAACTGGCGGTCAATGCCGCGCAGCGTGGTCATCGCCTCGTCGTGTTCCTCTTCCAGGCGGCGCAGGTCACGCTCGTTACGGTCCACCCGCGCGGTCAATACTGCCAAATCACTTTCCACACTCACCGTTGTTCCTTCATTATTGTCATTTACCATTGCCTTCTTCCTCACACAGCGCGCGTAACTGTCCGATGTGCTCCTTCAGGCGCAACTCGCGCTCGACCAAACGGCGATACGCATCATCCGTAAGCGGCTGCAATTCCTGCGCCGATATGGACGGCAGGGGCGGCACCGGCGGGCAGGATACGGTCAAAGGTACATACTCAACCCGCGCCGCACAGCCCGCCAATGCCAAAAAAAGAGCGGCCAATGCCGCCGTCATCCATTTCGTCATGTAAACAACACCACTAAACATCCCGCGTGTTCCAACCCATGTGGCTACCCCTTGACCACCTGCGCAAACGGGGTTGCCAGCAGTAAAAACAACCCTGCCGCGACAAGTAACACCGCCACACCAACACAGCCCCGTACAAACGGACTTGCGTACATTTCCATTTTCAGACCTTCCCGTGAGTGAATTTCCACCCGCGCCTTGCTATACTTCACTGCATTCATTGACTTAGCCTCTTTAAGTTGATGACCAGAAACCCCGCGAAGTTGCCGCCTCGCGGGGTTTTGCTTATGCCAAAAGAAAACGCCCCGCAGGGCGTTGCTTAGATGTCCATCAGGGCGATTTCCATCGCGCTACGGTTCTTGAGAGCAGCAGTATTCAGGATGAAACGCAAACGGCGAGTGGTGCCCAACGTCACAATCAGCTGGTGCAGTTGCGCGTACAGATCGTCTGACAATTCATATGGTTGTTTGTGTTTCATCAACTCAACAATCTTGCTCATGATGGTTGTGAGCGCTGCAATCGGCTTGCAAACGCTGACAAATTCGTCGATGACGTAGTCAGCCACATGCGCGGCGTCTTCATTGACATCATCAGCAGTGTAGGCGCTCAGGGCAGGCCAGATGTCGTGGATCAGTTTGATGTAGTTCTCTTTTGATTGGTTCGTCATGGTATTTACTCCAAATAAAAAGCCGCCCGAGGGCGGCAGATGGGTTGCCTTGATGGCAACATCCCGGCGGGTTGCCGGAATTTGGTTAGAATGTAGTCCCCATTTTCGAGGACTGCATCATGAAAAAATCTTTGCTCATATTGGCGTTTCTGACATTGACCGGTTGTGGTGATAACGATCACATCCGCCATATCAAAGCGGGTAAAAATGCGACGCTGGCGGAAGTGAGCAACATCTCAGGACTGATATGTAACGACGGTAAGTCTGCGCCATGTGCAACGGTTGTTCTTAATCACGGTAAAAGCAAACCGTCTTATCCGCTTACCAGTCTTTCTCCTGTTGCGCTTATCTATGTTTATGACCCATCGTTCTTGAACGATACACAAGCGCCTTTCAAAGAACGCTACAACTGCGATGTGTATCCCGAACAGCGGCAGGTCGTAGAACGCTTTTGCCTGACCGTGGAAGAAGCCAACAATCTGCTCAAGCCCTTCTACTCAAAATAATCCCGCCTCCCCGCGCTGATGTCCTTTTCAACGCGGGCGCGTTCCTGTTGCGCCGCTGCCGACGCCTGCCGTGAGCGCTCTGCCTGTTGTTGCAGACGGTTGGCGACCGCTTGCAGCCGCGCCGCCTCGCGTTTGGCAATCTCTTCACGCAAAGACGCATTGCGCCTGTTCGCCAGTGCCAGCAACACCACCAGCACGGCGACCACGTATAGCCATACCGTGCCGATAACGGCCTTAATCTTTGACAGCCACACGGTGCTTGCTCCAAATGATGTAGGCAAACAGCCCGGCGACCAGCGCCAGCCAGAACCACGACGGGATGTTGTCGAAGACCGACAGCAGGCTGAATTTCACATCTGCCGCCTGCTCCAATGCCGTGCCTGCCGCGCCGAACAAACCGACTGCCGCCGCCTTGTTGTCGGCAACCGTCGCCGAGAGCTTTTGCTGACCGAGGCCAAGCGCTGCACCATCCGGTTCGGTGGCGGCCACCACCTGACCGCCCGCAATCATGGCAAGCGCGTTCATTTCCGCGCGGTTGACGCGCTTCGCCCAGCCCTTGCCGAAGTGTTTCCACGCTTTCAGCCGCCGCAAAAAGCGCAGCCGGTCCTTGCACAAGTCCTTGATGACCTGCCCAACATCCGCCTCCGCCAATGCCGCCAGCGTCTTTGCGCCGAGTGAACCATCCGCGCGCACCTTGAGGATACGCTGCAGGAACCGCACCGCGCGCGACACGCCGCTGTTGACGGCAAAATCGAACAGGGCGTAATCCAGTCCCAGCGGTAGCTTGTCGAAGAGAATCTTGTTGGCAAACTGCTCACGGTAGATGGCATCCACCTCAGCGTGCTCAATAGCGCGCACGGAACGCGACGGCCTGCCGTGCAGCTCGCGCCAGGCGTCATAGGTGGCCTGCGTGATGCCGTGATTGGTCGAGCCGCCCCTGTCGCATTTACGTGCGGATGGTGGCGGAATCAGGCGGAGCGCTATGGGGAAACAGGAAGACAAGAAAACCGCCAAATGACGGGCTTCGTGGAGAATCACGGAATTGGGCGGAATGAAAGATGGTGTCCCCGAGAGGAATTGAACCTCCAGCCTTTCCCTTAGGAGGGGAACGCTCTATCCGGTTGAGCTACGGGGACATATTCGAGAAGTAAAGAGAAGAGTTCGCCGATAAGCCGGGTTCTGTCGTGGGCAATCATTCCTCTGCGATACCCGTTGCCGGATACCTGTAGCAACCTACCCGGAATCACGGCGGGCCGCCGCATGGATTCCCTATTTGGTCTTGCTCCGGGTGGGGTTTGCCCTGCCAAGCCCGTTACCGGCCTTGCGGTGCGCTCTTACCGCACCATTTCACCCTTACCTGCGACGCAGGCGGTATCTTTTCTGTGGCACTTTCCGTCGGCTCGCGCCGCCCGGGTGTTACCCGGCACCCTGCCCTGTGGAGCCCGGACTTTCCTCTGCACCGAAGCACAGCGATTGCCTGGCGAACTCAGGGCGCGGATTGTAGGGACAGCCCGCCCGCCTTGCAAGCAAAAACCGCGAAACCTACAATAGCGAACATCCCCTAACCCCACTGAAAACAAGGAGAAAACCCATGATTGGCTGGATCATCCTCGCCCTCGTCGTCATCGCCATTGCCGTCTCCGTCGGCATCTACAACAGCCTCGTCAACAAGCGCAACGAATACAAAAACGCCTTCGCGCAGATTGACGTGCAGCTCACCCGCCGCTACGACCTCATCCCCAACCTCGTCGAAGTCGCGCGCAAATACCTGCAACACGAACAAGAAACCCTGACCAGCGTCATCGCCGCGCGCAACCACGCCGCCAACGCCCTGAAAAACACCGGCGGCGGCACGGCGGGCCTCGGCGAACTGGCGGCAGCCGAACAGGCACTCGGCGCGCGCCTCGGCGGTCTCTACGCCACCTTTGAAAATTATCCCGACCTCAAGGCGGACAACCAGCTCGCCGCCCTGCGCGAAGAAATCGCCTCAACCGAAAACCGCATCGCCTTCGCGCGCCAGTACTACAACGACAGCGTGACCGACTACAACAACGCCATGCAGCAATTCCCCGCCAACATCATCGCCGGCATCTTCGCCTTCCGCACCAACAGCCTGCTGGAAATCGACGACATCGACAACAAACGCGTCCCCGTACAAGTGAAATTCAACTGATGGCGACCCTCTTCCGCGCAGCGCACCGCCGGGCGGACGCCGCCAGCCGCCGCCTGCAAACCGCCTTCTGGCTGGGTGCGCTCGCCAGCTATCTCACTTACAGCCTTGCCTGCGGGCTGACCCTCTTCGGTATCAGCCCCCTCATCGCCGCCGTCAGCGAAAACAGCCCGCACAGCTTCGCCCGCGCCTACCTCCACATCAGCCTCATCGCCGGACTCATCCCGACCCTCATCATGCTCGCCGCCTACGCCGACATGCGGCGGAAAATGCGCTCAACGGGTGCCGACGAACAGGCGCGCGCCCTGCGCGCCGAACCCGCCCGCCCCGAAACCCACCGCGCCGACCGCCTCTACACCAACCTCGTCGCCGAAATGAGCGCCGCCTCCGGCAACCCCGTCCCTGCCACCTACATCCAGCGCAACGACGACAGCATCAATGCCTACATCCTCGGCGGTGCCGACGGCAGCCTTGCCCTCACCGTCAGCCAGGGCGCGCTCGACAGCCTCACCCGCGACGAACTGCAAGCCATCATCGCCCACGAATATGGCCACATCGAAAACGGCGACCTCGCCATCTACGCCCGCCTCACCGCGATGGTGCATGGCTACTACATCATCAGCGACTGGCCGAACCGCCAAGAACGCATCCACACCGCCCCCGAAGCCCAACTCTTCGACCTGCGCGGCATCATGCGAAACGACGATGGCCCGGACATCAGCATCCCCGCCGCCGTCTTCACCCTCCTCGGCTCTATCCTCTACCTCTATGGCCGCCTGCTGCAAGCCGCCTTCTCGCGCCGCCGCGAAGAAATGGCCGACGCCCGCGCCGTGCAATACACCCGCAACCCCGACGCCCTCGTCAGCGCCCTGAAAAAAGCCTGGGCCCTGCAACAAAGCGGCATCAACCCGCGCAGAGTCCCGCCTGACCGCGCCCACATCTATTTCATCCACTACCAAAACAGCCGGAACCGCCTGCTGCGCACCCACCCGCCGCTGGCCGAACGCATCCGCACCTGGGGCGGCGGCGACATCAGTCCCGAAGAACTCGACGCCATCCTCTTCGACATCCAGGAACACCGCCGCCGCCAATACGAAACCGACCCCGCCAAACGCAGCCGGGACGCTCTCGACCTCAACCCCACCTACCCCATCCTCAGTCTCGACCGCAGCCTTGCCGCCACCCACTACCCCGCACCAATCGACCCCGCCGCCGCCCTGCTTGCGCTCTACATCTACCACAGCGGTGCCTACTACTTCACCCTCGAAGACGAAGGCAGCATCCCGCGCGCCACATTGGACGCCAGCCGCAACGCCTACACCACCATCGAACACAGCGAACCCGTCGCGCAAATCGCCCTGCTCGCCCACCTCACCCGGGCAACCGCGAACCTCGGCGAAGCCGAAAAAAGCACCCTCGAACAACACATCCGCCACCTCATCAAACACAACCGCCACCTCAGCCGCTACGAACTCGCCGCCTACATCATCTGGCGCGCGAGCCGCATCCCCGGCGGCAACGATGCCGACTACCGCGCCCACCGCGACGCCATCACTTACCTCTACGCCTACCTCGCGAGCGACGACCCGGACGACGACGACCCCGCCGCGACCTACCAAAAACTGCTGGCAAACGGCCTGCCACTAGCCGATGCCCCCGCCTACGAGCCCATCGACACCGAAGCCCACCAAAACGGCCTGCGCCTCTGTCGCGAGCTCGAAACCCTGCGCCGGCTCGCCCCCGGCTACCGCCAGACCCTGCTCGACAGCATCAATACCTACTACCGCCACAAACAGCGACTCACCCTCAAACAAGCCTACCTGCGCTTCGCCCTGCAACAAGCCCTCGCCCCTGACCGTCCCGCCCGCCATACACCCCAAACACGCCCCTGAGCCGTTTGGCGTGTCCAAACTCAAATCGCGCACAAAATGCCCTCCCGTGGGGGAGGGCAGGATGGGCGGCAGACAAACCACACAGCGGCAAAGCCCGCCGCTTGGCGGAGCCGGTATTTGCGCCGCGTGGCAGATTTTGGGGGACGGTGGAACGAATAAACGTAGCGGCGTTGCCTGCAAGGTCTCAACATCAACAGAGCGCATCGTTTCCCCGCTTGGCGATCATGTCTGCCTGAAACGCAAAAAGCAGGCTGTGCCTGCCCGATGGGCCAAAGCCCATCCTGCGCCCGCCAAGCGGTGTGGTTGCCGGGTTTCGTAGCGACGTCGCCTGCAACGTCCTGAAAAATCGTGATTTTCCGCCCGGCGGTTAGTGGCAGAGGGTGTTGCCCGCGCCCATGATGAGGTTTTCGGGGCGGGTGATGCCGGTGAGCGGCACGCTGCGCAGGCTGTTGTCGTGCAGATTGTAGATGCTGATGTCGCGGCTGTCGTTATGCGCGAGCAGCGCGGTTTTGCTGTCGGCGGTGATGAAGAGGGCACGGGTGCGGCCGGGCAGGGGTTTGTCGTCCGTCAGGCGCGGCGGCGCGGCGGGGTCGCTGAGATCGTAGTTGTGTAATTGGCTGCCCACGGCGATGAGGCGGGTATCGAGCCAGCCGGTAGCGTAGCGGTCGGTCGGATTCGGCGCGGTGAAGGGCAGGATGGTGTCGGGATTTATCCGGTTGATGAGGTGGCCGCCGCCGTTTTGGTCGATATAGGCGAAGGTCTGGCCGCTGTTGTCGATGTAGGGTTGCACCAGCGGCGCGGTAAGCGGGATTTGCCGCGCGATGTCGGCTTTGTCGATGTCCCAGTCCACGGCGAGATGCTGTCCGTCAGCGGTGGTCGCGCCGAAGAGCAGGTGCCGGTCGTCCGGGCTGATGGCAGCGGCGGTCAGGTCGTGCCAGCCGGCGGGCAGCGGGTAGCGGGTGCGGTTTTGTTCGGCAGGACTGTAGCGGTAGAGGGCGGGGGTGTCGTCGAGTATCCACAGTTGCTGCGAGAGCGGGCTGTACAACCAGGCGTGGATGTGGCCGTAGCCTTCGAGCAGGCGCTGTTCGCCGCTTCGGCTGTCGAGCAGGGTGAGGCGGTCGTCGCCGGAGGCGATGAGCCAGGTGCTGTCGGCGTCGTATTGCAGGCGGGTGACGGGGTGGGAAACGCGCTGTTCGCTTTCGCTGTGGTCGGCGAGGTTGCGGATGGTGATGGTGCCGCTGCCGTCGCTGTATGCGAGCAGGCCGTAGGTTTTGTGGATAGCGAGGCGGCGCGCGGGGGCTTTGAGGTCGAGCAGGCCGGTTTGTTGCAGGCTGTCCATGTCGATAACCGCCAGTTTGGGCGCGCTTTCGTCGCTGACGAAGGCGTAGCGCGCAGGCGCGTTCATGTCGAAGAGTTCTTGCAGCACCGCTTCGGGGGTGAGGGTTTTGCTGTATTGGTAAGCGAGGAAGAGTGCGGCGGCGCAGAGGAGGGTGGCGAGGATGAGCAGGTTTTTTTTCATGGGCAGGGAAGGGTTGGCTGGGGGAAGGCGCGGGAAGTAGGATCGTGCGCGGGGCGCATTATTGCAGAAACCGGGCAAAATTTTAGCCCTCTGCCGCTGAACGGCAGAGGGCTTGTAGTCAACGAGACGGGGGATCAGCCTTTGGCTTTGCCGTCTTCTTTGCTGTGACCATGATCGTCGGCTTTTTTGTCATCCGCTTTCATGTCAAATTCCCCCACCGCTTTTTCACCTTCCAGCTTGAAGTGCTTGATGGCTTCTTCGACGGTAATGACTTTGGCGTCACATTTGAGGGTTTCCTTGTTGTCGAATTTGAGCTCGACCGGATAGGTTTCGCCGGCTTTCGGGAAGTGCTTGATGCTCATGAACATGAGGTGATAGCTGCCTTTCTTGAACTGATGCTCGCCCGGGGTGACGTCGTAGCTCTGGATCTGGCTCATTTCCATCTTCCCGTCTTTATGGATCATTTCGTGCAGCTCGACTTTGTCGGTGATTTTGTCCACCGAGGCGCCCACAAGCTTGACGGTGTCTTTGCCGCTGTTTTCCAGGGTGAAGAAACCGCCGGTCATGTCTTTGCCCGGAACGGCTTCCTGGATGAGGCAGTCTTTGACGCTGAGGTCGGCTGCCAGTGCACTGCCGCTGATGAGCGCGCCGAGGATGAGGATTTTTTTCATGATGGCTCCTGAAAGTTGTTGAGGGGGGACCTTGCCGAAATTTCACGGCTTTCCACGCCGTTGCGCAAGGCATTTATGACTATATCACGGTTTTGCACAGACAGGGGCTTGATACGGGTCAAGTGGTTGCCAAAAATTAAAGGGTGGCGCGGCGGATTTGCCGCCGCCGCTGTGGCGGGGCAGGCTGGTCGGCGGCAATGACAACCTGCTCATCACGCCACGCGCGGATTACCGCTAGATTACGCGCTGTTTTCCATATCAACCGGAGCCGCCCGTGAAAAAAACCGCCCTTGTTTTCCTCGCCTGCACGCCGGCGTTGCCCGCATCTGCGCCCAAAAAGCCTTTTTTGCCCGGGTGCCGGCCTATTTCCGCCAACCCGATCCGCAGCGGGCGCTCGATCTCTTCGTGCAACTGCCGGAAACCCCGCTGATCAAGGCGGATGGCAGCGGGCAGTTCAGCAGCGGCAAATTTAATCACCGCCGCGCCGCTTGACGCCCCGCCCGCCAATCCTTTTCCCATTCCACACAACCGGGAGAATCCATGACCAAAAACGTCCTTGCCGCCGCGCTTGCCCTCGCGGCCGGCCACGCCGCCCTTGCCGCCGATGCCACGCCGCTTGACACCTTGCGCACAGTCCTGCGTTCCCTTCCCACAGCGACACGGAATCTCGACGCATCGCAGCCCGTCATCCTCGCTGATCTCGGCGCGTGGCGTACCCTGCCTGCCTGCGACGGCAGGCATATTTTCGGTCTGAACCGTGAACAGGAAAACCTGCTCGCGCAGGGACAAATCGGCGGCGTGGATAGTGCTGCCTTGCAGGCGGTCGCGCATTTCGGCAGAGAAGCACAGGGCGATGAAACCACTGCCTGGTATTTCAGCACGCCGCAAGTGGCGCAAGCGGCGTATGACTACCTGCCGTCGCAGGGATTCAAGCCGCTGGGGCAGGACATGCTGGCGAACGGCACACCGGGCGACGCCGTTTGGCAGTCGACGGCGGAAGCTATCCCCTGGCTCGGTGATCCCTACCGCGTCGCCGTCATCGCCCGTCGCGACAATATCCTGCTGCAAACCTACGGTCCCGACGCCATGCGCGCCGTCCGTGACGGCAAAGAAAACCCGGATGGTGTCGCGCCCGTTACCGTCATCGTGGACGGACTGGCGCAAACCCTGCAAAAAACACCGGCACAGCCCGTGCAACTGGCTCTGTGGTCGCCATCAGCCTTTTCTTATGGCGATGACACCATGCGCGCACGGTTCGCAGCAGAAGGCGGCGCAAACAGCGCCAACCCCGCATCGGGCGAAACCCTGCCGCCCTACACCGCCGCCCTGATTGCCGATGTCCAGGCGGACAACACTCCGCTGGCCGCTATCAGCCTTGCCTACGGCGATTGCGACAGCGCGGAAAAAGCCGCCGCTGTCATCACGCAACGCTGGCGTGGCTGGGAACGCGCGGCGCCATTCAAAGACATCACCGCCGCCGCTGAAAAAACAGCAAACGGTTGCGCTGCCGTCCTCACCGTGCGTGGCAGCGGCGATCTGGTGCCGTTTACCCTTATTTACCAGGCCGCGATGGCCCGCGATCTGCCCGTCATCAGCCTCTAACCCTCTTTCCATTCCACACAACCGGGAGAACCCATGACCAAAAACGTCCTTGCCGCCGCGCTTGCCCTCGCGGCCAGCCACGCCGCCCTTGCCGCCGACCCGGCGGAAGCCGTCAGCCGGGGGGAAGACCGCGAGTCCGTCGCCGTGACCATCTACAACGACGACCTCGCCCTCATCCGCGAAACGCGCAAAGTGCCGCTGAACGAAGGCGCGAACCGCATCGCCCTGCGCGACGTTGCCGCGCGCATCATGCCGGAAACCGCCAGCCTTGCCGCCCGTGGCGAAGCCGTGCTGCAACTGCTCGAACAAAACTTCGACTACGACCTGTTGAGCGGTGAAGCGCTGCTGGCAAAAAATGTTGGCAAACGCGTGACCACCATCCGCACCAATCCCGCGAACGGCGAAGAAACGCGCGAAGAAGCGACCGTCCTCGCCGATAACAACGGCGTCGTCCTGCAATATGCCGACCGCATCGAAACCGGCCTGCCCGCGAACGTCCGCCTTGCCTTCCACGACGTGCCCGCCAACCTGCGCGACCGCCCGACCCTCACTGTTGACCTCACCAGCGACAAAGCGGGCGAGCAAAGCGTTGACCTCGCCTACCTCAGCCGGGGGTTCGACTGGCAAGCCGACTATGTCGCCAGCCTCGCCGACGACGAAAACACGCTTAACCTCGCGGGCTGGGTCACGCTGAACAACCAGAGCGGTACGGCTTACGAAAACGCCACCCTGCAACTCGTCGCCGGCGATGTGGCACGGGTGCAGGAAGAATTCAGAAACGCCATGCCGGACATGGAGATGGCCGTCGCCGCGCCGATGAAAGCCCGTCCGATGCTGGAAGAAGGTCTCTTTGAATACCATCTTTACACCCTCGACCGCCCGACTACCCTGAAAAACAACCAGAGCAAGCAGGTGGCGCTGCTCTCCGCCGCTGCCGTGCCGGTGCAAAAAGAATACCGCCTGCAAGGTGATGTGAACGGCTACTACAACAGCCTGCGCGACGCCCGCCCGGAAGACGGCGACAAACGCAAAGTCGAAGTATCCATCAGTTTCAAAAACGACGAAGCGAACAAACTCGGCCTGCCGCTGCCGAAAGGCATCGTCCGCGTTTACAAGAACGACAGCGGACAGCGCGCCCAGTTCATTGGCGAAGACCGCATTGACCACACCGCGAAAAACGACGAAGTGCGCCTGAAACTCGGCAACACCTTCGATGTCAACGGCGTGTGGAAACTGCTGGACGTCAAACGCATGGACAAGGGCAAACTGGGCAAACTGCTGGAAGACGACGAATTTGAAGCGACCTACCGCATCGAACTGAGTAACGCCAAAAAAGAAGCGGTCACGGTGAAAGTCGTCGAACCCATCCCCGGCGACTGGCGAATTATCGAAGAAAACCTGCCGCACGAAAAAGTCGGTGCCAACCATGCGCAGTGGCAGGTGGATGTTCCCGCCGACGGCAAAACCGAGCTGCAATACAAAGTCCGCATCAAAATCTGATGCGCCGCCAACGGCGAACGGACAAAGCCCCCGTTTGGAGGGGCTTTTTGATGGAAGCCGCACTATCGAAACCGCATAAAAAAACCGCCTCGTGGGGCGGCTTTTTTATGCGGCAAGTGCCTCACAGTTCGGCGGCACGCAGTTGTGCATACAGCGCTTCATATTCCTTGATGGTGGCATTGTCGATGCGGCGGCGCACCGAGTTGTAGCCGATGATCTTGTCGTCCTCGACAATCGGGCTGATGACGGCACGCACCCAGTAGTAGCCGCCATCCTTGCGCAGGTTCTTCACGCAGCCCGTCCATTGTTTGCCCGCCTGCACCGTCGCCCACATGTCTTCAAAGGCGGAGGCCGGCATATGCGGGTGACGCAGGATGTAGTGCGGGCGGCCAATGAGTTCTTCTTTTTCCCAGCCGCTGGCTTCGATAAACGGCAGATTGACGTCGGTAATGAAGCCGGCGGTGTCGGTGCGCGAGAAGATCATCATGGTGTTGGTCAGGTAAAACTGGGCATCGGTTACATAGACGCGGCGCTTGTGTCCGTCGTGATAGGTGAGATCGAACGGTTCGGATGCACCGGCGGGTTTTTCCATATCAGGGATGGGTTTCATAAAAGCCTCGATAAATTGTTGAAGGGTCTTCGCCATCGGCGACGGCGATCACGGCATATAAAGCAGATTCCGTGCCATTCTGTTCCCCTGTATCACCTTTGGCCGCGTTGCCCTTATTGCAAGGCCCGCGTCGCCGCATGCGGATCGGCGGCGGCGCAGATGGCACCGATGACGGCGATGCCGTCGGAGTTCACCGCACGCACGGCGGCGGCGTTGTCCGCATTGATGCCGCCGATGGCCACGCCCGGCAGGCGTTTTGCCGCGACCATCGCCGCGAGACCGTCAAGGCCGATGGCGGGGTCGGCGTCCGCTTTCGAGCGGGTCGGGAAGACGGGACCCATGCCGATGTAATCAACGATGGTTGTATCTGCCGCCTGCACCTGGGCGACGCTGTGCGTGGAAAGACCCAGAAGCCGTTCTTTGCCGAGCAGGCGGCGCACCACTGCCGGTGGCAGGTCGTTTTGCCCGATGTGGACGCCGTCCGCGCCGACGGCGAGGGCGATGTCCACCTGGTCGTTGATGATGAACGGCACGCCGTGCGCCGCGCAGCGCGGTTGCAGCGCCAGGGCGGCGTCATACCAGGCGCGCTTGTTCCAGGCGGTTTTGTGACCGCGCAGTTGCAGCACGCTGATGCCGCTTTGCAGGGCGGCATCGGCGACGGATAGCAGCCGCCCGCCGCAGGTGGCGGCGTCCAGCACCAGATAAAGATGCAGGTTGATGCTGTTCATGGCGATTCCTGCAAGTAGGGGGCGTCGTGGCTGAGGGCATCGAGCAGGGCGGTGGCGAAAGCGCCCATGCCGACGGTCGTCCGCGCTGCGTAGCCGCCCGCCTGTTTCATCAGCCAGCCGGCGCTGGCGGCGGCATCCAGCGGCGGGGCGACGGCGCAGAAGGCGGCAACCAGTGCCGACAGCGCGCAGCCGCAGGCGGTGAGGCGCGTCTGGCGCGGGTCGCCACCGTCGTTGTACCACAGGGTTTCGCCGTCGGTGATGTAGTCGCGCGCGCCGCTGACCAGCACCACGCATTGCTGTTTCTGCGCGAATTCGATGGCGGCTTCCGCCGCTTCGTCCGCCGTCGAGAGGCTGTCGGCACCGCGCAACTGCGCCGCTTGCCCGTTCAGCCACAGGATTTCGGCGGGATTGCCGCGCACCACCGTCGGATGGAAGGCGAGCATTTCGCGGGCAAAGTCGCTGCGGTAGGCGAGCAGATCGCCGACGGCGACCGGATCGAGTACCCAGCGTTTGTCGTTTTTGGCGGCACTGCGCGCGGAGCGGCGCATTCCGGGCAGACGGCCGTTGTGCAGGGTGCCGATGTTGATGAGCAGGGCATCGGCGGCAGCGGTGAATTCGCCGCATTCTTCTTCGGCCTCGATCATGGCGGGGGAAGCGCCTGCCGCCAGGAGCGCATTGGCGGTGAAATTCTTGGCGATGTCGTTGGTCAGGCAATGCACGAGCGGCACGGTTTGCACCAGTTGCTGCCAGTAGGCGCGGGCGGTAGCGGCGGGGTAGGGGTGGGACGGTTTCATGCGGACTCCCGATAGTTGACGGATGATGCCCCGGATTATAGCCGCTTCCCCGTGAAATAAGCGGATGTATGGCGAGGGCACCCGGCGGCCGTTTTTCAGCCAGGGCAACCGGAAACAGTAACGGCAGGAAGCAGGGCGGGTTGACGTCTGCCCTGCGCTGCTGTTTTTGCAGCGCTGCGGCCATGCGGCTTTCGGTTTCCCTTCTGCCGCTTCGCGACACCTGCCGGGTAGCCATGAAAAATGCGGGCATTCTCACGCGGGGAAGGATTATCCGCTGTTTTCTAAGAGATTCTTTCGCGCTGCGAGATGGATGGATACCTGGTTGAGTGTCAACAGACCCCGGTATCAGCCGACGATTTTCCCGTGTTGCAGATGGATAATGCGGTCAGTCTTTTTGCCGAGGTCGGGATTGTGCGTGACCATGACGATGCTGCGCCCCTGTGCGTGCAGTTCGGCGAAGATGTCGAGGACGATGCGCTCGTTTTCGGCGTCGAGGTTGCCGGTCGGTTCATCCGCGAAGAGGATTTCCGGTTCGTTGATAAGGGCGCGGGCGATGCAGACGCGCTGCTGCTCGCCGCCGGAAAGCTGTTTCGGCAGGTGGCTGCTGCGGTGGGAGAGCCCGACGCGTTCGAGGGCGGCAAGAGCCGCCGCCTTGTCGGTCACGCTGTGGTAATACTGCGCCAGCATGACGTTCTCGCAGGCGGTGAGGTAAGGCAGCAGGTGGAATTGCTGGAAGACCAGGCCGATGGTGCGGGCGCGGAAGATGCGGCGGGCTTCTTCATCGAGGGCGGCGGCGTCGGTGCCGTTCAGGAATACCTGTCCTTCGCTTGGCGTGTCGAGGCAGGTGAGGATGTTCATCAGCGTGGTTTTGCCCGAACCGCTGGAACCCATGATGGCGACGAATTCGCCGCGCGCGACGCTGATGTTGACGTCGTCCAGCGCGGTGATGTCGCCGAAGCGTTTGTAAAGGTGGACGGTTTGGATGACGGGTTGTGATGACATGGCAGGGATTCCTCGAAAACGGCAAAACGGATGACGCCACCACGGCGGTAAGCGCCTGCCGCAGGATATTGCCACTTTCACGGGTGCCCGCCAAGCCCCGCTTCCTGCCGCGCGCCATGATGAGCAGCTCTTCATTTTGCCGCCTGCTTCCGCTCATCTATCCGGCGCTACAATGCTGGCACGTTAACAACCGGAGCGTATCATGCTGAAAAAACAATGGCTGCTGGCAATGCTTGTCAGCACGGCGCTGGCCGCAACCAGCCCGGCCGCACTGGCCAGGAAACACCGCATCAGCGCCGAAGAGGCGGCGTCCATCGCCAACTCGGTCGTGCAGGGGCGGGTGGTTGATGTGGACTTTGAACGGCGCAAGAACGGCCGCGATTACTATGAAGTCGAAATCCGCAAAGATGGTCGCGATTACGAAGTCCATGTAGATGCCAAAACCGGCCGGATTATCGGCGGGCAGGATGACGTCGAGGTATATCCGGACAATAACGGCGATGTCTATCCCCATACCGACGACAGCGTGCGGATTTATCCCGACAACAACCACCACTATGACCCGCACGGCTATTACGGCTATTACGGCAAACATGGTCATGGCGACGGCTATTACGATGATGACGACGACGATGATGACGATGACTGACGGAATCCCGCGCAGGCGGCGATGGCGGATAAAAAAGCGGACGGTTTGTCCGCTTTTTTCTTGCCGCAGGCGGATTCAGACCGGAAAAGCGGCGCGGCGGGACAACACAAATCCCGCGCAGACAACAGATTGAACCCCCGCTGCCGACCTGCTACCTTGCACGCCGTGCCATGTGACACGACAACGGAACCCGCCATGAAAAAAGCCCTGCTCGCCCTCATTCTGGCTGCCGCCGCACACACGGCTGCCGCCGACGCCACCACCCTGCAACAAGCCGCAACAGCGCGCAACCGGGCCGATTACGCCGAAGCCCGCGCGCTGTACGAAGCGCTTGCCGCCACCGGTAACGCCCGTGCCGACGCCCGCCTGGGGCAAATGCAGCTCGCGGGCGAACTCGGCAGCAAAGACGACGCGCAAGCCCTCGCCCATATCAAGAAAGCGGCGGAGGCGGGCGACGGCATCGGTCAATACCTGCTCGGCAGCGCCTACCAGCGCGGCAACGGCATCGCGAAAGACCCCGCCGCCGCGCAAAAGTGGTTCACCGAGGCCGCCAAAACCCTGACGCAGGCCGCCGCCAACGACGACGCCGAAGCGCAGTTCATCCTTGCCATCCTCTACCTGAACGGACAGGGCGTCGGCAAAGACGATGCACAAGGTCGGCAATGGCTGGAAAAAGCGGCGGCAAACGGCAACCCGTCCGCGCAGGCCCTGCTGGGCAACATGCGCCTGAACGACCCCGCCGCCACCAACAAACGCGAAGCGGTGAACTGGCTGAAAAAAGCGGCGGAGCAGGGCAACAGCGCGGCACAAAACACCCTCGGCGACCTCTACAAAAACGGCACCGGCGTCATCGCCAACCCCGCCACCGCCGCCGAATGGTATCGCCAAGCCTTCGAGAGCAGCAGCAAAGCTGCCGCACAGGGGGCGGTAATGGCGCAAATCCAGCTCGCCGAACACTACTACTACGGCACCGGCACCGCTGCCGACCGCGACAAGGCGCGCGAGTGGTACCAAAAAGCCGCCGCGCAGGGCAGCGACAAGGCCAAAGACGCACTAAACAGACTCAACCTGAAACCATAAACGCCCGGCACTGCTGCTGCTTGCCGCCCCAAACACCCCAACCACTGAGAAGACAAACCATGTTCAGCGTCCAACGCATCTACGACTACACCCCGCAGGCGGATGAAACCGCCATCTTCCTCGACCGCCTCTACCCGCGCGGCGTCCACAAAGAGCTGATGGCACAGGTCCACTGGCTGAAAGACCTGACCCCGTCAGCAGAACTGCGCCGCTGGTACCACGCCGACAGCGACAACCGCTACGCCGCATTTGCGGAACGCTACCGCACGGAACTGCTCGACCCCGCCCATCAGGCGGCGCTGGCCGAACTGTGGCGCCTCAGCAAAGAACGCCCGCACACCGTGCTGCTCACCGCCGTCAAGCACCCCGAACACTCGCACATCGCCGTCCTGCTTGACTACCTGCACGAAAAAAAGCAGCCGTGACGTGCCAGCAACCGGTGCCCCGATGTTTCATTGGCAGCCAGATCGCCATGCCGGAAAAAAGCCGCCGCAATGTTGAGTGTCAACAGCCCTAGGTCTTCTGCCGCCGCTGCAATGCCGAACAAATCGCGCCGGCGACCACTAATGCCGCGCCGACGGCGGCGAGCAGGTTCACATCCGCCGCCGCAAACCGCTGCGGTTGCAGCCGGTGGCCGAGCGCGGCGAAAGCGATGGTGAATAGCGGCACCAGGGTAATCGTCGTCGATACCTTGCTGACTTCCCAATGGTTGAGTGCCTCGGCAAACGCGCCGTAGGCAATCGGCGTGTTCAGACAGCAAAAGAGCAGGCAGAGCCACTGATAGCCGTCAAGCAGCCGCAATTCGCCCCAGTGCGCGAACGGCGCGGAAACCAGCGCGCAGCCGCAGTAGAGGACGAAGAGAATCTGTTGCGCGGAAAAATCACGCAGCAGGATTTTCTGCGCCAGCCCGTAGCAGGTCCAGACGAGACAGGCAGCGACGCTGAGGAGAATCCCCAACGATGTCCCGCCCAGTCCGCCGTTGAACAACGCGGGCAGCTCGCGGTTGAAAAAGAGGAGGATGCCGCCGAAAAGAATGACGGCGCCGATTTGCTGATTGCGCCCCAGCGATTCCTTCAAGAAAAACACTCCGGCAAAGAGCAGGAAAAACGGCGACAACTGCGCCAGCACCTGCGAAGCGGCGGCGGGCAGATAGAGCAGCGCCGAGCTGAACAGCCAGAAATTGCCGACCAGCCCGGCAACCCCGACCAGCAGCAGCCGGCGGTAACGCGGCTGGCTCAACGCGCGCCATGCAGGCAGGCGGTGGCGGCGCTGCAAAAACACGCCGAGAATCAGGGCGGCGACGAAAAAACGGCTGGCGACCACCGTCTGCGGTGCCATCACGGTCAGCACCTGCTGCATGATGAGCGGCAGCGCGCCCCACATCACGACGGTAACCAGCGAGAGGAGGAAGCCTTTGAGCGGAGATTTCATAAGCGGGAAGAAGAACGAATAAAGCGCGGCATTGTACGCTGCGCCGCCGGGGAAGCCACTATATACTCGCCGCTTTGCCACCGCCGGAAACCCCATGCCGAAAACCCTGCTCATCACCGGTGCCTCCGCCGGACTCGGCGCTGCTATCGCCCGCCATGCCGCTATGCGCGGCTACCGCCTGCTCCTCACCGCCCGCCGTGCCGATGCCCTGCGCCAGGTCGCCGCCGCCTGCCGCGAAGCGGGCGCGGCAACAGTTGCCACCTACCCGCTCGACCTTGCTGACAGCGCCGCCGTCACCGCCTGGCTCGCCGCCCTGCCGCCGGTGGATGTCTTCATCAGCAACGCCGGATTTGGCCTCTTCAAAGCGGCAACCGCCTGTACGGACGCGGAAAACAGCGCCATGCTGCGCCTGAACGTGCTGGCGGCGATGCAAATCAGCGCCGCACTCGTGCCGCCCATGCAGGTGCGCGGCGGCGGACAACTCATTTTCGTCGCCTCGCAGGCGGGCAAAATCGCCACGCCGAAGGCCGCCGTCTATGCCGCCAGCAAACACGCCCTGCTCGGCTACGCCAACGCGCTGCGCCTCGAACTGCGCGGCAGCGGCGTGACCGTTACCACCGTCAACCCCGGGCCGATGGCGACAGCTTTTTTTGACACCGCCGACCCCGGCGGCAACTACCGGGAAAAACTCGGCCGTTTCTGGCTGCTCGATCCGGAACGCATCGCCGCGCTCACCATCGCCGCTATCGGCAAAAACGTGCGCGAAATCAACCGGCCGCGCCTGATGGAGGCTGCCGCCCGCCTCTACCCGCTCGCCCCGCGCCTTGGCGACTGGCTCACCGCGACATTCTTTAACCGCAAATAGCCAAACCGTAACTAACCCGCAAGTGTCAGCGGCTACCATGCAACTTTTCATCCACAACCGGAGAACTCCCATGACAACCGTCCGCACCGCCCTCCTGACCGCCGCCCTCCTCGGTACCACCGCCGCCATCGCCGCCCCGGTCAAATACGACATTGACCCGACCCACTTCTACGTGCAAATCGGCGTCTCCCACCTCGGTTACAGCACCATTCCCGGTCTCTTCAAAGATGTCAGCGGCAGCTACACCTACGACAGCGACAGCGGCGAAATCAAAGACGTGAGCGTTACCGTGAAAATCCCCTCACTCGACACCGGCTTCGGCGAACGTGACGAACACCTGCAAAAATACTTGGAAAGCAGCCAGTATCCGGAAGCCACCTTCAAATCCACCGCCTGGAAGGACGGCCAACTCACCGGCGACCTCACCTTCCACGGTAAAACACAAAGCATCACCGTACCGGTGACAAAAGTCGGCGAAGGCAGCGATCCGTGGGGCGGCTACCGCACCGGTTTCAGTACCGCCTTCGACCTGAAACCCGCCGACTATGGCGCGAATATCAAGGACGCGCCGCTGGTGAAAGTGAGCGTTAGCGGCGAAGGCATCCGCGCCGGCGACAAAAAAGAAGAAGCCAAGAAATAAGGCGCTGCCCGATACGGGAAACCCCGCTTGCGCGGGGTTTTTCTTTTGGCAAAGATTGCGTACACGGCAAGAGACCTTTGCAAAACACACACGTCTGTTTCCAACAGAAATGACTATACAAAACCGTAACGGAGGCGTACAGTTTCCACAGAAAACAACAGAAATCTCACGCGACGATACGTTGTTCCCCCGAAAAACTAGCATCCTAAGGACACAGCATGACAACCCAACCCACCGACACCGCCCGCAAGCCGCTGCTCTTTGCCCTGAGCCTTGTCTTCATTTCCCTGCTCGCCGCTTGCGACAAACCGCAAGCGGACAAAGCGGCGAAACCCGCGCCGCAGGAAGCCGCCACCGCTGCGGCAGCAAGCTCCACTGCCGCTACCGACAGGGTGCCGGACATCACCGACGAAGACATGGGCAACCTCGTTCGCGCCATGCACGGCGCGGCCAGCCAGCAGCCCGACGATGCGCCGAAGGACAAATACGGCCAACCCTACATCATCGGCAACCTCGGCGGCGTGCCGGTCAACCTGCCGTCTTCGGTGGTTCGTCTCGTCGAATACGACGACTCCCCCGGTTGGGATTTTGAAAAATTGCGCACCTACCGCCCCCCGACGCGCAGCTATCAATCCATCATCATGTCATTCGGCTTTGAAATTAATTATGCAGACAAGGAACTTTTTGATTATAAGCAAAACCTGGCCAGGCATCGCAAGGAAGAAGATATACCGGGGAGTCATTGGATAGACGTGGGTGTTAGCAATATCTATCAAAATAATAAAATTGAAGATATTTTAGATAGTTACTTATCATCAGATATAGAAAATAGTCCTAATACGCATCCTACGGACTTTTATAAACCGACAGGAGAAAAGCAATCTGGTCTGAGTGTTTATGCAAGTCCGGGTATAGACCCTGAGACAGGTAAACCCTGGCGGGAGAATCTTTATGCTGAGGATGTTTTTGTGCACTGGAATGAGCAGGGGCATGTGGATACCTACATTAAATGCTCTAATAGTAAAGTACCCAGACCGATGTGCCAGCATCATTTTATGTTAAGCAGCTTCGTACACGACAAAAATCCATCGCCCGCCGAAGTAGTGGATATCAATGCTTCGTCAAGCGGCGTGGTTATCAGGTTTGTCGCTTCGCGGATTTATCAAACCCTCTCCCCAAACCCCTCCCCCAATGGGGGAGGGGCTTTTTTGTCGTGTACGAAGGTTAAGCAGTGAAATAAAATTAAGCGTGACGCTCCTTTATGATCGGCATGTGTTACATGACTGGAAACAAATAGAGGATGCTGCAAAAGAAGCTGTTTATGGCTTTATGCAGTAAATGGCAATGCAGGCTGCCTTGCATTTTATGCGGCAGGTGGAACGCGAGAAAAAGCACAAAGGAATACCACCAGGCAAAATTAGAACGCCGCGCCCAACTTTATGGAAAAAGCGCCCTGAATTGTAGCGGCGGATAGCCTGACAGCAAGCTCAAAACCACGCATGCCGAATGTGTCAAGCCCTTGTATGGTCGTTTCAAATGGAAATGATGCAGTGTTGGCGAGCCTGACCGGGCACCCATAAAATCGCGTAGCGGTTTTTATGGGAAAGCCGTGCCCGCTCTGTCTGTACTGTCTGCGACGCGCCGCCTTGTCTCGGTCCTGTTTGAAACGGCCTTCGTACACGACAAAAATCCATCGCCCGCCGAAGTAGTGGATATCAATGCTTCGT
>NZ_CALIZP010000041.1 GCF_938028825.1 uncultured Cardiobacterium sp. | reverse complement strand
ATATCGACAAGCTATTTAGGATCTGTATGAAAAATGAAATCCATTAGCTATATAGCAATTCCTTTGCTTGGCGGGGCAGTGTTTGTGCCGCCGGTGCCGTTCTTATCAAGGCAGGCCGTGCCTGCCCGGTGGGCTGAAGCCCACCCTACGCGCCCCGGCATTTACGCCCCTTTCAGCACGTCTGCCGCTTGCAGGGCGAGGACGCGTTTGAGCGGCAGGGCGACGGCGGCGGCGGCGACGGCGAACGACAGGACGGCGGCGAGCGGGATGACCGGCCAGCGCGGGGTGATGCCGGCGTGGAAGACGACCTGGCCGAGGATTTGCGCGAGGACGAGGCCGAGGGCGACGCCGATGACGATGGCGAGGGTGGTCATGGCGAGCGTTTCGCGCACGATTTGTGCGGTGATTTGCCGGTCGGACGCGCCAAGTGCGCTTTGCAGGGCAAATTCGCGGCGGCGTTCGTGGGTCATGGCGGTAAGCGAGGTGTTCACGCACAGGCTGGAAAGCAGCAGGATGATGATGCAGACGAGCCCCATCAGTCCTTTGATTTTGTGCAGGATTTGGCCTTCGGCGGCGCTGACTTTGCGGATGGGGTGGATGTCGAGCTGCGGGTATTCGGCGCTTAGGCGCGCGGCGTAGGCGGTAACGGCGTCGTTGTCGTTGGCGAGGCTGGCAAGCGCGTAGCTGATGCGGTCGGGGTTGTCCGTCCAGTCCTGCACGGCGCGGATGTTGAGCAGCATGACGTTGTCCATCGCGTCGCCGCTTTCGATGATACCTTTGATGCGGAAGCTCTTTTTCTCGCCGTTGTCTTTCACCAGGGTGATGTTGTCGCCGAGGTTGAGCTCAAGCTGGCGGGCGAGGGTTTTGCCGAGCATGGTGTTTCTGTCGTCGAAATCGACGCTGACCCAGCCGCCCTGCACTTGCCAGTAGGGGACGAGCGCGGGCAGGGCGGGGAAATCGACGCCGACCAGCGCCACGGGTTCGCGCTCGCTGCGCGCCACGGTGTAGAGGTAGGGGCTGGAAGCGTGGTAAAGCGCGGGCGGCATGGCGGCGGTGATGCGGCGGTAGTCATCGAGGGTGAAGGGTTGTTCGTTTTTTGCGCCGAGGTAGAAGTTGGCGCCGAAGGAGCGCAGTTCGCGGCTCATTTTTTCGTTGATGTCGAAGTAGATGGCGGCCATCGCGGTCACGATGGCGGCGCCGATGGCGAGGGCGGCGATGATGGTGAGGGTGCGCCGCCATTTGTGGCGCAGGGCTTTGCCGAGCAGCAGCCGGCGCATGTTGTTATCTTTCATATAAAACCTCGACGGGGACTTGGCGGGCAATGCTGCGCACCGCGAACCAGGTGCCGACAAGGGTAATCAGCACGGCGGCGGTGATGATGACGGGGACGACGATCCAGGTGAAGCCGAGCGGCGCGCCGAAGAGTGCGCGGCCGATGCCCCAGCCGAGGACGGCACCGCCCGCGCAGCCGGCAAATCCGCCGAGCGCGCCGACCATCACCGCTTCGGCGTAGTAGAGCAGCGCGATTTGCCAGGGCTTCGCGCCGAGGGCGCGCATCAGGCCGATTTCTTTGGCGCGGGCGAGGATGCCGCTGCCGGTGAGCGAGGCGATGCCCATGCCCGCCGAAATCAGGGCGGCGAGGCTGCACACGATCAGCAGGAGCTGGATTTTGCCGATGATGACGCCTTCGGAGGCGGCAACTTGCCACACGGGGTGGACGACGGAGCCGCTGACGGTCTCTTCGAGCTGATGCGCGATGGTGGAGACGTAGGCGGTGCAGTACCACTGGTCGTACTGCTTGGCATCCAGTGCCGAGGGGTTTTCGTGCGCCTTGCGCGACAGGTCGTTTTCCGGCACGGTCATCGCCGCGACCTGGATGGCGCTGATCTTGCCCTGCAAGCCGAGCAGCTCTTGCAGCGCGGCGAGCGGCAGGACGATTTGCCCGTCCTGCGCCGCGCCGCTGGTGAGGATGCCGCTGATGCGTGCGGATTTCGCGGGGGTGTCGCCCGTGGTGGCGGTGAGCGGCAGCACGTCGCCCGTCTGCCAGCCGTGTGCGGCGGCGAGTTTGACCCCGACCAGCACGGGAATGGGCGCGTCAGCGGCAAGCGGCTTGCTGTCATCCGGCCATTCGCCCGCGATTTGCCAGAAGGGGCTGACCGCCTTCTGCCCGGTGTGATAATTCGATTCGTCGGCGACATCCAGCGGGTGGTCAAAAAACGTACCCAGCACCGCGACTTCCACCCCGCCCGCGCGCACATGGCCGTTCAAGAGCGGCGCGAAGCCGTAGATGTTGTTGCGCCAGAAAATATCCATCACCGACGGCAGCACCTTTTCATCCAGATAGTACTGCTGCCCGGCGACTTCATCAGGCAGGAGCGCGCCGCCCGCCGGTTCAATCAGGATATTCGCGCCGTAGGACTTCAATTCGCGCGACATCTTGTCGCCGATGTCGATGGATACCGCGAGCAACCCGGCAATCAGGCTGGAAGCGAGGAAAACCGTGGCAAAGGCGAGCGCCTTGCGCGGCAAATCGTGATGCCAAAGCTGGAAAATCATGCGCCAAAACATAAGGTTATTCCTTGATAAACGATTCGGGGTCATCCACGAAGCGCTGATAATTCGCCTCGCTGGCGAAAAAATACGTCTTCGTGCCGTAGCTGTAACGATATTGCGCCGTCGTGTTCTTCAAGCGGCTGCCGTCCACCGGATCGACCACATCCAGCTCGACCACCGCCTTGAAGAGCTGCAAGCCCGCTTCCAGCGATTTGCGCGGAATGCGGATTTCCGCCGCATCCATCGCCCAGCCTTCAATCGGCACCGGGTTACAGCCGCCACTCTTGCCGACACTGGGGCGGAACAGGCGCACGCCACAACCGATGCACATCACCTGATCGCCCTGCATCGCATAACCCGTATCGCCGCAGAGCATACAGGCGTCAAACACTACCGCCGGCGACCACTCACCGGGGAAGCGGTCAATCACAAAAAAGCGCACTACCTTGCCCTCGGACGACACCCAGGCGTAGCGGTGCAAATCGCCGTCTTTCAGCCTGTCCGCCTCAATCGGCAGATGGACGGCATCATCGGCGGCGAGTGCAACCGGCACCGCCTTCGAGAGCGACGGCGGCCGCGAGGCGACCAGATCCCAATACAGGCACACTGCGAGCGCCAGCGCGCACGCCGCGACCCCCTGCACGACGGCGCGCCGCGCCCGCCGCACCCCGGCAACGAGCAAGCGGCGATGCACGGCGGCGGCGCGGGGATTGGCGTTGCCGGCGGGAGCGGCATCGGTTGTGGCGTGGGCGTGTGCAGACGGCACATCCGCCCTCCGCAACTGCCGCCGCGCGGGCAGCCAGGCGGTGAGTAGCGCGGCGAGCGTCGCCAGGGCGGGCAGCACCAGCGCCACATACGCGAACCCGTTGCGCGCAAATTCCGCCCGCGCCAGCCAGCGCAGACGCAGTGCCGTTACCTCCATTTTCTGCAACTTGATGGCCGCGAGCACAAAATCGGCCCCCAGCCACACCGCCCACAGCAGCAGCATCACCAGCACCATCAGCACCGCGAGTGCCTGCCACACCCGGCGCGGCAGCAGCGAACGCAGCACGAACAGCCACAGCACCAAAAGCGCCGACAGCCCCGCCGCCGCCAGCACCGCTGCCAAATGCAGAATGAACGTCGTATTGACCACGCTGGTAGAAGAAAACGCGCTCATCACCGGCGCGGAAAAAAACGGCACTGCGCCGAGAAAACCGGCGGCGAACCAGAGAAAATCACGGGCGGCGGCCGCCTTCAGCCCAACCGTAGCCAACGCGAGCAGCAACAGCACCATTTGCAGCGGCGCGAACCAGAACAGCACCGCCGCCCCCTGCGGCAGCGCGGCCACCGCCGCCCCTGCCGCAAGCAACCCGCAGACAAACGCGGCAAACATCCGCTGCGGCCGCGCGGGGCAAGCGGCAGACAAAGCTGCCGCAAAAAACAGCGGCAACCAGAAACAACGGACAAACAAAGAAAAAAACAGACTCATGGCGGCACCGGTCAAACAAAACGGAAATACGGGATAAGAAGGTTTCGCAATTCTACCGCTTGCCTGCCGGGGAAAGCACGAAAAAACGGCTCCTCGCGGAGCCGTCTGCTTCATCCTTCTTCATACAAAAGCGCCAATCCCTGCAAATATTTCTGCAAGCGGCGGCGGTATTTGTCCGGCGGCGCGGGCGTATCCGTCTCTGCCGCCGCTGCCGCCGCTGCCTGCTGTTTCTTCGCCTCGCGCACCAGTTGCCGCACATGCTGCACATCGAAACCGGCGTAGCGGCCGAGCAGTTCGCCGTAAATGTCGCCATCGTCCGCCAGCAGGCGCTCCAGCTCGCGCTGAATGCGCTGCTGCTTGCCGGGCGACTGCAAATAGGGGTGGTTGATGTGTTCGTGTGCGGCGAGAATGGCCGGATAATCCTGTTCGTCGAGCAGGCGGGTGAGGTAGTTGAGATGGCGCGACAGGGCGTTACCGCTCAGGCGCTTGCCCTCCCGCAAGGCGGCAATCAGCGTCTCGTCAATCGGCAGCAGCGGGTACTGGTGCGCGGGCAGTTTCAGCAGCTCGCCGGCAAAGGCCTTGATCGGTTCGCGTTCACGCTTGGCCTGCGAGCGGTTGGCGCGGATGACGCGGCCTTCTTCATCGTATTGTTTTTCTGCTTTATCAGTCATGTCCGGTTTTGTTTTTCGGCGGGATACCTATAATAGCAACCTTTTTTGGGAGGGACGGATGCGCTGCTGGCTCATCGTGCTAACAATCTGTTTCAGTGTGCTGGTGCGGGCGGAACAAGTCCCCGCCGCCGTCGCGGAAATGCTGCATAAAAACAACGTCGCCGGCGAAGACATCAGCATCTGGGTGCAGGCAATCGAAGCGGAAGAGCCGATGGTCGAGCTGAACGGCACCACCCTGCGCCATCCCGCCTCGGTCGCCAAAGTCCTCACCACTGCCGCCGGCCTCCTGCGCCTCGGCAAGGATTACCGCTGGGAAACCAACTTCTATGTGGACACCCTGCCTGATGTGAACGGCATCGTCGAGGGCAACCTCTACGTCGTCGGCGGCGGCGACCCCTTCCTCGTCGAAGAACAGTTGCTCACCATGCTGCAAGGCCTGCAACAGGCGGGCGTGCGCCACATCACCGGCGACATCGTCCTCGATGACTCCCTCTACCGCCTCAGCGCCGAAGAGCGCGACGCCGCTTCCTTCGACGGCAAACCCTGGGCGGCTTACAACGCCATCCCGCACCCGCTGATGGTCAACTTCCGCACCGTGAAAATGCAGGTCATCCCGCAGGCGGGCAAACCGCAACTCACCCTCGTGCCGGAAATCGTCAACTGGAAAATCGACAACCAGCTCAAAGTCAAAAAAGGCCAGTGCAGCGGCGACGGCTTCACGCCGTCCGCCGTGCTCGAACGCGACGACAAAGGCTACGCCGTCATGCACGTCGCCGGTACCTACGCCACCGGCTGCGGCGCGCAGGACGTGCAGCTCGTCCTCGGCGAAGCCAGCGAACAGTTCTACTACCTCTTCCGCGACCTCTGGTACCGCCTGGGCGGCAGCTTCGACGGCGCGGGTAAAGTCGCGAAAACCCCCTCCACCGCCAAACACATCTTCACCGGCTACTCCGACCCGCTCGCCCTGCAAATCCAGCGCATGAACCAGGAAAGCAACAACGTCATGACCCGCCAGCTCATGCTCACCCTAGGTGCCAAAACCTTCGACCCGCCCGGCAGTCTGGAAAAAGGCAGAAATGCCGTGCGCATGACGCTCGAAGCCTTCGGCATCAATACCGACGGCATGATTATTGACAACGGCTCCGGCCTCTCACGCCTCGAACTCGTCAGTGCCAAGCAGCTCGCCACCCTGCTGCGCGACATCTACCTCTCCGACCAGGGCGAAACCTTCCTCGCCTCGCTCGCCGTTGCGGGCGAAAGCGGCACCCTGCGCAAACGCTACCGGGGCGAAGCCCTCGCCGGGCACGTCATCGGCAAAACCGGCACCATTGACAACGTCCGCAGCTTCGCGGGCTACCTCCGCGCCGAAAGCGGGCGCAACTACGTCGTCGTCGTCATCGGCAACGGCAAAAGCGCCGTGCGCAGCCGCGCCGTGCAGGACGAACTCTTCCGCTGGCTCTACAAACAATAACCCCCACCCCCATGAACATCCGCACCCATCTGCTCCTCCTTATCGCCCTCATCCTCAGCGCGTGCAGCAGCCACGCCCCGAAAGACAGCCAGCGCGACAGCCGCCTCATCCGCCGCCCGCAACAAATGACCCTGCAAGACCGCCTCGAAGCCAAAGGCTTCCGCTTCGGCGCGCCCGCCTTCATCCGCATCTTCAAAAAAGAAGAAAAACTCGAAGTCTGGCTGCAAAAAGACAGCGGCGAATACGCCCTCTTCCTTGACTACCCCATCTGCATCTACTCCGGCGAACTCGGCCCCAAAACCCGCGAAGGCGACAAACAATCACCGGAAGGCTTCTATGCCGTTGGCCGCGAAGCGATGAACCCGAACAGCAACTACCACCTCTCCTTCAACCTCGGCTACCCCAACGCCTACGACCGCGCCCATGGCTACACCGGCAGCATGCTGATGGTGCACGGCAAATGCGTCTCCATCGGCTGCTACGCCATGGGCGACCGGCAAATCGAAGAAATCTACAGCCTCGTCGGCGCCGCACTACAACGCGGCCAGCCCTTCGTACGCGTGCATGCCTTCCCCTTCCGCCTCACCGAAGCCAACCTCGCCGCTTACAGCGACCACCGCTGGTACGACTTCTGGCGCATGCTCAAACCCGGCTACGACTACTTTGAAACCTACCACCAGCCGCCGGAAATCGACGTCATCGGCGGCCAGTACGCCCTGAGCGAGCGCAACCCGCACCGCGCGCCGCTGCCGGGCAACCGCCTGCCGCCCATGCGCAGCACCCCCGTCATCCCCGACGACAACCTGCACAGCAACCCGCTTGACGGCACCCCGCTGCAAATCGCGGGCAACCGCACAGCGCCCGTCAACACCCTGCTCGCCGCGCGCAGCCCGACAACAACCAACCCCTTGCTGAACAACAACCTGACCGCCGACGGCGCCGCTCCGCTGGCGGATAACCTGCCGGGGCACACACCGGGCGCTACCCCGGCACCTGCCCTGACCATGGCCAGCCTCGCCGACGACCCCGTGCCGCTGCCTGCCGATAGCGCCCTGACCGCCAGCCGCCCCGGCGACAACATCCCGCCTGCACGCATCCCGGCTGACATCCCGCGCCCCGCAAATGACAGCCCGAACATCACCGCTCTCGACGGTGGAAGCGGTGCGCCCATGCCGCAGCGCCGCCCTGCCCTGCCCGCCGCCCCCGCCAATACCATCCCGCCAGGCGCCGCCGCACACCCCTTGCCCGCCGACTGGGGGCCGGAAATGCTTCCGCCCGACAGCGACCTGCCGCCAAGCTACGACTTCGACCCCTGAGCCGCGAGACATAGCGGCGGGAACGGAAAACCGCCCCGGAGGACGGCTTTTCGCGACGCGTCGCAGACGCCGCCTGCCGCCCCTGCGGCAGCACCGGCAAAAAAGCCTTGCCTGCACCAAAAAACGCTACCATACCGCGCCAAGGAGATACCCGTGATACGCCGCATTTACTACATCCTGCTTGCCCTCTTCGCCATCGCCGTGCTCATTCCGGCGCTGTGTTACTTCTGGATAACCGTGAGCAGCGCCCCCTATCTCTATGACGACATCGACGCCCTCCCCGCCCGCCCGCTCGCCGTCGTCCTCGGCACCGCCAAATACACCACCGACGGGCGCATCAACCTCTACTACCGCGCCCGCATCGAAGCCGCCGCCGAACTGTACCGGCGCGGCAAAGTGCAATACCTCATCGTCAGCGGCGACAACCGCACCCTCGCCTACAACGAACCGGCGCAAATGCGCAGCGACCTCATCAAGGCAGGCGTGGCGGCGGACCACATCCAGCCCGATTACGCCGGCCTGCGCACCCTTGACAGCGTCCTGCGCGCCGACAAAGTCTTCGGCAACCGCGACTACATCATCGTCAGCCAGCCTTTCCACAACGCGCGCGCCGTTTTCCTCGCCCGCAAGAACGGCCAGCAGGTCATCGCCTATAACGCCGCCGACCCCGCCGTCCTCCAATACCGCCTGAAAACCCAGGTGCGGGAAATCGCCGCCCGCCTGCGCGCGGTGTGGGACGTCCTGCGCGGCACCGAAGCGCGCCACTACGGCGACCCGATCCCCTTCCCGCCCGCCGCCGACACGACATAACCATAACGGCGCCAAGCGGCATAAACACCGAAGCCGCGTAGATGGGCTTCAGCCCATCAAGCAGGCGGATGCCTGCTTTTTATTTGAAAGATAACGTTATTTATCAACATGGCGACAAGGCTCAGGAAGATACTGGCTGTCTATATTGGATATGCAGTCCCATTGAAATGCCCCATTTTCTTCTGGCACATAAGACAATTTTTTACCGTGCAATGCTGGAACGACGGGTTCTTCGTTATCCAGAGTCGCTGTAATTACGCCCGGCTGTTTATTGCCGGACAAGTTGGTGCCAATCCTGACTTCTTTGACGTATTTGCCACGAATATCAAATGGCTCAGCCGCACCGACAGCCTTGTTGCTTTTCGGCCACGTTCCTTTATCTGCATACGATTCAGATACAGCAGCTTTTTGACCTCCGGCAAGATTCAGCGCCTCTGCCGCTTGCCTTTTACCCTCGGCAATAGTGTCTGTTTGTTCTTTCTGTTTAATAGAACGGCACGGTTCAGGCAAATATTGGTCGTCTATATTGGATGCGCAGTCCCATTGATATGCTCCACCGGTGTCCTTTGGCACAAAAGACAATTTTTTGCCGCGCAATGCTGAAACGACGGGTTCTTCGTTATCTAGAGCCGCTGTAATTACGCCCGGCTGTTTATTGCCGGACAAGTTGGTGCCGATTCTGACTTCTTTGACGTATTTACCCTGAATTTCCTCTGGTCCAGCTACACCGGCCTTGGCATTATCAGCGGGCCACTCCCCAGTATTTGCATGGGATTCAACTATTGCTGCCCTTAACCCATTAGATAAACTGAAGGCTTCTAATGCCTGTTCTTTAGCAAGGTAACCATCAAGCTCATCTTGATTCTTTATATATTGACATCTGTGTATTCTTCTCTCAATATTGGTTAAGCATCTTAATTGTTCTAAACGGGCTCCTTGCATAAATGTTATTTTCTTGCTCCTTAACACAGGCGGCAAAGAATCATCATCCTGAAAGGTAACGGTGACTGTATTTTTGTCTTTATTACCCAATAAATCCTCGCCAATTTTTAATTCCTTTATTTTTACCGTATCTAATTGTTCGGTGGCAGAGGTGGTAACTTCTTCAATTTTTTCTTTGAATTTTAATTGGTTACTGTTTCCCGCCGTCTCTTCCCCGGCAGAAACAGGCAGAGAAAAAGTGAGGAAAAGGCCGAGGCTCAGGATTTCTTTTTGCATGATGCACTCCATGTTGGGTTGAGGATTCGCGCCGCATCATACCCACACCGCGCGAAAACTTGAAAGCGCCCTGCCCGCCCCCAAAACGGCAGGACATTCACCAACCCACAGGAAAGTCATGTTTGACGCACATTCCACCACCATCCTCTCCGTCCGTCGCGGCCGCCATGTCGCCATCGCCGGCGATGGCCAGGTCTCGCTCGGCAATACCATCATGAAGGGTAACGCACGCAAAATCCGCCGTCTCTATAAAAACCGTATCCTCGCCGGTTTCGCCGGCGGCACTGCCGACGCCTTCACCCTCTTCGAGCGCTTTGAAGGCAAGCTGGAAGAGCAGGATGGGCAACTGCTGCGCGCCGCCGTCGAACTCGCCAAAGACTGGCGTACCGATCGCATGCTGCGCCGCCTGGAAGCGATGCTCATCGTCGCCGACGAAACCAGCACCCTCATCCTCTCCGGCAACGGCGACGTGGTCGAGCCGGAAGACAGCATCGCCGCCATCGGCTCCGGCGGGATGTTTGCCCTTTCCGCTGCGCGCGCGCTGTATCACAACACCGAGATGGACGCGCTCACCATCGCCCGCAAGAGCCTCGAAATTGCCAGCGACATCTGCGTCTATACCAACCACAACATCATCACCGACGAACTGAAAGGCTAAACCTGAGCCCCGCATGGACAACAAAACCGGATACCACGACTTGAATATGACGCCAAGAGACACGAGGGCGGCAAACGGTGGCGTTATCCGTTCCGCCCAATGCCTTTAGCCCCCCAGCCCTTGCCTAACCCGCCGCCGCCCGAGCGCTCGCGGCGAATACCCAAACCTGATAAAGGAACCGAATATGGAAAAAACCACTGAATACCGCGACTTGAATATGACGCCAAGAGACACGAGGGCGGCAAACGGTGGCGTTATCCGCCGCTGAAACCCTGACAGCAACCCGATTTTGCATCACCCGCCGCCGCCCGAGCGCTCGCGGCGGATACCCAAACCCAATAAAGGAACCGAATATGGAAAAAACCACTGAATACCGCGATTTGAATATGACGCCGCGAGAAATCGTCGAGGAACTGGACCGCCACATCATCGGCCAGAAAGCGGCGAAACGCGCCGTGGCAAATGCCCTGCGCAGCCGCTGGCGCCGCCGCCAGATTCCCGAACCGATGCGCAGCGAAATCACCCCGAAGAACATCCTCATGATCGGGCCGACCGGCGTCGGCAAAACCGAAATCGCGCGCCGCCTCGCCAAACTCGCCGAAGCGCCTTTCGTCAAAGTGGAGGCGACCAAATTCACCGAAGTCGGCTACGTCGGCCGCGATGTGGACAGCATCATCCGCGACCTCGTCGAAACCAGCATCAAGCTTGAACGCGAGCGCGCGCGCAAACAGGTGCAGACCAAAGCGCGCGAAGCGGCGCTGGAACGCGTTCTCGATGTCCTCGTGCCACCGCCGCAAGGCAACGCCTGGCACGACGGCGCCAACGTCCCCGAAGACAACCCCGCGCGCAAAACCTACCGCGAACGCATCCTGCGCGAAGAGCTGAACGACAAAATCATCGAAATCGATGTGCGCGACCAGCCCACTTCCGCCCATGTTGAAATCATGGCACCACCCGGCATGGAAGAGATGAGCAGCCAACTCTCCGAACTCTTCCAGAACCTCGGCAAACAGAGAACCAGCAAGCAGAAAATCAAGATTGCCGATGCGCTCGTCCAGCTCGCCGAAGAAGAAGCGGACAACCTCATCTCCGAGGCGGACATCAAACAACAGGCGATTGCCAACGCCGAGCAGAACGGCATCGTCTTCATCGACGAAATTGACAAAGTGGCGAAGCGCAGCGACGTGGGCGGCGCCGATGTCTCACGCGAAGGCGTGCAGCGCGACCTCCTGCCGCTGGTCGAAGGCTCCACCGTCTCCACCAAATACGGCATGATCAAAACCGATCACATCCTCTTCATCGCCTCCGGCGCCTTCCACCTCGCCAAACCCTCCGACCTCATCCCCGAACTGCAAGGGCGGATGCCGGTGCGGGTCGAGCTGGACGCGCTCGGCGTCGAAGATTTCCGCCGCATCCTCACCGAGCCGGATCACAGCCTCATCAAACAATACACCGCGCTGCTCGCCACCGAAGCGCTGCACCTCGAATTTACCGATGACGGCATCGAAAAAATCGCGGAAATCGCCTACCACGTCAACAAAACCACGGAAAACATCGGCGCCCGCCGCCTGCATACCCTGATGGAACGGCTGACCGAAAGCCTCTCTTTCGACGCCGCCGACCGCCCCGACGGCGACCGCATCCTGATTGATGCCGCCTATGTCGAACAAGCGCTTGGCGAACTGTCGCAGAACGAGGATCTCAGCCGCTTCGTCCTCTGAGGAAAAAAGAAAAGCCCGCGCAAGCGGGCTTTTCTTTTACCGCCTGCGGTGGCGGCGCAGGGTGGTGGTGGGGATGCCGAGGCTTTCGCGGTATTTGGTCACGGTGCGGCGCGCGATTTTGTGCCCGCGTTCGGCGAGGATGTCGGTGATTCTCTGGTCGGAATAGGGTTTGTCCGGGTCTTCTTCGCCGATGACTTCGGTGATCATCGCCTTGATGGCGACGACCGACTGGTCATCGCCGTCGAGGTTTTCAAACTGGGCGGAGAAGAAGTAGCGCAGTTCGTAGATGCCGCGTTTGCATTGCAGGTATTTGTCGTTGACCGCGCGGCTGACGGTGCTTTCGTGGATGTCGAGGATTTCCGCTACTTTTTGCCGCGTTAGCGGCCGCATGGCGCTGTCGCCCTCCTGGAAGAAGTCCTGTTGCAGGGCGACGATGACGCCGGCCACGCGGCGGATAGTGTCGGCGCGTTTGTCAATGGCGGTGAGGAACCAGCGTGCTTCTTGCAGTTGGGCTTGCAGCAGGGTTTTGTCCGCGCCTTTTGCTGTCTCCGCCAGCGCGGCGTAGGCCTGGTTGATGGTGAGATCGGGCTGGATGCTGTCGGTAGTTTCGATGTAGCTGATGCCGTTTTTTTCACGCACGATGATTTCCGGCTCGATGTGCTGCACGCTGCCTGCGTTGAATGTCTGTCCGGGGCGGGGGTCAAGGCTGCGCAACAGCGCCATCGCATGGTTGTAGGTGGCAATGTCCATGTCCAGGCGCTGCCGGATCATCTGCGGGCTGCGCGCGATGAAGCCGTAGAAGCGCTTCATGATTTGCTGCAATGCGTCAAGGTAGGGGGTGTCGGGCGGCAGAGCGGCAAGCTGGATGGTCAGGCATTCTTCGAGGTCGCGCGCGCCGACGCCGCCCGGCTGGCATTGCTGCACGATGCGGATGCCGTCCTCAATGTCGGCCACGGCAAGCTGCTGCTGCGCGGCAACAGCTTCCGCATCGCTGCGGAAATAGCCGTCGTCATCAAGTTCGAAGGCGACTGCGAGCGCCGCGCGGCGCCGGATGTCACCGAGCGGCATCTGGTTGATCTGTTCTTCGAGCCAGGCGGCCAGGGACGGTTTGGCGCTGAGATAGAGTTCGGGATTGTCCTCTTCTTCGCGGTAAGGCGCGTGGTCTTTCCAGTCGTGGTCGTAGTGTTCTTCCCAGGTGCTGTCGTATTCGAGCTCGCCGCTCAGTGTTTGCAGCAGGCCATGCGTGTCTTCGCCGCTATCGCCGTCGCTGTCGTTTTCGCTGTCCGGGTTTTCGTAGTAGGTGTCCTGCCTGCGTTCCAGCATGATGTTCTGCGTCAGCATGTTGTTGATTTCGATGCCGAGGTCGAGGCTGTTCATGTTGAGGATTTTGATCGCCTGTTGCAGCTGCGGGGTGAGGGTAAGAGTCTGTTTGAGGGCGAGGTCGAGGCTCTGGCTTGTCCCCGGGGCTTTGCTGGGCTGGCTCATGGCGGGCGGGTCAGTGGAGTTGAAAGTCGGTGCCGAGGTACACGCGGCGGGCTTCTTCGTTGGCGACGATTTCTTCCGGGCTGCCCTCGGCGATGACGCGGCCTTCGGAGAGGATGTAGGCGCGATCGCAGCTTTTCAGGGTTTCGCGCACGTTGTGGTCAGTAATCAGCACGCCGATGCCCCGGTCGGTGAGGTGGGTGATGATGTTCCGGATGTCGCCGACCGCGATGGGATCCACCCCGGCGAAGGGTTCGTCGAGCAGGATAAAGCGCGGGTTGCAGGCGAGCGTCCGCGCGATTTCGCATCTGCGCCGTTCGCCGCCGGAGAGACTTTGACCCAGGATGTCGGCGCGCTCGGCGATGCCAAGGTCTTGCATGAGTTCTTGCGCGCGGGCTTCGCGCTCGCGTTTGCCGAGGTTGGTGGCAAGTTCGAGGATGGCGAGGATGTTGTCGCGCACGCTGAGTTTGCGGAAGACGCTGGCTTCCTGCGGCAGGTAGGACAGCCCGAGCCGGGCGCGGCGGTGCACCGGCAGGCGGGTGATGTCGGTGCCGTCCAGCAGGATGCGGCCGTGGTCGGGACGCACGAGCCCGATGGTCATGTAGAAGCTGGTGGTTTTGCCCGCGCCGTTCGGGCCGAGCAGGCCGACGACCTGGGCGGCGTCCACCCGGAATCCGGCGTCGTTGACGACGCGCCGCTTGCGGTAGGTTTTTTGCAGTTGTTCGGCGATGAGCATGGCGCGGGTTATTTGGTCTTCGGCTGGAAGGTCATGTTGACGCCGCGCCCTTTGACGCTTTCGCTTTTCAGGTTGTAGGTGAGATGGTCGGCGCGGGTTTCGTTTTTTTCCTGTTTGACGCGGGCGTTTTTGTTGATTTCCACGGTCGAGGTCGGCACGGTGTATTTCATGTGATTGCCGCTGCCGTCAATCGGCGGTTCTTTGGCGGGAACATAGTGGAAGGTGGTCGGGTTGCCCCAGCTTTCGATGGTGTGGATTTGCCCGTTTTGCAGGCGGATGGTGACGCGGTCACCTTTGAGGTTCATCTCGCCCTGGGTGATGACGACGTGGCCGTTGTAGGTGGCGACGCCCGTGTTGGCGTCGTATTCGCCGCTGTCGGCTTTGAGGTTGATCGGCAGTTGTTGCGGGTTGTTGTTTTTTTTGTTGCCGCTTTTTTCTGCGCTGTCGGCGGCTTTTTTGGCGGTGTCGCTTTCGTCCCAGCCGAAGGCGGTGTTGCTGTCCACGGTTTTGTTGTCTGTACCGCTTTGCACGACGACTGGGGCCGGTTTGTTTTTGGCACGCGTGGTTTTTTTGCGGGTTTCGGCATGGCCGCTGCTGATTAGCGCCAGCAGGATGGTGGCGGCGATGAGGGTTTTAGTTTGCCGGGTCATAGCTGCTCCTTACGTTGTTTTTGAGTGTGATGTGGTTATTGTTCATGTCCCAGTGCGCGCCGTCCGCGTCGGTGCGGCTATCGTCACTTTCCAGGGTGATGGCGGCATCGGTTGCGGCGTAGCGGTTCTCCGGGTAATAGTCGAGGTGGTCGGTCGTGATGCGGTAGTGGTGGCCGCTGTCGTCCTGCTCGCCCCGCACGTCGCCGCTCAGGGTGACGCGGTTTTTTTCGCTGTTGCGTACGGCGTGTTCGGCGCGCAGGCGGCGTTCGCCGTTAGGAAGCAGGGTTTGCACATCGGGGCGGTCGAGGTGGTCTTCGCCGTTTTTACGGTGTTCGGCGTAGGGGGCGCGCACGGTGGTGCTGCGTTTGCCGTCGGTGCCGTACTGGTAGAGGGTGACATCCGCAAGCGAGAGGCGCACGGGGTCTTCCACTCGGCTCTGCGTCCCCGTGCCGCTCTCGCGCTGCCACCACCACAGGGTAACGGCAACGGCGGCAAGCAACCAGCAGGCGAGGCGCAGTTGGCGGCGGCGGCTCATCATCAGGCGACTCCGGCGCGCAGGAGGTCATGGATGTGCAGGATGCCGGCGATGCGGCCGTTTTCCAACACGGGCAGGGCGGTGATGTGGCGCTTTTCCATGTGTTGCAGGGCTTCGGCGGCACGTTCGTCTGCGCCGGTGGTTTGCGGCGCGCGGGTCATCACTTCGCCAATCGGACGATTGAGCGCGTCGGGGTATTTTTCCAGGGCGCGACGCAGGTCACCGTCGGTGAAGATGCCGCGCAGTTGGCCATCATCGGCGACGAGGGTGACGCCAAGGCCTTTGGCGGTAATCTGGAACAGCGCGGTTTGCACGTCGGCGTCGCTGCCGACGACGGGGATGGCGTCGCCCGTCCGCATCACGTCGCGGTTTTTGGTCATCAGGCGGCGGCCGAGGCGGCCGTAAGGGTGCGAGCGGGCGAAGTCCTGCTCGCCGAAGCGGCGGCTTTGCATCAGGGCGATGGCGAGGGCGTCGCCGAGGGCGAGGGTGGCGGTGGTGCTGGTGGTCGGGGCGAGGCCGAGCGGGCAGGCTTCTTTGTCGATGTGGATGGGCAGGTGGATGTCGGCTTCCTGCGCGAGGTGCGAGGCGGGGCGGCCGGTGATGGCGAGGGTTTTCACGCCGAGGCCGCGCACGATGGGCAGCATCATCAGGATTTCCGCGCTTTCGCCGGAATAGCTGATGGCGAGCAGGGTGTCGTCGGCGGTAATCATGCCGAGGTCGCCGTGCCCCGCTTCGGCGGCGTGGACGAAGAAGGCGGGGGTGCCGGTGCTGGCCAGCGTCGCCGCGATTTTTTCGCCGATGTGCCCCGATTTGCCGAGGCCGGTCACGATGACGTGGCCGCGCGTGGCGAGGATGCAGTCGCAGGCGGCGAGGAAGGGCGCGCCGAGGTGGTCGATCTGCGCGCGCACGGCCTCGGCTTCCTGGTCGAGGACGGCGCGGGCGTGGGCAAGGCGGGAATCGGTCATGGGTAGTATTCCAGTTGGGCGGGGTCGCCGGTGAGCGCGGCGAGATAGTGCGGGGCGACGGCAGCGGCCTGCTGCCAGTGCGGTTGCCCGGCAGGGAAGACGCTGCGACTGAGCGGAGTATCAACCCAGCCGGGGTCCACAATGGCAAAGCCGAGGGTCGGGTAGGCGTGTTTTTCCTGATAGAGATCGTGAGCGAGCTGGGTGAGCGCCGCTTGCGCAATGCCGTAGCTATGCCAATAGGCGCTTTGTGCGCGGTGTTCGCGGTGCAGGCTGACGATAAAACGCGGTGCGGCGGCGGCCTGCATCAGCGGCAGCAAAGTCTGGAACAGCCACAGCGGCGCGGTGAGGTTCACTTGCAGTCCTTGCAGCCAGCCGGTCGGGTCAGCATGGGCCAGCGGACGCAGGCCACCGCAGACGGCAGCGAGATTGATGATGGCATCCAGTTTGCCGTGGTCTTCTTGAATCAGCTCGGCAAGGCGAACGTAGGCATCAAAACCGCTGCGCCACAAATCGAAAGGGACAAGGGTATGGTCGCCCTGCAAACCGTCATCCAGCGCTTCCAGCGCGAGCGGGTCGAGATCGAGCAAGAGCAGGTGATGCCCCGCTGCATCAAGGGCGCGGGCAACGGCGCTGCCGATGCCGCCGCAGGCGCCGGTGAGCAAGACGGTCTTCATGACGCCTCTCCAAAGAGCAGCGGCGCGAGGGCGGCGGGGCTGTCGGCAAACGCGAGGGGGCGGTCATCGGCGGCGAGGTCGGCGCGCGAGGTGTAGCCGTAATCGCAGAAGATGGACGGCATCCCGGCGCGGGCGGCGGCGCGCACATCGGCGGCGCTGTCGCCCACCATCACCGCCTGCTCCGGCCGCACCCCCGCCAGTGCGCAAGCATAGGCCAGCGGCGCGGGATCGGGCTTGGCGGTCGCCAGCGTATCGCCGCAGACGATGGCGGCGACGCGCTGATCAAGATTGAAATGGCGCGCCAGCGCGTAAGTGAAGCGTTCCAGCTTGTTGGTGATGATGCCCCACGGCACGGCGCAGGCGTCGAGGTCGTCCACAATCGCCGCCATACCGGGAAACCAGCGCGTTTCCTCGGCGACGTGACGCAGATAATGCGCGTAAAACGCCTCCTGCAAGGCGGGCAGGCGCGGGTCATCGGCGGCGGTGGCGATCGCGTGTTGCAGCATCTGCCGCGAGCCGTGCCCGGTGTAGGGCAGGATAACGGCGGCAGGCGCGGGCAGGTAGCCGTGTTCCGTCAACGTGCGGTTGACCGAGGCGATCAGATCGGGGGCGGTGTCGAACAGCGTGCCGTCCAGATCAAACCACACGGCGCGGTAGCGGGCTTTCATGCGGCATCCCGGCGGGCAACCATAAAATAATTGATGGCCGTCTGCCGCGACAGGCGGGCGCTGCGCGTGAACGGGTTGTACGACAGCCCGCTGATGGCCAGCGGCGTCAGCCCGGCGCGGCGCACCATGCGCACCAGCTCGGCGGGGCGGATGAACCAGTCATACTGATGCGTCCCTTTCGGGACAAGGTGCAGCAGATGCTCGGCGGCACAAATCGCGCCGAGGCGCGCCGCCGGGGTACGGTTCACCGTCGAAAGAAAAACCAGACCGCCCGGCCGCAGCAGGGTGTGAATATCGCGCAAAATCGCGGCGGGATCGGCGACATGTTCCAGCATCTCCATGCAGGTGACGACATCAAACACCTCGCCGCGCGCGACCAGCTCCGCCCCGGAAGCGCGGATATAGTCAATCGCCTTGTCGCCGCGATGGGCGCGGGCGGCTTCCAGCACGGCGGCGGCGAGATCAATGCCGACCACGCGGGCACCGCTATCGGCCAGCGCCTCGCTCAAAATGCCGCCGCCGCAGCCGAAATCGAGAACGCGTTTGCCCTGCAAATCAACATATTGGGTAATGAATTGCAGACGGGCGGGATTGATGTGGTGCAACGTGCGGTAAGGGCCGTTCTTGTCCCAAAACGCGCTGCCGTGCTGCTCGAAACTGTGAATATCGGCGGAATGCGGAATGGCGTGCATGACGGGTCTCTCGTAGGGAAGATACGCGGATTTTAGCATGATTGCCTGCGGCGGCTGCCCGGCGGGGGAAGCGCAAGAACGGCATATCCACCGCCCGCAGCAGCCCGGACGAACCGACAACCACGCGCTTTTGCCGCGCGTGCAAGCCATTGATTACAAAAAAAATGTCTGCCGGAATCCACACACACCCACGAGGTAAACACCATGTAAAAAACCGCACTCAACCTGGCCGCCCTCATCAGCGCCGCCCTGCTGCTCACCCTGCGTCAGCTGGAACGGCTGAAAACCGTCGAGCAGCAACAGCGCGACCTGCCCGGCACGGTCAAAGAACCGGGCTGTGTGGAGAGCATCAAGCGGCTGCATGCCTTTCTGCAAGGCGAGATCAAGCGGATGGGGAAGGAAGTAAAGGCCATCATCGCCGCAGACGGGCGGATGCAGCACAACGCCAAACTGCTGCACACCATCCCGGTGATTGGCGAGAGAACGGTACCGTGGCTGCCCGCCTGCCTGCACGACGGCAAGGCAGCGGCGACCTGTGCAGAGCTGACGCCGATGCTGCACCAGTCGGGCACAAGCGACGGCAAGGCGCACATCAGCAAGATCGGGCCAAGCGGGATCCGCAAGGTGCTTTACATGCCGGCGGTGGTGTACAGCTTCGGGATTTGTCGGGATGGTCCCTATAAGTCATTTGCAGACAGTATGTTGGCCAACGGCAAAGCAAAGAAGTCGGTGATTACGGCGCTGATGCGCAAGCTGCTGACGATTGCCCAGGCCGTGCTGCAATACCGGTGCCCTTTTGATTTGCAACGGTATGAAAAGGCAACGAAAAAATGATTTCTTCTGATGTTTGACTCTGTTAAGGCCTAATAGTATCTACGCTTGCTTTCAGTTTCTCCGGAAAAGGGTCTTCAACTCCAATAGCATTTGCCAATACCGCTTTATCAATATTTTCTGCTGCAGCGCCAGCCAGTCCATGTTTCTCATAACTATTTTCTGATAAATCAGCCATTTTTATCCCTTTGGCTTAAAGAAATTCAAAATAATAAATTCTTTCTAAATATAAAGAAAATCACCAAAATATTTTATTGAAAATATTGTAAAAGCAAAATATATTTTTTGCCAAAATTCATTTACCTATATCCATTTACCAAGAAAACAAAACCTACTATCTAAAATAAATACAAAAACAAGAGAGCTACTGAATAAAAAGGCAAGCATAAATGGCATCAGTAATATTTCTTTTACGGAAAACCTATAGTGGCTATCCCTGTAATTTTCATCAACATAAGAGTAAGATAAAATCAGGCAACAAGCAAGGATGGGAATATAATTCACCATATTCCAAAAACGAAAGAGCAACAGACTATGACCCATTGCAGATGCCAGAAAAACACGGCTGGATTCAAAATATTCATGAAAAGGCGTCTTTTCTATATCAATCATAAAAAAGCCGTCATACGGAAGAAAACCTTCGCGTGGTGGATCCTCTTCAAGGAATGCGGTGTTGCTGGTTATAAAATCAAAAATACTCTGCGCTACCTCAGGTTCCCATACCAGTTGCCCATGTTTAATCCAAGACGTAATAATAAATATCTCAGACAGAATATAACAGCCTAGAAAATAGAGTGCTATCCTTTTATATTTTCTGCTTGGCAGCCCGCCACCCGCTCCCAGGTATTCTTCCACTTCATTTGCCAGTTTCTTGTCTTCTATTAGACATACTGCTAACAGCAGCCTTTTTTTCCAAGTTTTCTCTTGTTGCAGAACTCGTAAAAAACACAGAATACCAAAAAGGCGTTAACAAGATGGCTACGCACAAAAGGAGAAAATAGAAGAAATTTAAAAGCAGATTTTGTTGCAAATTATAATCTGGCGCTTCAAATCCTAAGGTAAAGAATCCTAGCGCAACCCAAAAACAGATTATGGCAAAGTAAGCCCAAAGATTTCCCTTATAAAATCCTTCACTACCCAGCCATTCTAAAACAGCCTGATTCTTTTTCTTCATAATAGACTCTTCACTCTGGTTAGATATTTGCTTCAGTTTTATCGACAGTATTGTTCATGAATGCTTCCTTGCTATCAGATGCCAAGATTATTTCTCAACTTTTGCCTTGCGTTCAACTTAAATTATTACTGAATTTTGCATATTATTTATCCATGCTTTGTTCGTGTCATCACCTTTCAGCCGCTTTCTACTGTCATACTGCTTCTCCACAAGTATGCTCTGCCTCGCCGCTTGAAAGGTGTTCCTGCAATGATACCAACGGGCAGGTGGTGTTCTCGCTTGCGTGTCTATGACCGGGAAACAGCCCAATAGATCCCACAGCAAGCCGCCTGAAAAGCGTTTGCCCGCCATAGAGAGCCTACGCGCGTGGCGAGCGGCGTCGTATTGGGCGGAATAGATGCGCGCCGCCCGGGCTTCGTTCAGGTCGCAGGCGTGGGCGGGCAGGCTGATGAGCAGGGCAGCAAGCAGGGGTTTGGGTGGCTGGGGATCTGTTATGGGGGAAGGCTATTGTGGTCTGAAAGTGAAAGGATGCCGGGCGGGATGGGTTATCCATGTCCGGGTCAATCGTCTGCCGCGTCATCCACCGGCGGGTAGTACCAGGCAGGATAGGTAACAGCGAGCAGCCAGCAGAAGCTGCTGATAAAGACGTAAATGGCGGGGATGGCGAGCAGGGTGTAGAGATTGTTGATGTTTGTGTAGGTAACGGGAAAACGCTGCGGCAGGAAGAGGAGGAGGGCAAGACCGGTTGCGGTAACGGCGAAGTAGCGCAGTTCGCCGATGGCATGCAGGGCTTGCAGCAGCCTGTGCGGGGAGAATATTGCTTTGGCGTTTTGCTCTTGCAGATAGACGAGGTTGGCGAGCGGTATCAGGAAGACAAAAACGGCGGCCATGGCGATGTCGGCAGGCGTTGCCGGTATGGCGTTAGCCGTCAGGATCAGCCGGACAATGCTGTGCAGCAGGGAGACGATCAGCAGGCTCAAGGCGATGGCGAGGCAATAGGGCGGCAGCACGGCACCCGGCAACGGTTCTTTGTTGTGGATTCGGGCGGCGATATCGAGGGATTGGCCTGCAAGCAGAGTGGTGGTGAGGATGTTGATCAGCAGCAGGATGGGTGAATGGATCGCGGCGGGAATCGGAATGTAGGCGCGCAGCGGCAGGAAGGCCTCGATAAGGGTCCCCAGCGCCGCGATGGCGGCGATGCACAGCAGGACCAGCAGGGTGCGGGGGTGGATCAGGTAGTACAGGGTGCCGCTGACGGTGGTAATGAACGGTTCGCGCCGCATGGTCTGGGCGGGCGGGTCGCGGAGGCTCTCTTTTGTCTCGATCGGGCCGGGGTGCATAGATGGATCCGTTAGGGGGTGATTGGTGGATAGTTCACAAGCGGCGCAGTTGCCATCTTTTGAAAAAGGCTTTGCCGCTTCGCCGCATTGCTTAGGGGCTGTTGACATTCGACTTGCGCAGCGGACTTTTGCGGCAAAAACGGCAGATGCAAGGCAAAAAGCGCAGTAAGGTTGGGCACCTTGCGCGCATTTTTAACGCAGCAGCTGCCGGATTTTGGCCGAAAAGCCGCCGCAACGTTGCGTGTCAACAGACCCTACCCACCGCCTCAACTCTTCGTCCGGCGGGTGAGGGGCTTTTCACGTCAAGCGGCGTCGAGTTGCCGGGCGCGCCGTGATTGTGCGTTATTCCGGCAACGCCCCGCTTGCGGGCAGGTTTGTCGTGTGGCGGGGCTCATGTCCGCCCGTCGCCTTGCAGGCGGGCAAGGGCGCGGGCGATTTGTGCCGCGTGCGGGTGGTCGGGGTAGCGCGCGTGCAGTTGTTGCAGGAGCGGCAGGGCTTTGTCCGTCTGTCCGGTTTTGGCGAGCGCCAGCGCCGCGAGGTAGTAGTTGTCAACGAGGTGCGGGTGATTGGGGTGGTTTTTCGCGAAGTTGCGGGTGAGGTTGAGCACGGCGCGGTAGTGCTGCTGTTTGCCCGCCTGTTGCGCGAGCGGCAGGATGCTGTCAGCGGGAAGTTGCGCGGGGTCGGCGTATTCGAGGGTGTCGCGGATGAGGTCGTAGCTCGGGCGGTGCCCGGCGGCGGCGCTGTGGATGAGGCGGTCGCGCAGGGCGGGTTGCGGGTCGAGTTGGTAGAGGCGGGCGTAGGCAGGGAAGTAGGCGGCTGCGTCGCGCTGTTCGTTGGCGTAGGTTTTCAGCAGCGCGATGGCGCTCAGGTTGTCGCCGCGACGGATGAGGGCGTCGGCACGGGCGAGGGCGAGGGCGAAGGCTTTTTGCGTTTCGATGCCCATGGCGCGGGTGTCGGCGTCGGCAAGCAGGCGGAAGTCCGGTTCGGCGGCGGCAGCGGGTTGCGCGGACGGGGTTTTGTGCAGGCCGGGGGCAGCGGGTTGGGCCGGCGGGGTTTTGTGCAGGCCGGGGGCGGCGGGGGACAGGTCGTAGTCCGGATTCCCGTTGCGGCCGTTGTGAAAGTCGGGGGCGGGGCCGTTGTCTGCACCGTCTTCGTCGGTACGCGGGTAGAGGAAGGCGAAGGTATTGGAATTGATGGTGTTAACGAAGAAACCGAGGATGTAGGAAATGGTCATGCTGATGTAGATGAAAAGGGGCGCATCACCGCTAAGGCGCAGGATAAGATCCGCTTCTGCCTGTTTGGCGGCAACGGCACTAATGTTGTCGAAGATGAGCGCCGGAATGAGGGCGACGAGGGTAACAGCGAGGTTGAGGAGCAGGGCGATGCAGTAGCAGCTGCCGCCGATGTCGCTGACGGCGGTGCTGATTTTTTGGATGCTGGTCATGGCACCCGCCTTGCCGTAATCCAGGAAGACCAGCTTGATGGCGGGGAAGTAGATGCTGAACAGCAGGATATAGCTAATGGATTTCATTTTTCATACAGATCCTAAATAGCTTGTCGATATCA
>NZ_CALIZP010000040.1 GCF_938028825.1 uncultured Cardiobacterium sp. | reverse complement strand
CCCGCTTCTTTTTCCAGAGAAATTTTCTGGCCTTTTTGCAGATTGACTGCCATAAACGCTCCTTATGTTGCGCGGATTGAGGGGAATAAGGTGCGGGCGATTGTACCAGCATTACCCCGCTTATAATGCGCGCATTTTTAATCACTTACCCCGCCATGCCCGCCTACCGCCTGCCCTACGGCACCCTCAGCCTCCGCATCGACCACGCCGACCTGCCGCCGGACGAACTCTTCGCCCTCGGCGCGCGCGCCAATCCGCGCCGCGCCTTCCTCTTCGTCAGCAAAGTGCTGGGCAAACACATCCCTGTGCCGGTCGCGACCCTCGGCCGCATCCACCGCCTGCTCGCCGCCAAGCTGCCCGCCGGCCTGCCCGCCCCCGTGCTCTTCATCGGCATGGCGGAAACCGCCACCGCACTGGCGCAAGGCGTCTTTGAGGCCTGGCTTGCCGCCCGCCCCGCCACACCCGCGCTCTACCTGCATACCAGCCGCCTGCGCGTCCGGGATGCCGCCATCTGCCCCTTTGAAGAAAGCCACAGCCACGCCGCGCAGCAATGGTTGCACCTGCCCGCCGACCGCCGCCTGCTCGCCGCCGCCCAAAGTCTGGTGCTGATTGACGACGAACTCTCGACCGGCAACACCTTCCGCGCCCTCGCATCCGCCCTGCGCCCGCAACTGCCCGCCCTGCGCACGACGCACTGGCTCTCGCTCACCGATTTCAGCCCGCCTGCCGCCGCTAGCGACGTGCAGCGCCACAGCCTGCTGCGCGGCCGCTGGCATTACGAAGCGACCGCAGCCGTGCCGCCCGTTGCCAGCGTGCAGGAAGTGCCTATTACCATCGCTGACAGCGGCTTTGGCCGCCTCGGTGTCCACCAGGCGGTGCGGCTGGATTCCGCCGCCTGGACGGAGACGGGCGACATTCGCGGCGGCGCGCGCGTCCTCGTCCTCGGCAGCGGCGAATTCATCCACCCGCCTGCCGTCTTTGCGCGCGCGCTCGCCGCGCGCAGCGGTGCGGAGGTGTACCTGCAATCAAGCAGCCGCTCGCCCGCCCTCGTCTGGGGCGCGCTGCAACACAAACGCCGCTTTGCCGACCCCTACGATGCGGATGTGCCCTACTACCTCTACAACCTCGCCGACCCGCGCGCCTACGACCACATCTTTATCTGTCACGAACACCCCGCCAACGCGGCATTGCGGGAAACTGCGGCAACGCTGGATGTGCGACTGCTGCATTTGCGCGCCAAGCGGTGTTATTACTGACCCCGCCAAGCGGCGTAAATACTGGGCTTTGTCGCTGCTCGGTTTTGTTCAACCCCCACCCCAACCCTCCCCCATAAATAAAGGGGAGGGGCTTTTTTTGTGCGAGATTTACGTTCGGCACGCGCCAAGCGGGATAAAACCTGACCTCGCCAAGCGGGATAAAACCTGACCCCGCCAAGCGGGATAAAACCTGACCCCGCCA
>NZ_CALIZP010000039.1 GCF_938028825.1 uncultured Cardiobacterium sp. | reverse complement strand
AAGGATTTTATCTATATTAAATCTCATTGCATCTTCACGCTACTTTATTTGCTTATATGTATGAAATGTTAGGTGTATTAGCTATATATGCAAAAACAGAGAATAACGGCGGCCATCGCCACGGCGCTTTGTATCCTGCCGGCAACGGCCGCGACAACAACGGAAACCGTTACGCAGTCAGTGCAGTCGGCGCAAGTGCAACCGGATGATTCGGCGAATACCGCCGCCCGTCTGAAAGCCGCACGACTGAAATCAGCCGCCACGGCAAATGATGCCAATATCGCATCAACGGAGACAACAACGGCCCCACCGGCGGCTGCCGGTGGCACAAATGGTCGCGAAGCGGCACCGGCAACCACGGCCGCACCGAAAACCAGACAATACGCCAAAGAGTACGCCATCCAGTATTGCCGTGAAAACGAGATGACCGGCGAAAAAGACCCCGTCCTCGACAGGGTGATTTCGGACAGCTGGTTCGGCCAGGAACGCGGCGAGTTCCATGAATGGCACAAGTGCGTAGCCGCCAAAACCAAAGACTTTGCCATCCGGCAGGATCCCGCCAAGGCGGAATACAACCCGACGGATCAGGATCGTGCCTATGCAAAAAAATATTGCAGCCAAAGCCACACCAACCCGGATGGTACGAGATGGTACGGGCGCGGTGCCGAGGCCGAGCAACCTATCCGCCACCTTTCCAACAACAACCTCTATTTGAGCGAACAATCCTGTCTGGATGCCAAGACGGCCGAATCCTATTACGGTGCCACCAAAATGGATGAGGCCCCATTTGCGGCAATCACCAATGAACAGCGCGCACGCAACTACTGCACCCTGGTTGAGTTCGACAGCAACGATTCCCGGGGTCACTATCGATATTACGGCGCGGGGATAGACAACTACGCCACCGAGCAGGAATGTATCGATGCCCGCATCAAAAAATACGACAAGGAAGATGCCGAAGCGGCAAAAATCAGAGTCATGCAGCCTTGGGACGGCCGTGGTGACGCTGCAAGTCCGGTCAACAGCCGGCAAAACCCGCAACAAAAAAACGGCAAACGAAACCTCTTCGGCAACAATGCCAACGTCAGTGATGATTGCGCCATCTGGCTCTGCCTGCCGGCCGGTTTCCCGGACGGCTGCGAAGGTGCCAAAAAAGCCTTCAAAAAGCGGATGCGGCGCGGCAGAGCCCCGATGCCGCCATTTGAGCAGTGCGCCGTTGGTGACGACGGGCAACCGATGCAAAACAACGACAAGTTCACCTACAAGCTCCAGTCATGGGTAAAAATCAGCCTTAAAGGTTCAACCACGTATGAACCGGGCACAAGCTGCCGGACACAACATGGTGACTTCCGCTGGGGATGCAGCCGGGTACTGAAAGTCATTGTTTATCAAAATGGTAAAGAAACAGGCTCTTATTTCAGCGAGTGACCGGCAAACCAAAAAGTCAGAAAGAAGGGCCATCCGCCGTGCGGGTGGCTTTTTTCTGCCCGTTCAGAGAACAAACTCGTAAATGGCACTATAAGTCGTTACTTCTGACAGCAAGTTGTATTTATAGTTGATTTTTTGAACAGGGTTTTAGACAATACCTTCATCGGAAGCTGCCGCTGGAATGCGAGCGCCTGCAAGGGATGCCCGATAACCACACTCACATCCCGTGGCGCGGCAAACCTGCTGACCGCTGCCCGGATGCACCACGCTACAAGGCAATAGGCAACGCAATGGCCGTGCCGGTCATGCGCTGGATAGGCAGGCGGATACAGCAATCCCTTGAGCCATCCGGCCCTGTTTCCTGAATCCGTTATTCCCCTTTTATTCACCCCAAGGAGGCCATTATGACCCTTAAAGAAGAGCAAAACCTGAAACTGCCGGAAAGTGATTACAACACTTACTTGCAGAGCCGCAGTGCATGGCGAAGATGGCTGGATAAATTTCTGTACCGCTTTGGCTATATCCATGTCAGAAAACTGGACTATGCAAGAGACATCAACAAGCGGCTGGACGAACAGCGCGAGACCATTCGGGAATCCTTGGCCTACCTGCAAGAACAAACCATAAAACTGAAAAAGGATGTACACAACAGGGGTTTTAATCTGCCTGCCGAGCTTGTTGAGTACGTTATCAAGATGGCCAAGCATTATAAAATTCATATCATAAATTTGGCAAGCACATCAGAAATGGAAGATATGCATAAAATGCTGGACAGCGACAAATACACCCATGTTGCCAATATCATTGAGCGCCACGCCATAACACCGGAACAGTTAGGGAAGACCCGGGAAGAGGTGCAGCAGTTTATTGCCAAGTCAGGGGAGGCATCATGAAGGGTTTATCAAGAGGATTTCGAGATTATTTGAGGGCAATAAACCCGATGCCACACATCCGTGATTTGGAGCAAAGGGTAAAGCGGTTCTACTGCCATGATGTGTCTGATTCGGATTTTCAGATGGAGCGGAGGAGGTTGTTCAATCTTTTCTCTGTAACGAGGTTCTTTTCTGCACATGATGAAAAGATAGATTTGCAGTTAATAAGGATGTTTTGCGACACGGTGCGTATATGCCTTCTAATCATATCTGTGTTATTTATATTATCCACTTTCTCAATGATAAACCTGAAAATTATGGTTAGCTGCCAAGCGTGATACACGGTATAAACCCAAACTGGAGAAAACCATGCAAATTGAACACCCTGAAACCGCAGCGCAGACCGTCCATGACGATCAGCAAAAGCCCGTCGTGCCCCGTGACGAGGCCGAGATATGGATGCAGGATTTCCGGCAGCGTCTCAATAACTGCACAGCGGAAGAAAGGCAGGCTTTCCTGCGCGAGCATTCCATCCGGGCGTTCCGTGGGCAGGTATTGACAGCGGAACTGGCTGGGTTGATGCCGGCTGACGAAGCAGAAGGCGCATCTGCGGCAGCCGATAACGCCGGCGACGTGGCGGAATAAGTCAGCGGTCACGGCGACAGATAGGGCGAAATGCAGGCAGATGTACTGGTGGAACTGGTCCGGTAGGCGCTGGCCGGAAACCGGCCGGCCATCCGGCAGTCGGTGGAAACGCTGATTGCCGGAGAGAACCGGAAGGGACACCGTGTCCTGGCCGAACGGCTGCATAAAACCCTGCAAGTGCAAGAAACGCAGCGACAATTCCCAGCGCCTTTCGCCGGACGAATGAAAAACCTGCGCTACGGCAGCGTGTGCAGCGGCATTGAGTCGGCCACGCTGGCATGGGAAGCCCTCGGTTGGCAGCCCGCATGGTTCGCCGAAACCGCCCCCTTCCCCTGTGCTGTTTTGCAGCACCATTGGCCGCATGTGCCGAATCTCGGCGACATGACCCGTCTTGCCGGATTGATTGCGCGGGGGGATGTTGCCGCACCGGACATCCTTGTCGGCGGGACACCGTGTCAGGCGTTTTCCATCGCCGGTTTGCGCGGCAGTTTGGGAGACGCGCGCGGCAATCTCACCCTCGAACTTGTGAGGATTCTCAATGCAATTGACCTTGTCCGACTACGCGGCGGGCTTCAGCCCTGCATCCTCGTCTGGGAGAACGTCCCCGGCGTCCTCAGCGCCCATGACAATGCCTTCGGCTGCCTTTTGGCAGGACTTGCCGGCGAAGGGCTGCCGCTCGAACCGGCAGGGCGTAAATGGACGGACGCTGGTTGTGTGTTTGGACCCCGGCGCCGTATCGCGTGGCGGGTGCTCGACGCACAACATTTCGGACTGCCCCAACGGCGGCGACGCGTCTTCCTTGTCGCATCTGCTCGAGACTGCGATCCCGCAGAAATACTATTTGAGCGACACCGCGAAGCAGGGGATTCTGCGCCGGACGGAGAGTCGCGGCAAGAAGTTGCCGCCTTTGCTGCAAGCCGCTTTGGCGGCCACCGCCGAAGCGGCGGCGTAGCGGCCAGCCTGCACGCGCAAGGCAGCCACGCCCAAGGCGGGAGTGAGGCGTTGATTGTTTCCGGCGGCATCCGTAGGGGCTCGCATTGGGATCATCCGGATAACCCGCACCCCACCCTCAATCAAAGCGGCTGCGGCGGCATCATCGGACAGAGTGACCAAGAGTTGTTCAGCCAGCACGGCAGTGGCCTGGTCTGCATGGCACACGGTCAGGGCGGCGCGGAAATCCGCCAGAACGGTGCCCCTACCCTGACTTGCAACCACGAAGCCCCGCTTGTGGTGCATGGCCGGCAAGATCCCTGCGTTTCGCATCAAGCCTACGGACTGGACACCGAAAGCAGCGGCAACACGAATGTGATCCTCAACGGTCTGCACATCCGCCGCTTGCTGCCGCTGGAATGCGAGCGCCTGCAAGGCATGCCGGATAACCACACCCGCATCCCGTGGCGCGGCAAACCTGTCGACCGCTGCCCGGACGCACCACGCTACAAGGCAATAGGCAACGCAATGGCCGTCCCGGTCATGCGCTGGATAGGCAGGCGGATACAGCAATCCCTTGAGCCATCCTGCCCTGTTTCCTGAAGCTGTTAATTCCTTTTTTCATCCCAAGGAGGCCACTATGACCCTTAAAGAAGAGCAAAATCTGAAACTGCCAGAAAGTGATTACAACACTTACTTGCAGAGTCGCAGTGTATGGCGGCGATGGTTGGATAATTTTTTGTACCGCTTTGGCTATATCCATATCAGAAAACTGGACTATGCAAGGGACATCAACTGACGGTGACGCAGCTGAAATAAGTCAGCGGCGACTTGAATTGGTCGCAGGCGATGGCTGGGGATCCGTCGGGCATCCGGCAGTCGGTAGCTGATTGCTGAAGAAGAATAGAAGGGATACCATGTCTTGGTTGAGCACCTGCAACAAAGCCTTGCAAGTGCCGCATACGTGCTGAACGTCCCATCGCCTTTGTCTGGGCAAGTCGGCATCGCGCCGCAGAAAGATTTCTACGGCTTACAATTAACATAAGGAAATTTAGTATGGAAAACTTACAATACAAACGGTTTGCTGATGCAGATCTGAGCGATCCTTTTTTTGACTCTTTGAAAGATTCTTATCGTGAATTTTCAGATTGGTTCCGAAGAAAAGCAGAGGAATATGCCTATGTGTTTTATGGTGACCGCGGCCTGATTGATGGTTTCCTATATTTGAAAGAAGAACCCCAAGTTATTGATGATTGTATTCCAGCATTATCCACCAACTTTAATCGTAGCTGGTTGAAAGTAGGGACGCTCAAAATCAATGCACACGGAACTAAGCTTGGTGAACGTTTTATCAAGAAAATCTTTGACTATGCTATCACATACGGATTTAATGATATTTATATCACAGTTTTTCCTGAACATGCCTCTTTGATTACGTTATTTGAACGATATGGTTTCAGGAGAGAGGCCAAAAAGATAACAGCCAATGGAACAGAGTTTGTTTTAACTCGACGCTTCAATATCATAGATGACGGTGTGGAAAACACCAATAAAAATTACCCTCTTGTAGATTTAAGGGGGACGATACTTTCCAGCCTCAGTTCTATTTATTATCGCTCCTCCCCCAATGGCACACTCGATTGCTTCCAGATTCAATTCTGCGAAACGAAGATGCTTCTATAGTCCAAGATGTTTCTCCAACAAACAGTATTCATAAAGTATATTTAACATCAATGAGTGGAATTGAACGGTTAAAGCAAGGAGATGTTTTGTTTATTTATCGAACTAGTGATAAACCTGGCCTTGCTTATTACCGTTCCTTGGTAAGCTCAGTATGCGTTGTTGAAGAATATCGACATATTGATTCATTTGAAAATTATACTGAATTTGAGAGATACTGCGCCCCTTACAGCGTTTTTTCTCGAGGAGAGTTGCAACAATTTTGGCAAAAAAAGAAGTACCACCATGTATTCAGATTTTCATATAATATTGCCTTACCTAAGAGGATCATAAGAAAAGATTTACTTGAGCAAGTTGGCTTAAACGAAAGTAAATATTTTGGTTTTATGCGACTCACACTCCAGCAGGCACATCACATTTTGAAATTAGGTCAAGTCAATGAAAATTTTGTTATCAATTAAACCTGAATATGCCGAAAAAAATTCTTAGTGGTAAGAAAAAATTTGAATTCTGTCGGACTCTCCCTAAAAATAAAGCCGTTAAAAAGGTAGTCATCTACGCCACTCTGCCCATAGGCAAGGTAGTGGGAGAATTTGAAATTGAAGAGTTAATATCAGATTCACCTTCACAATTATGGAAAAGAACTGCTGAATTTTCAGGAATCACGGCTCATTTCTTTAATACTTATTTTGATGGACGGGATACTGCCTATGCCATCAAAGTTGGAAAAACCAAGAAATATGCCAAGGAAAAAAATTGATAGACGTATTACCAAGTGGTATTGCACCTCAATCTTTTTGCTATATTTAAATTCTAGACTATTCAAAAGTCCGTTCAGACACTCTTCTTTAAAATCCCTGTTTTGAAGAGAGCCTATTGTTTATCAAAGAAATTACTCTATCTATTCAGGGACTTTATCCTGACTTTCCACTAGTTCAGCTATGGCTTCATCTAGCCCTGCATGCTTTTCAGGCCACTAGCAGAAACTGATCCCCAAAAAAACACGACTCAACGCTCGTGACCATCATCCCGTTCTTTCGCCGATTCTTTCGGTAATACTTTTACACTGGTACCGGTTGCACGGACAGCTGCCTCAATCGCGACCAAATCACGTTGCGTGGCATTGCGGATCTCGAAGCCGTTAACACCATAACGCAATTTGGCCAGTTCAAGGGCGTTTGCGATGACATCAGCCCTACGCTCCTGCACCTTGATGCTGGCAAAGGTATCGACAATCACCACCCGCTGCTCCTCGTCGCGGTATTCGACTGTGCCATTGCGCTGTATTGCCACGGTGTATCCCATATCGGCGGGTTTGAAAAGCGTGTTTGGTCGTTGCCGTTCCCTGATGTGGATCTCAAACGCTTGAGCCTCTTGCAAGGCGCGCACCGGATAAATACGGTTGAGCTCGTCCAGTGCTGCCCCATCCCCTTTTTTTGCCTGTTCGTAGAGGTACTCCAAAAAACGGTCATGCGGCCGTTGGCGGTAATAGCGCCGCTCGGCCTCTTGATCCTGTTTCAACTGTTCCAGCTCAGTGCGGCGCTGCTCTCGCAGCAAACGCCGCTTAACGGCGTTCTGCGCCTTGCTCAGTGCCGCGTCCGGCTGGAACCGCGCCCCTGCTAATATCTCCTCACGCCGCTTGCGATAAGCCGCACGGATCGCGGCGATGCCCGGTAATCTGTTTTCATACCGCTCGAAACGGTGCCAAAGCAATTTTGAGGTCACAGCGCGCTGGCGTTGCTCAACGGTCTGTTGTTGTGCATGGACGGTTTGCAACACCATCTTCGCCTCCGGCTAGGTCATGTTCATCCGGCGTGTCAGGAAGTCAGAGGGGCTGTAATGCCTGCCGTCGTCTGCAACGCATTCATGTCCCGACTTGTTGCGCTCGATGCGCAGTGAGCCGGTATCAAGGGCATAGTGGTAAGCCAGATAATCCAGTAGGTGCCTGGTATCGAGGGCGCTGATGAGTTTCGACCATGACTGCTCTTTTTCTTCAATAGTTCTGCTCAGTTCTCGCCTTATTCGTCCGGCGGTGCTGATTGTTCGCGGAGTTGGTGATGGGCACAAGTACGCAGATGTGCCTTCTTCATTTCCGACCACGTCAGCGCGTTGATCAGACGACAATGAATCCACCGGATACGTTTTTCCATTGTTCCTTCTTCCATTACTACGCCAAACTCGCAAGTCATGCAAATCGAATCCACCTATTCCCTTTGAATTTTCGGGATGGGGTCTCTCAAATCGTTCATATCGTTCATGATCGTTGTCCTTGTTGTGAATATAAAAGCTGTCACCAAAATGGGATAAGTCATAGATGTGGGGAATATCGTCGATATGGCGCGAATCATCCACGAAAGGAAGAGCGTTCACAAAAGCAATAGATGCAACGTCAGGATATGCCGTTCGGGTATCCCCTGTTTCAATAATATTGGCAGGTTTTCTGGATTCTTCACCTTTTACCAGCGCATCAAGCATGGTTTCATGCTTGCTCCAGCGCGCCGTAAGCCAATCCCTTCTTTCTGCCGGATTCATCTGACTATAAGCCGCTCTATCCCGCTTGGATGCATTGCGTAAAAAACGGGCCTCGCGCGCACCGTAATCCAGCCACTTATCATATAGCTCCTGATGGGCTTCGGCATCAAAAGTCTGGGTAACGTCTTTGTCTCTTGATATCAAATAGGCATTGAGAAATACTGCAATCTTTCAGATTGATTCCTTTATCCTTCCCTGCTACTTGCAAATTCAGATATTTCCCACTAAATTTCTTTGAATCACGCCCAGTAACCTTGCCAAAGGGTTTAATCACTTCAGCGAGTATATCCACTGACGTTATTTCCGGATGTTCACGAACCAAACGGAAAATTTCAGATTTAATTTCTTTAACCGTAGAATCCGGTTGTAGCTTATAGCAATTAAGAATTTCTTCGCGTCCAGTAGAAATTTCCCGTATATTATCTTTTGGGCTTTCCAATCCATATCTCTGATTCACTAACTCCTGAAAAGCATTGATATAATGCGTAATGTTTTCTATCTTTCCAAGAGGATTATCGCGCTTCCCTGTATATAAATTATATTCCGGAATAACTACATGAATATGTGGGAACCTGACATATTCATCCCCGTTAATATCTCTAAGCGCTTTAATCTTAGGCAAATGTGCCTCACTGTAATAAGTAAATTCATCTTCTTTACAAGCAGCAAAGATAAACTGCCTAAATTCACTATCAATTTTTTGCAAGATTTCTTGATCAATATGAGGTTCTTTGAATGATAAAGTAATATGTAAATATTTCTGATGCTTACTCTGAGGATCAAAGCTATCCAGCACGGCATCAATATTTGCCAGCTTCCCATGCAATTCTACACGCTGATCCAGTTCATCGCGTGAATACGAACGTCCGGATTTACGTCCACCCGTTAGATATTGCACGATGCCGCTGCTGCCGCCACTAATCCGGATCAGCATGGTTATAAATCTACAAGGTCACGTTGAATTGCTCCTCAATATTTTCGAGGAGGTACAGATAATGCACTGCTTCGCTGTAGCGTAAATCGCCCTGCTTAGACAGGATATTCAGGTGTCGCGCAATTTGGTTCAGGTTGTTGCCGGCATTACCCAAAATGCGCATGACGCGTGCCCTGTCTTCCTGTCGCTTCAGATCAGGTTTTGTAATAACAATCTCTTTGTCTTCTGTCAGCACCTTACGCAAGACAGCGGAGATAGTTATGTTGGCTGTTTCAGCTATGTGTTCATAACGTTCTGCCACATCCTCGGGCAAACGTAATCTATAAGGTTTGGACAAGTTGCCCATGACTTTCAATTGTCCCTCCACGCAAACCAACAGGCGTCAGCACAATCTTGTGGTGTCCGCCCTCCAAGGGGTTTCAAAGGGGCGGCAGCCCCTTTGGCACGTGCGGTTGGGGCAAATCGTCAGATTTGTCTACAACCGCCATCGTGCCTGTTCTACCCCCGCAATCTGCAATCCATAGTGCATTATCTGGACATTAGAGTCAAGAGTAAGTACATAATTCCCTTAAAAATTAATAGGAAACGTAGAAATACTGTACACTAATATACTTGTAGTTGATTTTTGCGCCTTTTTACCTATAATGTCCTCACTTCGCGCCAATACTGGCACAAAAGCAAGACAAAGGTGCATAAATGGCATTGTTTTGCGTCAATACTGGCGCGAAGTTGAGCCAATGTCAGCACGCCATGTCGCTTTTTCATGCCAATACTGGCATGGTTTTCCCGATTTGGATCGGTAACGCCAATACTGGCAGGAGATCGAGTCAATACGGTGCGGAAATGTCGCTAATGTGCGCCAATACTGGCAGGAAGTCAGGTCAATACGGCGTAGCGGTGTCGCTAATGTGCGCCAATATTGGCAGGAAGTCAGGTCAATACGGCGTAGCGGTGTCGCTAATGTGCGTCAATATTGGCAGGAAGTCAGGTCAATACGACGTAGTGATGTCGCTAATGTGTACCAATACTGGCAGGAAATCAGGTCAATACGGCGTAGCAGTGTCGCTAATGTGCGCCAATATTGGCAGGAAGTCAGGTCAATATAGGCGCGATAGTGTCGCTGATGTGGGTCAATACTGGCAGACACATCCATCCATGACTTAAAGGAGAAAGATGCAGAGAAAAATTGTCGATATAGACAAGGTTAGAGAGATGATGGCTCTAGGCATTCCCAAAGCAAGAATTGCCCAAAATCTTGGCATTTCACCAAGAACTCTTTTTAGGTTTTTGCGGCAGAGAAAACTATCTGATAAAGAGCTATCAGCAAATATCCAACCAACACCTATGCAACCTTTGACTTCGCGGCAAGAACAGGCGTCGCCACCAGATAACAATACCGATGGCAGACATAATTTTGACGCGCTAGATGAAGCTCTGAGAGAGCTTAATGATGACTAAATTTAGGAGTAAATATGAAGATCGCATTGATTAACTATAGCGGTAACGTTGGAAAAACAACGTTAGCGCGTGATGTATTCAAACGTCGCTTACCGGCCTATGAGTTGGTAAGTATGGAGTCCGTTAATAATGACGGACAAGAAAGCGTTATAATTAGAGGTGATGATGGGGAAAATTTACATATTGAGATCATTTATAATGACGGTCTGATACTAGACGTCGGATCCTCTAACTTAGAAGCATTTTTTAGATCGAGTGCAAAAGTGGGGGAGATCCTTAACAAGATTGATTTGTTCATTTTACCAGCTACCCCAGAGAGGAAACAGCAACAAGATACGATAAAAACTATTAAAGATCTATTAGAGGTAAAAGTAGCTCCAAACAAAATACATATCATATGTAATCAAGTTGTAATTGACCCGTTAAATCCAGTAGAGGAAATATTTTCGGTTCTAAAGAAAGCTACCTCTCAATATAAAATCGGGATGGACTTTCGTAATATTATAGAAAAACATACCTTATACTCAACTGGTCGTAACCTATCCGAGATGCTTTCGGACGAAGATTTTATGGCCAAGATGCAGGAAGCCAAATTAGCAGGAAATAGAGAAGAAGCCAGAAAATATGCAGCAAAAGTTGCACGGCAGAGCGCATTAAGAAGCCTTGATAAAAATTATCAAGAGATCTTTAACAGGCTTATAAACAAGAAATAATGGTAGAAAGGTATAGCCAGTCAGATCATAAAATTCTGATTGAAGATATTTTTATAGACATGAAGGCAATATCTGAAAGCGTAAAGGAACTGAGAACCAGTTTTGAATTACTGCAAGAAGATATTGCCCATTTGAGCCAAGCCCTTGATGACTTTGGCCGTCAGGTGGCAGCGGTTAAACAATATGCTATCAACGAGATTGCGAAGTCAAGCGGAGAGGTGTTTGATGAACATCTCAAGATGCTTGAGGAACGTGAGCGGCGGCTATCTCAACTTGAAGCAGCAAAGAAGAAGAAATGGTGGTCAAGATGATTTGGTCAAACAATCAGCATTCCAATAGATCACCAATGATGGCTACTGAAATTTTCGGGTGTGTATGTAGTTTTAATTGTGAACCGGAGTTCAAGCAGGGGGCATGGTTAGATAGTATTGTTGATAATGATCCATGTTATATTTTTCTTGCTGGAACGATCTCAAGACTTGATGAAAATGTAGCAAGAAGCAGTCTTCGCTATTATTCAAACAGCTAAAAACATAAATTTTTACTCACACGCCCCGTTTCCCCGACGGGGCTTTCTGTTTGCTGGGATGCTCTTGCATGCAAGGATGCGTAGGCTTCTTCTATGACTTCCTTTTCCGCCCAAGTCGCCGATGCCGCCGATGCCGCCGATGCCGCCGATGCCGCCGAAGCCGCCGATGCCGCCGATGCCGCCGAGCCGCCGAGCCGCCGAAGCCG
>NZ_CALIZP010000038.1 GCF_938028825.1 uncultured Cardiobacterium sp. | reverse complement strand
AGGAGAGGAAGTTACGGTTTATAAAAGATTATTTCAGCAAAAAATAGAGGGGAGAGCATGAAATTTGTCCATTAGGGCGCAACGTCTCAAAAAAAGCATGAAATTTGTCCATTACGCCTATTTGCGCGCACCGCACAGCCATGAATCCATCTACCGCACCCTCCCCGCCGCCACCGTGTGCGAATGGCTAGAGCGTGAGCAGGGCAGCCGCTATGACTGGTGCGGCGTGTTGCGCTTTGTCTGCTCGTTTTTGCGCCAGTCGCCGCGTCGCTGGTTCTGTAGCGAGTTTGTCGCCACCGTCCTCGAACTGCCCGACCCGGCGCGGCAAAGCCCGGCATCCCTTTACCGCATCCTCGACCAACAATCCAAGGAGTTACACCCATGAGTACCGAATACCTGCATGGTGTCCGCGCCATTGAAATAAACAACGGCACCCGGCCGCTGCGCACCGTCAGCACCGCCGTCATCGGCCTTGTCGCCACCGGCGAAGACGCCGATGCGACTGTGTTTCCGGAGAACAAGGCTGTCCTCATCAGCAACCTGCCCGAAGCCATCGGCAAGGCCGGCACGAAAGGCACACTTGCCCCCGCGCTCAATGCCATCTACAAACAGGCCAATGCCCTGACCGTCGTTGTCCGCGTGCCGACCAGCAAGGAGAAAAACGACAACGGCGCCGATCAAAATGCCAAGACCATCGGCACTTTTGAAAACGGTCGCCGCAGCGGTGCCAAGGCTCTACTCTCGGCCAAAGCCGAACTCGGCGCCGTGCCGCGCATCATCGGCGGCGCGCTGGGGCTGGACACGCAAGAGGTCACCACTGAGCTGGTCAGCATCGCGCAAAAACTACGCGGCTTTGTCTATGCCCGTGCCGTGGGCAATACCAAAGAAGAGGCCGCCACCCACCGCAATAACTTCCATGCGCGCGAATTGATGCTGGTGTGGCCGGACTTCACCGGCTTCGACGAGGCGGCCAAGAAAACGGCCACCATCAACGCCGTTGCCGTCGCTCTCGGCCTGCGCGCCAAGCTCGACCATGACACCGGCTGGCACAAGACCATTTCCAACGTCGGCATCAACGGCGTCACCGGCCTCACCATCGACGTGGACTTTGACATTACCAGCACCGCCACCGATGCCAATTACCTCAACAGCAAGGAGGTAACAACGCTGGTGCGTGAGCAGGGCTTCCGCCTGTGGGGCAGCCGCACATGTAGTGATGATGCGCTCTTTGCCTTTGAGAACTACACCCGCACCGCCCAGGTCATCAGCGAGACCATCGCGCAAAACCACCTCTGGGCCATCGACAAGCCGCTGACACCGGGGCTGGCCAGCGACATCATCGCCGGCATCAATGCCAAGCTGCGCGAATTTACCTCTGCGGGCTATTTGCTCGGCGGCAGCGCCTGGTACGACTCGACGCTTAACAGCAAAGACACCCTCAAAGAGGGCAAACTCGCCATCAGCTACGACTACACGCCGGTGCCACCGCTCGAAAACCTCAACCTGCGTCAACACATCACCGACATCTACCTCATCGACTTCGCCCGCCGCATCGAAGCCGCCCAACCGTAAGGAGTCAACATGCTACCCAAGATTATTAAAGACGCCATCCTCACCGTCGAAGGGCGCGGCTATGCCGGCATCATCGACAACATCGAATGGCCGAAAATCACCCGCAAGACGGACGAATACCGCGCCGGCGGGATGTTTGGCCCGGTGGACATCGACCTCGGCCAGGAAAAAATGGAGCTGACTTTTGAGGCCAGCGAACAGACGGCGGAAATGATTGCCATCTACGGCACCTGTGGCCTTGCCGGTGTCAAATTCCGCATCAACGCTTCGGCAGAATCCGAAATGGATTGCAGCGGCCACGGCATCGAAGCGGTGATGACTGGCCGCCTGAAAGAAATCGACCTTGGCACGAGCAAGCCGGGCGAGCTGCAAAAGACCAAATACACCGCAAGCCTCGCCACGTTTAAGTACAGCATCGATGGCCGTGTCCTCTTCGACATCGACTATCCCCACAACATCTGCATCATCAACGGCACGGACATGCTCGAAAAACGCCGCGCCAATCTGAAAATGTAATAAACAGGAGACATCCCTATGATCGACAACACCCTGAAACTCCACAAAGCCATCAGCCGTGACGGCAAACCCGTCACCGCCATCACCCTGCGCGAACCGAGCGCCGGTGAGCTGCGCGGCATCAAGCTGTTCGACCTGGTCCAGGGCGACACTGGCGCTCTGGTCGAGCTGCTGCCGCGCATCAGCACCCCGGCGCTGACCAAACAGGAGGCGCTCGGCCTTAGCTTGCGCGACACGATGCTCGCCCTCAACCTGGTCGCCACCATGATTACAGGGGGTGACGAGGCTGACGGCAACGATGATGCGGGAAAGCCATCCCCCTAAGCGTCGAAGAAGCATGGGCAGACATCAACATTGTTTTCGGCGGCGGTTGGCCGCCGAGCGAGATGGACAGGATGAGCATTCGCGAGTTGCTGCGCTGGCACAGCATCGCCCGCGAGCGCAACGCGCGCGAGCAGGCTGCCATCGACAACGCCCGACGCTGACCCACGAAAAAGCCGCCTCAAGGGCGGCTTGTGAAGGAAAAGGCATTACAGCGGCAACCCGCGTGACAGGGGATGACGTCCGGTTTGTTTCTGTTCGGCTTCAAAACGTGCCTTTTCCAAACGGCCTGCAGCCTCTCTGCGGTGACGGTCGCGTTTGGCCTGCCATGTCCAGAACCAATCTGCCATCAATCCGTAGAGTGGTTCAAAAAGTACCTCGTTGAAGAAGGCGAGGACAACACCGATGACGCCCAAAACCGTCAGGCTGACCATGATCCAAAGCAGTATCCAAAGTCCCATAACGTCCTCCTTTTCTCTTTCGATAACCGGATTGTAGCAGAACCAACTAAGGAAATCTTATGGCCGAACTCAATTTACAGGTGCGCCTGCGCGCCTTTGACCAGATGAGCCGCACCTTTGCCAATATCGGGCGCAGCGGGCAACGGTTGGCGCGGCAGTTTGACCAGAACCGTGCCGCGCTGCACCGCTTTGATGCGCAGCTGCGCGACATCAGCGCCTACCGCCGCCAGCAGCAGGCAGTGCGGCAGAACGGGCAGGATTTGACACAGATGCGGCAGCGGGTGCGCGACCTGCACACCCAGCTGCGCAACGGCGCGGCGATGGGGCAAAGTACCGCCGCCATGCGCCGCCTGCGCGACGAGTACAACCGCGCCCGCCAGTCGGTCCATCAGTTGGAGCAAACGCGCAGCCGTGAGCAGCAGCGCCTTGACCAACTCAGGCAGCGCTTACGCGAAGCAGGCATCAATACCCGCAATCTGACCTCCGAAGAAGCTAGGCTGCGTAACGAGGCGCGGCGCACTAATGATGACCTCAACCGGCAGGCCGATCGCCTGCGCCGCCTAGCCGAGAGACAGCGGCAGGCGGAGGCGCGCCTCGCCCGTCGTGATGCCGGACTGGCGGTTTCGGCCAACGCCTCAATGGCCGGCTATGTCGGCATCAATGCTGCGCAGCGCGGCGCACACCTGCTCAGTGCTCCGGTGCGCGAGTTCATGGGGCAGGAGCAGGCATCTACCGACCTCAAGGTCACGATGATGCGTGCCGACGGCAGCTTCGGCGCTTTCGAGGAACTGAACAAACAGGCGAAGCAGCTCGGCAACGTATTGCCTGGCACTACCCAGGATTTCATCAATCTGGCCAAAGCGCTGAAAGAGCAGGGTGTCAAGGACGAAGTGCTTACCGGCGGTGGCCTGAAAGCGGCGGCGGAGCTTGCCGTGTTGATGAACATGGGGCAGGAGGAAGGTGGCACTTTCACGGCGCGGATGATCGAGGCACACGGCCTCAATCCTGACGACCTGAACAAGGCCGCCGACATGACCCAGCGCGCCTATTTTGCCTTCGGCCTGAAAAAAGAGGACATGGGCGAGGCGATGAAATACTACGCCCCTAACGTCAACTCGCTCGGACTGACCGGCGAGGCCAACTACCGCAAGCTGCTTGCCCTGCAAGGGTTGGCGGCACGGCAGGGTCTGGAAGGCTCGATGTTTGGCACCAACTTTTCGATGATGCTGTCCAAACTCGGCGAAGGACCGAAGGCTCTAGAGATGGCGAAAAAAGGGATGAAAGGGGAAGCACGCGATGTCCTGAAAAAAGCCGGGGTCAAATTCAATTTCTACAACAAAGACGGTACCCTGAAAGACATCGAGAGCATCGTCAAGGAACTGGAGAAATTTGACGTTGTCCGCAAGAAACTGGGCGATGAAGAAGCGCTGCTGGCGATGCGGCAGATGTTCGGCGAACAGGGCGGACGTGTCGCCAAAATCCTCGCGCAGCAGGGTGTGGAAGGGCTGACTCAGGCGCTGGCCGATATGGACGAGCAGGCCGACAAAACCATGCGCATTACCGAAAAGACCTCGACTTTGTCTGCCGCCTTTGAGCAGCTTGAGGGGGTTGCCACCCTGCTCTCCGGTACCATCGGAGAAACCCTGCGCGACAGCCTGTTGTGGCTGAGTACCAACCTGCAAGACTTCATCGAGAACACGCTGCAGCCCTTCGTCAATAACAACAAAGAGCTAGTGAAATGGCTCATGGTTGGCGCCGCCGGGCTGATTGCCCTAGCGGCAGTTGGCGGTACGCTGCTGCTGGTGTTTGCCGGCCTGAATGCGATGTGGGTCATGGGCCGATTCGCCATAGGCGGCTTGTTGGCAAACCTCGGTTTACTCGGTCGTCTATTCACGAGTTTTGCCGGTTTTGCTGCGGTAGCCGGCAAAGCGGCACTATCGGGACTGGCAACGGCCATCATGTGGCTAGGACGTGCCTTTCTCATTGCCGGACGCTTTATGCTGGCCAACCCCATTGTCCTCGTCATTGCCGCTGTCGTTGCCGCCGGCTGGTGGCTCTATAAAAACTGGGGCAACGTGATCGGCTTCCTCAAAGACCGCTGGGCGGCGCTGAAAAACTGGTGGCTGACCAATCCCGTTTCCTCGGCCATCATCGGCGCCTTCTCTGCCGCAATCGAATTCTGCGCCAATCTACCGGGGCGGCTGTGGGATTTGCTCACCAGCGCCGGCACCCGCGCCATCGAAGCCATCCGCAACTGGTCGGTGATGCAGGCGATCATGGACATCTTCGGCCCCGCCATCGACTGGGCCACCAACAAAATCAACTGGCTCATCGACAAAATAAAGGGGGCGTGGGAATCCCTGAAAGGGCTGGTCGGCGCGGCGGAGGAAGGCAGCATCCTCGAAAACAAGCAAGTTGCGGCGCAAGTGGAAGGAGCCCGGCCGCAACGGGGAGCCTTGGCGGCAGCACAAGCAGCCAAACAACGCGCTGAGATGCACACAAACGCCATGCGTAACGCCGGTGTCCTCGGTAACAGCAGCATACCTAAACCACCAGCGGCCAAACCATTATCCCCTGTCACTCGTGGCCAGCCGTTATCCAGCAATTATGCGCCGACGGTAAACGTCAACATCAACGCCCAAGGGATGGACAGCAAGGAACTAGCGGCGAATGTCAAAAAAGAAGTTGGCAGTGCCCTGGCCGCCGAACGCCGCAAACAGGCGGCGGGTATGCGCAGCGCAATGTACGACGCAGCCCCGGCTTGATAGGAGGAAACCATGCTGATGTGCTATGGGCTTTTTGTTTTCAGTGTCCACACCGCGCCATTCGACTCTGTGCAACGCAGCACGGAGTGGCGCTGGCCGTCCAACAACCGCACCGGCGGCGAGCCTGCCTATCAGTTTGTCGGGCGCGGCGAAGACCAAATCACCCTGAACGGGGTACTGATGCCTGCCTACACTGGCGGGCCGTCCAGCCTCAACATGCTGCGCGAAATGGCTGAGCGCGGTGAGCCATATTTGCTGATGCGCGGCGACGGCAAGGTACTGGGCTACTGGCTGATCGCCTCGCTCAACGAAACTGCGAGCGAACTCATCTTCGACGGTAACGCACAGCGCATCGAATTCCAGCTGGCATTGAAACGCTACGACGGCCGCTATAGCGAGTACGGCAAACTCGCGCCATTGCTGCCGTTGATTACGAGGCTGTTCTAATGACACCTATCTATCAACTTATCCTCGAAGGTCGTCCTTTGGAACTGCGCGGCCGCCTCATTGCCCTTACCCTCGTTGACAAAAACGGCATGGAGGTGGACGAGCTGACCGTGGAAATTGACGACAGTGACGGCATGGTGGAACTGCCGAGCAAGGGCAAGAAGCTGACCGCTGTCTTCGGTTTTGCTGGACACGAACAGAACCGGGGCAGCTACATCGTGGATGAAATCGGCCACCACGGACCGCCGGATGTCATCACTATCCGCGCCCGCTCGGCGGATTTTCGGAAAACCTTGCTCGAAGAGCGCGAGCAGAGCTACCACAAGACCACCATCGGCGCCATCATCGGCACCATCGCCGCGCGCCACGAACTGACCCCCGCTGTATTGCAGGAGCTGGCCGGCATCAGCATCGACCACCTTGACCAGACTAACGAAAGCGATGCCCACCTCGTCACCCGTCTTGCGCAGGAGCATGACGCCGTCGGCACCGTCAAGGACGGCCGTTTGCTCTTTACGGTGCGTGCAGCGGGTAAAACCTCATCTGGCCAAGATTTGCCAACCGTCACTGTCCACCGCAGTGAGGGCGACAGCCACGACTTTACCGATGCCGACCGTGATGACCGGGTGACTGGGGTCGTCGCTTACTGGCACGACAAAAAAGGCGCGAAACGGAAAAAAGCTGAGGTTGGCGCAGACGGCTACCGACGCCACTTGAAACAAACCTACAACAGCGAAAAAGAGGCAAAAGCGGCAGCGGAAGCGGAAATGAAGCGCATCAAAACCCGCTCGCGCACCCTGACCCTCAACCTCGCCGTGGGCCGCGCCGAACTCTTCGCCGAACAACCGCTCATCACGCAGGGCTTCAAACCGCAAATCGACTCCGTGCGCTGGTTCATTAAAGAGATTACCCACTCGCTGGGGGATAGCGGTTACACCTGTTCGATTCAGTGCGAGGAGCTGAGCCGTTGAAGCGCTATCGCCACTGCCCTACAATCACGCCATGTACACCATCAAGACCCTGCCCGAATTCGACCGCTGGCTGCACGGCCTGAAAGACCGCGATACCCGCCTGCGCCTGGCCCGGCGCTTGGATAAAGCGGCGCGGGGCATACTGGGAGATCACAAGGCCATTGCGGCAGGGGTCTTCGAGATGCGCGAGCACTTCGGCGCCGGCTACCGGATGTATTACAGCAGACGCGGGGCGACGCTCATCCTCATGCTGGGCGGCGGCGACAAAGCCAGCCAGGCACGCGACATCGCCAAAGCGCTGCAACTGGCGCAACAACTGGAGAAAACGGATGATTGACATCGCCGGCCTGCCCACTTTCGACATGGCCGAATACCTGCAAAGCCCGGAAGACATCGCCACCTACCTGCAACTGGCGCTTGATGATGAAGATCCTGGCGAACTGGCGCATGCGCTCGGCGTGATTGCCCGGGTGCGCGGCATGACGGAAATCGCGCAAAAAAGCGGCCTCGGTCGCGAAGCACTGGACAAGGCGCTGCGCCCCGGCAGCCGGCCGCGCTTCGAGACCATTGCCAGGGTCATGAAAGCGCTGGACATCAAACTGACTGCCACGCCGCTGTCATAAGCCCTTCTTGCCTCTGCTCACAGTGTCCGATAACCAGATGATGGTCTCTGTCATCCTCATTGGCACAGCGACTCGCAGGGGATGCCATCGCCATCCCGATCCAGGCGCGAGAGGCCACAATGGTGCAAGAGATAGTAGGCTTCCTCGCAGCTCGCGATCTGACGGCAAGTCTTGCGGTTACCACAGCGGTAGGCCTTGCCGCTGTCAAGCTTTGCCGCCTTCCCGGGGAGGGTGGCAGACAGTGGTGACTGCATGGGCGCGGGCGATAGCAGCGGCTGCCCGGTGGCGGCAGGCAACGGCAGGGATAACGGTGCCGGACTCTGTGCCTGCAATGGCACGCTCTGCGGCGGCAGCGGCGCACAAGCGGCAAGGAATAGCAGCGACAGCAGCCGGATGAAGCGGGGCATGGCGGGCATCACTGCGGCAGGTGTTGCAGGTATTTCTGCAGGTCGGCCGCCGCCTGTTGCACCTCTGGATGCGCGGGATCGTGATAGGCCGCCAGCGCGCGCGCATAGTCCTTCTGGAAGGCGATCCCGTAGGTCAGTGCCTGCGTGCAGACTTCATAATCCGTGCCGGTATAGGAAAATTTGCGCAGGCTCTGCTGCACGGCGCGCAGCAGTTTGTCCTGCTTGTTGGCCCATGCCTGAAAAGAAGCGGCGGCCATGCCCTGCGCCTGAAAATCTGCGCTGGCAAGGACAGTCTCCAACTCCTGCCACAGAGCGGTGACTTTGGGCGTCCATTGCGTCAGATTCTGCCGCGCCTTTTTGTCAACCGTCTGGGTGGGGTTGGCATAATGGGCCGCCCATTCCTGCGGGTTTTCCAGGCAGCGCATGGGGTATTCCTTGCCGCTTGCCGTGCAGGAGAGGAGGGTTAGGGCGCTGATCAGAATAGTTTTTGTCATGAACGATTTCCTTATTTAATTCTATAACGGAAAAAGCTAGTTATTTTTAATACAACTAACGCAGAAACCAGTAAAACAAGCATAAAAACCAGATTCTGCAACAAAACTCCTGAGTTAAGTATTTGCTGATGTCCACAATACCTGGATAGCTGTCTGTAGTAGTTTTATATTTGTCTCTTTAGTTTTCTGAATTGCAGATTACAGTACATTGCTATTAATTAGAGCTATTCATGAAGAGTATGTTTTTCATCTATATAATTCTTTGCCCACGGAAAAAAAGTACCTTTTTCTTAGTTCCCAACCAATAAGGGAAGGGGTAAATATATAAAAAATAATTAGTCTAGTAATTTCTTCAATAGAAGTAGGAGGCGCTTTAGATATTTGTACAAACATAAACATTGACCCCAATATAAAACAAAAAAATAAGAGAGTAGATCCAATGCTTTCAAAACTAGCTATTGCAGATGCTCTTGCCTTTCTTATGCAAGGATTACATCTCGGATTTTTCTTAAAGGTTTCAGCATTAGGTAAAATGCAGGAACAATTTCTACAATAGTTTTGTTCCTCTTCTTTTTCTTTTATAGAAAGAAAATTACTATCTACGTTTATAGTATTATAATCTCCTTCAGTGAAAATTATATATTTTTTTTTTCATGATGATGAATACTTCCATTTCGCACATTGCCATCTCCTTGCTGAATATAGGTATTACCTTGTTGTCCAGGGATTTCAACTTTCCCAACCAAAGCGTTATACGCAGCCATTTTCCGTGACAAATCTGCCTTATGCCAAGCATTCAGCAGTTCGCTGTCTTCTTGAGATAGAGTTTGCACTTGTCTCTTTCCTGTTAGCAGAAAATTTACGTCATACCCAGCGACGGCCAAGCGTTGCAGATACTCGGTTGTTGGTCTGGTGCGTTGTGCTTCATAGTTTTGCTGGGTCGCCAAACTGACGCCACCAATCTCGGCCATTTCTGCTTGAGTAACGCCGCCTTCCTTCCTTAAAAGTTTAAAAATATCAGATACATCCACAATCATTAGGCTTTTTCCATTGAATACCTAAGATGTTAGGCATATAGTTGTTCTAACGTTAACCGTTGAACGTTTAACCGACATAGTCGGAGCGGTCGCGTAAGTAGTCAAACAAAACGGCTGCTCCTTCACCTCAACGTAACGTTAAGGAGGCTTATGGGGGGCGTGGTTAAACGTTTACCCATTCGCGAATCATACATGAACACCAGCACCGTTGAAAGAGAGAGCCGAACTGCCAAGCCCGTCTTGGTGAAGATTACCAAGACGGATCGGAAGCGCTTACAGCGCGCTGCACGAGATCACAAAATCCCAATGTCGACCATCGCCTACCAATGCATCAAACGCTGGCTCGACGCCGAGTATGGCGAGGGAGGGGTGCGATGAACAGCAAAAACTTTTGTGACCGCGAAACGGTCCTGCACAACCATTTGCGTGCCATTTCAGTAGCGTCCATCCGCGACGCTCTGCATGTTGATGACAGCGCCGTGAGCCGCATCAAATCCGGTGAACGCCGCTTGTCGTTTGCCGAGTTTTGTCAGCTGGTTGCCCTGCCCAGCACTGCTAATCCGCAAGGCCTTGCGCTTGCTCCGGCACGAAGCATGATCATCACGCCATCGTGTTTTCATGCGTTGTTGTCGCTGTCCCGCGACGCTCTGAACATGATGACCGAAACGGAAGGTGCCGCATGAAAGCTATCCGCCCCATCCGTCTGCGCGACATCGTCCTCTACGCCGTCGCCCTGCTGTTTTTCTCGACAACTTTTGCCTTTGCCCTGCTCGGCGTGGATGAAGCCCCCGCCTCTGTACGCAGCGAAGCGCACGCGCACTACATCGCCGAACTCTGCCCGCATCTGTCTGCCGACGAGCAGCCGGGATGCCTTGCCTGGTTGCGCAAAGGAGGACGCCATGAATAAGGACACGCTGAAGCTCCTCTTTTCCGCTTGTGCCGCCCGTCTGATTGAACGGGGAATAACTTGCTACGCGTCGTTTTTTGACAACGACGAAATACAAATCTCGGCACGCTTTGCCAAAGCCAGTGTATACCTGCTGTGCGACAAGGACGGTCCAAGCGTCCGCATGTACAGCAATCCCGATAAAGTCCACCCCACGGAATTTTTCGACACGGTGGATGAAGCCCTGCAACGTTCTTGGGAATTGGTCAGGCAGTACTACAAGGGGGCTCTATGAGCCGGCCAATCCGTCATTTTCCCTGCCCGGCCTGTGGCGCACCGATGCGCATACAGGGCAGTCACCAGCAGCACGAGGCCATGCGCGAGCAGTATGCGGCATGTCAAAACCCGCACTGCGGTGCGACATACCTCATCCGCGCCGAGATTGTCCGGCAAATATCGCCTGCTAGTCCCCTGTTCCAGCCGCATGTCACCGCCATCCCGGTTTGCGATGCGGCGGGTGATCGCCTGTTGGATCTCGCACGCGAGTTTGTTGCCCGGCCGTGGCAGCCGAGTTATAGCCGCGACGAGAAGCTCGCCGCCTGCCGCGACTACTTGCGGGAGCTGGTTGATATTGATACGCACCGCGCCGAGCTGACGGCCGCCCGTGCCATCTCTGAGCGCGAATCTGCAGGACTGGCCAAAGAGGGCTGGGGCCTGTCCATCGACGACTCTACAACTGTTTGCGCCATCATCAACGACGGCGGCCAACAGTATGCGGTATCGCTGCGCGAGCTGGTTGAATTTGTCCGCGCCCGTGCGACGCGCGAGCAACAAAGCGCACTGCTGTAAGGATGGTCATCCAAGACGGCGACGAGGTATGGATAACCGAGGGCATAATTGATGCCATCTCGCTGTGGCAAAACGGCATCAAAGCTGTCGCCATTCTCAGTTGCTCGAATTATCCGAAAACGGCGCTCACCAACTGCACCGCACAAGGAGTGCGCTGGGTGTGGGCCCTCGACAACGATCGCGCGGGCAAAGCGGCCATCCGCAAGTTTGTTGCCCGCATGCGCAAGGCGGGACTGGATTGCGCCGCCGCCATCGCGCCCGCAAAGAGCAAATGTGACTGGAACGACCTGCACCGCCTGGACCGACTGACTGCCGAAGACCTCGACGAATACCGCTACCACGGTGCGCTGCTGATTGCCCGTTCGGTCGATGAAAAGGCCGCGTTGCTCTTTGTCCATAACAAGTCGCATGGCTTTGTCGTGGACTTCGACAACCAGCTCTACTGGTGGGCGGTTGAGCAAAAGGCATTGGAGGAGCTGATCGAATCCGGCGACTTCGATTACGGACGAACAGACAATGAAACCACACTCAATGCGGTGATGATGGTCGGCAAGACGCAGCGCATTGCCAACGCCCGTCCGGAATTCCTTTATTTTCAACGCGCCGAGGTGACAGATGAAAGCTGGTTTTATGCCCGCATCCATTTTCCGGATAGCCGTCCGGCGATGAACATGACATTCACGCCGGGGCAGATTACCGCCAGCGCCGAGTTCAAAAAGCGGCTGGCCAGCGCGTAGGGGGCATGGTGGTCGGGTGAGGCCAAACATCTTGACTGGATGGGAACTCGCTGGCTGCAGGGCCTGAAAACCGTCGAAACCATCGAATACATCGGCTACAGCCGCGAGCACGGCTGCTACATCTTCCCGACTATCGCCATACAGGGCGGGAAAACATACGCCATCAACGAAGAGGATTTTTTCGACCTGCCGAAAAAATCCATCAAGTCGCTGTCGCGTGAGCGGCAGATGCACATCGAAACAACCCCGCGCCACTACCGGCAGGACTGGCCGCAACTGGTATGGCGGACTTTTGGCACGGACGGCATGATTGCCGCCGTGTACTGGTTCGCCTCGCTTTTTGCCGAACAGACGCGCAAATGTCAGTCGTCCTTTCCCTTCCTCGAAGTCATCGGCGAGCCGGGTTCCGGCAAGACGACCCTGATCGAATTCCTTTGGCGCCTGCTTGGTCAGGATCGCGAGGGCATTGATCCGAACAAGGGCACCCGTGCCGGCCTCGACCGCTCACTGGCGCAGCATTCCAACATGCCCAACGTCTTCATCGAGGCTGACCGTGCCGAAGACTCGCATGTGAAAAAGTTTGACTGGGACGAACTCAAACCGTTCTACAACGGGCGCGGGATGCGGGTTCGCGGCCTGAAAAACAGCGGCAACGAAACCTACGAGCCGCCTTTTCGCGGCACGTTGGTCATCGCGCAAAACGACCAGGTCAACGCCAGCGACGCGGTGCTGGAACGGATAGTCCAGCTGCGCTTCACGAAAGCGGGACACAGTGCCGATTCCAAGGCGGCCACCGATGAAATGCTGCGCCTAGGCATTGAGGAACTAAGCTACTTCGTGCTGCTGGCCACGACGCGCGAAAACGAGGTGGTTTCCTACGTCGCCGAAAAGATGCCGAAGTATCAAGAAATGCTGCTCAACATTGAGGGCATTCATCATGCGCGGCTGGCCAAAAACCACGCCCAGCTGATGGCCTTCGCCGAACAATTTGCCGACATCTTCGGTTTAACGACCGAACAGAAAAAGGCGACCTGCGCTGAAAGATGCCTGCATCGAGCGGCAAACGACTATCGCCGCCGATCATCCGGTGGTCGCCGAATTTTGGGAAACCTTCGATTACCTGGACGGGCAAGGGAGGAAAGACGACTTTGGCCGAAGTATCCCCGCGCTCAACCACAGCCGCGACCCGAACCTCATTGCCGTCAACCTCAACGAATTTATCGAAATGGCCGGCAATGCGCGCCAGCAGGTGCCGTTGCTGCGTGACCTGAAACGCCACCTGCGCTCCAGCAAACACCGCAAGTTTGTTGATGCGAGCCGCACGGTGTCATCGGCGATCGCGTGCAACAACGCCGGCCAACTCAAAACCCCGCGCTGCTGGGTATTCCAACGTGCGCGCGGGGAACCGACTTCTTAAAACACTGGAGAAAAACATGAGTAACGACCCCCTAACAATGGCAATGCGAAAATGGGTAGAAGCGTCCTCGGAGCTGGCGAAGATTATGGAGCAGGAGAAGATAAAGAGCCTAGCTCCAACGATACAACTGGCAAGTGGTAAGCAAGGTAGGCTCACGCTGGAAATTGTTGATAAAGCCGAAATGCAGGAGAAAGCAGCATGAACGTAAAAAGCAAAGATCACAACAAATTGGTGATGTTCTATGGCAATATCCTGCACATCCCTGCCCGTGCCAACTGGCTCGCCGTCAACGAAGACGGCACGATGTCGGCATTTATGGAAAAGCCCCACGTCAGCTATGGCGTCTGGGACGTGAAGAGCGGGGCAGTCTGGAACATTGACGTCCGCGCGGAACTCGAAGGCAAGGACTGGAAAGAAACGCTGACCAACTGCCCGCATGACCAGCAATGGATGATTGAGGTGACGGCAATGCTTGAGGCAGCCATGAACGTGCAAATTCTCGGTAGCCCCGGCAGCAAGGAAATCGCCGGGGAGTTGGTAAGCTGGGCGGCTGGCCGCATCGGCGTCGAAGCAGTTGAGCTCGATGGCGGGAAAGAATCGTTTGTCCGCTTCCTGAAACACGCCATCCCGGAAAGACTGCAGGAACAAGACGTCATGCGGGAGCTGCGCGACAAATTTTTCAAGCCGAAAGAGCCGGAATACCGCGTAGTCAAAGACTATTACGGACGAGACATCATTGTGCCGCCGTGGGCGCGGTGGCTGGCGATGGATGAGGACGGCGAAGCAACTGTCTTTGTGGATGAACCCTTCGTACACGACAAAAAAATGAAACCCGCTGAAAGATATAGCAAAGTGCAAGT
>NZ_CALIZP010000037.1 GCF_938028825.1 uncultured Cardiobacterium sp. | reverse complement strand
TCTTCACGCTACTTTATTTGCTTAGATGTATGAAATGTTAGGTGTATTAGCTATAGCCAGCGTGTGATCCGTTTTGATAATAGCGCAGCCTGAATTTGGTGGCGGCTTCATTGAGCAAGGCCGCTTGAATGGCCGGCAACCATTCCGGCACGCCGTACAATTCCTGATTCACGTCCGGTTCCAGTAAATGCAATACCGCACCGGGCGGGAAGTCATGCACGGTGTAACCATGCATAATCCCGTCGCCATTGCTGATAAATTTATAGCGGTTATCTTTATCGCGGTGGGTAAATTTAGCCGGGCTGGGGCGCAGGGCGAGTAATTTACCGGTACGCGCAACCGATTTTTCCAGATACGCATTGCCAAACCACAAATAATCCATCGCCAACTGCGCAAATGCCTGTCGCGGGAATAATGGATGCGGCTGATAACAGCTGGAAAGAATATTGACTTTTGCTTGTAATGCGCTTCGGATATAAAGCAGCGAATAATAATATTTGGCATGCGCATCAATGGAAAACGGCAATTCATAATACTGCCCGTTATAAGCGCATTCCAAAAATTCGAGTAACATCGGTCCCGTGACCGGGATGGGTTCACTCCACGAAAAAAATAGCGTTTTATCGCTCATAAAGTTTCCTAAAAAGAACGGGCAAAACCGCGTCGACCGCCAAACCCCGCCTCGTCAATCTGACCAAGCGGGTCGTTGATGAGGGCGTGCATCGTCGCCCAGGCGAGGTCGGCGTGGCCGGTAGTGGCGGTACGGCTGGCCTTGTACGTTACCTGACGCCCAGAACCGGTCTGCGCTTGGTGAATGGTCAAGAATGCATGGGCGATGTCCGTCCAGCTGTTGTCCCATTGCAGGCGCGCGTGGGCGATGAGCTGCTTCGCCTTGAGGACCATCTCGTTTTTGGCCTCGACGGAATAGAGAATTTTGCGGACACGCGGGAAAAACTGGCGCACGAGGTCATAAACGGCCTGGCCGATGCCAGTGGCATCAATGGCAATGTGGACGACGTTGTACATGCGGCAAAAATCGCGGATTTTGCGCGCCTGTGCGTCGAAATCGAGACCGTTGAAGCTCTGCTTGTCGATAATGCGGAACACGCCGCCCTCCACCTGCGGCGGGGCAATAACCACCAGCGAGGCGTCATCCTGCGAGCGGCTGGGATCATAGCCAATCCACACCGGCACATCGCCGAGTGGTCGGGCGGCGAGTGGGGTGTAGTCCTGCCACACCGTCCAGGCATCAACCATGCAGCGCTGCAATTCGGCCATTTTGAAAATGCTGTCGCTGTCGTTGACGAATTGGCACATCAGCAGATTTTCAAATTGGCCGGGCGGGAACTTGATGCGCAGCTTTTCCAGTGTGACGCGATCGAAACCGCTGTTGATGGCGTCCTCGATGGTAATCAGCTGGCGGAAATAGCCATCCTCGCACAACCGCCCGTCTTTCAGCGCCGCATGTGATACGTCCAGATCAATATGCTCAGATTTTGGTCGGCCTTTATTGAAATGCTGCCCCGTCCACAGCGGATAGGCTTCGTGGGTCGTGGTTGAGGGTGTGGAAAAATAGGTAATGCGGCGGTCGTCATGCACGGTCATGCCGCTGGCCACATGCTGGATTTTGGCGAAATTGGGAATCCAGAAATACTCGTCCACATACAAATCGCCGGAATACGATTGCGCCGTGTTGGAATTGGTGCCGAGAAAATAGAGGGTAGTTTCGGGGCCGAGTTTGATGTGTTCGCCGCGCAGTGTTTTGCCAATCGTCTTTTCCACAAAGGCGACAATATTGGATTTGAACACATGCGCCTGTGATTTGGACGCGGAAATAAAAATCTGGTTTCTGCCTGTATCCAGCGCTGTAATCAAAGCCTCTTGCGCAAAATAGTACGTTGCGCCGATCTGCCGCGATTTGACGTATTGCCGCATCTCGTACTTTTGCGAGTGTGCATACCATGCTCGCTGATGTGGATAAATATTGTCCAGGAAGGCGCGCCGCAACACCTCAACTTCATCGTCCGTAATACGCGCCGCATTCTCTTTCTCCTTCGCACGAGCGCGGTGTTTTTTCGAGCGGCGTTCGACATTGGGGTTCAAATCCGCCTCGTTGCCACCCGACTCATAGCGCTGGATGCGCGCGGTACGCTCAAGCAGTTTGCCGAGGGATTCGATCTCGTTGTAATCCTCGGCGTTCTTGCTCTCTTTGGCGACCAGCATACTGAGGCGCATATCCACCTGCTCGTTGATGCGCCGGGCGACGCTGGTTTTATCCCATTTATCACGATCGCGCCAAGACACCACGGTAGAGATGGGTACATCCAGCTGGCGGCTGATTTCCGCGCAGCCATAGCCGCGCCAATACATCAGCTTGGCGTTGAGTTTGGTGGTGGCGTCATGCGGGAGGCAGCGGGATTCATTCATGCCGCACAGTGTGCGCAGGGCGCTCCGCGCGCGCAAAGACGGATTTTCCGCAGCCCGCCCCTGTGGAAATCCTCCCGTTGAACCGCTGCGAACGCCTGCCCATCATGGATGTAACCGTACCGCACCGCATGGAGAACACATGACTTACCACATTGTCGCCACCGAAGGCGCCACCGTTGACGGGCGCAACATCAGCGCCGTCCACCTGGAGCAAATGGCAAAGAACTACGACCCGAAAAAATACGGGGCGCGCATCTGGCTCGAACACATGCGCGGTCTCTACGCTGACAGCAGCTTCGCCGCCCTCGGTGATGTCACCGCGCTCAAAACTGACAAAAACAGCGAAGGAAAAACCGTACTGCTGGCACAACTTGCGCCGACCCCGGAATTGGTCAAGATCAACCAGTCCGGGCAGAAAGTCTTTACATCGGTTGAGATCGACCCGAATTTTGCCGGCAGCGGTGAGGCCTACCTTGTCGGCCTCGGCGTCACCGACAGTCCGGCCAGTGTCGGTACCAGCCGTCTCAAATTCGCTGCCGCCCAGCAGCGCGAACAAACCCACATCTTTTCTGACTACTGCGAATCCGCACCCCAAGATGAGCCTTCCGCAACCGGAGACAACGAGCAAGGCTTGCTAGGCCGCATCAAAGGTCTCTTTGCGAAAACGGATAAAGCCGCCGCCGACACCAATACCCGCCTGAACACACTGGATGAGGCAACCGTTGCCCTTGCTGAGGGCATCATCCAAAACCATGCCGCCACGCAGCAGACCCTGCAAAAAATGAGCGCCGACATTGCTGCTCTTCGCACCGTGCTGGATGGCACCCCGGCCACCCCTGCTGCCACGCCCGAACAGCACTTTGCCTCTACGCGACCTATGGCGACCGGCAGCAGCCAGCCGCAAACCGATTGCTAAGGACACACCACCATGCATAATCAGACCCGCCTTGCCTACAATCAATTCTTGAGCCGCACCGCCCAGCTCAACGGCGTTGCCGACGCCACGCAAAAATTTGCCGTTGAGCCGTCCGTCGAACAAAGACTGGTCGAAAAGGTCCAGGAAAGCAGTCCCTTTTTGAGCCTTATCAACAGCCACATCGTGGATGCGATGGAAGGCGAGAAAGTCCATATTGGCGTCAACAGCACTATCGCCGGTCGTACCGATACCAGCGGCACAGCCGAGCGGCAGACGCGTGACATCAAAGCATTGTCCGCTGATAAATACCGCTGCGAACAAACCAACTACGACACCCACATCCGCTACGCCACTCTCGACAGCTGGCGGCATCGTCCCGAATTCCAAACGCTTCTGCGCGCGGCAACCAGCAAGCAGATTGCGCGTGACCGCCTGATGATCGGCTTTAACGGCACCAGTGCGGCAGCGACGACCAACCGCACCACCAACCCTCTCTTGCAAGACGTCAACAAAGGCTGGCTGCAACAACTGCGCGGCCACAAAGCCAGCGCTGTGATGAGCGGCAAAAAAATCGGCGGTATCGCCGGCCACGATTACAAAAACATTGATGCCGCCGTCTATGACGCGGCGCATGAACTGATTGAACCGTGGTATCAGGACGGCGACCTCGTCCTCATCGCTGGGCGCAAGCTGATCACCGATAAATACCTCGCCTTGATAGGGGACAGCAGCGCACCAACTGAGCGTAATGCCCTGGAGAAACTGATGGTCAGCCAGCTCTTCGGCGGCCTGCGCACCCTGTCCGTGCCGTTTTTCCCGGACGATGCTTTCATGATCACGCCGTTGTCCAACTTGTCCATCTACACCCAGCGCAACACCACGCGCCTTGCCTATCTCGACAACCCGCGCAAAGACCGTATCGAAGAGTACCGCAGCCTGAACGAAGCCTACGTTATCGAAGACTACGATGCCTGCTGCCTTGTCGAAGGCATCCTCGTCCCGAAAGCAGACGGCAGCGGTTGGGAGTAAGACATGGCCAGTCCCGCAAGATTACACAAGCAGCGCGAAGAAGCCCGCATCGCCTCTGAGCGTGCTGCCGAACGGCAAGAAACCCTCCAAGGCAGCGAACACGAACTGGCGCTGGCGCAACTCGCGCAACATAAAAGGCAACTGCAAGGCATCCAGTCGCTGGAGGCACGGCAGGCAAAGAAAGCAGAATTGATGCAGGAATGGCACGGCTACATCGACGGCGTCCTTGCTGCCGATACCGGTATCCCTGACCCCATCATCAGCCAGATGCTGCCGTGGCTGTTTGATGTCGGTGATATTGACCGTGCCCTGACCGTCGGCGATTACCTGCTGCGCCATGACCTGCCGGCACCGGAGCAATTTACCCGAGACCTGCCCTCGCTCTACACCGAGATGGCGGCAGAAAGCGCGCTCAATTGTCCCGGCTCCCTCAATGCCGAACAACTGGCCGAGGTACTGGATGCGACCACCGGGCATGACATGGTGGACGAAATACGCGCCAAGCTATACCGCGCTCTGGGTGAAGCATTGCACGACGAAGGTAATTTGGAAGACGCAGTGACCCACCTGCGCCGTGCGGTTGAACTGAATCCAAAAGTCGGCTGCAAACCCCTGCTTGCCCAGCTGGAAAAAGAGCTGACCGCGCAGATGCCACAAGCACAAGAGAATAACGCACACACCTGACAACTCAGCCCGCGCGGGGCGCGGCGGTACAGGGCTTTAGTTAGTTTCACCCTGTCCGCCGCAACCGCGCACCTTGTACCTCGTCACACTTGCCGCCGCTGGTTTTTCTCCGGTTTTCCCACGGCGGCCTTTTTAGGAAGGATGCCCCATGAGCAGCGCATTTATCCCGCACCGAGCCACAACCGACCCGCGCTACAACGACGACCTGCAGACGGATCACTACTACCCCGCCATCAGGGTCTCTGTTTGGCGTGAACGGATGCGGGTCGATGACACGGTCAGCGACGCGCGCAGCCACGAAATCCTCAGCACGGCGGTGCTGCTCGTCAACGACGAACTCGCCGTCTGGCGTGAGGCACAGCAAGTCCCTTTGCCTGACAGCAAACAGCACCACTACCGGCAAGCCGTCTTTCAACGCGCCAAAGCCTTTGAGCTTGAGCAGTATCGCGATGTGGATACCACCGCAAAAGGCAGCGAGCGTGCCGATGGACTTGAGCGCCGCATCCGTACCGCACTGCAACGCTCGCGTGAGGCGCTGCGCCTCGTCCTCGGTAAATCCCGCGCCACCATCACCCTGATCTGAGGGAGCCATGATCCATGCCAAACCCCACCATCACCGTTACCGCGCATCAGCACGAAACCCTGGACGACGTCTGCTACCGCACTACCGGCAGCACCCGTGGAATAGCCGCCGTGATGGCTGCCAACCCGCACGCCTTGGCTACGTCACGGCTGGCGGCAGGTACGCCGGTCCATATCCCGCCGCAGCCCGCACAAGCAACACCCGCCACCCTCAGACTATGGGATTGACTATGCCCGACCCGATTACCAGCAGCACCGCCGCCAGTGCCGCCCAACCCGCACTTGGTGCAGCCTTACTCAAAATTCTCGTGTACATCCTCGGCCCGGTGGCAGCGAGTGTCGTGGTGATGTCGATGACCCAGCCGAAAAGCACCCGCGAGTGGTTTTCGGCGGTCATCAGCACGGTCATGTGCTCGATTGGCCTCGGCAGTTACGTCATTACCCACCACCTCAATATTCATCCCGTCGGCGACGAGCTGGCCGGGATGCAGGCCGGCGCCGTCTATTTTCTTTGCGGCCTGCCTGGCTGGTTTCTTGTGCGCGCGCTATTCCACGCGATGGAGAAATACCAGCAGGCCGACATCATCGAAATCCTTGAAAAAATAAGGGGGAAAAAATGACCAAACCCATCCGCCAAATGACCAAGCACGGCACGGAATTGCTGGTTGCCCGCGAAGGCAGTCGCAGCAAAATGTACCTTGACAGTGCCGGACTGCCGACCATCGGCGTCGGCCACCTGCTCACCCGCAGCGAACTCAGCAGCGGCAAGCTCTACATTAACGGCATCGCGGTACGCTGGCGCGACGGCCTCAGCAATGACCAAATGGCTCACTTATTCGACCACGACAATGACGTGGCGGAAACCGCCGTCAGTACGCTGATCAAAGTGGATCTCGCTGACCACCAGTTTGATGCGCTGGTCTCCTTTACCTTTAATGTCGGCGTTGACGCGTTGCGCCGCAGCTCTTTGCGCCGGCTGCTTAATGCCGGTGATTACACTGTCGTCCCCGACCAGCTGCGCCGCTGGATTTATGCCGCCGGGCAGCCAGTACTGCGCAACCGCCGCGAAGAAGAAGTCCGGCAATGGATGACTCCCTATGCTGCTTAGTAAACCGCTCACCATCATCTGCGCCGGGGTGCTGATTGCCTATAACATCACCTCTGTGGGTCTTGCTTATCGTGCCGGGCAGCAGTCCGTATTACGCGAGCAATTTGAGACGCTCGCGAACGAACTAAACAACGCTGTCGGCAAGTATGGCGAACAACTCAGCGCCTACGAACACTTGGCCGTCGAATTTGCCGCCAACCATGAAGCAACGCAGAAACAAATGAAGAAGACGGAGGACACCCTCAATGCCTACCTCGCTACGATTGACCGCAGCCGTCCTTGTCTGGACGATACTGGCGTCAGCCTGCTCAACAAAGCCATCCGCCCCGGCGGTAATAGTGCCCGCAAAAATGCCCCCACCGCCAGTGGAGGCAAGCGCGCTACGCCCGTGCCCCGACCTGCCGCTACTAAATGACGGTAATCTCGGCGACTTGGTTGACTGGGTACGCCAAGCCTCGAAACAGTACGCCGACTGCCGCAACAAACACCGCTACACCACCCGCTGGATCAAAACTGTGAGAGCACAATGGACAACGCCGACAAAGCCAGCGAATACGAAGAAATAAGTCGCGCTGCTGCCCTGGCGGCAGCACAACAACGCGGAGAAACAGCAACCGGCAGCACTTATTGTATTGACTGCGGCGATGAAATCCCCGCCGCGCGCCGGGTTCCCATTGAAAAAACGCGAGCGTTTTTTCAATGGGAACCCGCGCCGTCGTGCCAATCCCTACGCGCAACGTTGTACTGAATGCCAACAATGCCATGAAAAAGCTCGATACACTGCGGCAAAAGCTGCTCACCGGCGGGCTTAACATCCAGCCGGAAGATCTTATTGTGCGTGCCACCTCGGGCAAGGTACGCCACCACTATCAGCATCCCGACCAACCCGGCAACTACAACCTGCGTCTCGAATATACGGCCGAGGCACTGGTCCTGGATTACAGCGGCCCGCCGGAAGCATTGTGTTACCTCGCCGGGCAATGGCTATCTGCGGAGCAGCCGGGACACGCGGCAACCGCCATCTCTTTTCGTGCCGACATCCTTGACAACAACCACGTCGACTTGCTGCTCACCGTCGAGGGCTTGACCGACACCTACCACGTCCAGATTGAGCAGGATGGTACCCGCCTCAACAACTGCCCGGCGGCACACATCGACCGCCAACTCTACCCACCGGCACTGACCCCATGAGTGCGCCGCTTGAACACAACATGGGCGATCTGGAGAGCTGGGTTGCGCTCACGATTGCCCGTCTGCAACCTGCCGAGCAGCGCAAATTGCTACGCAAAATCGGCCAGGATTTGCGCCGGGTCAACCGGGAGCGGATGGCGGCGCAGACCGACCCGGACGGCACAGCATGGGAACCGCGCAAAGAGTATGGCCGCACCCGACGCGGGCGCCCGAAACAGATGATGCGCAAACTACGCCAGGCAAAGCGCTTGCGCGTCGAGGTCGGCGACAGCCTGATCCGCATCGGCCGGCGCGGTCATGACAGCTACCTTGCCAGTGTCCACCACTTTGGCCTGACCCAGCGCCTACAATTCGGGCTGGCGCATTACCCGGAACGGCCGCTACTCGGCATCACCGAGGGCGACGCAGCGATGATACAAGAGAGTCTGTTGCGTCATTTGCAGGGGATGACATCATGAGTTTCGGCTTTTCCGACCACCTGCGCCAGACGCACAACGCCACCCGTATCGCCACCGTCGAAGAAATCGACTGGGAGAAGCGTGAGTTTCGCGCCAAAAGCGGCGATATCCTCACCAATTGGCTGCCGTTTCCGGCTTTTGTCACCCACAACTACCGCCACTGGATACCCCTGCGCAAGCAGACCCAACTTATCCTCAGCGTGGATGGCGGCGACTACAACACCGCCACCGTGATCGGCATGATCTGGTCGGAGGAAATACCCGCGCCGGACATCCCCGTCGAAGACCGCCCAACCATTGACCGCCTGGAGTTTAATGATGGCACCATCGTCGAGTACGACAGCAAGCGGAAAAAGCTGCTGGTTGACACCCCCGGCGAAATCACCTTGCGCGCCAAGGCTATCAAGTTTGAGTCGGCAAGCCTTACCCACAACGGCGTCAACGTCGGCGACACCCATGTACACCCAGGCGTCATGCCCGGCCCATCGGTCACCGGCACACCACAATGACCCCCTCAAATGACCGCGAAAAACAGGAAACAGCCATGAGTACAGGTAACGGTGCCTATGCCACCGGCGGGATGCGGCGCGACGATGGCCGCAACACCGCCCACAAACCCGAACACATCCGTCAATCGCTGGCCGATATCTTTACGACCCCCATCGGCTCGCGCATCCAGCGCCGCGAATACGGTAGCCACCTCTTTGACCTGATTGATGCGCCGATGAATCCGGCCAACCGATTGCGTCTTGCCGCCGCCCTGGTTGATGCAGCCAGCCGCTGGGAGCCGCGCGTCGTCCTCGAAACTGCCGTCATCGACATCACGATGGACGGCAAAACCGAAATCAGCTACACCGCACGCACCCTCGACGATGCCGAGCTGCGCGGCCAAGCCACCCTGCGCCACTGATTTTCCACAGCCGCGCCCTGCGGAAAACCGTCACTCGTCTGCGCGCGCGGGCACATCCACAATGCCCGCATGAGCGATACATCCCTGCCAAACGTCATCGAAGAGCTTGACTACGAAACCATCCTCGCGCGGCGCAAAGCCGCCTTCGTGGCGTTGTGGCCGGAAGAAAAACGCGACTACTGGCGTAACACCCTTGACCTCGAATCCGAGCCCGTCACCAAAGTACTCGAAGAATCCGCTTACCTCGAACTGCTCCTGCGCACGCGTATCAACCACGCCGCCCGCGCCAACCTGCTCGCCTTTGCTACCGACCGCGATCTCGACCGTCTTGCCGATTTTTACGGGCTGACCCGCAACCTCGGCGAAAGCGACGAGGCTTTCCGCGCTCGTATCCGTGAGCGGGTGCGGGGCTCGTCCACCGCAGGACCAGCAGCGCATTACCGCTGGCACGCCCTCTCCGCCTCGCCCGCCATCCGCGATGCCCATGTGGACAGCCCCCGTCCGGGGCTGGTGCGCGTCTCCATCACCGGCCACGACGGCGCGGTGGATGATGCCCTGCTTGCCCATACCCGCGACTACCTCAACCGCACGGACATCCGCGTCCTCACCGACACCCTCGAAGTCCGCGCTGCCACCGTCAAAACCATCGACATCGCCGCCACCCTGTGGCTTCTGCCCGACGGCAACGCCGACCTGCTCAATACCCTACCGGACACACTGCGCCGTGCCGTCGGCAGTCAGCTTGGTTTGGGGCGCGACCTCACCCGCTCCTGGCTTATCCACACGCTGCACGCTGTCGGAGTGCAGCGCGTCGTCCTGACTGCGCCGACGCGTGACGTCGTCATTGCCGCCGACGAGACCGCCGCCATCGGCACCGTCAGCCTCAACCTCGGTGGCAGGGATTACTGATGCGCACCGATTTACTGCCGCCAAACAGCACCGACCTTGAGCGCAAACTGGCGCAGGTCGGTGCTCCCGCTATCCTTGATCTTGGCGACGATGCTGCCATCCGGGGACGCAAATTTGACCCGCCCGAGAACTGGCTGGATGCGCTCATCTGGGAGTACGCCCTCGGCGAAATCACCCCCTACATCAGCGACAAGCGCCGTCTCATCAGTGAAGGTATCCGCTGGACTCGCCTGCGCGGCACACCGGCCTCACTGCATCTCGCTTTTTCGTGGGTCGGTTTAGACGCTGACATTATCGAGTCACCTCCCTCCATCGAGCGCAACGATCCCGGTATTACCTACCGGCCACACCGCCACTTCGCCGAATACGACCTGCGCCCGCACGGGATGCCCACCCCGGCGCAAATTTGCCAGCTGGTCAACCTGGCCCTGTTGTCGCAGCCGGTACGCTCGCGCCTGTGGAGGATGGTGTACGGCTATGACCGGGGCGTATTCCGCCTAGACGACAGCGCGCTGGATGATGCCCTGCTGGACGACGACTCTGGCATCCGCATCGGACGTAGCAACCTGCCCTGTCTGCCCGATGGTAGAGACCCAAAAATCTCCTTTGGCACCGTCATTGGCTCGTGGGCGATGTACGCCGGGGCGGAGATTATTAGCGCCGTCACCATCACCATCGCCCACGTCATCAGCAGCGTCGAGGCGCACATCCTCTATCTCGACGACCTGCCGTTGCCGTTTGAGATCTACACCATCCAAGCGGGCAGCAGTACACCGCGTGCTGTCGCCCTCTACCTTGGACAAGTGTGGGCGGATGCCCCGTGGCCGTCGTCAACCTGGACCAATACCAACGTCATCATCAACAACTGCGAGGACCCCGACTAATGGCCATCCTTACAACCTCCGGACGTATCGCCCTTGCCACCGCTATCAAGGGCAGCACCCTGCATCTTGCCTGGGGGAGCGGCGAGGCGGAATGGGATACCACCCAGCCCCGCGAACCGCGCAGCGCCACCGCGCTCACTGCCGAGCTTGGCCGGCGAAAAGTCAATGTTGTCGAGTACTGCACGCCGCAGGGCGACGGCGACATTGTCATGCTCGGTGCCCGTTTCGCAAAGAGCGACACGCCGACCGCCAATCTGCACCTGCGTACCGATTTTGACTTTAACGACGGCCTCGGCGAGACCATCCGCGAGCTCGGTGTTTTTGTCGGCACCACAACCCGCGCCGGCCTACCCGCAGGGCAAACCTATTACCCGCCGAGCGATATAGCCACCCCCGGCACCCTCCTCGCCATCGATTACATCACCGCCGTGCAACGCGGTGTCGGGGCGCGCATCAGCTTCGATTTTGTCATCACCTTCTGACGCCATGCCAAACATTGACCTAGCCAACTACTACTGCCGCGACATCACCCGCGAAGAGCTCATCCTCTATCGCGCCGGCCTGGGCCTGCAATCGCCTGAGCTCAACGAGCAGCAAGCCATCACCGACCATCGCCTCAAGCGCATCGCCGACCGCATCATGAACGACGGCAGCATCCAGAGCGGTGGCGCCGTCGTCATTGACCCCGATACCGGCGTGACCACCTGCGCCGCCTCGGAAATCTACCTGCGTGGCCGCATCCGTGATGTGCCGGAAGCCAAACTCAATATTCCTCTCACCGGTGTCGTGGAAATCGGGGTTTGGCTGGCCGAGGCCGTCGTCACCGAGCTGCAAGATCCCAGCCTGCGCGATCCGTGTGAAGGGACGCGCAACTATGACGAGCCGGGCGCGGCACGGCTGCGCATCAGTGCCGTGTGGGGATTGTCCACCGATGGCGGCACCGGCAATTTTTACCGCGTCTATGACGTCGAAAACGGCGTCCTCAAAATCAAATCGGCCCCGCCAGACCTCTCCGGCTTTGCCTCGGCACTGGCCAGATATGACCGTGACAACAATGGCGGGCATTACGTCATCCACGGCCTGTCGCTGGTGTGGCTGTCGCATGACGAGCGCGAGGAGACCTATTCGTTGCTCGAGGGCAAGGCCCACGTATATGGGCACGAAATCGAGCTGCCCACCGCATTGCGTCTGCGTTTCCCCTTTGACCCTGACCTGCAAACCATCCTCTCCGAGCCGCACCGGTTTTCCGGCGGCGGCAGCAGAAAAATGCGGGTCAATGTGGACCGCGCGCCCATCCACGACATCCGCAAGGTGGATATCACCAAACAGGCTACCGCCACCGTGTTGCACGGCAGTTACGCCGGGGTAGCCGACGCGCTGCCCGACCCTGCCGTGATCGAAATTGTCGAGGTCAAACAGGGCGGTACGACCTACAAAAAGACGCAGGACTATGTGTTCTCCGGCGGCATGATTGACTGGTCGCCGGCCGGAGCGGAGCCCGCGCCGGGCTCCAGTTACGAGGTGACCTACAAACACATCACCCAAGTCACCCCCATCGATCCGGACGAGCGCGGTTTTACTGTGGAGGGAGCGGTCGAGGGCTCGCTGATATTGATCGACTATCAATGGCGGCTGCCACGCACCGACACTGTCACCATCGACCGCAACGGCGCCATCACCCGCATCAAGGGGATGCCGCGCCGCTTTAACCCCAAAGCCACCCCTGCCGTGAGCGGGCAACTGGAACTGGCGCAGTTGCAGCACACCTGGTTCAAAAACGCGCCGACAGCGGTGAAAAACACCGCAATTGCGGCGGTCAGCATGGGCACCCTGCAAGACATGCGTGCCGACATCTTTGCCCTCTACGACCTGGTCGCCATCCTGCGCCTGCAAACCCGTGCCATCGCCACCGCCCCGGCGGCCACCCATGGTGTGTTTGTCGCCCCGTTTTTGGACGATGCCATGCGCGACCTCGGGCAAAATCAGACCGCCGCCATCGTGGACGGGGAGCTGATGCTGCCTATCCGTGCCGATGTTGCGCCGCTTTCCACGCATGAGCGGCCGCTGACCCTGCCCTATAAAAAAGTGGTGCTGGTGGAGCAGACGGCGCGCACCGGCATCGAGACGGACGTGACTTTTGTCGTCAAAAACGACGAGCACAGCTACCACCTGCAAGACAAGCAAACCGGACGGCTGGACGAGCGCACCGACGGCGAGCTGCAAACGGCCGTCACCCTGCGCGGCAGCCGCACTCGCTCGCCCATCCTCTATCCCGGCGCACTGCTCGCGCTTGGCGACTTGCAGGAGAGCGCGACCTATATCAGCCGCGCAGTCGTAGCCGGCAGCGGCCAAGCCATCGTGACGCTGGAGAGCAACGTCCCGGCGGGCAGTGCCCTCAAGGTCGAAATCGAAATTGACGGGCACTGGCAGGAATGCACCCCGGAAAACGGTGAGCCCCTCGGCGACGGCTGGGTGCGCAACGAATACAAAAAAGCCATCACCGGCGGCAACACCGTCCGCTGCCGCATCACCCTGACCGGCAACATCAACGCCCGGCCACGCGCCCGCGCCCTGCGCATGATTACCACCTGAGGTACTTATGGCCGATGACAAAACCACTCACTACAAATGGCCGTGCCGAGTGCGGAAAATCTGCTCTCGGAAGATGTCGGTCGCCTCCGTGACAGCCTGAGCGGTATTGACTCCGAGCTCAAGACCGAGGCGCAAACGCGCACCGATGCCATCACCGCAGCGAACGAAGCACGATCAGAAGCTATCGCCGCCGAGGCTCGGGCACGCGGCGAAGACAAAAGCGCACTGGAAGCCAAGATGAAAAAAATACGTACCCTTGCCCTCGCAGGATTATGACATGACCCCCGCCCAAAAAAGCACCATTGCCGGCATCCTCAGCGCCGACCTAGCGACCCTCGATAGTGACCGCCTGATCGAGCTGTGCGTTATCTACCGCGCTGCTCCCGATGCCCTGGACACCTTCCCCGCTGTCCTCAATGCCGAGTTGGCCCGCCGTTACAGCGGTGAAGCCATCGCCAATGAGGACGTGAATTTTGCCGTGTTGCAACACATGGCAAACCAGTTCCAGAGCGCCATTCCCTATTTCCACCTGCGCCTGCTGGAAATGGCAGGAACGGTGAACCGGGATATCTGGTTCACTGACAATGAAGCGCTATTCCGCAGCAGCATCGATAACGACGAGGTCGCCGCCTGGCTGATCAAGCAGCCGGACATCCTCGACAAGTGCCTGCGAAACCGCCTGGCGCTCGGCTACCTCGCACAAAGCACCACCGCCGCCACCGCCATCCTCAGCGATGAAACCGCCTGTGCCGTTTGGCAGAACGCCCCCGATTTGTGGGTAGTGTGGCCGCAGCACAGTGCCGGGATGCAGGTACTGGCCAAATCGGCCGAGTTGGTGCAGTACGTCATCGATACGGCAGCAGCCCTATCCGCCGTCACTGCCGCCGAACCGGCCATGCAGGCACTGGCTGCCGCGCCTACCGCCATGCGTATTGTGTCTGCCTTCGGCAAGGCAATGGCCGCCGTCGCTGGTAGCTAGGTAGCGATGAAGGCCGTCGCTGGTAGCGAGATGGCGATGAAGGCCGTCGCTGGTAGCGAGGCGGCGATGAAGGCCGTCGCTGGTAGCGAGGCGGCGATGAAGGCCGTCGTGGCAAGCGAGGTGGCGATGAAGGCCGTCGTGGCAAGCGAGGTGGCGATGAAGGCCGTCGCGGCGTCTGATACTGCGCTGAAACTCGTCACCTCTACGGAAGAGAAGCGGGAACTCCTTATGGCGAACAACGAAGCCCTGCAAGCGGCCCGCGCCATCATGTACGAGACGGTGCAGCGGGATTGGACAAAAATCCGCCATACCCTGCTGCGTGATGGTGGCAGCGGTATGCGCTACGAAAGTGGCAGCAATGCACTCGCAAATCCGGTCGGGGCGCTGGTGTTTGTCTGCTTGGGTAGTTTTTCCACAGACCATCCGTACGGCAGGCATCAGCTCGAACACCCAGGTGGCGGTGTTGCCGCCATTGGTGGCTATCGTCCCTATCCCCAAAGCATGCTCGCTGTGGACGGGGTCAGCTTTGCAGGGGCACGAGTAAAACAGACCGTGCAATTCGGCGGAAGCTACGCCGAAGTCTGGACGCCGAAGGAGTAGGAGACCGCCATGTATTACATCATCGACAAAGACGGCAACATCTGCGGCGAAAGCCTCACATTTTTCACGCCGGCCGAAGGTTGGCAGGTGGTCGCCCAAGAAGACTACAACCCCGACCCGGCAGCCGCACTTGCCGCAGGCAAAACCGCCAAGCTGCACGAGGCCGCCGCTGCCGCGCAGGAGTTTATCGACCGTGTCGCCGGTTTGGATACCGTGCCGCCATTTGAGCAGGACTCCTGGGCTTCGCAAGCTCAGGAAGCAAAAGCGTGGGCAGCCGACCACAGCGCGGCGACGCCCATCCTTGCCGGGATTGCACAGGCGCGCGGTGTGCCGCTCGACACCTTGCGCGAGAGAGCTCTGGCCAAGAGCAATGCCTACACCGCATTGACCTCCTCCGTCGCCGGACAGCGGCAGGCGTTCGAGGACCGCATCCATGCGGCGGCCGACCTTGACGCCCTGAGCGCCATCACCATCCGCTACACCCTGCCGTTGCTACCGCTGACCCCGGCCGACGGGAAGGGAGGTGAAGCATGAGTGCCTACGTCGCCTTCTACAAAGGCCGTCCGGGTAAGGGCGCATCCCTGCGCGACCGTTGCCGCGTCCTGTTTGATGCCACCATCCGTCTTGTCACGCGCAGCCGCTTTTTGCACTGCGAATTTGCCATCCCTGACCCGCAGCGCCCAGATGTTTATTTCTGTGTGTCGTCGTCCTCGCGTGACGGCGGCGTGCGTGACAAATACATGCGATTGCCAAGTGAGCGCTGGGAATTACTGCCCGCCATCGACCCCGCCTATTTGCGGGCGTAATGGACAAATTTCATGCTAAAAATCGTTGTAGCCCTTACGCTGTAAGGC
>NZ_CALIZP010000036.1 GCF_938028825.1 uncultured Cardiobacterium sp. | reverse complement strand
ATGATATCGACAAGCTATTTAGGATCTGTATGAAAAATGAAATCCATTAGCTATAACACCTCTGTGCTGGTTTGTTGAAAATGGGTGATCACAAGCTGTGATCGTTTTGTTTTTCCCGTGTCCGGGGCTTTTGTTGTTCGGCCATTCTTTCCGCATGGCTTTTCCTGTTTTGTTCCGTGCGCGCCGCGTTGTTCAATTCTTTTTGCGCAATGGGTAACCCATGCTGAATGTCCGATTTGAAGTTCTTTATATCCATTCTTCCCCCATTGCGGGCAAATATGGATAACTGTTGGTCAAAAGTATTTTCCAGGTCTTTGTATTCTTTTTCGTCCAGTGGGAACAGTTTGGTGACTTCGCTCAACATTAATTTCCGGGTATAGGCAATGCGCTGATCCAGTGATAATTCATCAAATTCCGCCTGCGAGAGGTCTTTCCCTGATTCATTCTTGACCTTTCTGATTGCCGTCGTTCACGGGTTTGTCGCTTTGTGGCGATTCGTTTGCATGATCCGCATTTCCCATCGTTGCGGCCGGGTCTTTGGTTTGCGCCTCCGGACGGGGCGGCTCTTGGGATGGCTGTTCGTTGGCAAGGTTTTGCTCCGGTTCTTGGCGGGGTTTGATGTCAAGGGCCTCGGTAATATCTCCGCTGTGTGCGGCCTGTTCTTTGCGCTCGCGTTCTTGCGCCCCCAAGAGGCGTTTCTTGTCGGCTTCCGTTGGTTCGTAGCCGCGGGTTTCCATTCCCCGCATTTGTGCCTGAAACCACATCTCGGCTTTGGCCGTTTTGCTGCCGCCGGTGATCTTGATGACATCCCAGCCCATGTCTTGCGCAATATCCAGGGATGACTGGATATTGCGATCCGTGTTGTCACAGATGATTTTGTTTTTACGGATCGTGATGCGGCTGCCATCACCTTTATGCTCAAATACGGCTTCATTGCGGAAATCCAGCATCCTTGACGGATTCAGCACATGCTTCCTGACTTCCGTGTATTCGTTTTGGGCATTGAATCGTTCAAAGGTGTAATCCAGATGGATTTCTCCCCCTGCTTTTTCCGGTTCCAAACCACGATTGAATTTGCGCTTGAAGGGTTCTTCCGGCTCTCGGTGCTTTTCTTTTGCCGGCAAGCCATAAAATTCCCGCAATACATCCGGTTTGGGCAAGCCATACAGGGTGTCATTCGCGGCGAATTGGTAATCCGGCATGGCAACCGGTTCGTCTGCTTTTTTGCCGGTCGCTTCACGCACGATTTCTTCCAGTTCGCCGCGCAGTTGTTGGTACATCGCTTCCCGCCACCGTTCTTCCGAACGTTCCCAATCAGGCTCAATCATGACTTCTTCATGTGTTGATCCTGCCTCTTGGGTGGTCTTGGCGGCTGGTTGTGTGGTGGACATCTGTTCCGGTCCGATGTCCGGCGCAGGCCATTCTTGCGCAATGTCCGGGGCAGCCTGTCCCTGCTCGCCGCTCGGGGCGGGTGGTTCCATCCCTATGGGTGGAGGGCCTTCTTCATACAGGTGTTCCGGAGGTTCATAACCCGCATTGCGGGGATCATCTCTGGGGTCATCATAGTGGCTGACAGCATCAGGATCGTTTTGCATGGTTCTTCCTCTTATTGGTTAGTGCATGGAATCATCAGACGGCCGTTGCTTGCCGTTGCGTGTTTTCTTCCAGCACACGGCCGATAAAATTGCCGACAACAGCTGTGGTGAATGCCTGTCTGGCGGCGTATTCGTTGATGTTGTCTTCAAGTCTGTTGCGATAGGTTCGGCTTTCATCACAGACGATTGTCTTCACGGCATCGGCAATGACTTCTTTCCTATCCATCCGTTCTTTTAATGGCCGGACAATGGTATTTCTTTGTCCTTTGAATCTTGGAATAAAGACACGATCCTTGTAATAGCAAATCTTTTGAGCCCTGATCGGGTGTGAGATGCCATCGTAAATAATGATTTCCTCTTGTAGCGGCATGGCCCGCAGTTCTTGCGGCATCATCAAGTCACGCTGGTTCTGTGTCCGCGTCGTTGATACTCCCATGTTACCGCCGCCGCGTGAGCGCGAGGTATCCTCTTCCACGGTAATTTTGCCCAGCAATTTGGAGTATTCTTCGCTGTCGCGCACATCGTTGGGCTTGAATAATATTTTGAGGGCAATATTGGTCAGGATATTGCGGGCACCGTGTATGCCATAGGTTTTTTCATCCTCGATTTGTGCCGGACTTTGCGCAATGAACAATAGGCGCAGGTTGTATCCCGCCATGTAGGAAATGGCTTTTTCCAGAATATTGACGCGGCCGGCAGCCGTGCCTTCATCCATCAGCATCAAACATTGATATTGCAGCGATGGATCTTCATCCGGCATGACGGAAGTATTTTCATGAATCAGGATGCTGTAAAACAGGTTGATGATGGTTTTGGCCTGAATCAGGTTTTTGGGCTTGATACCCAAATAGAGGGTCATGGGTTTGCGGCGGACATCGCGCATGTCGAAGTCATCGCCGGAGGTGGCATTGGCAATGGGTTCGGACAGCCACGGGGACAGGCTGGTGGTCAGCGTGGCCAGGACGGAGGCAAAGGGCTTTTCCCCGGCGGAAATGGCACTGTTGATGGATTGGCGGGTGATGGCACTGACAAATTCATCGTTCATCAGCGAGGAAAAATGCTGAATGGCGCCGCCGGAAAAATCCGTGGCGAGATTGAGGATTTCCTTGATTGTCGGCACAAACACCACATCCTTGTTGTTTTGCGCGCGGTAGTACTGTTCTTTGTCCAGGCAATACAACCCAAGCCCCAGAAACAGTTTGCGCGCGCTGTTCGACCAAAAGGAGTCATGGGTTTCTTCAATCAGGCAGGTGGCAATTTGCAGCAGGTCATCCACCCGTTGTTCGCCACTGCGCGACACATAGGAGAGCGGGTTCCACCGGGCAGTGCGGCCATCCGGATCGAATGGGTCAAAAAGATGGACTTCATGACCGCACTTGGCGCGGAAAGCCGCCGTCAGCCGGAACAGCTCCAGCTTGATGTCGGATACCACCATCGAATGCGCGTAGGACAGTGCAACCGGGACAACAACGCCGACCCCTTTGCCGGAGCGGGTAGGAGCCATCAAGGCGGCAAACAGCTGGCCGGGCAGGGCAAGGAAGCGGTTGCCGATGCGGCCGACGATGATTTTTGTCCCGGCAAACAGTCCCCCTTTCTTGACTTCGGCGGGCGAGATGAACAAACCGGCTTCTTCGATTTCGCGGGTCTTGGCAAAGCGTGAATCCCCGTACAGACTCGGTCTTTTGCTCAATCCTTTGAGGATGATCAGGAATGCCGCAAGGTGTATGGCGCCAGACAAAAACCAGGCACCTTTCAGCGGTCGTTCATAAATGGCGCCATAAGCCATTTGGTAGTGCAGGATGTCCAGCGGATAGCTGCGGACTTGTGTTGTCAGGGCAAATTTGCCTTTGAACAGGCTGCGGATAATCCCCGCGTCTCCTCCGCTCATGAAGAAGCGAAACAGGAAACTGGCCAGCCAGAAGAAAGTCAGCAGGAATAATGCGATGCCGACGATAATCAAGAGTGCTTTTATCGCTTTTTTCATGTTCCGCCCCTACATGCCGCGCAGCATTTGTAATTTGCGCCCCGGATCAAAATCGATGCCGGTGATGTAGCGGCGGCCGCCGTGCGCCATGAAGTGCATGGATACATCAATGGTCATCATGATGAGCCGCCTGATAACGTCATACGACAAACCCGCGCCTTCTGGGGCGGCATTGATCATTAGGGCCAGCTGCTCGTAAGCCATCAAGGCACTGTCGGCGTGGCAAGAGGTGATCGAACCGCTGTGTCCATTTCCACAGGCACGGACGAAATAAAACGCTTCATCACCGCGACACTCGGCAAGAATGATGCGATCAGGCTTCATGCGCAGACACGCTTCCAGACAGCTTTTCGCGGTCACGGTGGATTCCGTCATGGCATTCTTGGGATAAACGAGGTGGACCTTATTGGGATGGTCGATAAAGATTTCCCGTGCGTCTTCGATGGTAATAATCCGCTCTTGATGCGAGATTAAATCCAGCAGGGATTTCATGAAGGTGGTTTTGCCGCTGCCGGTTGCACCGGAAATGACAATGTTTTTCCGGTAAAGAATAGCTTTCTCAATAAAGGCGCGATATTGTTTGGCTTTCAGCAGTTCTTGCAATTCTCTGTCCAATGCCGGAATGTCATCGCTGATGGGCAGGATTTCCGCAAACAGGCCGTTGGCTTGGTATTCGTCCAATGTGTAGCGCTTGCTTGAGGGTATCCGGATGGTGAGACTGGCTTCTTCCGCCGCCGGTTTGCGCACCAGCTGGGCGCGTTCGCCACCGGGCATGGTCAGACTCAGCATGGGTTGGTTGGTGTCAAATTTCTGGCTTTGCCCGGTGTGATTGATAAGGAGCGCGCCCAGTGCCTCAATCCTTTCGTTGGATTTGTTGCCGGGCTGTTCCTGCCGTTTCCATTCTGCGTTTTCTTCAAAATAGATGACGTCAGGTTCATTGATGACGATTTCCGTGATCCCGGGTTTCGTCATCAAGTCATAAATGCCGATTTGCTGGAACACAGCATGGATTTGCTGCACCAAGATGGTATCTTCGGCGTTGAGGACAATTTCCCCGCCCGCTTGATTCGCAGAGGAAACGGGAGTGAGGGCTTGGGTAAATTCATGGTGTTCTTTCATCGTGTCATGTCCCAGTCTTGTTGTCGGTGGTGTTGTTTGTCCCTTTGCGGTGCTTCCATAACGGCTTTGAGCCATTCGTCTTTGCGTGGGGTGGGATGCAGGCGTTGTGCGACGAGCAGGCGCCGTACATCGAGTTGTTTGCTGCCATCGGCGGCAATGGAGGCTTCTATCAACGGCAGATGCGTAATGCTCCCTCTGGTCAAGTCATGCAGCTTGCGCGCGGCTTCCCGGCAGCCCAATCCACGCAGGTCAATCAGCGGTGATGGATATTCTTTTTCCAGTAAATCAAGGCGCGGTTCGCCGGTTTCAGGTATCAGTGCGGCTTTTAATGATTCAGGCTTGACAGCGTATGCACGTAGTAGTATTTTCCTTATAGCTCCAGCGTCACTTGGGCCGTGGAACTCCTCACCGTGTGGTGCAGCAAGCCCGGTTTTGAACTCAGAGTGATGCTGGGGTTCTTTATTTTGAAAAAGCTCCCTCAATCCAACTTCATGTACATACAGACGCCTTAGGCTTTGCATGGTTTTGGGATCCAATTCCTCAAGTGCTTTTACGGTTACAATGACAACAAAATCATGTGAAGTATGTTCATTTGATGTCTTATTAGAATCCTTATCCAGTTCTTTATTGAATTCTTTATTTCTAATCTGGATAGGTGCAGAAAAGTATAAGTAACTACCTTTCAAGCGTTCATTCCTCAAATCTTCAGCATAAATTATCCGGCCATCTTGCAGGATATTTGGAATAATAGGGAAAGTTAATATTTTTACTGATCCCCAGCCATGACCTATATCGTTCTTTATTGCTCGACGATCTAATAATATTTCACCAACACCATTAACAATAATTTTCCCGTTATATTGTTCCTTAAACCATGCGGTAAGACGCGTAAAATGTTCCTTACTATTCCCTTTTGGGATTTCCTCACCCGTAACTGTTGTAATCGGTTCACTATCCAAATACAGCCGGTTTGAGACGGATTGCCAATCGCCATAAGCAGATTCAGCCAGAAATACCGGTGTCCTGATTTGTACCCAGCGTTCATACGGCAGTGCGGTTCTCCCGGCCGCCAAATCCCGCCCATAGGCTTCCTTGCCGCCATATCGTCTGACCGTTTCACTGAATTGCAGGGCGTCCGGGGAAAGCTGTTCTGTCATATCACCGTCCGTAGTTCTCTGCTTTATAGACTGAGGACAAATCTATATCGTCGGCGACGTAGATATTGATCATCTCGCCCTCGCGGATGTAGATAATCGGCGGCAAATCAATATTGTTTTGCAGGATTTGCCGCGCGAGATCCTGTGAGGTATCCGAGGTATTTGAGTCAACAATAACTTGTGCCGATTTACTCCGTTCTCCCAAGACTTGCAGCGCGTCACTGAAAAGCGATACCAGCAGCGCAGAGCCAATCCTTGTCCCCCAGCGGTTATCCACCTTGTCCGTGATACCGGAGGCGCCGAGGCGGTCAGTGACGGGCGAATCCAGTTGCACAACAACGTCATACGGGGTAATCAGGCGGTCCCAGATGATTTGCAGACGACGCTCACCATTGCGGACTTCGCCGTTGTATTCACCCGTGACTTTTGTCCCCTTTTCCAGCAGCAGCACCCGCGCGTTGCCGCTGTACACGTCCTGATTGATGATGCAGCTGGTAAATCCCTGTTGTTCGCTGACGATATTGGATTCCAGGGTGCAGGGGATTTTGGTCCCCTTGATCAGGGTGTAATCGATGGTGCGCATCAGTTTGACCTGCCGGGACGGGATGCGGGCCGGTGGCTCGGATTGCTGCTTCGCTTCGTAGTTGCGCACGTTGCCGCCCAGTCGCCGCGATTTGAGTGACGGCGGTTGTTCGCCCTGTTTAATATTGGGCTGTTGCAGGGCAGGCGGCTGTTCGATGATAGGGGGTGGCGACTCAGGTTGGGGTTCTACCGTCGGCAACAAGAGCGGCTGTTTTTCCGTCGCAGGTGGCGGTGCGATAAAACGGCCGATGTCATCTGGTGCTGCCGACCAGTTACGTTGCTTTTTGCTGACCGCATCGGGTTTGTGGAATATGTTGAATCCCTGCTTGAAATAGGTAAATGCGCCAAAAATGACCAAGGCGATAAGGCCGATGACAAGCAGCACCACCAACAGGATCTTCCAGAATGAAAGCTTGGTACCGCTGTCTCCGTTGAGGCCGCTGTCATCGGCATCGTCAAAATCCACAGTCCCGCCATTACCGCCGGTGCCGTTAGTGCCTGCTGCTGTCATTGCATCCCATCCTTCATGTCCTTAAAAAGGCCGCCGCAGCCGCCAGATGGCGGCCACGGTGACAACAGAGGCGGCCGATTACTCAGCATCGGCCGGTCTCTCACGAAAGGCATTGCGGTAGAGCTGCCTGCCATCCAGATAGGTTTGCCGGACCGTGTCATCGAGAACATCGTCACGACGGCGGTATTCACCGAGCACGGCCGCCAGCGTCGCCGGATCTGCCGGATCAAAATCCCAGGCATGGCGGATCACGCGGATCTCGCACTTGTTGAGCGGCGGCATCTGCGGCAAGTCATCAAGGACGGGGTCATCCGGCGGTCTTGTGTCCGGCAGATTGTCGAGGCGGCGCATCAGGGCGGCGTAGTCGTAGATGTCGTAGCCGTATTCCATTGCGGCCAATTCCGCATCAAGCGGGTCTTCACCGGGCGGCAGCATGGATTCGTCATCACGCGCCAGCAGGTTGTACAGGGTTTCTTCGTCGCCGGTCAGCGGCAGCCTGTCCATGACTTTGGCGTCCAGATACAGGACGAGGCAGCGCATCTGTTCATCCGTCAGTTGTTCAGGACATTCTGCCATCTCGTGCAGGAAGGCTGGCGTCACGGCGAAAGTCATGATGCGCTCGCCATCGAGTTCCGGCATTTTGCCCACCAGTTGCTGTTCGGTTGGGGTCAGCGGGTCAAGATTGTCCATTTTCCAGACGAGGTAATCCAGCATCTTCAGATATTCGCGGTTGTCGTGCAGGTAGCGGGCGTTTGCCGGATCGTTCAGGAAATCGAGATAGCGCGGGTCAATGCAGGTGGCGGAGACGCGCGGTTGTCCAACGAGTTCCGGCAGCCGCCGGCAAAGCGCTTCTTCGGTCTCATCGGTGTAGTCGTACTCGAACCGTTTGCGCAGCAGGGTGTCCACCACATACTGATAGGCTTCCGGTGGCAACACATGGGGCAGCCGGTCATCGTCTGCCTGTGCCAGCTGGGCAATCCATGTGGCGTAATCGGGGTTTTCGTGAGAGGTCATGATTATTGTCCTTCGGGCTTTGGCCCGTGCTGTTTAGCGGGTGTATTCAGGCTGTGGGGCTGCGGCGGTTTCCCGCTGCGGCAGCGGCCTGACGGCTCTGGTAAAGGCATCCCGCATCGGGGTGGGGTGATGGGGGACACCGACAAGTTGCCGCGTGTCGAGGCTGTAACCACGGGCGTTCAGCTCGCGTTGCAGCTGCGGCAATTTGTTCAGATCGCCGCCGATGGCATCAAAAGCGGCCTTACCCACGTCGCGGGGGCAGAGGCCGTTGATGTCCGGCAGGAGGTTCTGTCGGGGTTCCGGCTTTTTTCCGACGATACCCAGCGCGGCACCGAAGGCCATGCGCGCGGACGAACGGCCCTTTTGCACAAGCACGTCGTTCCAGTCGGTGTTTTTGCCGTTAATGGGTTCGGGGATGGCCAGCGCGTATTCGGGGTGCTTGGCGGCGACGGCGCGTGCGGCAGCGATGCCGCTGTTCTTGCCGTGTTTCTGCTCGGTGCCAAGATCGTTGTCCACGGCGATGATTTTCTTCGCGGCCGGAAACATCTGTTGCAGGGTGCCGGCGACATGGACAAGGTTGCCGGCATCGATGGCGGCAACGGCCAGCACCCGCCGGCCACCGCCGGCAAGGATTTGGTGGGCGGCCTCGGCGGTGGCGATACCCTCGGCCAGCACGATGTGGGTAGGTACCGCACGTTCGGCCGGTGAGCCAATCGGGAAATACGCCCCGCTTTTCGCCGCCTGTTTCATCAGCATTTTGGTGCCGTCAGGGGCAATGGTTTGCAGCGATACCATGCCGAGATAGCGCTCTTTCGGGACACCGGCCCATTCTCCGACCCACTCGCCGTTAATCAGCGGGATGACCATTGTCCCGTCTTCCAACCGCTTGATGCCGTGGCTGAAAGTCATGTGTTTGCGGGTGAAATAGGGCTCATCGCCACGCGCGTCGGGCAGCATCTTGTAAGCGGCCAAGGCATCTTGCCCGCGCATGATGTTGAGTTGCGCCCGCACCTGCTCCCGGGCCTGTATCTGTTCTTGCCGGTTCAGTTGGGCGGCACGCTGCACAACCTCCGGCACAGGGTCCCGCCGTGCGCCCCGGTCAGACCATGTGCGCGTTTCGCCGGTGACGAGGTTCTTGACCGTTGCCCCGGTTACGCCATCCGCGTTCTGCCAAATCTTGTAGGCACCATCATTGGACGCGGGTCTGCCTTCCACCGGGACGCGGTGCCAGACATTCGGGGTAGTGTCAAAACGCTCGACATCCAGCCCCATTGACACCGCCATCGCGCGCAGGTCTGCCATGCTGTCACCACTACCGGCGCGCTGGTAATCGCCCGGCTGGCGGTTGAATTTTTGCAGTTGCGGCAGGAGCGATTTGTCCGGCACATACCAGCAGGCATTTTTGCCATCTCATTTGGCACCCAGTGCCTTGGCTTCGTGGCGTTCGTCCCAGCTGACGGCCAGATAGACCCGCCGCGTCGTCATGGCTTCCGCCACCATCGCCTGTTCGTCGTAGGCGCGGCGGAACAGCTTGTCAAAGCGCTCGGCGACATAGGCCTGGACAACGGCATCATCTGCGGACTTACTCGTCTTGGATGTCATAGTCGTGGCGGATGTTTCCCGCACATCGTGCTTATGGGCTGCCGGAGCCGCTTGTTCCACTTCCGGCGCCGTCGGTTCCGCGGATTGTTCGGCCGCCGGAGCCACTTGTTCCGTTTCCGGCGCCGCTGGTTCTGCGGATTGTTCGGCCGCCGGAGCTGCTTGTTCCGTTTCCGGCCCGGCTGCCTCAACAGATTGCGCGGCTGCCGGAGTTGCTTGTCCCGTTTCCGGCTCCGCCGTCTCGACGGGTTGCGCGGCCGCCGGAGCCGCTTGTTCCGCCGAGTCTTTCTGTTCTGTGCTCTTTTCCTTTGTCGTGACAGTCAGTGATGCATTGCCAAACGCTATAGCAGCCGCTGGACCATCAACAACGGTGATACCACGGCGGGTAGTACGCCACTTTGCATCCTCTTTGGATAACTCTTCGGGGGTGACGCCACTGGCCGCACCCCACTTGCCGATATAGTGATAGGAAATCGGCCTTGTTTCATGCCGACTTATGCTGATTTTCACCTCGGCACCGATCTTCCCTGTTCTGGTGTAGTAAGTGCGTACCACATCACCATCCTTTGGTTGATATTCTTGTGCCGTTTTGGTCTGTACCGCCCTATCTTTTTCCGGAGCAATTTCCGCCTCATCCCGTGAAGTCAGGGGAGTTGCCGGCACAACCTGCTGTTCCCGCTCTTGCTGCCGTTCCCGCAGAGGGGCATCGATGAAATTCTTGGCCGCCGTGGCGTCTTTGAAGCCCTGCCGCAACGCCTCTTCCAGTTCCTGCCCCGTTCTTTCCGCCCAGCCTTGCAGGTAGGCGTGACTTTGTTTCGGCGAGAACGGCAGGCCATGCTCCAACGACAACATGAAGGACGACAATTCGGCCACCAGTTCTTCCCGTGCGTAGCCGGGGGTGCCGAAAGGGTGGGTCAAGTCACGGTTGAGCCTGCTTTCATGCCCGGTCCAGTGTCCCATTTCGTGGAAAAACGCCGAGTAATACTCACCGTCATTGGTGAATGCGCCCTTGTCCAACATGTGGATGGTGTCGGTATTCGGGTCATACATTGGCTCGCCCGGTGCCATGCGCGGATTATGAATGGCCAGCAGTTCGGCAAATGCCGGTAAATCCGGTGTCACTTCCCGCAATGCTTCCCGTTGCAAGACAGGCAGGTTGGTTTGCTCAATATTGAAGACGTAGTAATGGCGCACCACGCCGCGCATCTTCTCTGTCCCGTCGTCATCGATGACGAGGCGCTGCCCGTAGTAAAGAATGCCGGTGCCGTGTTCGTCCTTGCGGATGTGCCCCTGCATCTCCTTGATCTGCCGCGCGGTGGCCCAGCGCGGGTCGGTGTAGCCCCTTTTCAGGCCCTGCATGAACAAACGGACGGCATTGCGGCCACTGTATGTATTGCCTTGACAGCGTTATACGGCGCCACCAGGCCGGATGGCCAGGACTGTTGCCACGGCGCGGTGTTGTTTCGCACCGCTTCAATGACTTCGCTGATAAACCCGTCGGTAAAACGCTGTTCCGCGTTCTTTTTCGGGATGGCTTCCGCTTGTTCTTCGCTCATATCGTCTCCTCGGATTCACTCCGGCATGGCGGGTACTACAAAAGATTCATCGTTCTGTTGCGGCGGCTTGGGCGGTGTCGCGAAGATCTGCGCCCGTTGCAGTCGTGCTGCTTCGCCCCGGCGGTAATCAAATTCGCCCGGCGCCGCCCCGGCCATCGTGCGGCGGGTGCCGGGAACATTGGTCTTGGTTTCGTTCTCGCGGCGGCCGGACTGGTTGTTGCGGCGCAATCCACCGCTTCGTCACCCAAGCGGATCATCAGGCCGGGATACACGCCCTGCACGACGAGGACACCGTTTTTCTCCGTGTGCTGGTTCACCTGCGCGAGGCGGCCATCCGCCTGCAATTCATAGACCACGCCGCGTTTCGAGCCCGGGCGGAAAGTGATGAAAGTCAGGATGCCGTTGTCCCACATCCGCACCGGAATGATGTCCGCCGCCCGTTCGGTGGCGCGGTAGTCATAGTTGCTGTACATGTTGAGCGTGGCATCAGTGATGCTGCGGTTGCGCAGTACGGATGCCTCGCTCTGTTTCGCCAGTGCCGTCTTGCTTTTATTGTCCTGATAACGGATGCGCATTGAATAAATCGCCTTTGAGCGGTCGGGATATTTTTCCCATTCGCTGTTGCCGGTAATCAGCGTGAAAACATAATTGCGCTTGTTGGTATGCACCAACAAATTGGTTTCCGGCTGTTCATCCTTTGATTTGAAAACCAGAATATGATCCAGCGCCACGGTGCTGGTCCATGCATCATCAAAACCGAAAGTGAAATATTCAATGGTTTCGTCATCTTCAAAAATGATTTCTGACGCAATACCCGGCGCGGTGGGAATGGTCGGAATATTGTCCGGGTGATAGTTGATGTATTTGATGCCCTGCGCATTCGCTACCGCCCCCAGCAGGGAGGCTATGGCCAATCCCGCAATCAGCCGCCGTGCTTTCATGGTTTTTCCCCGTCTGCGCTTTCTTCTGCGGCTTCTGCGCCTTTCACATCCGTTGCCATGTCCGGCGTGAATTTGTAGCTGGTGACGACAAAGCCGAGCGGGTTCATATTGCGCGCCTTCTCGTCCATATCGAGGTCGGCGTCATAACCGAAAGTCAAGGTAACAATACCGCTTTGCCGCGAAAGGATCTGGTCCCCATTACGGATGGTCTTATCAATGCGGGCACGCATGGTTACGCCGGTATCGTCTTCTCCCTTGAATGGTGTGGGAATATCCTCCTGCTCAATGGTGACTACGCTGATTTCCAGATTCTTGTCTTTACCAAGCTGTTTCTCAATACTGACGGGCGGTTCGAACTTCTTTTTATAATCGCCAAAGACTTCCTGAGTGGAATAAATCTGCACAGTAGAATAATCATTGCGGATGGCATAATAGTTATAGCTGTCATGCGCCACGATATATTGATTGGTGAAATACTTATTGAGTGCTTCAATGTCGGACATCTGTCGCACATTGCCGGTCTCGAATGTTGCCAGACTGGTAACTTCGGTCGGCAATCCCGTGTTCTTGTCCACCACCAATACCTTGACTTCCGTCCGCTTCAACGGCGTCATGTGCATGATGGTGATCGTGAGCGCAAAACAGACCAGTGTCATGGCGGAGAAAGCCCACCATGCCACCTTTTTGGATTTGATATTTTCCTCGTCCAGCCGTTGTTCAAAATATTTAGTCATAATAATTCCTTGTGTTCGTGAGAGCTTTATTTATAGATGTATCAGTTCATCCTTCCTTCCAATATCCGTTGTGCCTCCATTTTACCGAAATATTGCGGATTGACCGCCCGCCACTCGCCTTGCGGGAATACCTCGTTTTCATAAGTCTTGACGGAAGAACAGCCGGACAGGACCATCATCAACAATCCCGGAAATATCAATTTTGTATATTGAGACATCACTACTCCTTGCTGATTTTGGTCGGCACCCGGAAGCCGTTGACTAATTTGTATGAACGAACAGCGCTATCTCTGACTACATGTGCAGTAGAACTAGCGGCTTTTCCTATCCCCTTACCGACAAATTTACCCCCCTTCCTTGTATAATTTTTTACATCACCAACAAAGGACGCTACTCCTAAAGCTGCACTTTCTTCCAAACCGCTCGAACCGAACCATGAACTCGCCACGTTACCAATTTTGTTAATAATCACAGTAAAAACAAGACTGGTTGTGAAGCAAGCAGCCGCTATGGCGAAAGTTAATTCATCTTGATTATAAATGCCTGCATATATTTGTAATAAAATAGATACCGTCATCATTGCTAATTGGTAAGAAAGACAATATCCTAATATAGATGATAGCCATGAAACAAACCGCCCCCTTGTTGCATCAAAAGTAAGGAACATGATAAATAAAGGTGCAAATCCCAATCCAAGCATAAAGAGTATTTTATTTAGCATAACTGTGACGAAACAAAATATTCCCATAAAAATTAATCCAGCCATAACGATAGCTATTTTTGTAGCTAGCATTACCAATTCCCATATTCCACCCAGATTTTCTGAAGCCGTAGCTACTCTTGTTCCAGCATCTTTAATGGAATCCCACATCCATCTGAAAAACCCTAATGGTTCACCGCCATTGGCCTGCGTATCCTGTTCAACAGATGATGTCATCTCTCCTACTCCCATAGAAGCCTCTAAGAGATCTCCTAGCTGCCCTATATGTCCTTCTATGTTATTGAATATAGATGCGGTTCCGCTTGATGAAAAATCTTGCGCCATAGCTTCCTGTGTTTCCATTATTGGATATACTAGATGTGAATAAAGGAGCCTAATAGAACCTGCAAGACAAAGGATGCTACCTTTTACAGCGAAATCTTTGACAAGATGATTAAACGAGTCAGGTATAACGCCAGTTATAATTAGGTAAGCGCAATAAGTAAACCATATAGTTAGCAAAGGGATGATTAACATTACTACCCCTGCACTTAAAATAGATATTGGAAAGATAGCAAAACGTACAATTTCAGTAGATATTACCTGTTCTGCAAGTGTAAAAACTTCAAATGCCATATTATTTTAATAGTGAAGAGTATTTTGTGTCAGAGTAAGAGCTATTGGCCTTTTTTGCTTTATTTGAGATAGTTTTTACTCTACGTTGAATGTTTCTTTCCTCCGCCTGTTTAGCTGCAAGTTGCTGCTTGGCGTCCTGCATCTTGGCAAAGTTGTCAGCTTGCTGTTGCAATACGGCGATGCTGTTGCCTTCCAATTGAATCTGCGCCTGAATTTCAGCCATGGATTTCATGTCCGTGGCGCTCTTTGCTTTTTCAGAAAGTTCTGAAATCTTTTGCAATTTGTTGTTTAGCTGTTCGTGCAATTTTTCCGCAAAGTCCAGTTGCGCCACACCGCCCAAATGCGCCTGTTCGCACATGGACTTATCGCGGCTGCCGCTGCAATCCGGCAGGCTGTCCAGATAGGCTTTGGCTTTGCTGGTCAGGCCGGAGGTGTTGCCTTTCATCAGGTCTTCCAGCGTGCCGGTAATTTGCGGGTCAATGCCGCCCATGTTGAGGATTTCGGTAAATCCCTTGTCGCCGGTCATGGCTTTGACACTGGCTTTCAGCTGCTCAAGCTGCGCCTTGGCTTCGGCCAGTTGTTTGGCCATCTCTGCCAGCTCGGCCAGGCTGTTCTTCTCTGCCATTGCGATGGCGGAACCGTCGAAGACGGGGATACCGCCCGCCAAAGCGGGTGTGGTGACGGCCAAAGTCAGGGCAATGACCAGGGTGCTTTTCAGTTGTGACTTCATGAATGTCTCCTGTGGGTGAGTAAAAGTGGTGTTAAACGGCTTCCACCGGTTCGGCGGTTTTCCTGCGTTCTTCGGCTTCTTTTTCTTGCCGCAAGCGTTCTTCTTCCGCCTTGATCGCCGGTTGCGACAGCCGCTCAAAATAGGCCGGCAGCCAGTCGTCCTTGCCGTATCGGGCAATCATTTCATCGGCAATCTGGGCGCGATAGGCAGAGCCGGACAAGACTTTGACGGCCTCGATGCCCCGCATGTTCAGTTTGCAATGCGCGGTTTCGCCCTGGTGCCGGACCAGAAATTCGCGTGAATATTTGCCGAGGCTGCGAATCAGCTCAAACTGTTCCCTGTTCAGTTTTAGCTTTTCCATATAGACCTTTTCGTCTGCGGCGGGATTCGGCAGGAAAATATGGGTTGCAATCTGCCCGAGGAAAGCAGAGGAAAGCCCTTCATAGGCATCAGCAGGGGATTGCGAGGCAAATACCAGTACGCCACGTTCTTTACGGATAACGCGGCTCTTGTCTTCGAGGTAGAGTTGGAAAGATTTATCCCGCAGTGGTCGCCATGCTTCGTCAAATGACATGATGAGCGGCACACCATTGATCATTTCCTGAATGCGGTGGATCAGGTACATCAGGATGGGGGTGCGTATCTCATCCACATCCAGGAATTGGGTGTAATCAATCCCGATGATATGGGCGTCTGCCGAGAAGGTGTCGGTGGGATTATTGAATATCCAGCGATATTCGCCTTTGGTCCAAGCGTGTAATCTTTGCCGTACGCTTTCGTCCCCACTGGGCAGGAAATTGGAAAAAGCTTCGATATTCCTGATGGGTTTCGGCAAGTCGAGTGTTTGCTCTATGGCTTTCCGGATAAGTTCATCCTCAGATACCGTAATGGGCTTGTCATAATTTTTCAGGATGGCCCGGATCAGGTGCTTTAGATGGGCTTTGTTTTCTTCCGTGGGCGCCATCAAGAACGGATTCCATCCGGTGGGCTCGCCCAGCTTGACCTGTGAATACTGGCCACCCATCGCCTTGATAAAGACGCTGGCCCCCAGATCCTTGTCAAACATCACAATGCGCGGTTTGACGGTGTAGCGCTGCGATTGCGCCAGCAAGAAAGAAAGCAGCACCGTTTTCCCGATGCCGGTCTGACCGGTAATGAAGGTGTTGCCGGCCACGTCTTCACCGGTCACGTCCTCCCGTTGTTCCGGGGCGTGAAAATTGAAATAGAAGACTTCATCATTGACCGTGCGCAGCATCGATACCGCCGATCCCCAAGCGTTACCCTGCGCCTTGCCGTGGTTTTGGATCAAGAACGGCATCATCTGTGCGCTGTTGGCGGAACTGAGCTTGGCACGGCGCGGATTGAGAGCGATGTTGCCCGGCAGCTGGGCAAAATAGGCATGCATCTTGGCCATCTTGTTGGGTGATGCCTTGAATCCGCAGCCGGTCAGTACCGCTTGTGCTTCGGCGATCTTGCGGCGTAGCTTGTCGAGCGAATCGTCAATCAACAACGCGGACCAGTAAAAATCGCCCAGTACGTAGTTGTCGGATTTGGCACCTTCGTTGGCTTCCTCAATATCAGCAATATCGGCCTGACTACCATCATCACTGCTTTGCAGCCTCTTGTATTCCCGCTCCAGCCATGACTTGGCTTCTGCCTTGTCAATCGGTACGAAGGTCTGAGTTACCGTCATTTCCCACGGAAGTTCTAGGAATGGCTGCAACATTCCGGCGGTAGTTTCATCCGGGTATTCAGAAAAAGTCAGGATGGCGGCATAACGTGTCTTGCCAAAGTCGTCAATCCTGACAAATTCGTTGTTGCCAAATGATATGGTTGCTGTCGGCAGGTAATTACAAATTTGCGTCCGTTGCAGCGGCACCGGACAATCACTCAGATTGACCAGGTAACTCAGAAAACGCAGTGTGTTGCTGAAATGGACACCCTTTTCATTTTCATAGACACCCAGTGTTTCAATGTCATAATCTGCAAAGTAACTCAGCACTTTTGCTTGATTTCGCCCAGGGTATCTTCGGCCTGTTTGGCCAGTTTGATGATTTCTTTGAGTGTGCTCTTGAATGGTGTGAATCCGGCAATCCTTTTGTAGGGTCGGTAGATAATGCTGATGTAGTAATCGGTACTGATGATGGGTGAACCGTAGATAACTTTTTCCAGGTATTCTTTATCCAGCTCGGCGGCGAATCCTGCATCAAAGTCAGAAGGCAATGACGCCGTGCCATTGCTGCGGATGCAGTGCGTCTGGATGTACAGGTTGTACCGTTGCGGCGCGCGCAACTGTGCGATGAATTGATTGATTTGCAGCACCCGTGCATCAATTTCCCTTTGTGCCTGCCCGACGTAATTCACGCCTTGCAGTCTGAAACACATCAGATAACTGCCGCCGCGCAGCTTGATGATTTCGGGCGAGATGTGGGAAGAATAGGGGATCCAGTCGCTAATCCCCGCCGTGGGTGTTTTGGTATTAATCATGCATGAATCCCCGATGCGGCAGCGGATAGGGCGGAAGCACCGTCAGATTGCGTAATTTGTTCTGCGCAAAGCGGAACCGCTCAATCACCTCCATGAACCAGATCACCATGTACTGGTCATCCCGCTTGGTGTAATCCCGCATCATCCAGCCACTCACGATGACGGGGATGGCGAAAAGCAGCGAATAGAAGTGCAGCAGCGGCCACAGGGCGGCGGCCAGCAGGATGAGCGGCGCTTCGACTTTGAGGAGTATTTCTGTCGGCAAGCCGAAGAACATCACAGGGCGGGTGGCGCCCCGGAACAGGGGCGCGGCTGCTTCTTCATTCATGATGTCGGGATCATTTTGACCAGATCGGGCAGTGCAATCAGCACGGCAGCACCGATGATCCAGTTCGTCATGTCTTGCAGCCGTTTCGAGCCCGTCCAGATCGCGATGACGATCCAGATACCGGCACCCAGTGCGACCGGATAGCACAAAAGACGCAGCCCCAGCACGATGTCGTCGGTAATGGACTTGGTTTTTTGCGCCCACGCCTGGGCGGCGGCGGGATCAGAAATCAGCAGCGTGACTATGGCGAGTGCCACAAGCCAAAAATGGCGGTTGTGCCATGATGTCAATAGATGGTTTTTTAGCGTTTTACTCATTTGTTGTACCGGAATTGGAAAGAGAGGATTTGAGTCTGCGTTGCCGCAATGTCAGTGGTTTGTCTATGCTTTTTATGGTTCTCGGCGTGGATTTGCCTTTGCCTCCTTGCCTTTTGTGGGGAATAAAGTGAATGAGATCATCCGATGCGCGCGGCATCAGGACGGAAGTCAGGACGGGTTTTGCCCCGTTTTGCAGGACTTTGCCGACGTAGCCGTGCCGGTAGCCGGTAACGGGATTGCCGGCGTAGTAGCAGGAATAGGCTTTGGGCCAGTTGCCGTAGCGTGCATGACAGGCGGCCAGAATCCGGCTGCCTGCGTGCAGGTTGGTGCATGGGTCAAACATGTTGCCCTCGTGCAGTTGATAGGCACTGAAATTGACTTGATTGACCTGCGCCATGCCCACCGAGTAATTGAAGTTCCCTTTGCGCAGCAGCTTTACCGTCGTCACGGCCTCAACCAGGGATTGCGGCTGGCGCGACAGCCTGCCGCCGACCACACCGATGGCAAAGGGGTGTGCGCTGCTCTCTGTCCGCACAATCGCGCTCATCTGTTCCGGCGGCACCACAACCGCACACCCCATGAACTCAAACATCCTTATGCCTCCTTGCTGTCTTGCTGTAATCCGGCAGCTGTTTCGTGTAAACCAGCTTGCAGTCCGGCGGGAAAAAATCGGGACGCATTTCATGCAAACCGACGAAGCCACCGGTCACGAAGTAAATCTGGATAGCTCTGGCCACAGGAATGGGTGAGCGCCCTCTGAGCCAGTGCCCGATTTGCGCCGGTGATGCGCTGATGCTCTTGGACAAGGCTTTGATTGCGCCGCGTCCGTATTGGTCAAGGTATTCCGGGAGGGTCATGCTTGCACTTATAATTGTTTCATGGCAGGGATTAAGGTACTTAAAATATAACATTCCTCCCCGTTAAGCAAGGTCAGATGCAGAAATGTTAGGATGTTGCGGCGGGATGCTTTGCCGTCCCGGTACACCGCAACAACTCCCCACACACCTCATGGCCGCGAAAATCGATAAACAGATATTTATCAACCAGCTGATAAAAGCCTTTGAAAATACAGGGATTAAAAAGAGAGAACTGCGCCGTCATCTGGCGCAGCTTTGTGAAGTTTCCACGTCCGCCGTCAGTGCATGGCTGACCGAAACAAGGGCGAATACCCCGAATGTGGAAAACCTGATGACGATTACCGAAGCTACCGGGGTTTCCATCGATCAGCTCATCTATGGTGAAAGCAGCCGAAGAAGCGTGGGCGGTGAGTTGTCGGTCATCAACCGGACCGGAAACAATGGAGCCGTGACGATTCCGGCGATGAACAACGTGGTTGAGGGCTTTGCGGTAGTCATGGATGACGACAGCATGACTGCCCCGCAGTGGCCGACTTTTCCGCCGGGGACGCTGGTGGTCTTTGATGCGCGCATAAAAAACCCGCCGGAAGGCGGGGAACTGGTGTACGCAAGGGCGCGCGTGGGCGATGTGGTGGTGGATGTCTTCCGGCGGATCATCCGGGTCGGCGGGGCGGTACACCTCGCCGCGCTCAACCCTATGTATCAACCAATTACTGATTTTGAGATCTTGGGGAATTATTCTTATGCAGTTTCAGGTCTCAGCCTGACTGCTTGACTATCAACTATAAAAATAGGCAAAGATAGCGCCGAGTACCAAAAAAGTTAGCGCGCATCCCCCCCGCATCTTCATCTACCTCTCCTTTGCGTGGAGTGAATAAAAAGAGACCTCCCAAAAAAGCAAGCAGGGAAAACGCTTCGGCAACATCTTTTCCTTCATAAATGATACCTGCCGCCAAGATGGCGAATACAACAATAGCGCACATTATTTATTTGTTAGTCCTAAATATGTATCTTTAATATTAAAGCACCTGAGAACAATTAATCTTTAATTAGCATGGGGCTCTTCTTTTGCTTTTTTGTAAATTTCACCAGCTCTCTTGCATAAATCTCTTTCTGTTCCTTTTTTAGTACCTGTTCCCATAATCTCAGGGAATCTTAACAAGAAACCACGCGCTATTGCTTCTTGTCTTTACACGGGATTTGTCATTTCCTCAATTTTATCTAATAACGCGTAGTCGCTCTTCAGTTTATTCTGGGCGTCATTTACACGCATTATATAAATTGCGTAATTAATGCCAACGATAGCTGCAACGATACCTAAAAGAATCAGGATGATGTTCCATACCTTTTTCATAATTTGATCTCCAAAATAATATTGAATTTTAATATTTTACGCATCATCCCTGACTTTTCAAGTATTTTTTGCTTTTTGCGGTTTGCCCTTGTCATCAAAGGTGGTGTAATCGCAGGCGGGGTATCTGTCGCAGCCCCACCAGTATTTTCCCTTTCCCTTCTTGGCGGCGCGCCGCTGCAAATGGCCCTCACCACATTGCGGACAGGGGTACGCCGTGGATTTTGACATGGGTGTTCCGGGCTTGCCGTGTTCATCGGGAGCCATGTAATTGCAACCATCCTTGTAATTCGAGCATCCCCAGAAAGTGCCTTTTTTGCCATTGATGCGGCGCAGTTTCCCGTTTTGGCATTGCGGGCAGGGGATGATGCTGCCGTCCTCGATTGAGGATTGGATAAAGTCAGCCAGCCGGTTATCCAGCGCGAGATCGTAGTGGCGGACTACGGTCAGATAATCGGCAGTGCCGTTGGCGATGTTGTCCAGTTCGGCTTCCATTGCGGCGGTGTATCCTGTTTCCATGATGTTGAAACGGCCGGCCAGGGCATCTATCACCGCTTCTCCCAATGCGGTGGGGTAAAAGTAGCGTTTCTTGATTTCGGCATAACCGCGCCGCAATTGGGTTTCAATGATGTTGGCATAGGTGGCGGGGCGGCCGCTTTTGTGCTTTTCCAGCAGTTTCAGCAACGAGGTTTCGGTAAAACGGTTTGGCGCACGCGTTTCCGGTTCAAGCAGCACGGTTTCGAGTGGATGACAGATTTGGCCTTCCGTCAACATCGGCAATTGTCCGCTTTCCGCCTTGTCGTTATCATCGGTGTAGTCTTTGGCGATGATCTGCCAGCCGGGATACAGCAGTTCCCGTCCGGACGCGGTAAAGACCGCCGTCATCGAACCCGGAGCGGGGACGTTGTCCAAAGTCAGGGGGCGGAGGATTTCCAGCCGCGCTTTCCTGATTTTGTAGATAGCGGGACGCATCTGGCTGGCGATGGCCGCGCGCCGGATGAGCTGATAGACCTGATCTGCGACTGGATCGCCGCTGTTGGCGGTGCGCCGCGCAAAGTCGGTGGGGCGGATGGCCTCATGCGCTTCCTGCGCCCCGTCTTTTGCCTTCCAGTGGTGCGGGGGATCGGCAATGTGATCATCTTGTCCGGCTGCGCGCAGATAGTCGCGCAGTGTGGCAATGGCTTCATCAGAGAGATTGGGGTTATCTGTGCGCATGTAAGTGATCAGGCCCGCCTCAAAGAGTTGTTGCGCGGCGGCCATCGTCGCGCCCACGGATAATCCCAGACGGTTGGCAGCGGCCTGTTGCAGGGTGGAGGTAATCAGCGGTTCCGGCGGCATTTGCTGCTGTTCTTTTTCCCCGCAGGCGATGACGCGCAAGCCGCTTTGTGCCATGCGGCGCACGTTCCCGGCGCTTTCTTTGTCGGTGATGTACGGAGATTCTTCGGTAACAAAGGGCGCAGTGTCCCATTTCGTCTGCCATTGCCGCCCCTCTGTTTCGCAGATGGCCGCCGCACCGTAATGCTTGACCGGGCGGAATGTACGGATCGCCCGTTCACGCTCGACTATCAGACGCAAAGCCACGGACTGCACCCTGCCCGCCGACACGCCGCGCCTGCCGAGTTTGTCGCCCAATGCGGGCGAGAGCTTGTAGCCATACAGGCGATCCAGCACCCGCCGCGCCCGCTGGGCATCAACAAGATTTTCATCAATATCGCGCGGCTGTTGCACGGCACGCAGCACGGCGGTTTGGGTGATTTCGCTGAACGTTACGCGCCGCACGGTTTTGTCGTGCCCCAGCAGTGTTTTCAGATGCCAGGCGATGGCCTCGCCTTCGCGGTCAGGGTCGGTGGCAAGCCAGATTTCTTCCATCTGTCTGGCCATGCCTTTGAGCTTGGCCACCACACCCTTCCCTGACTTGGTGACTTCATATGTCTCCTGATAGTTACCGGGATCCACGCCCATGTCCTGCTCCGGCAGGTCCCGCACGTGGCCGAAGCTGGCCTCAACCACCCACCCCGCGCCCAAGTAGGCGGCGATGTGTTTCCGTTTTGTCGGTGATTCTACTATCAGCATTTTCATGTTTTAGCGCACCTAAAATCGTTTTATGACGTCTTGCATTACACTTTAAGTTGATATTTTTGTATCTTCCGTGGACAATAGTGTTATCCGGCTATCACGGGTTATCACGAGGAGGAGAGATGAAACTGATTACCGCAGACAAAGCGGCGGCCATGTTGTCTATATCGAGACAAACGCTGTACCGGTGGGCCAAGGCCGGCAAAATCCCGGTGTTGGCGGACGGACACAGCTATCGCTGGCTCGAAAATGAGGTAGTGGCTTATCACATTCTGAGGTGGGACTTACCACAGGCATTACCTGGTGACATCCCGCCGGAGCGTATGGAGGTATTGCTTGCCTGCATCCGTAAGGCCCGGGGACAGGTCAGATTGAGTACATCGGCAAATACGATTGCCCAGGCGCGGCAACTGGGCCGTGCGTAACTCATTTTAAGGAGACACCATGGAATCTATACATATCGTTCTGGACATCGACGCCACGGCAACCAAAGGCAGTGCAGCAGCGGTAACGCTGAAGGTGGTACTGGGAACCCTGCGCAGTGCAATGCTGCATCCGGGCGGTCAGCCGACACCTGAGGAAATGGCGCGTGTGCTTGATATTGCCATCTCGCTGATGCCGGCAATACTCAACGAAGACGAAGCGGCAGGAGGTGGTGATGAAAGGACTGAATGAAGTCAGGTTGAATTGGCGCCCGCATCGGCAAGGTGCCGGGGGTTCTATTCATGGCGGCCGGACGCAAGCCGGGGTGCCTTGCCCCGGCAACCGATAATGACCGGCTTCCCTTCTGGCTTTCAACCCAAAAGACGGTATCCGCTACGGCGGATACCCGGTAAACAGGCAAAAGAAAAGCACTCCGGGCCGAGTGCTTTTCAAGGGGTAGAAATGTTCAATTCCTATACTCATCATAGGGCAGAGCCTGCAACAGGGCAAGTATCAAATTTTGCCCGAAGTCATGGAAGGGACTGTACGACAAGGCAGCACAAAATTTATACGTGGCTTTCGGTCAGTTCTGCCGGTTGTTGGACAACTTGCACACGGGCGGCGCATTGCGGGTCGGTGTGTGCAAGATCATACGTGGATTGCATCCTCAACCAAAATTCAGCTTGGCTATTGAACGCCTTTTCTATTCTTAATGCGACTTGCGGGCTGATGCCTCGCCTTTCGTTAACAATTTCTGACAAAGCCGCACGTGGCATATCAAGCACCTTTGCCGCTTCTGTGATGGTCAAACCCAAAGGCTCAAGACACATTGTTTTCAAGACAAGTCCTGGATGGGCGGGGTTTTTCATTTTCATGGATATTCTCCGGTCAGTGATAATCGAGATAATCAACGATGTAGGCATTACCATCCTCGAAACGGAAGATCAGTCGCCAATTCGCGCTGACCTTGACGCTCCAAAAACCGTCAAGATTATGTTTCAGTGGATGCAGATCTGCGCCGGGCAGTGCCATTTGCTCTATGGCTTCCGCGTCATTCAATGCAGTCAGCAAAACTCTCAGTTTCTGGCGGTGTTCCGGTTGAATGCCGCTGGCCTCATCTTTGAAGAAGAAGCGTTTGAGCCCCTTGTGGGCGAAGCTCTTAATCATTGTAAATCCTTGGGTTATTTATGCACTGTATCGCGTAACGATACACAAGTCAACTTTTCAATGAAGCGCTTGCAAATAGGGCAAAAAAGGGGCTATAGTCTGCCCATCGCGACACACACCGCCGCGATCGGGATTAGCACCCCGCCTGTCAGCAAGCGCACCGGCGCGTTCCAGCGCTGTTTTTATGCCTGTTTTCTATGGCAGCGTGCGTGGGAGAACCGCAAGGTTCGCCGTTTCTTGTTGAGCGGTAGTGCTAATCCCGCGTTCGCTGTCGCCCTCTTCCTTAGCACGAAAGGCGGCAGTCAGACCCTAATCAACAAGGAGACTATCATGTCTTGCCATATCGCCCTGGTACTCGGTGATGCCACCGATACCGTCAATGAAACCCTCTCTGCTTACACGGCCGCCCTGCTGCGCGCCCTGTCCCTCGCCCATACCGATCCCGACTTCCGCCTGTCCGCCCCCGATACCTGCCTCATCCTTGACTTGATTGAGCAGTTTGCCACGCAGAAGGACAGCGTGCATGGTGAAGTCATGGGAGGTGCGGCATGACGGCAAGACCATTACCGGCTCAACGCCTCGAACACCTGCGCGAAACAGCCCGCACCAAGCGGCAGGAATATGGATTATCCACGATCGGTGCCTCCCGGGCGACAACCGGCTTTATCATCGTCCGGCGCAACAAGGCAACTGACTGGATCGGCTCTTTGGAGTTCCCTGACATGGAGCGGCCCGGGGTGTTCGCTGTCAGTTGCAGCGGCCGTGTTTTCCGCGCAGATGGCAGTCACTGGCAACCCGTGGATGGCGGCCCGGAGTGGAGCGGTGATGAATTGCCCCTGCCGGCGGAAAGTCAGGGAAGAAAAGATGCCGCCGGTTTGACCATCCCTCACGCTGAAGCCAGGCAATTATTCCATGTGCTCATCGACCGGCTATTGAGCAGAGGCTATGCGCTGAATGTCTCTTTTGACCATTACGGCATTGGCTGCATGGTGAACGTACAACATGATAGCCGTCAGGATGGGAAGCCCTATATTTTTACCCTGTCCCTGCGGCTGGATCCGGAACCGTATTTACAAGACGACTCGTATACCAGCATTCATTATTTCCACAAGGACGATAAAGCAAGCGTGGAAAGACTGTCCGTTATGGATTGGCGTCATGTGGTGGGGCAATTCTGTGATTTGCTGGACAAATCCCGCGAGGAATACGGTTTGCAATTCCGCACCTGCTTACCCCAATAAGGCAGGTCAATATGGGCAAACGCAAACCTTCCGCCGTCGCCGCAAACGACGGCGGCATGACAACACCTGCACCCGCCACGCCGGCACAGCAACGCGCGCAATGCCTGCGCCCCTTCACTGTGGCCGATGACGACGGCATCTGGCATCATCCGGTCAAGGCCGACGGCACGGCATGGCTCGCCCCGATCCGCCTTTGCGCCCCCTTTACCGTAGTCGGTACGGGCAGCGATATTGCCGGGCAGCATTATTATCTGATTGAGTGCACCGGCGGCGAACGGTGCCTGATCGCGCGCGGCGACGTCGGCACCCCGGAAGGCTGGCGGCTGCTGCGCAACGTCATTGACATCCCCTCGGCGCGCAAAAAACTGGACCTGCTCATCGAATTTATCCAGGAAAGCGGTGCCGGTGAGCAATGGACAATCACCGACACGGCCGGATGGCACGATGATGCCTATATCCTGCCCAGTGCCCAGCGGCGAGATTATCGGCCAGAGCGCCCGTCTCTACTTCAACGGCAAGGTATCCAATGACAAACGCTTGGCCTACCGCAGCGCCGGAACCCTTGATGACTGGAAAAACCGGATAGGGCGCTACGCGGCCGGCAACAGCCGCCTTTGCTTGATGCTGGGTGCCGCCTTTGCCGCCCCGCTCATGCAATGGCTCAACATCGATGGCGGCATCATCCACATTTTCGGCGAATACAGCAGCGGCAAAACCACCACCCAGCGCGTGGCGCAATCCGTGTGGGGGCACGGTGCCACCACCAGCGAGAGTTGGAACACAACCGCCTACGCACTCACCAACAATGCCGCCGCACGGAATGACGGCCTGCTTTCGATGGATGAAATCGGCGAAGACGGCAGCGGCCGCAGTGTTGATCAAAGTATCTATTCACTGGCCAACGGCAAGGGGCGGGCGCTTGGCAACAAGGATGGCGGCAACCGCCCCGAGATCCGTTTCCGGGTCCTTTGCACTTCTACCGGCGAGCTCTCGCTGGAAAGCCATTTGCAGAAATTCGACCGTGAAATCATGGCCGGGCAGCTGGTGCGCTGTCCTTCCCTGCCGCACAAAATCGAAAACCATCATGACTTCCCTGACTTCAAGGCTCTCGTGAACCACCTCAACAGTGCTGTTACACAATACTACGGCACAGCCGGGCGCACCTACATCACCTGTCTGGCAGAAGATTCGGCATTTTGGCGGGAGACCGCTGTCAGCCTGTTCCAAGAACACCTAACGCTATTAAGTGAAAATTATCGGCTCAATGCCCAGACCATGCGCACCGCCCGGATCTTTGCGGTAGCGGCAACGGGGCTGGTCATGGCGGTCAAACACAACATCATTACGCTGACGGCGGATGAAGTCCTGTCCGGCATCAAAGATTGCTTCGCAGACTGGTGCCCGCAATGGCCAAGTCAAGGAAGGATACGAAGCCGGAAAAATCAAGCGGATGGGGATGGACTTTGTGCAAACCCGGGATTTGCTCTTTCTCGACCCCGAACACCCTTATATGCCAAGCAAAGACACGCCCGGATACGTCAAACGCTACGAGCCTTTCGAGGAAAAGGAAGATGAGTATTACATTTTTCCCGCCATTTTCCGTGAGCACTTCTGCAAGGGATTCGATGAAGAGAAAGTCAAGGATGTGCTGCACGGCTTGGGATGGCTGGCCAAAGACACGGGGGATCGCTGGCAGTTTCAACTTTACGGAAAGGACCCCAAGACTGGTAAACGCAAACGCTTGGGGCTCTTTTACAAACTGATCGGCATTACCCCACCCGTGACAGCGCAAGAAGATCTATCTATGCACGATAATCCGGAGTCCAACTATGAAAACCGTAACCACCCTATACGATAAATATCTCGAGAACCTGTTGGCCCACGACGGCTGGCGAGATCCGCAAAATCCGCAGCTGGTGCAGATTTTTGCGGCCGCCATGACAGGAGTTTCTTTGGCGGCACGAGCCGGCGCTATAGAGCTGTCGTTGGATGAAGCACAAAAGAGACTGCAACAAATATTTAGTTATTGGTGCGATTACGAGCGAAAAATGGCGCGTTTGCAACAGGGTAATACTGAAGAAATCAGAAACCTCAGCATAATGATCATGCAAAAATTCACATTTGTTTCTTGATCCCGACAAATCTGTTTCCCCTGATGATGGTGTGATGGGGTATGTTAAACGCAACAATAGTTACTCATATAAGGTGGACGAATATTATATTTTTCCCTCTGTATTCCGCGAGAAATTTTGCACGATATTTGATGAAGAGGAAGTCAAAGAAGTATTGCATGAATTGGGGTGGCTTGCCAAAGATTCAGACAATCGTTGGCAATTTCTTCTTTCTGGGAGAGACCCCAAAACCGGCAAACGCAAAAGTTTGGGACGATTTTATAAACTGATGGACATTGCAACATCCGGGATAATGCAAGAACGATTACCTAAATCAGGAGCGACAAAATGAAACAATACGCTGAAAAGTACCTTGACCACTGGATCCCCGAACGGGAGTTTATCGAAAACTGTTGCCGTGACCCCAAGACCGGTGAGTGGTGGGGTGTGGAGAAAACCTGCAAAGTCCTGCATGAATGCGGTATCTTGCAGCGCAACGAGGAGGAAGACCGCTGGCAGCACTATATAGAGGGCAGCGGTTACTACTACGTTTTGCGCAACCGCCTGCCGGACAACTTCCCACTGACCCCTGAAATGGAGGACAAAATCTACATCCCCGTAAACGGGCATACCAATCAGTAATGTCAAGCATCTAGGAATTTTGTCAAAATTTGGCCCTAAATAAAATCATGTAAAATCAACATAATGCAGAAACTCAAAAGAAGCAGAATTATTGCCGATACATTAAAAGTAAGTAAGTTTATGGCTGTAATTTAATTTTTTAGCCTCTTGACTTTTGTAACCTATTGAAATGGTTGAATGTGGATAACCCAGTCAACCACAGGATGGCTATTGCCTTGGTTTATGATGTGGTTGGAAATATTTTGATTAAAATCAATATATTGACAGCCGAAAAAATGTGCATAAACCACGTAACCCGGTTTTCCCCGCATTATCCCCTTTGTAGCGCCTATAAGCGTTAAACATTACGATGCGCTCCTAAAGAGCGTCCAGTTATTTCAATCATAAAAAAGACCGGTATCTGGCTGGTCTTTTTTTTATTCCTAGTCTTGATAAATTAGGTTTTATCTTTTATTTGACTTTTAATAAAGTCAGAATACCACTGCATCATTTTGTGACGTTCTTCCATATATTCAGCCCTATTATAGGCAGCCCTGATTTTATTATTTTGCTGATGAGCCAATTGTCTTTCTATGGCATCCGGATTCCATAATCCGCTTTCATTCAAGATACTCGATGCCATCGCACGGAATCCATGCGGCACTGCAATATCTCTATATCCCATTTTTGTCATGACAATGGAGAATATATTTTGTCCCACAGGTTTATTGCGATTGCCGGTAAAGAGCAACGGGGACTCTGCCTTGCGCAGTTGGTGCAATTCTTCCAGGGTTTCTAAAGCCCAGTCGGAGAGCGTCACGACGTGCGGCCGCCGCATCTTCATCTTCTCGGCCGGGATATGCCACTCATTGCCCTCGATTTCGGCCCATTCTGCCCCCAACAGCTCACCGGACCTGACCATCGTCAAAACAAGCAGCCGTAGCCCGAGCTGCGCCACTTTGTTTGGATAATCATCCAGCCGGGCAAAAAACTCGCCAATCATGGACTGCGGCAATGCAGGGCGATGCACTACCTGCCTTCCTTTGCCTATTTGAGCCGTCACGAGGGCGGGATTGTAGGTCCCCCTGCCTGTACGGATTGCGTAGCCGTAAACGGCGCCTATGTACTGTCTGACACGTCTTGCAGTCTCATCCTTGCCTTTGATCTCTTTGGCCGTCAGCAAGTCAGTGATCATTGGCGGCGAGATGTTGCCAATAGGGAAATGCCCAATGCGGCTGAACACGTAAGTCCGCAGCATCGCAAGAATATTTTGCGCATGTCTGGCACTTGTCCATTGTGGGCGATTGACTTTGTACCATTCGAGGGCGATAGCCTCGAACGTATCACCCGCAGCGGCCCTCAGCTCGCTTCTGCGGCGTTGTTTCTCCTTGGACGGATCCACCCCCCTTTAGCCAGCAACAATTTCGCCTCCATGTGCGTCCTGCGCGCCTCTTTCAGGCTCACGGCCGGATACACCCCCAGTGCAAGCGTTCTGTTCTTGCCAAAAAATCGGTAGCGATAGCGCCAATATTTGCCGGAAGGGGTCAGATACAGATAGAGACCGCCGCCATCAAAGAGTTTGCGGGGCTTTTCCGGTAGTGGCAGATGCCGGATTTGGGTGTCCTTGAGTCGCATAATTAACGGAAAATTAATGTAGAAACTCAGGTTACAGCATCTTTTTATGCCCCCAAAGATACCCCCAGCCTGCCAGTGCTATTTTCTTGTAACATCCGTTTACTTCTGTTTCTTTCAATATTCATCCGTATTCAAAAAAGGCATTAAAATTTGTCCACCTTTGTAAAAAATTAGAGCTTTTCACAGCCACTCTTTGAAAAGTGCTTTACAACCAATAAAGTATGTGAAAGTTTCCTGAAAAATGTGGCTGCGACGGCGGTAACGACCGAGAGGATGACGCTGGACGCGTTACCCCGCAGCTGCAAACGGCTCACGATGAAGCCCGCGATGCAGCACACCACGGCCAGCGGCAGATAAAGCAGGAAACAGACGGCAAGCGTTAAGGCAAACGAATCGGCAGGGGTGCTCGCCAGCCAACCCCTTCCACATCCCCGCATAAAAAGAAGCGTGTATGACAGCATAAACAGCGCCCCGCCCCATAAGGCTTGCGCGCGGATATAGGGGGCATAGGCGGATAAGGGGAGTTTGTCGCGGGGCTTCATGGCTTTGTCCGTGGTGAAGGGGAAGCCATTGTAGCGCTGCAAAAAATCCCGCCGGAGCGGGATTTTCTGCGGGTAAGGCCGCTTAAAACATGCCGTTTTGCTGCGCCATCTCTTCCGGCTTCGGCATCGGCTGGATGACGTCCCAATGTTCGACGATTTTGCCGTCGTCATTGAAGCGGAAGATGTCCACCACCGCCTCGCCTTTATCGTCCGGCGCGGCCCGGCTGAACACATGCAGCACCACCAGATCGCCCTCGGCGATGCGGCAAGCAGGGCGGTGAGCAGCAGCTTTTTCACAGGCTCCCCTTATGCCGCCGCCACGGTGAAGCGCTGGTGCATATGCCCCTTGCGCTCGGCATCATCGGCAATCGCCACCGCCAGATCGGCGACGCTGATACCGGCCGGGATGTCGCCGTCCATCAGCAGCTCGTTGCCGCCCAGGCGGTATTTGCCGGTACGTTCCTCGCTAAAACCGCCGTCGGCACCGAGGCGGGCGGGCGGCGAAACCATCGCCCAGTGCACGTCCTGATATTTGCCTTCCAGGTCGCGCAGCAGATGGCGGGCGGCGTTGGCACCGTCGAAAATCTCCTTTGGAAACGCCGGTGTATCGATCAGTTGCACACCGGGGGCGACGTAAAGACTGCCCGCCCCGCCGACGACGAGCAGATACGGCACTTGGGTGGTGCGCGCGGCGGCAAGGATGGCGGCGTAGCCCAGCGTGAACTCGCGGCCGATATCCGGATTCGTCCAGCCCGGATTGAAGGCGCTGACCACGGCATCAAAACCTGCCAGCTGCCTGGTGAAATCGGGCGCGTGCACATCGGTCTTCACCGCCCGCACATGCGGTGCGGTGAAGACTTTATCCGTGTGGCGGGCAAACGCGGCGACTTCGTGACCACGTGCGGCAAGCTCGCGCACCACCGCATCGCCGACATAACCGGTGGCACCAATGACTGCAAATTTCATGACAGACCTCTCTGTGTTGCTTGAATGAAGGAGCGCTTATTGTAAGCGGCAAACCGCCGCCTGATAATGCCGCCACCGCTCATCACACCCATAAGCAGGACTACATAATGGACGACCTCCGCCCGCTGCTCGCCTTCGCTGCCGTCCTCGAACACGGCAGCATGCACGCCGCCGCGCAAGCGCTCGGCATGACCCCCTCCGCCGTCAGCCAGCACATCAGCCGCCTCGAAAAGCTGCACGGCGTCAAACTCCTGCACCGCAGCACCCGCCGCCTCGCCCCGACCGACGCGGGCCAGGCGCTCGCCGCCCATTGCCGCCGCCTGCTCGCCACCGTGCAGGATGCCCGCCTGACCCTCGCCAGCCTGAAAACCGACATCGCGGGCGACGTACGCCTCGCCGTACCGACCGGCATGGCCGACGCTCCCGCCTTGCAGCAGGCGCTGCGGCGCATCCGCCACGAACACCCCGCGCTGCGCCCCAGCCTCTACCTCGACGAAGCGCTGGCCGACCTGCGCGACGGCAGCATCGACATCGCCCTGCGCGGCGGCGCACACGCGCTGGACGCGCCCGACCTCGTCGCCCGCCACCTCGCCGACTGGCACTGGCGCATCTGCGCCGCCCCCGCCTACCTGCACGACGCCCCGCCCATTACCCACCCCGCCGACCTTGCCGCCCACACCTGGATCTACCGCGAATGGCCACGCGGCGAACTGCGGCGCGGCACGGAACACCACCCGCTCGACATCGGGGGCGGCCTCTACTGCAACCGCCTCGCCGCCGTGCGCCCGCTGTGCATGGCGGGACTCGGCCTCGCCCTGCTCGCCGACGGCGAAGTGGCAGCGGCACTGGCGGACGGCAGCCTGCACGCCGTCCTGCCCGACTGGACACTGCCGCCGCTTGCCATCTACGCCGTCACTCCGCACCGCGTGCAGACCGGCCGCATCGCGGCGGTGCTGCGGATATTGCGCGAGAGCTTTGCCCCGGCGCCGGTATCGCCCGGCGGCATCAGAGGATGCTCACCACCGCCATGACTTCTTCCTCGCTCAGGGCGTGGCCGTCGTGGGCGCGCAGGGTGATGCTGTTGTGGTAGGTGTGGTTCGCGCTGTCGTCGAGGTCGTAGTCGAGGGTGCGTTTGTCCGCGTTGTAGTGCAGGTTTTTGATGGTCTCGCCTTTGCCGGCGACGAGGCGAATGCGGTCTTCTCCGGTGTTGAGGTCGAGGATTTGGTTCAGCGCCGGGCTGTCCGCACTTTTCAGCGGGTTGGTGATGAAGATGAATTGGTCCGCGCCTTTTCTGCCCACGAGGCGGTCTGCACCGCTTGCTGCTATCAGCACGTCATCGCCCAGGGTGCCGATGAGGTTGTGCTGGGTTTCGGCGGTGTCGAAGGTGAAGGCGTCGCCGCCGCGTTCGCCGAGGTAATCGAGGATGTCCGCACTACTTTTGCCTATCAGTTGGGCGTAGTCGGCGTCTTTGATGTTCGGGGTGATGATGGTTGCGCGCGCGCCGCTGCCGACGGGGATGAGGCTGTCGTTGAGTTCGGCACCATTGTGGGTGTTGTTGTGGGCGTGGATGGCGGCATCTGCGCCGTTTTTTTGTCCACTTTCGATCCAGTTGGCGGGGATGTTTTGTCCGTCGTCGGTGGTGATGTGGTTTCCTGCAACGGCGAGGCTGGGTTTGGCCGTGTCGCCGTAGCCGTAGATGCCGATGATGGGTTTGTCGATGTTGCCGTGGATGTTGAAGGTGTTGTCGCGCACGTCGTAGTGCTCGGCGTTGCCCAGCACTTGCAGGATTTCGGCGACGCCATCGCTCGCCTCGCGGATGGTGATGCGGTTGTCGGCGATGGTGACGCCGCCGCGCAGTTTGCCGTCGCTGTTGCTTTCCTGGATGTAGATGGGCATGGCGCCGGGGGTAATGCGGCCGATGTCGGCGGTGTTGCCGCTGATGTTGATGGTGCCGCTGCCCGCGCCCGTGCCGCTTTGTCGTCCGGTGTCGTTGATGATGCCGATGAGGTATTTGCTGCTGTCGCCGCTGATGTGGTTGTCGCGGATGTCCAGGGTGTAATCCATGTCGCGCTCGTGATTTCTGTATTCGATGGCGTAGGTGTGGATGTTGTCCTGATAGACGGCGAGGTTTTTGATGGTGTTGCCGCTGATGGTGTATTGGCCGTTTTGGCTGCCGAGGTTGCGGAACTGGGTGTTGGTCTGGATTTGGATGCCGGTGTAGCCGTGGTAGGTGACTTTGCCGCTGTAATCGCCGTCGTCTTCGGCCAGGCGGAAGTTGGGGTCGGCGCTGACGGTGTTGTTGCGGATGGTGACGTCGGTCATGCTGAAGCGGCGGTTATAGACGGCGATGCCGTTCAAGCGGTCGCCGTCGCTCCGGTTGTTTTCGATGTGGATGTGTTCGCCGTCGTGGATGTCGAGGCCTTTGCGGTAGTTGTGGTCGGTGTGGTTGTCCCGGTAGGTGACGCCGATGTTGTAGCTACCCGCCATGCTGGCCGCGCCGTAGCCGGTGCCGCCGTCGGCTTCGTGGCCGTTCCAGGCGAGTTCGTTTCCTGCGACGGTGATGTTTTTTTGGTAGGCGAAGAGGACGCCGGCGACGCGGTTGTGGTGCAGGTGGCTGTTGATGACCTGGTTGTCGCTGCCGCCTGGTGCGCTGTGTTCGTCAAGTTCGCCGCGCGCGAAACGGTCGTGCGCGTTTTCGGCGACGGCTTTGGTTGAGGTGAAGTGGATGCCGGCGCGGTTGGCGCCGCTGACTTCGACGCTGTCGATTTTGGTGCGGCTGGCGTCGTTGACGAGGATGCCGTTCACTTTGCCGAAGTAGCTGTCGGCGGGGCGGTAGAAGTCGCGCTCGCTTTGGTGTTCGTAGCGCAGGCTGAAATGGGCCAGCGTTTTGCCGCTCTGGCCGTCCACGAGGATGCCTGCCTCGCTGCGTACGTCGTCGAGGTTGGTGTTCCAGTTGAAGTCTTTGCCTTTTTGTTGCCAGTTGTAGGTGACGGTGGTTTTGCCCATGCCGTCGCCGAAGATACCGGTGACTTTGTCGTGCGCGGCGTCAATGGCGAGTTGTTCGCTGATTTTCAGGGTGCCTTTGCCAAGGTAGAGCGCTGCCCCTTCTTTTTGTGCGGCGGCCAGTGCGGCTTTGAGCGCGGTGGTGCTATCGGTCGCGCCTGTCGGGTCAACGCCGAATTCGCCTGCGTCGATGTATTTGCCGTAGGTAGTGTGCTGGTAGATGCCGTATTGCACGGTGTCGCTGTGGTTTTCCGGCGTTTCCGCATGGCCGCCGTGGTCGGTGTAGCTGGCTTTGACGGTGATGGTGTGGCCGAGATCGGCGGCGGTGAGGGTATAGGTTTTGCCGCTGGCGTCTTTGATGGCGATGCCGTCCCGCTGCCATTGGTATTGCACGTTATCGGCGGTGAAGCCGTCGCTGTCCTCAACGGTAGCGGTCAGGGTGTTGCCGACGCGCGCCTCCCCGCTGATGCTGATTTTGCCCGGATGGTTCGGCTGCGGGTTATCGGCGATTGTGGCTGTCGGTGTGCTGGTCGGGGTTTCGTCGTGTCCGGCGTTGTCTGTGTAAATGGCTTTGACGCTGATGCGATGACCCGCGTCGTCTTGGGTCAGCGTGTAGCGGTTGCCCGTCTGTCCGCTGATGGGGTTGCCGTCGCGCAGCCATTGGTATTGCACGGCATCGGCGGCTAACTCGTCGGCGTCAGTCACGGTGGCAGTCAGCGTGCCGCCAATCTTCGCTTCGCTGCTGATGGCAACCGCGCCTGCGTGGTTCGCAGGCGGCGGGGTGTCGTCGGCAACAGCGGCGGTGGCGCTGCTTTCCACCGCTTCCGCCGTGCCTTTGCCGTCGGTGTAGGTGGCTTTCACCGTGATGGTTTTGCCCTTTTCGGCGGCAGTCAGGGTGTAAGTACCGCCCTGCCCTATTTCGACGCCGTCGGCCAGCCAGTGGTAGCTGATGCTGCCGAGGCCGTCTTCATCCGCCAGATCGTTCGCGGCGGTCAGGGTTTTGCCGACCACCGCCTCGCCCGTGATGGTGACGCTGCCGGTCGGCGCGTGGTTGGCGGGCGGCGCGGGGTAGCCGGGGTCGTCCTGCACGAAGACGTAGAAGCGTTTTTGCACGCTGAGGCCGCCGCTGTCAGTGGCGGTGATGGTGAGGTCCACGGTTTTTTCCGTGGCATAGTCGAGGTGCTGCCCCGCTTTGAGTTTGAGGGTGCCGTCGGCGGTTACTTCAAAGCGGCTGTCGCTGACGGTGTAGGTGTGCGTGTCGCCGCTGTCGGGGTCGGTGGTGGTGAGCTTACCGACGGTCGCGCCGTCTTTGCCTTCGGCGATTTTGTCGGCGCTGAGGCTGATGTCGGTCGGCGCGTGGTTGACGGGGGCGGGGTTCGCGCCGTCGTCAAGAATGTCCACGGTGAGGGTGCTGTGCTTGACTTCACCCGCTTGTCCGGCGGCGGCACGGATGACGCTGACGGCGGGTTTTTCTTTGCCGTCGTGTGTCCACAGGCCGAAGTAGTTTTCGTGATTGGCCTTGTCGAGGGCATCGGGGATGCCATTGCCGTCCGCATCAATATTGGCATCGGGCTTGCCGTCGCCGTTAGTGTCGATGTTTACGTCCAGTTTGCCATCGCCGTCGGCATCACGGCTGATGATGCCTGGCACATAGGGGGCGCGGTCATTCTGCACCTGGTAGAGGATCATCGGTCCTTCACCGGTCTTGGCGTGCTGTTCGAGCAGGGTTTTGATGACGGCGGCCTGTTGTGTTTCGTCCAGCCCCTGATACATGGCCTCGCGGCCAACCTCGGTCGCCCAGATGTGTTTACTGCCATCACCATGTTCCTGCATGATTTGTTTCAGGGTTTTTTCGCCAGGGGGCGGGGTGACGACATCGCCGTTCATCAGCGCCCAGCCGTTTGATTTGAATTCACGCGAGGTGATGCCGTAAGGGTGGTGCGAGAGGGTGTCGAAATGACCTTTGGCACCTGCTGCATACATCTGTTCGAGGAAATCACGCGGGTCAATGTAGCCATCCGAGCTGCGTGTCTCGCCCACGGTCATGCCACCCGCCAGCACATTGACATCAGGCGCGGCATCATGCGCGGCTTTGTAGGCGAGTTTGAGCAGGTTGGTGTAGTGCGCGGCGTTAGGTTTGAGGTTGCCCGGACTGTCGTGCCAGAAGCCGGGGTTGCCCGGTTCGTTCCAGACTTCGTAATCCTGGATGCCCTGCGGCGCATAACGCTTGACCACAGCGGCCATGAATTTGGCGTAGTCAGCATCGTGTTCGGGTTTGGGCGCAAAGTTGCTGACCCAGAAGCCCCGCTTGTCCAGCGCCTCTTTTTCAGCGGCACTGAGCTGGTCGGCACCACTCGCCCATTCCGGTGTGCCGCTGACCTGCATCAGCACTTTCATGCCGTATTTCTGCGCGAGTTTGACAGCAGCGTCGAGGTCTTCCCAGTTGTAATCACCGTTTTCCGCCGCTTGCGCACGGTGCCACGAAGCAACAATGCGTACCCATTTGACACCCATCTGCGCCGCCCGTGCGTAGCTTTCTTCGGCAGCAGCGAGATTCGCACCCCAGGCGGGGTTGAGCGGCTGCACACCGATGCCGTTCGTACCACGGAAATCTTCGCGTCCGGTCGCAACGTCAATCGTCTCGCGCACATTGTCGGAACCCGGCTGCTCTTTCGGATCATAGGTGTAATGCAGGGTGCCGCTCGCGCGGTCATAACCGGTGAGCGTCAACGTACCCTTGTCGTTATCCAGCACGGTCTGCGGCTGCTGCACGAGATTGCCCAGTTTGGCGAGATTGAGGGTGGTATTGCCGATGGTCACGCCTTCGCCGTCGGCCAGGTTGCCAATCTGCATCGAACCGGCGACGGGACCGTCGGTTTCCTTAACGGTGAGGTGGTTGGCATCCTGCGGGGCGATGGCCTGCGGCGCGCTCGTCGGGGCCTCGTCATGCCCGGCGTTGTCTTTGTAGGTGGCGCGCACGGTGATTTTGTGCCCGGCGTCGTCATTGGTGAGCTGATAGGTGTTGCCCGTTTGCCCGCTGATGGCGACGCCGTCGCGCAGCCATTGGTAGCGTACGCCGCCGGTCGGTACTCCGTCGCTGTCGCTGATGCTGGCGGTCAGTTCGCTGCCAACCTTCGCTGCACCGCTGATGGTGATTTGGCCTGCGTGATTGGGTTGTGGCTGCGGCGGCGTGTTTTCGACATCCAGCGGCGCGCTGAGCGGGGTTTCGTCATGCCCGGCGTTGT
>NZ_CALIZP010000035.1 GCF_938028825.1 uncultured Cardiobacterium sp. | reverse complement strand
ACGGCAATGCGGTGGTTGCCGGTGAGCGGGTGCGGCGCTTTCGGGTCGGCCTGCCGTTCTTTGGGGAAGAGCAGGATGGTGCCTGCCGCTACCCCTTCCAGCCATTTGATGGCGTCCTCGTAGCGCATCCGCATGGTGGTTTTGCCTTGGTCACCGCCCTCTTTCATCTGGTCGTCGTGCAGGCGGTAGCGGGCAATGTCGGCGCACACCCCAACCAGCACCGCTGGCACGGCGGCAAGCGGCAGGACGACGGCACGGCTGAGGTAGCTGTCCGCGAGTTGCGCTGCATCCAGGCAGGCCGCCAGCAGCTTGGCATTGGTGGGGGCGGTATCACCCGCGATTTGCGCCATCTCGCGCTCGCCGAAGCGGGTGATGAGGTCTTGCGGGGCGGCGTACATCACGCGCTCTTGAAGTGCATCAAGGTCTGCGGACGCAGGCAGAGCGGCAGCGGGTTGGTCTCGGTGTAGATAGAGACGCCCCGGTTGTGCTCGCCCATCTCGGTCGAGATGTAGAAAGGTCGCGCCAGCTTGTTCGCCTCGGTAATCATGTTGGCCGGGGCGTTGTAGCGGACGAAGCCGTTGTACATGCCGGTGAGGAACCCATGCGCGTGTCCCGCCTCAATCATCGGCGTCTCGCCAAGGGTGTAGTCGTAGATTTCAAACACCGCACCCTTCCAGGCGAATTTGCCGTTGGTGTTCTCGCGTGTCAACACGTTGTCCTGGTAACGCATCCAGGCGTCCTTGGTGGACTTGTGCGACACCAGCGCGTCGAAGAATTCCGGCGAACAGAGGACGGTCACCCCGGAAGACGTATCACCGCGCAGCCCTTTCTTCATGGTGCGGATGGTCTGCTCGATGGTGAGGGCGAGGTCGGCGGTTGCGCTGGAAAACTGCATGTTGGTCACCGGCTCGGTCACACCAAACTCGGTGAAGAGGTCGTAAATCACGGTTGTGCTGTCGGCATCCAGGATTTTCCCCTTGACCGCGCCCAGCATCAGGTTCTCGATGGTGGCGTCGTGGGCGTTGCGGTGTTCGGCGATTTCATTCCCGACCACGTCGGCGTTCGCCAATAGCGCGTCCTTAGTGCCCGCCTTGCGTACGTCCTGCAACTGGCTGGCACGGATATAGGTTTCCAGCGGCAAGTGCGGCACGGTAAAGGTGCGTACCTTGCTGCCCTTGCCAAAAGATTTGGTATTCGGCGCGGCTTCGCGGCTGGTGTTCGGAATCAGGTTGACCTGACCGTCAACAAACTCAATCATCACGCTGGTGGTGGTAAGGTTCCTCTCGCGCCACATCGGATCAACGAGCAGGCGGGATGGGACGTTAGGTTTGCTGTTGACGGCTTCGTCAAGCTCGGTCTGGGTCAGACCCAGCATGGCAAGTACATCGGACATGGGTTACTCCTTGTTTTTCAGTAGGGGGTTGGGGCGGCGCTGCACTTCGTCTTCGCCGCCGCTGTAATTGGCACCCAGCACCGCCTGCTGCTTGTTCTGCAAGGCAAATTGCGCGGTAAAGGCGGCGAACACGTCATCCGGCGCTTTTGCCAGCGTCGCGGCGTTGTCGCCGTCGATGCCAAGCGCCTTCAACTCTTTCAGGCGGGATTCGGTTTGTTGTTGCGCGAGCTTCGCTTCCAGTTCGGCGATGCGCGCGTCTCTTTCATCGGGGGTGTTTTCAGGTTTATTCATGGGGATTTCCTTGGTGAGTGAGAGGGATAGGATGCTGGCTGAGGTGTCGGCATCGACGCCGGTCGGGGTAAAAGACACCTCGCGGATGACGCCGTCGGTCATCACCAGCACGTCATCCACGGCCAGCGCCTCACCGTTGACAATGTCGCCTGCGTGGCGGGTCAGCACCCGCCCCGCTTCGATATGCACCGACATCTGCCATTCCAGACCGTCGTCAGCAGCTTTGATGATTTCGGCGGCGTGGTCATTACTTAGCATCTCGCCGTGGACGGTGAGCGCCTTGCCTTCACGCGCCAGCCAGCCGTAACCGACGCAGCGGTCACGGTCATGGTTATGCAGGAGCGGAATTTGTTTGCCGCTGAATTGCAGGCTGTCGAGGTCAATGGCGATGTGGTCGCCGTAGTAGGACAGCACCCCGCCTGCATAGGCAGTGCCTTTGACTTTGCGCCGCTCGTCCAGCGAGAGACGCAGGACGCCGAGGGTAATGCCGTTCATTTGAATGCCCGCTGCGCTTCAACGCTCGTCACCAGCGCGATTTGCTGCCGCGAGAAGTGAGCATCAAAGCCCGCCAGCGGCTTGCCGGTGTCGAAGGCGTCCGCTGCGACGCCGGTCAGCTTGTCCTTCATCACCGTAGCAACACGGACAATGCAGGCAGCCTTGCCGCCCTTTGCCGCATCTTCCAAGGCGATAGCGACGACGACGCCCTGCGGTGCCTTAGTGGCGTCTGCCGTCAGTGCTGTGCCCTTGTAAGGTTCGTAGCCTTTGGCCGTGAATACCAGCAGCTCGCCAGTTTTGAATGCCTCGCCTGCGGTGAGCACCGCGCGGCTGTTGGTCGGGTGCCCTTCCCAGTGCAGGAAGGACGGCTTGTTGTAGGGAATGTCTTTTGTCATGACGTACTCCTTGGGTAAAAAAATCCCCGCATGACGCGGGGTTATCGGTTGAATTTGCGCCT
>NZ_CALIZP010000034.1 GCF_938028825.1 uncultured Cardiobacterium sp. | reverse complement strand
TCAGGCGGCGTGGTTGTTGGGTTTCGCTCAGGCGGCGTGGTTGTTGGGTTTCGCTCAGGCGGCGTGGTTGTTGGGTTTCGCTCAGGCGGCGTGGTTGTTGGGTTTCGCGCAAAAAAATCCGCCGCAGGGCGGCGGATTTTTTTGTTTTCGCCTGGCAGCGAAGGAGCGGCGTTCTGCCCTGCCCGCTTCTGCTTCATACCAATCCCAGAAAATAATCTGGCTGTGTTGGCTCGCCTGACCGGGCACCCATAAAAATCGCTGCGCGATTTTTATGGGAAACCCGCGCCGTACTATCTGTACTGTCTTCGGCTCGCCGCCTTGCCAGCTTAATTTCTGGAATTGGTATCAGGCTGTGGTGAATTGGCCGTAGTGGCGGATTTTATCCATCCGCTGTGCAAGGCGCTCGGCATCATCAAGGGCGCAGAGGCGGTCGAGTTCGTCGATGAGGGTGGTGCGCAGGGTTTCGGCCATTTCGTCTTTGTTGCGGTGGGCGCCGCCGAGCGGTTCGGCGATGATGCCGTCAATGAGGCCGAGTTTTTCCAGTTTGGCCGAGGTGACCTGCATGATTTCCGCCGCCTCGGCTGCTTTTTCCGCGCTGTGCCAGAGGATGGAGGCGCAACCTTCCGGCGAGATGACGGAGTACATGCCGTATTGCAGCATCAGCACACGGTCAGCAACGCCGATGGCCAGTGCCCCGCCACTGCCGCCTTCGCCAATGATGACAGCGATGGTGGGGATGTCGAGTTTCGCCATTTCGTAGAGGTTGCGCGCGATGGCTTCCGATTGTCCGCGTTCTTCGGCACCAATGCCGGGATAGGCACCGGGCGTGTCGATAAAGGTGATGAGCGGGATGCTAAAGCGTTCGGCCATTTTCATCAGGCGCAGGGCTTTGCGATAGCCTTCGGGGCGCGGCATGCCGAAGTTGCGTTTGACTTTTTCTTTGGTATCGCGCCCTTTTTCGTGGCCGATAACTATCACCGCGCGCCCGTCGAGCCGCGCCAAGCCACCGACGATCGCCGCGTCGTCGGCGTAATGACGGTCACCGTGCAGTTCGCGGAAGTCGGTGAAGGCGGCATGGATGTAGTCAAGGGTGTAGGGGCGCTGCGGATGGCGCGCCAGTTGGGCGATTTGCCAGTCGCTGAGACCGGCGAAGATGCTTTCGGTGAGGGTGCGGGTTTTGTTTTGCAGGCGTTCGACTTCGTCGCTGAGGTCAACTTCAGTCTGGCTGCTGAACTGGCGCAGTTCGGCCAGTTTGTGTTCGAGTTCGGCGATGGGTTGTTCAAATTCGAGGTAGTCGGGGTTCATGCGTCAGCTCATGGTCAGTTCGGCTTCCAGTGCCGGCAGGTCGGGGAGGATGAGGTGTTTGTCGCTGTCGTATCCGGCAAGGGCGATGTAGCGCCGGATGTAGCGGTGGCTGCCTTTGCCGAGCGAGGTGATGTCGTTCTCGCCGATGTTGGCGATCTGCGGCTGGCCGTGGGCAAGGATAGCATACTGGATGAACGGCGAGGCGGTGGTGACGGATGAAACGAGGACGACGCGGAAGCTGTTCCGGTCTTCGTCTTTCTGTTCGGCGGCGGTGGTGAAAAGATCAAGCAGCGGCAGTTTGTCGGTGCCGATGAGCAGGCCGCCGATGACGAATTCGCTGGCGTTGTCGATGAGCAGCGGCGGCGCGTAGGGGTAGATGTGGGCGATGATGGCCGACGGCAGGATGAGGGTTTCATGCGCCGTCGGCACGAGGGTGATGCTGAGCTGTTCCATTAGTTATCCCCCCCTTTTTTCAGCAGGAATTCCAGGGTCTGTATGAGCATATCTTCGCTGTACGGTTTGCCGAGGTAGCCCTGCACGCCGATGGCGTCCGCCCGCTCGCGGTGTTTGTCGCCGGTGCGCGAGGTGATCATCACGATCGGCACATCGGGGACGTTGCTGCCGTGGCGGACGTGGGCGGCGAATTCAAAGCCGTCCATGCGCGGCATTTCGATGTCAAGCAGGATGACGTCCGGGGTGAAGGTGTTCAACACTTCGATGGCATCCAGGCCGTCTTTCGCGGTCGCCACATTGTAGTGGTGGCGTTCGAGCAGGCGGGTGCTGACTTTGCGCATGGTGACGGAGTCATCCACCACGAGGATGTTCGGAATGGCGGCTTCGGCTTCTTCGGCATGCTGTTCGTGCAGGGTGTTGAGGTCGGCGATGCGGCGCGCGAGGTCGAGCAGTTCGAGTACCGGCACGACGCGACCATCACCGAGGATGGTGGCGCCGGAGATGCCGGGGATGTTGAGCACTTGCCGGTTGACGTTTTTGACGATGATTTCCAGGCGGTTGAGGATGCGGTCCACATGGAAGGCAACCGGGTTGTCTTCGCTGTTGATGAAGAGAACCGGGGCGCTCGCTTCTTCGACGCCGAGGGTGTACTGGTCGGGCTTGAAGTAGGCACCGAGCACGAACTGGCGGTAGTCCTTGTTTTCGTAGTTCTGGTACACGCTTTCGCCGTTCACGCTGCGTTGCAGGATGTCGTGGCTGACCTGGCCGATGGCCTTGATGGAGGACATCGGCGCGGCAAAGGTCTGCCCGGCGATTTCGACCAAAAGGACTTCGGCGATGCTCATCGAGAACGGCATGTTCAGGGTGAACATGGTGCCTTCGCCGCGTTTGGAGCGGACAACGATTTGTCCGCGCCGCTGTTTGACCATTTCGTTGACCACATCCATGCCGACGCCGCGTCCCGCCAGTTGCGAGAGGGATTCGGCGGTGGAAAAGCCGGAGCGCAGGATGAGGCTGCTCAGGTAGCTTTCGTCGTCGGCGCGATCGGGGTCGAGCAGTCCTTTGGCGGCGGCTTTTTCGCGGATGCGCGCGTAGTTGAGGCCCTGGCCGTCGTCGAGCACGTCCACCGAGAGTTCGGCGGCATGGACGCCGACTTTGACCTTGATGGTGCCGGTTTCCGGTTTGCCGGTCGCGAGGCGCGCTTCCGGGCTTTCGATGCCGTGCGCCAGCGAGTTGCGGATCATGTGTTCGAGCGCGGGCAGGATGTCTTCCAGCAGGCGGCGTTCGACTTCGACTTCGCCGCCTTCGAGGATGAAGTTGACGTCCTTGCCGACGCTTTTCGCGGTCTGCCGCACCAGGCGGCGCAGGCGGGCTTCGTGCACATCGAAGCGCATGAGCTGGGTGGTGAGCAGGTGGTCCTGGATGTTGCGCTGGATGATGCCCTGCTGGATGGAGAGGTTGCGCAGGGTGGTGTTGTCCTGACTCAGGGTGTCTTGCAGGTTTTTCAGGTCGTCAATGGCTTCCGACAACTGCCGTGACAACTGCTGGATTTCCGAGAAGCGGTCCATTTCCAGCGGGTCGAAGTGCAGGTCGTCGTCGCCCTGCTGTTCGCGGCGGTAGAGCATCTGCGCTTCGGTTTCGCTGTCGAGACGGCGCATTTGTTCGGCGATGCGGGTGGCGACGCGGGTCAGCTCGGTGAGGTTGAATTCGGCTTCGCTGATGATGTTTTCCATGCGCGAACGCATGATGGCGGTTTCGCCGGTCATCGCGATCATTTCGTCGAGCAGTTGCGCGTCAACGCGGACATAGCGCGGCAGGTTGTCGCTGCTGCTGTCTTTGCCGTCTTTATCTTTCGCCTTGTCTTTTTCTTTGTTCTTGTCTTGCGGCACATCGGGCTTGCTGTCGCCTGCGCTGATGTCGTTGCCGTGTTCTTTTTCGAGAGCCGGGGTGTGATCCGGCGGCGGCGCGCTGTGGCTGTCCGCTTGGGTATCGGACGTTTTTTCCGCCGTTTTTTCTGCGGCTTTGTCGCTGTCGGCAGATGGCGTTGCGGGGGCGGCGGTTTCACCTTCACCTGCCTGTCCGCCGCTACCGTGGCTGTCGGCATGGATGGCGTGTCGGGCGTGTTCGCTGTGGGCGCTGTCTTTGTCTGCGGCGCTTTCGTCCGCAGCTTTCCCGCTTGGAGCGGGTGCGCCCGCTGCCGCTTCGTCCGGCGCGGTGCCGCCTGCGGCTTCCCCGCTTGGTGCGTGTGCACTCGCTGCCGCTTCGCCTGGGGCGGTGTCGGGGGCGTTGTCCGCACCCGTTGTCTGCTCGTCCGCCGCGTCGGGCTTGACCTGCGACGGGGCGCGGTACTGGCCGCTGTCGGCGAAGAGTTTGAGGGATTCGTTGACTTCCGACGCGGGCTGCGGCATTTCGTGGCGCATGACGCTGTCGAGCATTTCGTAATGGGCATCCAGACCGAAGTGCAGCAGGGTTTTGGCCTGGCGCACTTTGCTTTCGGCGAGTTCCGGCACTTTGTCGATGACGGATTCCATCAGGTGCGCGGTGTCGCCGATGGCGGTGAAGCCGACCAGGCGCGCACCGCCTTTCAGGGTGTGCATGGTGCGTTGCAGTTCTTCGACCACTTCGCTCTTGCTGAAATCGTCTTCCAGCAGTTGGCTGGTGGTTTGCAGCAGTTCCTGCGCTTCGTCGGTGAAGATGTCCACCAGCACCGGGTCGATGTTTTCGTCGAATTCGGTCGCCGCCGTCACTTCTTCCACCGGGGTTTCTTCCGCCGGTTCGGGGGTGAGCTCTTTCTCTTTGTCGGCGAAGCGTTCGGCCTGCGCGGCGGCGGCTGCTGCCGCTTCTTCGCGCGCTTCCTGCCGCGCCAGTTCGGCGGCTTCGGCCACTTCCGGGTAGGGCAGCGGCTGGTTGAGGTAGCTGTGGATATTGTTGAGGATGTACGGGTCGGTCTGCGGCAGGTAGCCGTCGCGCACGGTGTCGAGCATGAGCATGCCCTGCCACATCGCGCCGACGAGGATGCTGGTTGCCTTGCTGCCTGCTTCGGCCTGGCCGTTGACGATGCCGTCAATCAGGGATTCGACGCCGTGGGTGAGGTCGCCGATGGCGTTGTAGCCCGCCATGCGCGCGCTGCCTTTCAGGGTGTGCATGTCGCGGCGGATGGCGTCGAGGCGGCTCAACTGGTCGCGGTTTTCGTCCCAGCGTTCGGCTTCTTCCTGGCTGTGGGCGAAGAGCGACATGGCTTCGTCAATGAAGGTTTCCGCCAGCATGGTGTTGGCGTTCGGGTCTTCGACCAGCTCGCTACCGAGCGGGGCGCCGCTGTACGGCAAGGCCGCCGGTTCGCTGCCGCTTTTGCCGCCGCCCGCTTCGCGGCGCGCGTTGAGCAGGGCGTTGATGGCCTCGATGGCTTCTTCTTCGTTGGCGTCTTCTTCGAAGTTTTCGATGAGCCTGGCGCTTTGCCGCAAGACGGCGGCGCAGCTCAGGCTGATCGGGGTGCCTTCCTGTTTGTGGGTGAGCAGCAGTTGTTCGATGGAGTCAAGCAGACGCCAGATCCACGGCGGCGCGACCTCGCTATCAATACTGTCTTCGATGTCGTAAACAGAGTCGATGAGGTCGTCGATGATGGTGGGGGAGTCGCTTTTGTCCGCCAGTTGCGAGAGGGTGTCGAACTGGTCCACCGCGCGCAGGAAGCCGGCGCGGTTGCCGGTGGCGCTGTCGCCGCCGCCCGCCTTGCCGCCCTGCACGGCATCATCCAGGCCGGGATGCTGTGCCAGTGAGGCGAGTTCGCGGTTGAGGCGTTCGGCGGGGCTGATGCCGCGCGACGGGGTGATTTGCACGACGGAATCCGGGGTTGCCGAGATGGTCGCACCGTTTTTGCCGCCCGGACGCAATGCGGCGCTGGCGGCAATACCGGCGGTGGCCACGCCGCCGAGGGCGGTGGGCAGTTCGCCGTCTTCGGGCAGCGGGGCGATGTCGCCGGGAACGGCGGCGGTGTCGATGAAGGCGACTGTGCCTTCGCCTGCCGCGTCGCCGTGCGGGTAGATTTCGGCATCGCCGTGTGCGGCGGCGCTGTCCGCGACATCCACGAAACCGCCGTCATGCGTAGCGGCGGCGGCATCAACGAAGGCGGCGGGTTGGGTGGCAGCGCTGTCGGCGGCCGCATCGACGAAACCGTCGTGCGCCTGTCCGTCTGCGGCGGCGGCCTTGATGACCGGGGCATGGGCGGCGGCAGCGGCATCGGCGCTGTCCTGCGACAGCACGGCTTTGACGACGATTTCGCCGCCCGCCAGGCCGGCACCGGCGAAGACTTGCGCCAGCGGTGCGGTATCGATGCCTTCGGCGGTGAGCGACGCGTCGAGTTGTTGTTGCACGGCGCTGATGGTGGCGCTGTCCTGCGGCAGGTCTTGCTGCTGCCATTGCCGTTGCAGGGTGGCGGACAGTGCCGCCTGCGTGTCGGCGTCGCCGTCTTTCAGACCGCGCCGCAGCAGGGACAGCAGGTGTTCGTAGCTTTCCGCCGACAGGGTTTCGGCGGCAGTTTCTGCCGCTTTGGCGGCGGCACGGTCAAGCACGGCGGCGACGGTCGCGGCGTCGCCGTTGTCGCCCAGGGCGGCGGTGAGTTGTGCGGCGACGGCGGCACGGGTGGCCGGATCGTGCAGGGTGTGCGCTTCCTGCCACCGGCTACCGATACCGGCGGCAAGGGCGTCTAGCGCGGCGTCGTCGTCTTTAGCGGCGGCAATGCCCGCGTGCAGGGTGTGCAGCATCGCGCCGTAGGCATCCTGACGCACGCCTTGCGGCAGGGCGTCCGCCTGTGCGGCGGCACGGTCGAGGATGGCGGAAACGGTCGCGGCGTCGGCATTGTCGCCGAGCGCGGCGCTGAGTTGCGCGGCGACGGCGGCGCGGGTGGCCGGGTCGTGCAGGCTGTGTGCTTCCCGCCATTGCGCGCCGACGGCGGCGGCGAGTGTTTCTTGCGCGGCCGCGTCGCCTTGGGCGGCGGCGATGTTCGCGCTCAGGGTGTGCAGGATGTCGCCGTAGGCTTCCTGTTTGACGCCTTGCGGCAGAAAGCCTGCTTGTGCGGCGGCGCGTTCGAGGACGACGCTGACCGTCGCGGCGTCGCCGTTGTCGCCCAGGGCGGCGGTGAGTTGCGCGGCGACGGCGGCGCGGGCGGCCGGGTCGTGCAGGGTGTGTTCTTCGCGCCAGCGCGCGCCGATGGTGGCGGCGAGGCTTTCTTGTGCGGCGGGGTTGTCACGCGCAGCGCCGATGCCGTCGTGCAGGTGTTGCAGCATTTCGCCATAGGCGGACTGGCGTACATCCTGCGGCAGTTGCGCGGCCTGTGTCGCGGCGCGGTCAAGGACGGCGGCAAGCGCCGCTTCGTCAACGGCACCGTCCAGGACGGCGCTGATTTGCCGCGCAAAGGCGGCACGGGCGGTACCGTCTTGCAGGGCACGCGGGTCTTGCCACACCGCGCCGAGGGTGGCGGCGAGGACTTCCTGCGCGGTGTGGTCGTCGTCGGCGGCACCGATACCGCCGCGCAGGGTTTGCAGGATGGCACCGTAGCCGTCCTGCGCCACGCCCCGTGGCAGGGCGGCGGCTTGCGCGGCGGCGCGGTCGAGGATGGCGGAGACGGCATCGGCATCGGCGATGCCGTCCAGCGCGGCCGCCAGTTGCTGCGCCACGGCGGTGCGGGTGGCGCTGTCTTGCAGGCTGTGCGATTCCTGCCATTGCGCGCCGACGGTGGCGGCGAGCATTTCCTGCTCGACGGTATCGCCGTGGATTTCGCCGAAACGCATGCTGTGCAGCATGCGGCCATAGGCGTCCTGGCGCACGCCCTGCGGCAGTTCTGCCGCTTGGCGGGCGGCGCGGGCGAGGACGGCTTCGACATCGGCCACATCCGCCCGGTCGCCGAGGGTGTCGGCGATTTGTTGCGCCACAGTGCGGCGCGCGGCGCTGTCTTGCAGGCTGTGCGGTTCCCGCCATTGCGCGCCGACGGTCGCGGCCAGTACCTCCTGCGCGGCGGTGTCGCTCTGCGCAATGCCGATGCCCGTTTGCAGGGTTTGCAGCATCTCGCCGTAAGCGGCCTGCGCGACGCCTTGCGGCAGGGCGGCGGCTTGCGCGGCGGCGCGGTCAAGGAGGTTTTCGACGGTGGCGGTGTCGGCCTTGCCGCCGAGGGCGGCACTGAGTTGCCCGGCGACGGCGGCGCGGGCGCTGTCGTCGTGCAGGCTTTCGGCACTCTGCCACTGTGCGCCGATGGCGGCGGCCAGGGTTTCTTGCGCGACGTGGTCGTCCTGCGCGGCGGTGATGCCGGCGTCCAGGGTTTGCAGCATCTCGCCGTAAGCGGCCTGCGCGACGCCTTGCGGCAGGGCGGCGGCTTGCGCGGCGGCGCGGTCAAGGAGGTTTTCGACGGTGGCGGTGTCGGCCTTGCCGCCGAGGGCGGCGCTGATTTTCTGCGCGACAGCGGCACGGGCAGCGGGGTCGTGCAGGGTGTCTGCTTCCCGCCACTGCGCGCCGATGCTGGCGGCTAACGTCTCTTGCGCGACATTGCCGCCTTGCGCTGCGCCAATGCCCGCTTGCAGGGTGTGCAGTACGGAGGTGTACGCCGCCTGTTCGACGCCCTGCGGCAGTCCGGCAGCTTGCGCGGCGGCGCGGTTGAGGATGCTGGTGACGGTCGCGGTGTCGGCTTTGTCGCCAAGCGCGGCGCTGAGTTGTCCGGCGACGGCGGCACGGGCGGCGGGGTCGTGCAGGGTGTCTGCATCCTGCCACTGCGCGCCGATGCTGGCGGCGAGCGCTTCTTGTGCGGTGTTGTCGTCTTTGGCAGTGGCAATGCCCGCATTCAGGGTTTGCAGCATGCCACCGTAAGCGGCCTGTGCGACGCCCTGCGGCAGTTCGCCAACTTGCGCGGCGGCGCGGTTGAGGATGTTTTCCACGGTCGCGGCGTCGGCTTTGTCGCCGAGCGCGGCGGTGAGTTGTCCGGCGACGGCGGCACGGGCGGCGGGGTCGTGCAGGGTGTCCGCTTCCCGCCACTGCGCGCCGATGCTGGCGGCAAGCGCTTCTTGCGCGGTGCTGTCGCCTTGCGCGGCGGCAATGCCCGCGCCGAGGGTGTGCAGCATTGCGCCGTAGGATTCTTGCCGCACGCCTTGCGGCAGGATGGTGGCTTCGACGGCCATGTTGGCGACGGCATCGCCCGCAGCCTGCCCGCCTTGTGCCAGCCCGATGCTGGCGGCGCTGTCGGCTGCGCCGCTTTTGCCCGGCGCGAGGTGGACGGCGCTGCTGTCTTCCGCCGTTGTCCCGCTTGCGGTGCTGTCGGCGGCGAAGCCCGCTGTCGCCCCGCCCGGTGCGGCGGTTTGTTTGCCCCGTTGCGCCATTTTTTCGGCAACACGTTCGAGGACGGCTTCGACGGCGGCGCTGTCGGTTTCGTTCTTGCCGCCGAGCGCGGCGATGATGCGCTGCGCCACGGCGTCGCGGGTGGCGTCGTCTTGCAGGCTTTGTTCCTGCCAGTGGGCGCTGATGCTGGCGGCCAGCGCGTCTTGCGCTTCGGCACTCTGCGCGTTGCCGATGTTGCTGCGCAGGGTGTCCAGCATGTTGTGGTAGTCGTTCGGGCGGATGCCGGCCGGGATTTCCCGCGCTTTTTCGGCGGCGCGGTTCAACACGGCTTCGACCAGCGCGCTGTTTTCCTGGCCGTTGCCGCCGAGGACGGCGGCCATTTGTTCGGCGACGGCGGCGCGGATGGCGCTGTCTTGCAGGCTGTTCTGGTTCTGCCACTGGTTGCCGATGGCTGTCGCCAGCATTTCCTGCACGTCGGCGCTGGATGCGTTGCTGAGGCCGGCGCGCAGGGTTTCCATCATGATGCCGTAGGAATCCTGGCGCACGCCTTCCGGCAGGACGCTCGGCACGCGGTGCGGCACAGTTTCCAGCATGGCGTCCAGGGTGACTTCGTCCGCCACGCCTTCTTCGAGCAGCGAGGTTTTGAGCTGGCTGATGATGTTGTCGCGGGTTTCGCCTTCGGTGTCGATGCCTTGTTGCAGCCACTGGCGGCTGATGGTGTCGGACAACACGGCAAGCATGTCTTCGTCCGCCCCGGTGGCGAGGCCGCGCCGCAGGGTGGTGAGCATGCGGTCGTAGGCTTCTTGCGAAATGCCGGACGGGGCGGCGTGTACGGGCATGCCGGCCGTTTTCGGCACGAGGCCGGGCTGCACCGGCACGGATGCGCTGCCGGCGGCATTCGCCTGGGCGAGGATGTCGGATACCCATTGTGCCTGCCCGGCGCTGTCGCCCTTGAAGGATTCGATCAGGCTTTGCGTCATCGCCGCACGCATGGCGGGGTCGTCCGCCATGCTTTGCTGCCACTGGCGGCGGATGGTTTCCGCCAGCGCCGCCTGCATGTCGGCGTCCGGCTCGCCCATGCGCAGGCCGCGTTGCAGGGTGCGCAGGGCTTTATCGTAGCTTTCGCTGCCGCTGACGGTGACGACCGCCGGGGCGGCGGGTTCTGCCGCTGTTGTGGGTGTGTCTGCCGCGTGGCTGTCGCTCAGGGCGAAGTCAATCGCGGCGTCGTCATGCGCTGCTGCCGCAGCGTGAGCGGTGGCAGTCTGCGCCGCTTCATGCGGCGTATCGTCTTCGGCGAGGGCGAAGTCAATCACGGCGCTGTCATCATGCGCTGCTGCCGCAGTGGGATGGGCGGTGGCGGTTTGCGCCGCTTCGTGCGACGTATCGTCTTCGGCGAGGGCGAAGTCAATCACGGCGCTGTCGTCATGCGCTGCTGCCGCAGTGGGATGGGCGGTGGCGGTTTGCGCCGCTTCGTGCGGCGTATCGTCTTCGGCGAGGGCAAAGTCAATCACGGTGCTGTCGTCATGCGCTGCTGCCACAGCATGAGCGGTAGCGGTCTGCGCCGCTTCGTGCGGCGTGTCGTCTTCGGCGGGGGCGAAATCAATCACGGCGCTGTCGTCATGCGCTGCTGCCGCAGCGTGAACGGTAGCGGTTTGCGCCGCTTCGTGCGGCGTGTCGTCTTCGGCGAGGGTGAAATCAATCACGGCGCCGTCGTCATGTGGCGCTGCCGCAGCGTGAGCGGTGGCGGTTTGCGCTGCTTCATGCGGCGTGTCGTCTTCGGCGAGGGCGAAGTCAATCGCGCTGTCGTCATGCGCTGCTGCCGCAGCGTGAACGGTAGCGGTTTGCGCTGCTTCGTGCGTGTCGTCGTCTTTTTCGACGCTGAAATCGCCTTCCGCCAGGGTGATAACCGGGGCTTCATCGTCCGCAGCTGCGCCGCTGTTGAGAGAAATACCGTCGAAAGCCGCCAGTTCGTCTGCGGCGGCGGTTGCCGCCGGGGCAACACTTGCCTGCCCGGGCGCAGCAGCCCCGTCTGCCGCAGCGGTGGCACCGTCGGAAAGGCGCAGTTTGCGCGAGAGGGCATCCAGCGCGTCCTGCCCGCTTTGCGGGGCATCAAGCAGGGACAGGCGGACGCGTTCGGCCACCAGCGCCTGTTGCAGGAGTGCGCCCTTGTGTTCGACGAATTCTTCGCCTTCTTGCAGGACGTTGAGCAGGGACACGGCGTCGCCGACGGTGTCGCAGACCAGCGAGTTGGCCTTGTAGTCTTTTTCGATGACGCGGTTGAGCAGTTGTTCGTGCTGCCAGGCGAACTCGCCCAGCGCTTCGTAGCCGACGGTGCGCCCCGAGCCTTTCAGGGTGTGAAAGGCGCGGCGGATGTCGTTGGTGAGCTGACCGTCGTCCGCCGCTTCGCGCCACTGCGGATAGACGCTGTTCATGGTTGCGACGATTTCGCCCAGCTCTTCATTGAAGAATTCGCGGATTTCTTCGTCCATGACGGCATCGGCATGACTGCCGACGAAGGAGACTTTTTCGGCAGGCACATCCATCGCCTGCAAGTCGTTCAGCGATTTGCCCGCAAAGTAGGCAACGGCAGGCAGGGCACCGCCTGCGGCGGCTGCCGCGGTCGATGCTGCGGCAGCGGCAGTGGTTTCCCCGCTTGATGCTGCTGCGGCGGGCGCGGCGGTTTCACCGCCTGGTGCTGTTTTTGTGGCGGGGGCGGCGACAGTTTCTCCGCTTGCTGCGGGTTCTGCGGCAGGGGCTGCGGTTTCCCCACTTGATGCTGCTTCTGCGGCGGGCGCAGCGATTTCCCCGCTTGCTGCGGGTTCTGCGGCGACGGGAGCGGCAGTCTCTCCGCTTGATGCGGTTCCTGCGACGGATGCGGCGGTTTCCCCGCTTGCTGCGGGTTCTGCGGCAGGGATAGTGGTTTCCCCGCTTGGCACGGTTCCTGCGTCGGCAGGGGCAGCGGTTTCTCCGCTTGACACGGGTTCTGCGGCGACGGGAGCGGCAGTCTCTCCGCTTGCTGCGGGTTCTGCTGCGGCTGGGGCAGCGGTTTCTCCGCTTGCGGCGGCGGGTTGTCCGGCAACAGGGGCGTTGATGCCGACACCGCCCGCGTTCTGATTGACGGGGATGGCGGCGGCGCTGTCGCTGTGTTCGAGTTGGGTCAGCCCCGCCGCAGCGCTTGCCGGGGTACCTGCGCCCGCCTGGCTGCCGGCCAGTATGACCGAGGGCAGTTCTTCCGGCGCTTCTTCCTCTTCTTCGGGGTTGTCCAGCATGGAAAAGTCGTCATCCAGCACGTCCAGCGCGGAGGCGAGGACATCCTTGAACTGTTCGATGTCGCCGCTGCCTTCTTCTTCGTCGCTTTCCGGCGGCGCCATGTTGGCGAGCTGGACAAAGAGGCTTTTCGCCTGCGTGCTGACCGGGCAAATCTTGTCGATTTTGCCGACCGCTTCGGCGAGGAAGGCGACATCGTGCCGCGAGATCCGCCCGGTTTCGGCGAGATCATTGAAGAGGTATTCGACGGCGACCAGGGCGTCAATCACCGGGACGTAGGTCTTGGCGAGAACTTGATCGTTTTGCAGGGTGAATTCGGCAAAGAGCAGGCCGAGGTGTTGCAGTTGCGCGGCCAGTTCTTTCAGCCCGGCCAGCACGGTGATAGCGCTGTAATGCACGAGTTGCGCCGTCGCTTCGCGCCAGGGTTGCTCCTGCTTGACGGTTTCGTCGTGCAGCACTTCTTTGCGCAATGCTTCAAAAAAGCTCCGCCCCAGCTTGCCGGTGTCGTGTATCAACTTTTCGACTTCGAGCAGGCGCGAATGTGCCGCCTGCGCCTGCACGGCCTTGCTGAAATTGTCGGTCTGGCGGATGGTTTCGTCGTGTTCGGCGTGTTTCAGCGATTCCTGCACGAGGATCATCGCCTCGGCAATGTCAATCCACTGTGCTTCGCCGAGGCCGGGCTTGATCCGTTCGTTGATTTGCTGCAAGAGGGACTGCGGCGTTTTCAGGTCAAGCACGGCGAAAAAACTTTTCAGATTCTGGTTGGCTTCAATGATGTTCGCCGTATTGAACGGCGCTTCCGGATTGCGGATGTGTTCTTCAATCTGGTTGCGGCTGGTTTCGACAACTTCGTTAATTTTCGCCGCCAGCGCCTGATAGGTTTCTTTGCTGATAAACGGCCGGGCGGCAACGTGTATGGCGTCTTGACCGGCAGCGGTGATGCTTGTTACCGCCGCAGTCGCCTGGATAACGGATTGCCGGTTGTACTCGCTGAGATGATCAAGGCGCTCGATGTAATCGGTCAGCACCAAAAGCCCCGCCGCGATTTCCGCGCCGTGTCCGGCAAAGGATGCGTCCACACCGTGCTGCGCCACGCCCTGGCTCAGACCAGCGACCCCTGCACTGATGGCCTCCGCCAATGCAACGGCATCATCCTGCCCCATCAGGGACAGGCCGCCGCTGATTTCCGCGAGTTTGTCGCGCAGGATGTCAATACCGCCGGATTCGGGGCGTTCCAGCCATTCGATGAGTTGACGTTTGATGGTGGCGATGTTGCGCCCCATTTCATCCCGGACACGCGCCAGTAATTGATTGCCTATTTCAGTTGCCATGAAAACTCCTGTACCCGGTTAATGGCACAAAACCCAAACCATTTATCGTA